>DATFAB010000036.1:0-17575 GCA_035255025.1 Geomonas sp.
CGAAGGGTACCGCAAGGCACTGCGCCTGATGGAGATGGCCGAGCGCTTCAAGCTGCCGATCATCACCTTCGTCGACACCCCGGGCGCCTTCCCGGGCATCGGCGCGGAGGAGCGCGGACAGGCCGAAGCCATCGCCCGCAATCTGCGCGAGATGGCACGCCTTACTGTTCCCATCATCGTGGTCATCACCGGCGAGGGGGGCTCGGGCGGCGCTCTGGCCATCGCGGTCGGCGACCGCATCCTGATGCTGCAGCACTCCGTATACGCGGTTATCTCCCCCGAAGGGTGCGCCGCCATCCTCTGGTCCGACGGCACCAAAGGCGCCCAGGCCGCCGAAGCGCTCAAGCTTACCGCCAAGGACATCAAGGAACTCGACGTCATCGACGAGATCGTTCCCGAGCCGGCCGGCGGCGCCCACCGCGATCACGAGGGAATGGCTGCGAAACTGCACGAGGCGCTGACCAGAAACCTTGCTGAACTGAAGAAGATCCCTGCCGACGAGCTGATCGAACAGCGCTACCAGAAGTTCAGAAAAATGTCGCGCTTCGTGGAATAGTACCCCTGGTTCCCACCCTCAAAGGGAGGGGCCGGAGATAGAGACGTGTGAAAAAGGCGCCCCAGCACCGAATGGAGCGCCTTTTTCTTTGAGGCACCGAAAAAGGTAAAGGGTAACCAGCAGCACACGTCCCCCCCTTGATAAAGGGGGGACAGGGGGATTGCTTGTGGCTGTACACCACAGTCGGCCCGTTAGGGGCCCCATCCCCATCCTACCCCTCCTCTCCGAAGAGATGATGGAGTTGGCTGAAGATTGTCAGTAGTTGACGTTTAAACGTAACGGATCCTCCCACCAGTTATGGCGCCGGATGTTCCGTTCAGGAGATAGTGACATGCAGGAGCGTTTACAGAAGATACTTTCGCAGGCAGGCATTGCCTCCCGCCGTGAATCCGAGAAGATCATCGAGGACGGCAGGGTGGCGGTCAACGGCACGGTGGTGACGGAACTGGGGAGCAAGGCCGACCCCGATAACGACCTGATCACGGTGGACGGCAAACCGCTGACCATCGAGGAAAAGCGGGTTTATCTCCTGCTCTACAAGCCGGTCGGCTATATGACCACCATGAAGGACCCGGAAGGCCGCCCGATCGTTACCGACCTCCTGAAGGGGGTAAAGGAGCGGGTCTATCCCATCGGCCGACTGGACTACAACACCGAGGGATTGTTGCTGCTGACCAACGACGGCGCGCTGGCCAACTCCCTGATGCACCCTTCGCACGAAGTTGACAAGGGATACCTGGTCAGGGTGAGCGGTCACGTTTCTCCCGAACAGATCCAGAGGCTCACCGATGGGGTGAAGCTGGAAGACGGCATGACCGCTCCGGCCAAAGTGGTGCCGGTAAGCGAAAGCGAGCATAACTCCTGGATATCCATCACCATCCATGAGGGGCGCTACCGGCAGGTGCGGCGGATGTGCGAGGCGGTGGGGTTGAACGTGGTCAGGCTGAAGCGCTCGCGCTACGACTTCCTGGAGATCGGTGACCTGAAGCCGGGCCAGTTCAGGTTCCTGGCCCCGGAAGAGGTGACCAGGCTCAGGAGAAAGGGGGCGCCGGCAGGTTCCGGACGCGCACCACGAAAAACGGGAGTGCTTAGTAAGCGGGGCCCGGCGAAACGGAAGTAGTAAGGGTTAGATTAAAAACTTGCCTGGGGGCTTTCCAACGGTTTTCCGGAGCATGGACAAAAAAGAAGCCACCCTCTGGGCGGCTTATCATCTGCCATTTCTTCAGCGCCAGGATCAGGCGCTCATCCTCTTGTGTTTTGGAGTCCGCGGCGGCTTGGTCGGTTTCCTTTCCCCGCCACTTTTAGCTGCCAACTTGGCGGCACGCACCGCGCGGGCCTTGGCCAGGTTGTCCGCCAGCCCTTTCTCCTGGGCCATCCTTCTGCGGGCCTCGGAGAAGTTCCTGGCGGTCAGCGCCTGGTTACTCGGGATGCCGAACTGCTTCCTGTATTCGCCGGGCTTCATGCCGTGAACCTGGGCAAGGTGGCGGGCCAGGGTCTTCATGCCGCTTTTGCCGCACAGCATGCAGCTCACCTGGTCCGGTTGGAATGCCCTTTTCAGCGAGAGGGCCGGGCCCTTGCCTTCGCCCCCTTCCATTACTTCGCCGCTTTCCTCTTCCAGTTTCTGCAGCGCCCCATGTACCTTCTGCAGTTCCAGAAGGAGGTCTTCGCCAGACATCTCAGTAACCGACGCATGCGAAGAGACTATATTGGCCGTCAGTTCCAGTAGTGATGATGCCATCTGTTTGCTCCTCCTTTCATTTTTTAGAGGATTCTAATTTATTCTATTAAACTACAGGGGACCCCAAAAGCAAGGGTTAAATATTTGTTTTAAGCAAAAAAAGTTGACTCAACAGACTTATTTCTGTTAGTTTTCTCGGCTAACTGGATGCCGAACAAGGTCGTCCTGATTTATGAGGGATTGTGACAATGGGAAGAATTGAGATTGATCAAGTGAGATGCAAAGGGTGCGGTATCTGCACCGTCGCCTGCCCGAAGAAGCTGATTCAACTCTGCGACAAGGTCAACATCCAGGGCTACACTCCGGCTGTGGCTTCCTCTCAGGAGCTTTGCACCGGGTGTGCTCTCTGCGCCGAAATCTGTCCTGACGTTGCCATATCTGTTTTCAAACAATTATCTCCAGCCTGACTGTCTTACTCCATCCTGTTTGAGCTGTAGACAAAACTGTGATTGTTGTGTGAGGGGCACCGGGCTCTACGGCTGCCTTTCTCCAGGAGGACCAAGTGTCAAAGCGCCTGTTCGTAAAAGGTAACGAGGCCGCCGCCATGGGTGCCGTCGAGGCCGGCTGCCGTTACTATTTTGGTTATCCCATCACTCCGCAAAGCGACATCCCCGAATACCTCTCCCGCGAGCTTCCCAAGCTCTCCGGCGAATTCATCCAGGCCGAAAGCGAGATCGGGGCCATCAACATGCTGTTGGGCGCCTCCGCCTGCGGCGTGCGCGCCATGACCTCTTCTTCGAGCCCCGGCATCTCCTTGAAGCAGGAGGGGATCTCCTACATGGCCGGCGCCGAGCTGCCCGGCGTCATCATCAATATCTCCCGCTCCGGCCCCGGCCTCGGCGGGATCGATGCTTCCCAGTCCGACTACTTCCAGGCCACCAGGGGAGGGGGGCACGGCGGCTACCGCATTCCCGTACTGGCGCCGAACTGCGTACAGGAGATGTACGACCTCACCATGCACGCCTTCGACCTGGCCGACCTTTACCGAACCCCGGTCATGCTGCTGGGGGACTCGGTGATCGGCCAGATGAAGGAGGCCCTGGTCGCCAACTCCCGCCCGGTACGCGACCTCCCCGGCAAGGAGTGGGCGGTGCGTGGCAAGGGGGAGGGCGAGCAGAAAGTTGTCAAGTCCCTCTTCCTGGGCGACGGCGAGCTGGAGGCGCACAACTGGCACCTGCACGCCAAGTACCAGGTCATGAAGGAGAAGGAGTGCCTGAGCGAGGAGTACTGCACCGACGACGCGCAGCTAGTGGTAACCGCCTTCGGCTCGGTCTCCAGGATCGCCCACACCGCGGTCGCCATGGCCAGGGAGGCAGGGCTCAAGGTGGGGCTGTTCCGCCCGGTCACCCTGTTCCCCTTCCCCGAGCAGGCTCTCGCCAAGGCGGCCCAAACGGCCGGGCGCGTGCTGGTAGTGGAGCTGAACACCGGCCAGATGGTGGACGACGTCCGCCTTTCGGTGGGCGCCGGCGTAGAGGTGAACTTCTACGGCAGGCCGCCGGGTGCGGGGTCGCTGCCGTCACCCGAGGAGCTCTTCGAACAGATCAAGAAGCACTACGCCTGAATCTCGCAGAAAACACCGTCGTTTCCACTGCATTTTCTGCAGGAGCTCCTTCAGCAGTTTTCGGCAACTGCTGACGCCTGAAGGTCTCCCGCGGTAAAGAGGGATTATCGCATGCAACAGGTTTTCAAAAGACCGCAAAGTCTTAAAGATGTCCAGACCCACTTTTGTCCCGGCTGCCACCACGGCACCATCCACCGGCTGGTAGCGGACGCCATGGACCACTTCGGGGTACAGGAGAAGACCATCGGGGTCGCCTCGGTGGGCTGCTCGGTCTTTCTCTACGGCTACTTCGATATCGATGTAGTCGAGTCCCCGCACGGCCGCGCCCCCGCTGTCGCCACCGGCGTCAAGCGCGCGAAGCCGGAAAACTTCGTGTTCACCTACCAGGGTGACGGCGACCTGGCCGCCATCGGCACCGCGGAGATCATTCACGCTGCCAACCGGGGCGAAGACATCACCGTGCTCTTCGTCAACAACACCACCTACGGCATGACCGGTGGCCAGATGGCTCCCACCACCCTGGTTGGCCAGAAGACTTCGACCTCTCCCTACGGCCGCAACCAGAAGAAGGACGGCGCCCCTATCCGGATGGCGGAAGTGCTGGCCCAGTTGGGCGGCGTGGCCTATTCGGCGCGGGTGGCGGTCGACACCCCTAAGAACGTGCTGCAGGCGAAGAAGGTAATCCGGGAGGCGTTTGGCTACCAAACGCAGGGTAAGGGATTTTCCTTCGTCGAGGTGCTCTCCGCCTGCCCGACCAACTGGGGGATGAACGCGCTGGCGGCAACCAAGCGGGTCGCGGAAGAGATGATCCCCTACTTCCCGCTGGGGATCTTCAAGCAGGAGTAGGACTTTCCCGGGGCGCTGATCTTCCGGCGGAAGCAACGGTGTGAATACGAGTCGAACGAGACTCTCTCAAGGTAATCCTCGAACTCTCGGCAGTAACGATGGGGGACAAGATGCGACATGATGTACTGATAGCGGGTTTCGGCGGACAGGGGGTGCTCCTCGGTGGCAACCTCCTCTCCTATGCGGCCTTAGACGAAGGGAAGAACGTCAGCTACTTTCCGGCCTACGGGGTGGAAAAGCGTGGCGGTTCCGCCACCTGCACGGTGGTGATCGCGCAGGGCGCGGTCGGTTCCCCGGTGGTGGGGAGCCCTTCCACGCTGGTGGCTCTCAACCAGGCCTCCCTGGAGCGCTTCGGTTCCCGGATCAAGCCGGGCGGCGTCTGCATCGTCAATTCCTCGCTGGTGGACGCTTCCGGCCTCGACCGGGAGGACATCGACCTGATCAAGGTCCCCATGAACGACATCGCCATGGAACTCGGTGACGCCAGGATGGTCAACATGGTGGCCCTTGGCGCCTACGTGGCGGTGACCGGCGCGGTCACCGTCGATTCGCTGGCGGGCGGCCTCAAACATGCGCTTCCCGAAAGGAACCACCGCTTCATCCCGGCCAACCTCCAGGCCATCGAGGCGGGTGCTGCTGCCGCTGGTAAAAAAGCTTGACTAGCCAGGTGCAATCTGGTATTTAACGTATCTCTTTTGATGGGGTGTCGCCAAGCGGTAAGGCAACGGACTCTGACTCCGTCACCCAAGGTTCGAATCCTTGCACCCCAGCCAATCAATCTCAATGCAGCACCAGATAGAGCAGGCGGCATCGACTCGCAGTAGCGTTACCGACCGGTCTCAGGTCCCATCGTCTAGTGGTTAGGACACCGGCCTTTCACGTCGGTAACAGGGGTTCAAGTCCCCTTGGGATCACCATCAAAAGCAGCGTCTCTCAGACGCTGCTTTTTTTTATTCCAACCCTCCCCCAAAGGCAGCGTTCCGATTGGCGCTGTTTTTTGTGCCTACCTCAACATTTTAAGTTGCTAATTAGAATCCTCTTCTCTATTTTATAATGTGCCTGAGCGGGGCGTTTCTCTCGGCTTCACCTGGCTGCCAGATCCCGGTCCCTCGGGGCCGGCACTGTCATCCCACTCCTCTCCGTGGCAGCGGAAAAGGGGCCCTCCCGGGTGCCCCTGCAGGAGGCCTTAACCCCGGTCTGCTTAAAACGTCAGTTGTGAGGTTCGCATGAGATACCTGGTCGCGATGCTCCTGTTCCTGCAGATCCTGTTGGTTCCCGCTCTCTGCCGCGCGGCGATCGACAGCGGTGACGCTTTGTCTTCGGCGGGGATCAGCGGAACCGGCGGGGCGGGGAGTTCTGCCGCCGCTGCTGCTGCTGGCACTTCTGCCTCCGCTGCTGCCGACAGCGCCTCCAAGCAGGGCCAGGATGCTGCCACCAACGGCAAGCTCGAGCTGAGAGGGGAGCCGGCCGACGGCGAGATTGTCTTGACCTGGTACGTCACCGAACAGGGCCCCGGCAAGCCGGTCAGCTTCGTGGTTTCCTATCACGGCGACCTGGACAAGGTAGAGAAGAAGCAGGACCAGGTCAAGAAGAGCCCCTACCGCCTGCGCGGCCTCAAGAACGGCCAGCACTACTGCGTGCGGGTGGCCGGCTTCTCCAATGATGGCAAGGAAGTCGTTTCCTCCGAAGAGTTGACGCTCACCCCGCTCCCCTCCGACGAACTGAATTCTCCCACCGAGCGCACCTTCACAGCATCTCTGCCGCGCAAGCCAAACGGCGAGAAGATCACCCTCAGGCAGTTTGGCTACGATTTCTTCAGCAACTCGGCCGCAGCCTCCCTCGACAACCAGCCGGTCGGCTCCGATTACGTGGTCGGACCGGGAGACGCGCTGAGGATCGACCTGTGGGGCTCCATGCAGGCACGCTACGACCTGGTGGTGGACCGAAACGGCGAGATCGTGATCCCCAAGGTAGGCGCGGTAAAGGTGTGGGGCCTCAACTACTCGCAACTGCGCGCCGTGATCGACAAGGCGTTCTCCCGTTACTTCCGGGGGTACGAGTTGAACGTAACGCTCGGCAGGCTGCGCAGCATCCAGGTCTTCGTGGTGGGGGAGGTGCGGGAACCGGGCTCCTACACGGTCAGCTCCCTGGCCACCGCCATCAACGCGCTGTCGGCTGCGGGCGGTCCCACCAAGAACGGCTCGCTGCGCAGGGTGCGGCTGCTCAGAGGGGGGAAGACCGTCCAGGAGATCGACCTGTACGCCATGTTTCTCTCCGGGGATCGCAGCCGCGACCTCAGGGTTGAAAACGGGGACACACTCTTCGTTCCCCTGATCGGGCCGGTGGCCGCGGTGGCCGGAGAGGTGAAACGCCCAGCCATCTACGAGCTGAAGAGCGAGAAAACGCTCCCCGTGCTCCTTGATATGGCGGGCGGCATCACCGCCGCCGCCGACAATACCAGGATCCAGGTGGAGCGGCTGGAGCAGAACAGCGCCCGCGTCATCCTGGACTACCATCCGAGGACGCGCGGCCTGGAGAACGAGCTCTCCACGGTGGCCGTCGCCGACCGCGACCTGGTGAAGGTGTTTCCTTTCTACGACGAGACGCGGGGGCTGGTCACCCTGAAAGGGAACGTGGCGAAGCCGGGCCCCTACCAGTTTCACCAGGGTATGCGGTTAAAGGAACTCATTCCCAGTTTCGACGCCCTGCTTCCCGATACCTACCTGGGAGCGGTGGAGATCACCAGGCTGCAACTCCCTGACCGCCACCGGGAGAAGCTTTCCGCCAACCTCGGCAAGGCGCTGGCGGGAGATTCCCGGGAGAACCTGGAACTAAGAGAGCAGGATGAGGTGCTGGTCTTCTCGCGCTGGGACATGCAGGAGCACCCGATGGTCTCGGTGACGGGCGAGGTGATGAAGCCCGGCAGCTACCAGTTTTACCCGCACATGACGGTGCGCGACCTGCTGACCTCCGGTGGCAGCCTGAAACGTAACGCCCTGCTGGGCAGCGCAGAACTTACCCGCATCGAGGTGAAGGGCGGGGTCGCCGTGCCGGCCAGGGTGAACCTCGACCTGCAGAAGGTACTGGCGGGCGATCCTGCCGCCAACCTGACCCTGCAGCCCGATGACATGCTGATCGTCAGGAGCATCACCAACTGGGTGGCGGAACCTGACCGGTTCATGACGCTCAAGGGGGAGGTCCGCTATCCGGGCATGTACTCCATCGCCAGCGGCGAGCGGTTGAGCTCGGTCATTAACCGGGCCGGCGGCTTTACCGGGCGCGCCTACCTGCGCGGGGCGCGTTTCACCCGCAAGTCGGTGCAGGAACTGCAGCAGAAAAGGATGGACGAGGTGATCGCCAGAAGCGAGCAGCAGATCCTGAAAAAGCAAAGTGAAGCCTCTGCCGTCGCGTCGAGCAGCGAGGATATGGCGGCTACCAAGTCCTCCCTGGACTCGCTGCTGAAAAACCTGGAGATTCTAAAGAGCAAGAAGGCGGAAGGGCGCATTGTCATCACCTTGCTGCCACCTGAGCAGCTGGCGAAAACCGAGTACGACCTGGAGCTGATGGGAGGCGACGAGCTGGAGGTGCCCGTCACCCCAAGCGTGGTCAGCGTACTCGGCGAGGTTTACAACCCGACCACCTTCGTCTACCAGGACCGGGAGACCATCTCGGGCTATCTCAAAAAATCCGGAGGCCCGGTGAGCGAAGCCGCGCCCGGCGATACCTACGTGGTGCGTGTCGACGGCACCGTTACCAGCAGGGAACAGTCCTCCTTCGGCCTGAGCTGGGACGAAAGCGAAAAACGCTGGCACTTCGGAAGCTTCATGTCCCGCACCCTGTGGCCGGGCGACACCATCGTAGTCCCGCAGAACTACGACCACATCGCCTGGCTGAGGGAGATCAAGGATCTCACCACCATCGTCTCCCAGGTCGCCCTGACCGCCGGAACCATCTTCCTCTACTTCAAGTAGCCTTTTCAGCCAAATCCCCTTTCCTTATCCTCTCCCCCCACCGCGAGGGGAGGATAAGGGACGCCGCCCGTCCCCTGGCTTCCCTGGCTCCACCCCTGCTGCGGTCACGACAACGACCCGGAGATGGGACTGTGGCCAGGTTTTTACTGGCGCTGGCAGCTGTTTTCTGCCATTATTTCCGCTTCCAGCTGGAGACGGGCCGTCATCGCTCCGATCCACAACTCCTCACATCAAAAAGGAGCCACCGCATGCTTGACGCTGTGATCTTCGACTTCGATGGCATCATCGTCGACACCGAACCGCTTCACTACAAGGCATTCCAGGAACTGCTGGTGCCGCTTGGCCTTGGTTACTCCTGGCAGCAATACATCGATATCTACATGGGATTCGACGACCGCGACGCCTTCCGCGAGGTGTTCCGGGCCGCCGGCCGGACGCTGCCGGACCAGCAGCTGAAAAAACTGATGGAGGAAAAGGCCCAGGCCTTTCTCGATATCGTCTCCACCGGCGTCGCGGCCTATCCCGGGGTGGTGGAGCTGATCAGTTCCATTTCCGGCAACCTGCCGCTGGCCCTGTGCAGCGGGGCGCTCAGGAGCGATATCGATCCCATCCTGGAACAGCTCTCCCTGACCGGTGCCTTCGATTGCCTGGTGACCGCCGATGAGGTGTCGGCCAGCAAGCCCGACCCGGAAAGCTACCGGCTTGCCGTCCGGCGGCTTCAGGAGCGTTTCCCCGACTCCATCGCTCCCGGCCGCTCCCTGGCGGTGGAAGATACCCCCGCCGGCATCACCTCGGCGGCCGGCGCAGGTCTCCAGGTGCTGGCGGTTACCAACAGTTACCCCGCCGAGCGGCTGACCGGCGCCGTCCGGGTGGTCGATTCCCTGGCCGGCGTCACCCTGGAAACCCTGCACCTCCTCACCTGATACCCGTCATGCAGAACCCTCCAATCACCGCACTCCTGCCGGAACTGGCGGCCGCGCTGGAGCAGGGCAATGTCGCCGTGCTCCAGGCGCCTCCAGGCGCCGGCAAGACCACCCGCGTTCCGCTGGCGCTGCTCGACGCGCCCTTTCTCAACGGCCAGCGTATCGTCATGCTCGAGCCGCGCCGCCTGGCCGCGGTCAACGCCGCCCGCTACATGGCCTCCTGCCTCGGGGAGGAGGTGGGAAAACGGGTGGGCTACAGCATCCGGTTCGAACGCAAGGTTTCCGCTGCCACCCGCATCGAGGTGGTGACCGAGGGGATCCTGGCCCGCCGCCTGCAGAGCGACCCAGGCCTGGAAGGTGTGGGCGCGGTGATCTTCGACGAGTTCCACGAGAGAAGCCTCGTCTGCGATCTCTCCCTGGCACTCTGCCGTGACGTGCAGCAGGGGCTGCGCGAGGAACTGCGCATCCTGGTCATGTCCGCCACCCTGGACGCCGCGCCGGTCGCGGACCTGCTGGGCGGGGCGCCGCTTATCTCCAGCCCCGGGCGGCAGTTCCCCGTCGATATCCGCTACCTGAAGTCTGACCCCGCCGGAAGGCTGCCCGAGGTCGCCCTCTCTGCCGTTTTGGCCGCGCTCGCCGAGACCGGCGGCGATATCCTGGTCTTTTTGCCGGGGGCCGGGGAGATCCGCAGGCTGGAGAGGCTTCTCCAGGAGCGGGTGGGCGCCGATATCATGGTGGCCGTTTTGTACGGCGACCTCCCCTTCGCCCAGCAGGAGCGCGCCATCCTCCCCGCCGGGCGCAGGAAGGTGGTAATCTCCACCAACATCGCCGAGACCAGCCTCACCATCGAAGGCGTGCGGGTGGTGATCGACACCGGCTATTCCCGCCAGCTCCGCTTCGATCCCTCGACCGGGCTCAACCGCCTGGAGACCCTGCGCATCTCCGCCGCCTCCGCCGAACAGCGTGCCGGCCGGGCGGGGAGGGTGGCTCCCGGCGTCTGCTACCGCCTGTGGACCGAACATACCCAGAAGACCCTGCTCCCCTTCACTCCGCCCGAGATCCGGGTTTCCGATCTCACGCCGCTGGCCCTCGATCTCGCGCTGTGGGGTGTGGCCGACCCTGCCTCCCTGAGCTTTCTCGACCAGCCTCCCGCCGCCCATTTGGCCGAGGGGCGAAACCTCCTGCGCGCGCTGGGTGCCCTCGATGCTGCGGGCGCCATCACCGCCCTGGGGAGGAAAATGGCAGCTCTTCCCATGCACCCGCGTTTCGCTGCCATGCTGGCCGCGGCCGCCGACAGGGGGGAGGGGCCTTTTGCCTGCACCCTGGCAGCGCTGCTTTCCGAGCGGGATATCCTGCCGCGTGGTCAACAGGCAGTTTCCGAGAGCGACGTGCTGGACCGGGTGGAGGCGCTGGAAGAGGGGCTCGATCCGCAAGGAAGCCGTACCGTCGAGCGGGTGGCCGCCTACTTCAGGAAAACGCTTGGGCTCGCGGAGGGATCAGGTCGAAAAATGGGAGACGCCGCTTTGGCCGGCGAGCTCTTGATGAAGGCGTACCCGGACCGGGTCGCCAAGGAGAGAATCCCTGGCTCCGGACGCTACCTGATGGCCAACGGCAGTGGCGCCCGTCTCTCCCAGCGCAGCAACCTGAGGGGGCGGCCTTTCATCGTGGCGGTCGACGTGGAAGGAGGTGCCGCGGAGGGGGAGGTGCACATGGCCAGCGCGGTGACCCTGGAATCGATCCGCTCGGAGTGCTCCGCGGCCATCACCAGGGGGCGTGCGGTGTTCTGGGACGAGCGCGAGGGGAGGGTGGTTGCCCGCGAAGAGGAGCGGCTGGGAGCGATTCTCCTTTCGGAGCGGCCGTCGGCCCCCGCCAGGGAGGAGATCGGCGCCGCCTTGATAAAGGGGATCGTCAGCGGTCCCGGCATCGTCGGGCTGAACTGGAGCGATCAGGCGCAGGAATTCCGCAACCGGGTGAACTTCCTGGCGCGGGTGCTTCCGGAGGAGGGTCTGCCCGACCTCTCCGACCAAGTGCTGGCGGCGACCCTGGAAAACTGGCTGCTGCCGTACCTGGAGGGGGTTAGGACGCTCGCCCAGTTGGCGCGGGTGGATCTGCTGGCGCCGCTCAGGGGGATGCTCAGCTGGAAAGAGCAGAAACTTGTCGACGAGGGTGCGCCGACCCACCTGCCAGTCCCCAGCGGCTCCCGCGTCCAGCTGCACTACCCGGCCGATGGCGAGCCCTACCTGGCCGTCAAGCTGCAGGAGATGTTCGGGCTGGCCGAAACGCCGCGCATCGCCTTCGGCAGGGTAGCGGTCGTCATCCACCTGCTGTCGCCGGCACGCCGGCCGATCCAGGTTACCGCCGACCTGAAGAGTTTCTGGAATGGGGCTTACCGTGAGGTCTGCAAGGAACTCAAAGGGCGCTATCCCAAACACCCCTGGCCGGACGACCCGTGGAACGCACCGGCGACCAGGCACGTGAAGAAAAGGATGTAAGGGAACTTTCGAGGAAGATGCGAGGCTTCCCTCACCCGTGGGGAGGGAGTTCAGGACAGTGGGAACAGTTGGTGAGGTAGGCTGGTTATCTAAGATTGGTGAAAACGATTGACCCGTCCTTGTGCAGGTAGCTCCTGATCCCCCCCGAGACGTCCGGGATGCCGGCCCCGGTTCTCAGGTACGCCTCCGTCACGTTCGCCCCGTTTCGCCACAACTCGAAATGCAGATGAGGACCGGTCGACCTGCCGGTGGAGCCGGAGAGGGCGATGACGTCGCCTGCCGCCACCTGGTCGCCGGCCTTGACGCTCAACTGCGAATTGTGCCCGTACAAAGAGGTGCTGCCGTCCGGGTGCTCGATGGTGACCAGGTTTCCGTACCCGCCATGCGGCGCGCTTTCCACCACCTTGCCTGCGGCGATCGCCTTCACCTTGGTGCCGACCGGCACCGCGATGTCCACTCCGTTGTGGTGCCTGATGCCGCCGTCGATGGGGTCGTGCCGCCAGCCAACCTTCGAGGTTACCACCCCTTTTACCGGCAGCAGCGGATCTTGCGGTGCTGACGGCGGCTCTGATGAAACTCCCTGTCTCGCTTCATGCCTCGCCTCATGCCTCGCCTCCGCCTTGCGGTTTCCTTCCCGCATCACCTTGACGCACCCTTTGACAGGTGTGTTGGTGAAGACCTCCACGCCATCATCGCCGACGTACCGGTAGAAATCCCCGTAAGCCGAGGTGGCGAGCAGCACGCAGAGCGCCGCCTGCAGGAGTGGTCGTGCCGCGGTTGCGGCTGTCTGCAAGGTTCCCGATCTATTCATAGCTCACTCAGGGGCGCGCCGGTCGGGCCGGAGATGGAGTCCGTTTAGCGGCCGGACGCCGGCAAAGATCCAGCTTGTGTAGGCGCTTGATTAATAAAAGAATGCGCGGCCCGGCTGGCGTCCTGCTGCCGGTGTAGCGGCCTGCCAGGGGAGTGCTCCGCTTTCGCGCGCCACACTATAGCCTGCCCGGCGGGCGTTGGCAAGTGTGAGCCGAGCCGCCTGCTGCCTCGATACTAGTCGATTCCACCGGGTGCTGCCTCTTTTGTGTGCAGCGGCCGGATTTCTCCGCTGATTGTTGGAGCGCACAGATGACCTCCGGCACCTGCCTTCAGGGCAATGGGAAAAGGAACCTTTCCCTGGCCCCGCCTGCTTTTAGCGCCAATGATCTGGCGGCTGTAGAAAATAGCGCCAGCTGGGCCCACTAGCTCATTAAGAGTTGGCATTCCTCTTGCTGTCAAAATCGGGAATTTCGGCAATGGTTCGTAACCCCTCAAAAGTTCGAAACCGGAATAAGCAACCTGCTTATTTTTTACTCACAGCTGTATAAAAAGGAGGCAGTAACGTGGAAATGTTTGGGCAGAACGTGTTTAATCAGGCAGTTATGAGAGAAAGACTGCCGAAAAATGTCTTCAAAAACCTGAAAAAAACCATCGACGAAGGTCTGCCCCTGGACCCCTCCATCGCAGACGTCGTCGCTACTGCCATGAAAGAGTGGGCCATCGAAAGAGGCGCCACCCATTTTACCCACTGGTTCCAGCCGATGACCGGCATCACCGCTGAAAAACACGATTCCTTCATCTCGCCGTCCGAAGGTGGCGCCCTGATGGAATTCTCCGGCAAAGAGCTGATCAAGGGCGAGCCGGATGCCTCCTCTTTCCCCAGCGGCGGCCTGAGGGCAACCTTCGAAGCCAGGGGCTACACCGCCTGGGACTGCACTTCCCCCGCCTTCCTGAGGGAAGAGGCCAACGTCGTCACCCTCTGCATCCCGACCGCCTTCTGCTCCTACACCGGCGAGGCTCTCGATAAGAAGACCCCGCTGCTGCGCTCCATGGAAGCGCTCTCTACGCAGGCTCTGCGCGTCCTCAGGCTGTTCGGCAACACCACCGCCACCAGGGTTACCTCGACGGTCGGCGCCGAGCAGGAATACTTCCTGGTGGACAAATCCTTCTACCTGGAAAGGCCCGACCTCATGCTGGCCGGCCGGACCCTGTTCGGCGCCATGGCTTCCAAAGGCCAGGAGCTGGAAGACCACTA
This sequence comes from Geomonas sp., assembly GCA_035255025.1. GTDB lineage: Bacteria > Desulfobacterota > Desulfuromonadia > Geobacterales > Geobacteraceae > Geomonas. Next base: position 14,153 of record DATFAB010000036.1, read on the forward strand.
CTTCGGCAGCATTAAGGAAAGAGTCCTTGCCTACATGAAGGAAGTGAACGAGCAGCTGTGGAAACTCGGCGTCACCGCCAAGACCCAGCACAACGAAGTGGCGCCGGGACAGTTCGAGATCGCCCCGATCTTCGAAAACACCAACATCGCCACCGACCACAACCAGATGGTCATGGAGGTGCTCAAGCGCGTGGCCCTCAGGCACGACCTGGTCTGCCTGCTGCACGAGAAGCCGTTTGCCGGCGTGAACGGCTCCGGCAAGCACAACAACTGGTCCATGAGCTCCAACGACGGCCAGAACCTGCTCGAGCCGGGTCATACCCCGCATGAGAACGCCCAGTTCCTGACCTTCCTGATGGCAACCATCAAAGCGGTTGACACCTATGCCGGGCTGCTGCGCTGCTCCTGCGCCAACGCCGGCAACGACCACCGCCTGGGCGCCAACGAGGCACCGCCGGCCATTATCTCCATGTTCCTCGGCGAGCAGCTGGCCGACATCCTCGACCAGATCGTGGCTGGCAAGGCAAAATCGTCCTCCAAGGGCGGCATGATGAAGATCGGCGTAACCACCCTGCCGGCGCTCCCGAAAGACACCACCGACCGGAACAGGACCTCCCCGTTCGCCTTCACCGGCAACAAGTTCGAGTTCAGGATGCTCGGCTCCTCCTTCTCCATCTCCGGCCCGAACATCATCATCAACACCATCATCGCCGAGGCGCTGAAGCAGTTCGCCGACAAGCTCGAGAAGTCGAAGAATTTCGACGCCGACCTGCAGAAACTTCTCCAGGAAACCGCCAAGAAGCACAAGCGCGTGGTGTTCAACGGCAACAACTACTCGGACGAGTGGGTCGAGGAGGCCAAGAAACGCGGCCTGCCCAACATCCCCAACACTCCGGAAGCTCTCAAGGAACTGGTGAGCAAAGAGGCCGTAGAGGCGTTCCTCGCCCATGGCGTCTTCAACGAGAAGGAACTGCACGCACGTTACGAGATCATGCTGGAGCAGTACGTCAAGGCCCTGAACATCGAGGCCCTGACCATGATCGACATGGCCAAGCAGAGCATCCTGCCGGCCGCCATGGAATTCGCCACCGAAGTGGCCACCTCCATCAACGCGGTCAGCGCCGTTTCCGCCAAGCTGGACGTCTCCGCCCAGACCGAGCTCCTGGAGGCTGTCAGCGAGAAGCTGGCCTCCATGAACGGCAACGTGAAGGCTCTCGAGAAGGCGCTCGACGACGCGCTCAACATCGCCGACGTCGAGAAGCAGGCCGCCGCCTTCAAGAACAGCGTATTTGCCAAAATGGGCGACCTGCGCGCCGATGGCGATGCACTGGAGAAAATCGTGGCAGCCAAGTACTGGCCGCTGCCGACCTACAGGGAAATGCTGTTCGTGCTGTAACCCTGCAGGTGTTTGCTGTCTGGAAAAGGGGCCTCTTTGCGGAGGCTCCTTTTTTTGTTCTTCAGTCGGCCGCTGGTGCACAAAAAATAGGCACTGTCTGGGTTGCACGTCCTAATTTTTAGGCTATACTCTGTTCCTGCCTTTTCTCTACCGCCGCCGACCGCGTCCGAAGCCGCAAGATTACTGCCCTTTCATGACTTTCCGTTCCCTCCTCATGGTTGGCAAACAATTTGCTTTAAATTGCTGGCTGATGGCTTTATTGAACTTGCAATTTGAGACCAAGCTCTCTATAATCCGTCCTCATTGAAAAATCTGCGGAGGTAGCTGCCGTGAAGAAAGTCGAAGCAATTATCAAACCTTTCAAGCTTGACGAGGTCAAAGAGGCCCTCAACGAGATTGGGATCCAGGGGATCACCATCGGTGAGGTAAAGGGGTTCGGCCGGCAGAAGGGACACACGGAACTGTACCGTGGCGCCGAGTACGTGGTCGACTTCATTCCCAAGATCAAAATGGAGATCATCGTATCCGATGAGGTGGTCGGCAAGGTGGTGGAAGCCATCGAGCAGGGCGCCAAGACCGGGCGTATCGGCGACGGCAAGATCTTCGTCACCCCGGTGGAAGAGGTTGTAAGGATCAGGACCGGTGAGCGGGGTGAAGACGCCCTGTAGCCGACTGGTTTTCAAAAACACTAAAGGAGACTGTAGATGACACCTAAACAAGTAGTGGAGTTTGCCAAGGAAAACGGCGCTCTGATGGTCGACTTCAAGTTTATGGACTTTGTCGGAATCTGGCAGCACTTTACCGTGCCGATGAGCGAGTTCGGCGAAGACACCTTCGAGGAAGGCCAGGGGTTTGACGGTTCGTCCATCCGTGGCTGGCAGCCGATCCACGCTTCCGACATGATCATCATTCCGGATCCGAAAACCGCGAAAATGGATCCCTTCACCGCGATCCCGACCCTTTCGCTTATCTGCGACATCTTCGACCCCATCACCAAAGAAGACTACAGCCGCGACCCGCGTAACATCGCCAAGAAGGCCGAGAATTACCTGAAGTCCACCGGCATCGGCGACACCGCCTACTTCGGACCGGAAGCCGAATTTTTCATCTTCGACGACGTCCGTTTCGATTCCAACGCCAACTCCTCCTTCTACTCCGTTGATTCCGTGGAAGGGATCTGGAACTCCGGCCGTGAAGAGTTCCCGAACCTCGGCTACAAGCCGCGCCACAAGGAAGGCTACTTCCCGGTCGCCCCGACCGACTCCCAGAACGATCTCCGTAACGAGATGGTTCTCGAGCTGCAGAAGGTCGGCATCCGCGTCGAGTGCCAGCATCACGAAGTCGCCACCGGCGGCCAGGCCGAGATCGACATGCGCTTCTCCTCGCTGGTCGACATGGCTGACCAGCTGCAGTGGTTCAAGTACGTGATCAAGAACGTCGCCAACAGGAACGGCAAGACGGTCACCTTCATGCCGAAACCGCTCTACGGCGACAACGGCTCCGGTATGCACTGCCACATGTCCATCTGGAAGGACGACACCAACCTGTTCGCCGGCGACAAATACGGCGGACTCTCCCAGATGGCCCTCTGGTACATCGGCGGCATCATCAAGCACGCCCGTTCCCTCTGCGCCTTCACCAACCCGACCACCAACTCCTACAAGCGCCTGGTGCCGGGCTTCGAGGCTCCGGTGAACATGGCTTACTCCAGCCGTAACCGTTCCGCCTCCCTGCGTATCCCGATGTTCTCCAGCAACCCGAAAGCCAAGCGCATCGAGTACCGTACTCCGGACCCGTCCTGCAACGGCTACCTCGCCTTCGCAGCGATGCTGATGGCGGGCCTCGACGGCGTCGAAAACAAGATCGATCCGGGCCAGCCGCTGGACAAGGACATCTACGGCCTCTCTCCCGAGGAGCTGAAGGACATCCCGTCCGCGCCGGGGAGCCTGGAAGAGGCGCTCAACGCCCTCAAGGAAGACCATGAGTTCCTCCTCAAAGGCGATGTCTTCACCCCTGACGTCATCGAG
>DATFAB010000037.1:0-31543 GCA_035255025.1 Geomonas sp.
GCGATCTCCTGATCGATCAGCCAGGCCATCTCTTCCGAAAAGGTCTTTTCCTCAGCCAGCTTCATGCCAAGGAAGGGATGCTCCTCTCCCCTGGGAAAGGTCATCGGGCCGATTTTATCGCTCATTCCCCACTGGCAGACCATCTTCTCGGCAAGCTCGGTGACATGCTTCAGGTCGCTCTGGGCTCCCGAGGAGATGTCGTTGAAGACCAGTCGCTCGGCGACCCGCCCCCCCAGCGCCACGCAAAGCCGGTTCACCAGGTAGGCCCGCGGGTAGTGGTAGCGGTCGTCCTCGGGAAGCTGCTGGGTCACCCCCAAGGCGCGCCCCCTCGGCAGGATGGTCACCTTGTGGACCGGATCGGTGCTCGGGAGCAGGCGGGCCACCAGGGCGTGCCCCGCCTCGTGGTAGGCGGTGATCCGCTTCTCCTCGTCAGAGATAACCATGTGGCGCTCGCCCCCCATCAGGATCTTGTCCTTGGCCCGTTCCAGTTCATCCAGCCCGACCACCACCTTGTTCTCGCGCGCGGCCAGGATGGCAGCCTCGTTCACCAGCCCCTCCAGGTCCGCGCCGGTCATGCCGGGGGTCCCCTTGGCAATGACGGAGAGATCGACGTCCGGGCCCAGCGGGATCTTCCGGGTGTGAACCTTCAGGATCTTCTCCCGGTCCCGCCAGTCGGGACGTTCGATCACCACGGTGCGGTCGAAGCGCCCGGGGCGCAGCAGAGCCGGATCGAGCACATCCGGGCGGTTGGTGGCCGAGATCACCACCACCTCGGTATGCGGGTCGAAACCGTCCATCTCGGAAAGAAGCTGGTTCAGAGTCTGCTCTCGCTCGTCGTGTCCACCGCCGAAACCGGCACCCCGGCTCCTCCCCACGGCGTCAAGTTCGTCGATAAAGATGATGGAGGGGACCATCTTGCGGGCGCTCGAGAAAAGATCCCGGACCCGGCTCGCCCCGACCCCTACGAACATCTCGATAAAGGCAGATGCGGAGATGGAGAAAAATGGGACTCCCGCCTCCCCAGCCACCGCCCGCGCCAGCAGCGTCTTGCCGGTACCCGGTGGGCCGACCAGCAGGACTCCTTTGGGGACCTTGCCCCCGATCTGCTGGAACTTCTTGGGTTCCTTCAGGTACTCCACCACCTCCCGCAGTTCCTGCTTGGCCTCCTCCATGCCGGCTACATCCGCAAAGGTGACGTCGATTTTTTCGGAGGTATAGGCCTTGGCGCCGGAGCGGGCAAAGCCCCCCATCATGGCGCCCGGACCCTGGTTCTTCATCCCCCTGGCGATGAACCACCAGACGCCGATGATGAGCATCCAGGGAAGCAGGTACAGGAAGATGCTGCCGGCGGCGGAAGTCTCGGCCGGGACTGCGGTAACGTCAACTTTGCGGCTGGTTAGCTCGGGCAGCAGGGTGGGATCGCCGATGGCGGGAAGGTTGGTGGTGAAAAGTGTGGTGTCAACGGGAGTACCCTTCTGGTCGAGGGCGGGTGGCAACTTGACCGGCGCGCGGAACTCGCCCCGGACGTTGTTGCCCCTCAAGGTAACCTTCTTTACGTTGTCAGCGGAGAGCTGGTCTCTGAACTGGCTGTAGCTGATCTCGGCGCCGCGCTCATTGGTCTGCTTCACAAAGCTGCCGTAAAACAGGTCGAGCAGCAGGACAAGCAAGGCGGTGACCAGCAGCGGCTTCCAGATTGTCTGCCCCATGAGAACGCGCCTCCATCACAATTAATCGCACTGACTGTATTCTAACCGAGTAACCGGCCATTACAAGAAAGCGGCTGCAAGGAAGGCACGAAGTTTGCCGGGCCCCGTGGAACTGGCGGTGAGGGCGCTCCGGAATTGACTGCGGGCGAGGGCGCTGGCGGCTTAAGAGGCCATTCAGGGGGGCGAGGAAGATGCGCTCTCGATCCGGTAGGCGCCAAACCCGAAGGAGGCCCCTTTACCGAGCTGGGTAGCGACACCCAGCTGCAACAGGAGATGGAACGGTTCCAGATCGCCATGAAAGCAGAGGGTGCCCGTGATCCCGGCCGGCCGTCCGTTCCAGGAAACAAAGCGGCACCCCGAGGAGACCGTGCTCACGGAGTCGCTGCGCTGGGAGAGCCAGCGGTAATCGAGCTGCGGTTCGGCGCCGTCATAGTAGTAGGCAAGGGAGGAAACCCGCCGCATCAGGGCACGGGCGATGTTGGGGAAGGTGACCTCCTTCAGAAGCCGCCCCTCGTTCATGAGCTTCAAAGGGGTGAGGAATGAGATGGTGAGCCGGTCGGGGGAAAGGGGCCCGGTCCCGGTGGGATCGAGACCGCTCAGCAAGGGGAGCGCGGGTTGAGCCGCGTCCGCCACCGGAGTCCTGCCTCCACCGGGGCAATCGGCCTCTACCGCAGTCACTGCACCCCCCATCCCCGCCATGAGGAACCGGGTGGCCACGATGAAATGGCAGGCATCCTGGACAGCGCAGCCAAAGAGGGTCAGGGCGCATTCCGCAGTAACGCCGTGGCTGGGCGCGGATGGGATGACCGGGAACCGGAACACGAAAGGAAGCGGGGGTTTCTGGTGCCGCCTGATGGCATCCGGGTCCTGGGCGAGTGCCTGGCCGAAGTTGGCGGGATAGGGACAGCCGGCACCCAGGCGACAGCCGGCGCAGTCACCACGCCGGCAGTTGACTGCTTTGCGGAAGGCGGCCTCGAAGTGGGCCCTGCAGCCGAACAGCGCATAGGCATCGGTCAGGCCGGAGTTGAAGGTTACGGTGAAAATGAGTTTTACGAAATGCAGTTCCACGGCAGCCTCCCGCTTCCTTTATACCCGGGGCTATGGGGGGGAGGCAACAGGTAATTGCGGTGCCGGCTTCCCTCACCCCGCCCCTCTCCCGGAGGGAGAGGGAGGACAGATGGGCGACGAAGGCACCAGCAAAGTTGGCCGTGAGGCCGTTTACGCCTTCTGGGCCCCGGCCTGACTTGCCTGACTTGCCTGACTTGCCTGAAAGTCTGAAGCCGCCTCTTCCTCACGGAGAGGGGGAGCACCCTGGAGGAAAACGATACAAAAATGGCCCTTCCTGCGGGAAGGGCCATTTTGTAACTGCTGAAGTCAGGACATGCAAAGCATCTGCCGCATCACTTCTGGTTGATCGCGCTCAGCCTCCAGGGGTTGTTGCCGACCGGACGGGTGAAGGTCCAGTACTCCTCGAACTTGACGGGATCGGTCTTGCTCCCTTCCAGTACGGCACCGGTGACGTCATCGGTGGTGTAGTCGAGCAGGTTGGCGTAAATCATGGCGGTGATGTAATCCTGGCCGCTCTCCTGCCACGCCTCCGCGATCTCCACGCTGCGCACCGCGATGTTCTCCAGACGGTTTACCCGCTTCTCCCTCAGCATGGTGTCGATGTCGCCCTGAAAATTGCGGCGCATCTCCTCGGTCAGCAGATTGGAGACTCCCGACAGGTCGCGGTTCATCCAGGCGCCCTGGACCTTGAAGAAGATGTCCATCACGTTGTCGTTGAAGCGCCGCTCGTCGAAGCCGGGGTCCATCTGGCGAATGTAGGAAAGCCCCTCCTCTACCTCGCCGCGCGCATCAACTACCTGGTTCTGCACCTGGCCGTAGCCGACCCCCGAGTCCACCCGCTGGTAGTCGTTCATGTTGACGACCCGGCCGGAGTCACCGTACCCCCCCGCATTCTGCCGGTTGCGGGCCACCACCCGGAAGATCAGGTAGGCGATACCGGCCAGAAGGAGAATGTCGAAGAGGCCAATGCCGCCGGCACCGCCGCCGTAGCCGCCACCGAAACCAAGCGACCTGAAGAGCATGCCTCCCAGGAAGCCGCCTGCCATCCCTCCCAGCATGTTGCGGAAAAAGCCCCCTCCCGCCGGCTGCTGGTACGGTTGCCGATAAGGCTGCTGGTACGGCTGGGCCGACGGCTGGCTGGGCGCGTACTGCCGGTAGGGCGACTGGGAGGGGGGCGCGGCGGGTGTCGTGTAGCTCCGCGAGCCCCGGCTCCCCATGGAGCGGCTGCCGCCGGCCCTAGCGTCGGCATCCTGGTCGACAACCAGCACACCGGCCATCAAGAGTGCCCCGCATATAGTCAACAGACGGAGATGTTTTTTCATCATCGTGCTCCTTTCGTACTGGTTGTCGTTGGGAAAATGCTGCCCGGTAAAGATGCTGTAGCTTTCGCGGACTGGGCGCCCGGAGCGTCAGGGGGCCGACAGGCGCCGCTCCAGGTAGCCGAAAACGAAGGAAAGAGCCTCGAGAACCGGCTCCTCCCGGGGCAGCGTGGCAGCCAGTTGCTCGATCACCCCGCGTTCCTTGATCAGGCGCAGGGTACCCTGGAAATTAATATCATAAAGCCAGGAAAGTTGCAGCAGTTTAAAATCATTGAGGGTTTTCAGAGAGGAAAGCTGCACGAGCTTTCCCGAGCCAAGCGCGGCCAGCACATCGGGGGAACAGACGGGGAGGTCGGCAAAGCCCAGCCCTGCCCCCGAGGCCCGCTCTGTTTCCGGGGCGTTGAAGTACTCGATGAAGACCCGCCAGATGTCGACCTTGTCGGCATCCCGCACGATGTTCAGAAGGTCAGCGGTCTGAGGCGGCAACCCGTCAGGAACCTGGAAGATGTTGTGCAGGCGGACGGCGGTGATCACAGCCTGGCGCTCGGCCTGGGGAAGAAAATCCAGGACTGTTCCCTGCTTGAGGATCTCGGCGGAGAGGTGGGCGTGGTTTACTGAGTCGCTGTCCTTGAAGGTGCGGTACTCGCGGAACTGGGGAAAGCGCCCCAGGTCGTGGCAAAGTGCGGCGGTCTCGGCGAGCAGCAGACGACGCGGATCTTGGCTACCGGCGATCAGCCGTGCCGCCTCGCAGACCTTGCGGGTGTGGAGTTCCTTCAGGTCGAAATTTCGCTGCAGTTGCGGGTCGTCGCACCGGAAGGATGCGCAATAGGCGTCGAACCAGGCGTGCAGCGGCGCCAGGTCGGGCAAAGCGAAGTCAGACATTGCTCCCTTTCTTCAACAGGTAGTCGGCAAACTCGGCCATCACCTTCGACTCGTCAGGTACCTGGTAGGAGATGATGCTGCGCAGGTGAGCAAAGGAATCGGCATCCATCTTCTCGAAAACGCACCCCATGCCCCCGGGCACCAGTCTGGCCACGCTCCCGCGCACGTTGATTACCAACGGCTCGGCTGCTCCGGAAAGGTAGATAGTGATCTCCACCGGGGTTCCCGGCGGGAGCACCTCCTTGGTTTCCAGGTAAAGACCATGAAGGCTCAAGTCCTTCACCTCTCCCTTCAGCGCCACCCCTTCGGCCTGCAGCAGCGCGGAAACCCGGAACTCCACGCGGGAAAAGTTACGCCTCTCTTGCATGCTGTCCCCCTTGCCCTGCCTGTTAAAAAAGGGGGCCTAAGCCCCCTTTGATTATGCATGCTAGCTGCCCGCAAGCAGCTAGTCTTCGAAGTTGCCGGTCGGCCCCTTGTCCCTGGAAAGCCCCTGCGCCTGCGTGGGGAGCTTCTCCTTGGTCCACTCCGCGGGATTCTCGATCCGCTTCCCTTTGGGTCCCACGTCGTAGGAACCGGCCTTGAGGATGGAGTCGATGGCCAGCGGCGCGGTGTCGCTGGAGTTGAACACCTGGGTGATCAGGTTGTAAGCAAACTCCTCGACCCGCTTTGCCATCCGCTCCCGGACCTCGCGCGGCTGGGCGAGCAGCTTGTTCTCGAAGGGAAGGTTCAGGTTCTTGTAGTCCCCCTTCTTCCACCCTTTGGAGTCGGCGAAGGCCACCATCTCGGCCCAAAGCTCCTCGGACATCCCTTCGCCCTTGACCTTGATGAAGCTGCCGTTGCCGTCGAGCTGGGCGTTGCCGTACTCGTTGACCTCCAGCCCCCAGGAGACGAACTGCAGCGCGGTGGCGACGTTGGCCTTGGTGGTGCGGGTCTTCTGGGCGATCTGGCGCAGCCGGTCGTAGGAGTTGCCGGAGGTGCCGTGCTGGGCGCCGTTCACGCCGTAGGGCTTGATCGCCTCGTGGATTTCGGCGGTGAGATCGACCTGGATGCCGGCGTCGCTCGCCTCGATACCGTGGGTGGTGCCGTTATTGAGGGCGATCCAGTCCGGGAAGATGTCGTGGGCGTTCAGCCCCTTGATCAGGAAGAGCGCTTCCGGCGTGGTGGAGAGGCCGTCTTTGCCCTTGATCTCGCCGACCTCGGTTTCCAGCCCGGCCCAGGCCGGGATGAACTGGTTCAGCTCCAGGTTGGCGAGCAGGTTCTCCTCGTCGGGGAGATGGGAGGCGTCGATGGCAATGGAGGTGATGCCGGCGTCGAAGATGCTGGGGATCTCGACCTTGGCGGCTGCCACGTCCTTGGCATTCTTGATACCGTAGTGGTCGGCGTGGATGGCGACCGGAATGGTGATGCCGAGTTCGTTGGCGACGGCATCGACCTGGCGGGCCATGTTCCAGTAGTTGACTGGACAGTAGGCTTTCTGCCCCCCTTCGGATTTGGCGATCTCGATGATGACCGCGGCGTTGGCGCGCTGAGCTGCGGCCAGCACCCCGCGGATGACGAAGTGGTTCCTGCCGTTGGCGGCCAGCGCCAGGGCATGCCCCTTGGCGTTCATGGCCCGATCGATAACCTTGCCGCTGACCAGCAGCGCCTTGGAGTTCGGGAATAATTTCGCTACGTTGGGGGGACGGCCGATTTCGAGTGCTTTTGCAAAATCCGAAGCTGTTGCCGGCATAACTCCTCCTTTTCGGGTGAATTGACAATGGGTCAGCATTTCATGACAGAGAGCGTTATAGCATCTTAATGATTCAAAGGCAAGAAAGACTTCACTGGCCGCCTATGGCGAACTGGGAGGAGGCGCCGCCGGAGAAGCGGCCGCTTCCCAGATACTCCCCCTGCCAGAAGGCGGCTGCCTCGCCGGGGGGCAAGGAGGCTTCGATGGGCAGGAAGGTGAAGGAGGTGGGCCGCTGCTGGCTTCGACCGCCGTTTTGCAGGGTCAGCGGGTAGCGGGCGATCAGCGGGTACTCCCCCTGCACCGGCCGGGCCGGCGCGCCTTGAGAGACGGTGCCGTTGGAGACCAAGCGGAGCACCTTCGGTTCCGGTGCCGGCAGCTTGGCATGCAGCAGCAGCTCCCCGCTGCCGTCCTCGGACCAGCGGAAATGGTAGCTCGGCGTCCACTGGCGGTTGGCAACCAGGAAGGAGACGGTGGCCTTCCTGCCGGTCAGCCAGATCCTGACCATCGCCGCGCCCTTGCTGGCCGCTGCCAGCTTCCGGTCCAGCTCCTCGATCGCCCTCTGGCACTTCTGCCGGCTGCGCATGACGGCCTCCAGCTGGCCGAGGGCGAAGGCGGTCCCTTGCTGCAGCGATTCGACCGGATCCGGATTGGTCCTGCTCTTCCTGGGCGCCTTGCCGCTTTGCGACTTGAGCGCCGCGGCGAAGATCTCCTCGCGGCGGGAGAGGATCTGCATCCGGTCCTGCAGCTCGCCCTTTCTCCGCTCGAGGGCCGCCATCTCGCGCGACCGCCGGCGGTCGCGACCGGCAGGCACCAGTTCCACCCTGAGGAGCTTTCCCTCCCCGGCAGGCTTTACCCGCAGCGATGAGGGGAGCGCCGACTCGGGAAGCTGGTACTCCAGCATCCCTTTGCCGGTGCGCACCTCGTCCTCGACCCGGGCGCCATCCAGGTAGAAGATGATCTTGGTTGCTCCTGCCAGAGCAGGCCGGCAGAGGGCAACTACGAGCAGACTTGCCAAAAGCGGGATCGGGCGCATGCGGCACCTCCCTGAAAGCAGACATCGGAGTGGGAAAAAAGACAGCTCACAATGTACTGCGTGGAGGTGCTTTTGCAAGCAACCGGATCAGCCTACTTTTCTACGCTGAGCAGCTCCACTTCGAAAATCAGGGTGGCGTTGGGAGGGATCACCCCGCCAGCGCCGGCAGAGCCGTAGCCAAGCTGCGGAGGGATGATGAGCTTCCTTTTGCCGCCGACCTTCATGGTCATGACCCCTTCGTCCCAGCCCGGGATGACCTGGCCGGCGCCGATCCGGAAGGAAAAGGCCTGGCCGCGGTCCACGGAGCTGTCGAACTTGGTGCCGTCGGTCAGCCAGCCGGTGTAGTGGACGGCGACGTTCTTGCCGGAGGTCGGCGAGTCGCCGGTCCCGACCACGATGTCGGTGTAGGAGAGCCCGGAGGGGGTTTTGACAGCCCCGGTGATCGCGCTCGACTCGGCTGCCTTGTCAGGGGTGGGGGCCACTTCTTTCTGCGAGCAGGCCGGGATCGAGATTGCTGCGACCAGCAGCAGCAAGACGATGATCTTCTCAACGTTACGCATTAATCCATATCCTCCATCTGCTTTTGTGTCTTCTTCGTTTGCGAATTACAAACCTCAGGTGCTGCGACTCCCTGCCAGGAGAGGCCACGATGTCGAAAGCCCCCCGGGAGCAAATCCATCCTCCACTAGCCGAGCAGGTGGACGAAAAGGCCGCTTCTCAGTTTGGGCTCGAACCAGGTCGATTTTGGGGGCATGATCTTGTCCTGGTCTGCCAGCGACATCAGTTCCTCGATCGAGGTCGGGAACAGCGAGAAGGCCACCTGGTAGTCGCCGGAGTTCACCACCCGCTCCAGTTCCTGCACCCCCCGGATTCCGCCCACGAAGTGGATCCGCTGGTCGGTGCGCGGATTGCGCACGCCCAGCACCGGGCTGAGCAGGTTGTCCTGCAGGATGGAGACGTCCATGGAGCCGACCGGATCCTCCTCGTTGAAGGACTCCTCCTTGGCGACCAGCTGGTACCACTTGCCGGACAGGTACATGCCGAACTGGTGGCGTTCGGCGGGGCTGAGCGCCCCCTGAATAGGGGTCACGTCGAAGCGCTCGGCGACCCGCGCCATGAATTCGGCAACGGAGTGGCCGTTCAGGTCCTTCACCACCCGGTTGTACGGCATGATGGTCATCTCGTCGTCCGGGAAGATGACGGTCAGAAAGAAGTTGTACTCTTCGCTGCCGTTATGGTTCGGGTTGGCGTTCTTCCTCAGATCGCGCACCCGGCTGGCGGCGGCGCTGCGATGATGCCCATCGGCGACATAGAGGGTCGGGATGGCGGCGAAGCTCTTGGTGAGGAGGTCGATGACGGTCCGGTCGGTGATCGACCACAGGGTATGGGATACCCCGTCCGCGGTGGTGAAGTCGTAGAGCGGTGCCTGCCCGGTCGCCTTGGCCACCATGGCGGTGATCTCGGGGTGATGGCGGTAGGTGTAAAAGACCGGCTCGTCGTTGGCGTTGAGGAGGTCGATGTGGCGGACGCGGTCTTCCTCCTTGTCGGCCCTGGTCAGCTCGTGCTTCTTGATGGCGCCGGACTGGTAGTCATCGACGCCGGCGCAGACCACCAGGCCGGTCTGGGTCAGCGACCCCATCTTCTGGCGGTAAACGTAGTAGCAGTCGGACTCGTCCTGCAGCAGCACGCCTTTGGAGAGCATGGCGGCCAGGTTCTCGCGCCCCTTGTCGTAGACCTCGTCCGAGTGGACGTCGGTCCCCGGCGGCAGGTCGATCTCCGGACGGGAGATGTGGAGGAAGCTGAATTCGTTGCCGGCGGCCATTTCCATGGCCTCTTCGGTGTTCATCACGTCATAGGGGAGAGCCGCCACTTTCTCGGCCAGCTCCTTTTGGGGGCGCACCCCTCGGAAAGGTTTTATAAATGCCATTACTGCTCCTGTCTTTCTTAGGCTCCTGTTCATCACAGCGAGCTTCACAGCTTTTCGACGGCTGCTCTGTTTTATCTGTAAACTATGGCTTCATACATGTTTAATCTCGCTGTGTCAACCGTCGACCACGTTATTCAGCCTACTTAATCAAACTAGAAGTATCTCTTGGCGCCCACGAAGCGCTTGGCGAAGTAGGAGTCATCCAGCGCCGAGATCTTGATGTCGTCCCCCCGACGGGGCGCATGCACGAAGCGGCCGTTCCCTACGAAGATGCCGACATGGGTGATCTCATCGGCGGAGGCGCCGAAGAAGACCAGATCCCCATCCTTGAGCTCCTCCCTGCCGACCACGTCACCGACCCGGTACTGCTCACGCGAGGTGCGCGGGATGTTGACGCCGCACAGGTTGTACACGGCCCGGACGAATCCGCTGCAGTCCATGCCGTCCACCACGGTGTCGCCGCCCCAGCGGTAGGGAATGCCGACGAAACGCTCGGCGGTACGGGCCGCGATGACCCCCATGTCGCTGCGGTCGCGGCGGGGCTGGGCTTCACGCCTTTTCACCTTGGGGGGCTTGCTGAGCGACGGCTCCGGAGCCTTCTCGATGGAGGGCTCCCGAATGGCCAGGGCGACATCATGCTGCGGCGCGGCGATGAAGTAATCCTTGGAGATGGTCCGGCTCTTAACCAGTTTCTGGGCTGTTTGCCGCGCCTGTTCGCGGCGCTCGAAATCACCGAAACGGACCGCGTAGATGCCATTCTCCCTCTTGAAGTAGAACGCCTCCACCCCCTGTTCCTGCAGCTTCTTGGCGAGGCGCTCAGCATTTCTGACGTCGGAGAAAGCCCCGACCTGGATGGCGTAACCTACGCTCTTCAGGCCGGCGCGTTCGGCCGCACAGCCAGTGGCAACCGAGGCGAACAGAACGAGGCATACGGTGGATATCTTTAAACTTTTAAACATCATGCTTCCTTTGCAAAAGGTGCGTCGTGCTTTACAACACCTCCCCTTCCGGGTAAGGGCCGGGGGATGATGAGCCTCAGATGTCACTGGTCTCCCTGCGCACACCCATCAGGTACGGGACCACGAAATCCTCGAGGGCGCCGTCCAAAACGGCGTCCGGGTTGCCGCTCTCCACGCCGGTCCGCAGGTCTTTCACCATCTTGTAGGGATGCAAAACGTAGGAGCGGATCTGGCTTCCCCAGCCGATCTCCTTCTTCTCGCCGGCCAGATCGGCCGCCTTGGCCTCGCGCTCGCGCAGCTCCATCTCGTACAACTTGGAGCGAAGCACCTTCATGGCGGTGGCCTTGTTCATGTGCTGGCTCCGCTCGCTCTGGCAGGCCACCACGATCCCGGTCGGCAGGTGGGTGATGCGGATGGCGGAGTCGGTGGTGTTGACGTGCTGGCCACCGGCGCCGCTGGAGCGGTAGGTGTCGACCCTCAGGTCGCTCTCGGAGATCTTGATATCGATGTCGTCCTCCTCGATCATCGGGAAGACGAACACCGAGGCGAAGGATGTGTGGCGCCTGGCACTGGAGTCGAAGGGGGAGATGCGCACCAGGCGGTGAATGCCGGCCTCGGCCTTGAGGTAGCCGTAGCCGAACTCCCCGGTGACGGCGAAGGTGACCCCCTTCACCCCGGCCACATCCCCTTCCTGGTAATCGGTGATCTCGGTCTTCCACCCTTTCTTCTCGCAGTAGCGCAGGTACATCCTGAGCAGCATCTCGGCCCAGTCCTGCGATTCGGTGCCGCCGGCGCCTGCGTTGATGGAGACAAAAGCGCCTGAGGCATCGTGGGGGCCGGAGAGCATCCTGCGGAATTCAACATGGCTGACGCCTGCCTCAAGGTCGTCGTTCATGCCGGCGACCTCGGCGAGCGTCGCCTCGTCCTGTTCCTCGCTCCCCAGTTCGATCAGTTCCCGGATGTCGCGGGCCTGGCGGTCGAGGTTCTCCCAGGAGGTGACGTCTTTCTCCATGGACATCCGCTCTTTCAGCACTTTCTGGGCCTTTTCCGCATCGTTCCAGAAATCGGGGCGGTTGGTGAGTTCGTCAAGTTCCTGCATCCGCTCTTTCTTGTCTTCTACGTCAAAGAGACCCCCGAAGCTTGTTGATCCGCTCGGCGAGCCCTTCGATCCTGGCAATCTCTTCTCTGAACATCGGTTGCTCCTTTTATTTTTGAGAACCCCATCCCCACCCTGTCCCTCCCCTTGAAGGAAAGCGGACCCAGTGGGGGGCCTCATTATCGATTGATCTCCCGCTAGCACGTCCCCCCTTGATAAAGGGGGGACAGGGGGATTGCTTTTTTTCTGTGGTGGCGGTCTCCGCTAGCGAAGCAGAGTTCCCCCTCCCCTACCCCTCCGGGAGAGGGGATCCAACAGCGGGAGGATTCTTCATGAAGCAGGCTAAGGCGATCGACAGCGCTCCGCCCAGGCAGGCCAGGGCGAAGAGGTCGCCGTGGCGGCTGTAGAAGCTCCCCCCCTCGCCGCGCCTGACTTCGGCGGCCAAAGTGGCCTCCTCGAAAAGCGGGGTCATGCCGCGGATGTGCCCCTTGCTGTCGATCACCGAGCTGATGCCGGTGTTGGCGGCCCGCACCAGCGGAACCCGGTTCTCCACCGCCCGGAACACGGTCATCGAGAGGTGCTGGTAGGGGGCCGAGGAGTTGCCGAACCAGGCGTCGTTGGTGATGTTCACCAGCAGGCCGGCTCCCCGCTCCACGTAGGCGCGGGCGACCTCCGGGAAGATCCCCTCGAAACAGATCAGCACCCCGATCTTGCCACCCGGCGTCTGCAGGGGGACCGCCTCCTTGCCCGGCGAGAAATCGCCTATGCCGGCCACCAGCTTGTTCACGAACGGGAACAGCGAGGCAAGCGGCACGTACTCGCCAAAGGGGACCAGGTGGAGCTTGTCGCTTCGCCCCAGGACTTTGCCAGCGGGGGAGATCAGGAAGGCGCTGTTCAGGTAGCGCACCAGCTGCCCCTTCCGTTCCATGGCCGGGCTGCCGGTCACCAGGCAGCTTTTCAGCTGCGCCGCCAGCGAGGTGACCCGCGCCGCGTAGAGCGGCTCTCCCTGCAGGTAGAAGGGAAGCGCGCTCTCCGGCCAGACCACCAGCGTATCCGGGGACTGGCACGCCTGCCTGGAGAGCCGCTCGTAGGTCTGCACGGTGGCTTCCTGGTAGGCGGGGTTCCACTTCACGTCCTGCGCGATGTTCCCCTGCACCAGCAGCACCCGCTGCAGGGCTCCCCGCTCCGGCCTGTTCAGCGCCGCAAAGCCGTAGGCCAGGGTCGCCCCCAAAAGCGCCAGCAGGATCAGCACACCGCCCAGCGGGTAGCGGGTTTGCTTGCCGCGCAACCAGGCCCACCCCTTGTAGAAGACCACGTTGGCGAAGGCAACCAGGAAGCTGACCCCGTACATCCCGGTCAGATCGCTGATCTGGATCAGGGGGAGCGTGCGGTACTGGGTGTAGCCGAGGTTCGCCCAAGGGAAGCCGGTCAGCAGGTAGGAGCGCACCAGTTCGCCCGCCACCCAGAGTACCGGGAACGAGCAGAGTGAAGAGATCCCCCTCTCCTCGCCCCGCCGCAGCAACCAGAAAACCGCGGCCGGGTAGAGCGACAGGTAGCAGGCCAGCACCAGGTACAGCGAGCCGCTCACCGACCAGTGCAGCTTGCCGTACACGGTCATCACGATGTTGAGCCAGTACAGGATGCCGGCGTAGGCGACCAGTCCGGCGCTGAAGGCGATCTTGAAGGCCTGCCGTGCCGAGGCCCCGCCGACCGCCACCAGAAGCGGCAGGAACGCGAACCAGGCCGCCACCGACAGTCCCGGCCGCGGGAAGGAAACGGCCAGCAGGGCTCCCGACAGGGCTGCCAGCAGATATCTTAGCGTCACCGGCTCTCCCGGCAGCGCTGCAACTTTGTTCACGATGCTTCGTTTTCCTTATCCTGCACCCCGGGCTCGCGCCTCACCACGCGCACCTTGGCTATCCTGCGCTGGTCCGCCTCCAGTACGGTCATCACCAGGGAATGGTTCTCGATGACCTCGCCCGCCGAGGGGATGCGGCCGGTGAGATGGAAGATCAAGCCCCCCAGGGTTTCGAACTTCTCCCGCTCCACCGCGACGCCGAAGTGCTCCTCGAGTTCCTCGATCGGCAGCCTGGCGTCCGCGATCACCGCGCCGTCCGCCTGCTCGGTAAGCCTCTTGGTCTCCAGGTCGTACTCGTCCTGGATGTCGCCCACGATCTGCTCCAGCAGGTCCTCGATGGTGACCAGGCCGGCGGTGCCGCCGTACTCGTCGATGACCACGGCGATGTGGACCCGCCGCTTCTTGAAGTCGTGCAGCAGCTCTTCCAGGTTCTTGGTCTCCGGCACGAAGAACGGGGCACGTATCAGCGACCGCAGGTCGATCTCTGAACTCGCCTGCCCCCAGTACTTCAGGAGATCCTTTGCGTAGATGAGGCCGATGACGTTGTCGATGGTCCCCTCGTAGACCGGGAGCCTGGAATGGCCGCAGGCGATGATGGATTCCAGCACCTTGCCGACCTCGTCCTCGATGGAGACGCAGGCCATCTCGGTGCGCGGCAGCATGATCTCGCGCACCATGGAATCCCCCAAGGCCAGGATGGAGCGGATCATGGCGTTTTCCTCGGGGTTGATCACCCCTTCTTCCTCGCCGGCGTCCATCACCTCCTGGATCTCCGCCTCGGTAACCCGCCGTTTCCCGAGCAGCAACCTGGTGAGGGAATCTATCAGGCCCTGCCTCTTTCGTCCGTTCTCATCGTCCAACAGTATGGTTCCTCCGTGAATCGTCGTTCTTGGTTTACTCTGCTTCAGCCGAGCCCCTTGAAGAGCAGGGTGACCGCGGCGGTCAGCACGGTCCCGGCCAAGGCCCCCAGCACCACTTCCCGGACGGAATGGATACGGAGCAGCAGCCGGGAGTGGCACACCATCACCGCCAGGGTGAAGCAGAGCAGCGAGGTGAGCGGGTCCTGGGTATTGAGCGAGACCGAGGTGGCTATCGAGAAGGCGACCGCGGCATGGCCGCTCGGGAGCCCTCCTTCCAGCGGCTTGCCCCGCCCGCTGCGCGCCTTCAGGATGATCACCGTGATCAGCACCAGTATTACGGAAACCACCGTCCCCATCTCGGAAGCGGTACCTATCAGGGAGAGCGCCCTCCTGTGCAGCGGGAAGAGGTACTTGGAGAGCACCAGGTAGCCGATCACCGCGGTGCCGAAGGCGGAAACCAGCACGGCTCCCGCCGCGACGTCCTTGGCAATCTTGGCCAGCGGGTGGAAGTCCGGGGAGATCATGTCCACCACCACCTCGATGGCGGTGTTGATCAGCTCGGCGAACAGCACGAAGGAGATCGGCAGGGCGAGCAGCATGAACTCGGTCGCGGTCACCCGGAACAAAAGCGCGGCACACAGTATCAGCAGGGCGGCCAGGAAGTGGTAGCGCATGTGCTTTTGGGTGCGCACCGCGTACAGTACACCGTCGATGGCGCAGTTTACGGAGTCGATGAAGCGGGTAGGCTTCATGCGAGCGTGCCCTCCCTGGTAGGCTGCTGCGTGGTCCCTGTCAGAATTCCCGTCCCTAGACAAGCCCCTCTTCCTGGAGCAGGGCAAAGATCTCCCGCTCCTTGGCCTCCATGCGGGCGGCCTCCGCCTCACCGCTGCGCTCGTGGTCGTAGCCGGTGATGTGCAGGATGCCGTGCAAAAGGAGGAAGTACAGCCGGGCCAGGAAGCTCTCTCCCGCCTCCTCGGCCTCGCGGGCCGCGGTGTCCGCCGAGATCACCACGTCCCCTAAAACGTCGGGATTGATGGAGCCGAACTCCCCTTCCTGCATGGCGAAGGAGATCACGTTGGTCGATTTGTCCCGCCCCAGGTACTCGCGGTTCAGCGTCCGGATCGAGCGGTCGCCGACGATGGTCACCGACAGCTCCGCCTCAGGACATCCCAAGGCGTCTAAGATCCTCTGCGCCACTTTTCGGAGCGCTGTCGTCCCGACCGTTCTCCGCCTTTGGCGATTCGTTATCGATATCCTCTGGTCCCTTCTTGACAATCGTCTTCTCCTTGTAAGCCGGCTCCGGGTAGTCGATCCGGTGGTGATAGATGCCGGACAGGATCTGGTTGAAGCTCTTGGCAATGACGTGCAGGTTCTTGAGGGTCAGCTCGCACTCGTCGAGCTGTCCGTCGATGAATATGTTGTTGATGATCTTCTGCACCAGCCCCTGGATGCGGGCGGGGGTCGGATCGGTCAGCGTGCGGGAGGCGGCCTCCACGCAGTCGGCCAAAAGCACGAGCCCGGCCTCCCGGGTCTGCGGCTTGGGCCCCGGGTAGCGGAAGTCACGCTCATCCACCGCGGGCGAACCGGGGGTCTCCATCCCCTTGGCCTTCAGGTAGAAGTAGCTGATCAGGGAGGTGCCGTGGGACTGGCGGATGATCTCGATGATGGGGAGCCCCAGATGGTGCTCGCGGGCCAGTTCAACCCCCTCCTTCATGTGCGAGATCAGGATCAGCGCGCTCATGCTGGGGGAGAGCTTGTCGTGGCGGTTTTCGCCGTCTCTGAGGTTCTCGATGAAGTACTGCGGCTTCTTCAGCTTGCCGATGTCATGGTAGTAGGCGGCGACCCTGGCCAAAAGCGGGTTGGCGTTGATCGCCTCGGCAGCCGCCTCCACCAGGTTCCCCACCAGCACGCTGTGGTGGTAGGTCCCCGGCGCCCGGATCATCAGCTCGCGCAGAAGCGGCGAGTTCAGGTTGGCGAGCTCCAGGAGCTTCACGTCCGTGGTGTAGTGGAAGACCGCCTCGATGAGCGGCACCGTCCCCGAGACGTAGATGGCGTTGATGAAGCCCCCCAGGAAGGCGAAGATCAGGCAGTAGATGGTCTGCAGCGAGAAGGGGTTCTCGCTGTAAAAGTGGAAGCAGAGGGCGGCGGCCATGTTGACCACGCTCAGCTTGAGACCCGCCGAGTAGATGGTTCCCCGCTCCTTGCACTGGCGAACGCCGTGGGCCCCCACGATACCGCCCAAAAGGGCGTAGATCACAACCGGCAGCGAGTTGTTCAGCATGATGCCGAAAAGGGGCGCGCAGACTGCGCAGTAGACCAGCGCCACCTCGGAGTTCAGGATGATGCGGACGATGATGGCGCTGGCGGCAAACGGGAAGAGGTAGAAGTAGCTCGCGGTGTCCACCGCGGGGAACAGCCCCCCCATGGCCGTGGAGACCGTGAAGGCCAGCTTCAGAAGGGCGAAGTTGGCCACCGTCAGCAGGGAGAGGAGCAGGATGTCCTTGTTGGTCGGGTTGAACTTCCTGATGTTCTTCAGGCCGAACCGGTAGGGGGAATAGCAGAGCACCAGCACCAGCCCGAAGATGCCGATGGCGGTGGCAAGGGGCGCCATGCTCCGGGTCTTGAAGATCTTCTCCATCTTCAGGGCCTGCTCGGAGGAGACCCGCTCGCCTATCCGGACGATCATCTCGCCGCGCTTCATCTTGAAGAGCACCGGGCGCACCGAGGCCCGCGCCTCGGCCCTCTTGTCCTCGGTGGCGTCCCGGTTGAAGGTGAGGTTCGGGGACACCATGCGGGGCAGCAGTCCCCGGAGGGCGTCCAGGTCCCGTGGCGAAGGTTCGCTGAAGCGGAGGGAGGAGAGCTGCCGGCGCACGCTGGCGATCTCCACGGTGGTGGAGAAATCCCCCCCCGCCACCTCCTGCTTGGTCCCCGGGTCGATCACCTGGATGCCGTGGCGCCGGTCGGCCTCGAACTTCTGGCGGTCGGCCACGATGCGCATCCGGTAGAGGGGGACCACCTGCCGCCCCAGTTCGGAAAGGAACGAACGCTCCTGGCTGATACGGGAGAGTGCGCCGAACTCCCTGGCCGTCAGGTCGACCTGCAGGGCGCCGGCCACCTGGCTCATGCCGCGGTCGCGGTCGTTTTTCTTGTCGCGGATGATCCTGAGGGCGTCCTCGAAGCGGCGGACGATCTCGATGTTGGCGTTGGGATCGAGGTTGTAGACGAAGGGAGCGCGCGTTTCCGCCTCGGTCCGCTTCTTCTCGGTCAAAAGCAGGTCTTCGATCAGGTAGTCCTGGGTGGCGCGGATATCGCTGGTGGCGATATCCCCTTCCCGGTAGTTGGCGGAGAGGAACTGCGGGCTGGGGAGGATGAGCAGGGTGAGGAACAACGCAGTCAGCATCAGCAGCACGAAGCGGCTGCGCTTTTCGTACCTTTCGCCGGAGAGGGCGGCCGCGACGGCCTCCACCCAGCGATTGCAGAGCTGGACCAGCGAGCTCTGAGGTTCATTTTGTTTGTCGCCGCTTTCGGTGGGCATTATGTCGGTAATTCCCGTGTGATAGGGCAGAGACTCAGGGTTTCAGACAAGGAGTCAATATATCCTTTTTGCCCGATTACTGTCAATCTAAACGAAATCTCTCATTGGAATATCGGCCCCGCTGGTGTTAGCGAAAATTTACCAAAACCGCTTCCATTTACTGGCAGATATGTTATATAACGTAAATTCCATTAACGGGCAACGGTCCGTCTATCATTAAACGAGGGGGGAGAGATGAGCCAGATAACCGACGTGTACGCCAGAGAGATCCTTGATTCGAGGGGGAACCCGACCCTGGAGGTCGAAGTGTTCCTCGATTCCGGTGCCATGGGAAGGGCCGCGGTTCCTTCCGGCGCATCGACGGGCGAGCGCGAGGCGCTGGAACTTCGAGACGGTGACAAGGGGCGCTACCTCGGCAAAGGGGTGGAAAAGGCGGTCTCCAACGTCAACGATATCATAGCCGACGAAATCACCGGCATGGACGCCACCGACCAGGCCGGCATCGACAAGAAGATGCTGGCGCTGGACGGGACCGAGTTCAAGAGCAGGCTGGGCGCCAACGCCATCCTGGGGGTCTCGCTGGCGGTCGCCAAGGCTGCGGCCGAAGAGGTCGGCCTGCCGCTGTACCAGTACATCGGCGGCGCCAACGCCAAGGAACTCCCGCTGCCGATGATGAACATCCTGAACGGGGGCGCCCACGCCGACAACAACGTGGACATCCAGGAATTCATGATCATGCCTGCCGGCGCCTCCAGCTTCAAGGAAGCCCTCCGCATGGGCGCCGAGATCTTCCACGCCCTCAAATCGGTCCTCAAAGCCAAGGGGTACAACACCGCGGTGGGCGACGAGGGTGGCTTCGCCCCCAACCTGAAGTCCAACGAAGAGGCTCTGGAAGTGATCATGGAGGCCATCGTCAAGGCCGGCTACAAGCCGGGCGAAGAAGTGCTCCTGGCGCTGGACGTCGCCTCTTCCGAGCTCTTCGAGAACGGGGTCTACACCCTGGAGAACGAGGCCGAGCCGAAGAAGACAGCCGAGCAGATGGTTGATTTCTACGAGAACCTGGTCAACAAGTACCCGATCGTCTCCATCGAGGACGGCATGGCCGAAAACGACTGGGACGGCTGGAAGAAGCTGACCGACCGTCTCGGCAAGCGGATCCAGATCGTGGGCGACGACCTGTTCGTGACCAACCCCGCCATCCTCAAGGAAGGGATCCAGAAGGGGATCGCCAACTCCATCCTGATCAAGCTGAACCAGATCGGCACCCTGACCGAGACCCTCGATGCGATCGAGATGGCCAAGCGCGCAGGCTACACCTGCGTGATCTCGCACCGCTCCGGCGAGACCGAGGACACCACCCTGGCCGACCTTTCCGTGGCGGTCAACGCCGGGCAGATCAAGACCGGCTCGCTCTGCCGCACCGACCGCGTCTGCAAGTACAACCAGCTGCTCAGGATCGAGGACGAGCTGGACGAGGTGGCGCTGTTCAGGGGACACGAGGTCTTCTACAACATCAAGAAGTAGGCCCGTCTTTCACAAAGCCGCAGAAAAGGCGCCTCCCGCACGGGGGCGCCTTTTTTTCGTTGCCGGTACCGAATCTTCCCGGTTGCCATCGATGCCCGCATCGCGGCCCTCCCGGCCCCTGCCCTTGAAGGAGGGAGAGCCCACCGACAACGAGGGAATGTAAACGAAAAACAACTATAATTTGCCGAGTTACCCCCCTCATTACCCTTGCGCAACCATTCCCATGCGGGTATACTCCCCCCCATGCTCACTTACGAAATAGAAGCCAAGGACCACTTCAGGCGGGTTGACAGTTTTCTGCGCAACCTGCTCCCCAGCGCCAACATCTCCTACCTCAAAAAGCTGATGGCCTCCGGGCACCTCAGGGTGAACGGGGAGGCGCCCGAACCGACCCAGGTGCTGCGCCGCGCCGACCGGGTCACCCTCAAGGAGAGCGGCAAGACTGCCGCTTTCCTGGCCGATAGTGCCCCGGAACTGGACATCCTCTTCGAGGATGGCTGGATCGTCTGCGCCAACAAGGCGCCTGGGCTTGCCGTGCACAGGACGGTGGACCCGGAAGAGCCGAACCTCGTACAACTGGGGGAACAATTTCTCCAGAAAAGGGACGGAACGGGGAGGCTCAGGCCGGTGAACCGGCTGGACAAGGGGACTTCCGGTGCCATCATCATGGCCAAGAGTGCGGTGGCTGCCGGCATGTTCGGCCGGATGGTGCATGACGAGGGGCTCGGCAAGCTCTATCTGGCGGTGGTCGAGGGGAAACTCCCCAGACAGGGGGAGATCGACGCTCCTCTGGATGGGAAGGAGTCGCAGACGAGGTACCTGCGCATCTTCAGCGGGGGAGGAACCTCACTGATGGCCGTCTACCCCTTGACCGGCAGGATGCACCAGATCAGGCAGCACTTCAAGATGATCGGCCATCCGATTCTGGGGGACCGCCGTTACGGCGGCAGGAGCGTCCTCGGCCTGACCGGGCATGCCCTCCATTCCTTCACCACCCGGCTCACCCATCCGGCAACCGGCGAGGCGCTGCACATCCCGGCTCCGCTGCCGGCCCCGTTGCTCAAGATGGTTTCCAAGCTGACCGCCCTAGGTGAGGAGGCCCTGCTCCAGGCTCTCGATGAGGTGCCGGCCGCCGAGCTGAGCATTCCTGTAACGGCCTGACCCATCCCCCGCCGCCCTGGCCACTGCCGGGGCGGCTTGCCCCGCCGCCCCCGTAGGCGGTCACCACCCCTGTTGCCCGATCAACGGCACGAAACGGACCGGACAGAGATACTCCCGCTGGAAGCTTCCGTCCGCCAGGCGGCGCACCCTCACCAGCTCCTGCAGGTGCGGGGTCGCTCCGACCGGGATGACCAGCCTTCCCCCGCTGTCAAGCTGCTCCATCAGCTCGGCCGGCACCTCCGGCGCTCCCGCAGTAACCACGATGGCCTGATAGGGGGCATGCGCCTTCCAGCCCATGGTACCGTCTCCCAACTGGACGGTGACGTTGCGGAAGCCGAGACGTTGCAGACGCTCCCGGGCGCTCAGGGAAAGCGCTCTGATCCGCTCCACCGTGAAAACCTCCGCCGCGCACAGGCTCAAGACCGCCGCCGCGTAACCTGAACCGGTGCCTATTTCCAGCACCCGTTCCCGCCCCTGCAGTTCCAGCGCCTCTATCATGTAAGCCACGATGTAGGGCTGCGAGATGGTCTGCCCCTCCTCGATGGGGAGCGGACCGTCATCGTAGGCGAAGCGTTCCATCTCCGGCGGCAGAAAGGCCTCCCGCGGCACCTCGCGCATCGCCCTGATCACCGCCGCGTCCCGGATCCCCCGCCCCAGCAGATCCTCGCTCAGCATCCGCTCCTTCCTCGCTTCAAGTCCATTTCGGGAATCGATGGCCATGGCTACCTCCAAAAAGCTAAAGCGTACCACAGCGCCCCAGCCTGAACAACGCCCACCCAGCCGCCTCCCGCCGCAGACAGCGACATCGGTCAGGACGAAAGCTGCCGCGCTAGAAATAGTGAGTTGAAGTTAATGTCATAGCGACAACTGTGCAGACACTAGAGCAGGACAAAGTCACCGTTTTACACTATGTTGACAGTTTCCAGAGCCGGTAGTACACTAAAATCAAATGGAAGAAGGTCTTTGAAAAGCAACTCTGGAGTACCGGTAAAGGCTGCGTGAGAAACCTGATGATACCTAATACACTTGCTTCCCAGGTCTCAGACGTGGTGTGCAGTTCCTGTGAGGGAGATGCCTGAAGCGTCTTCCAGGGAGATGCTTTACAAAAGTGCGTGTATCTCACAATGCCTACCGTACTTTGGAGTTGGTAGCTGGCTCCCAAAGAGATGAAGCCGATAGGCGTGCAGATCTCATCCGCCAGGCGCGTGTTCACCGCTTGAAAAAGGGTAGTCAAACTAGTTGACCGGTTGCTCATGGTCCTGAAAGGAGCATGCCTCCCAAACCTGCAAGACTTACACCGACGGATAAGGATAAAGCGTCTCGATATTGAGAGCCAGTTACATCTTTCGGAAAGGTCCGGTGCAAGGCATCGGACCTTTTTTTGTATCGATAATTCAAGGGTTAACCTCCCTGCCCGGCCCCGCGCGCTGTGGCGCAGCCCCCGGCCTGCGTGCAGTTATCTTGCCGGAAACGAGGACAGCCGTGCTGTGGTTCTTTCACCGGGAAGTGAGGTTATCTCGTCCCGAAAGAGAGCGGTGCGTGGCTGTATTGAAGTGCTATACTTGGACGGATATCAATTTTGGTCAGGGAGGTAAACAATGGCACGTGCTTCCAGGGAAAATAGACCAGGCGTCGAACGGGTTTCCAAGGTCAATAGAGCAGGCGTCGAAGAGAAGGGGTTGCGGACCGTCCGCAGCCTGGACGCGTACCTGCCCAAACGCGGGCTGCCGGAGGGAGCCCACTGCAGAGGATGCGGGATAACCTATCACAACAAGAGATGGCAGATGGAAGGAGTAAAGCAAGGCGCCAGCTGTGAGGTGCTCTGCCCGGCCTGCCAGCGCATGGAAGATCACAATCCTGGCGGGGTAGTCACCCTGTCCGGCCCCTACCTCGCCTCCCACAAGGAAGAGATCCTTAACTCCATCAAACAGCAGGAGGCAAAGTCGCGCGAGAAGAACCCGATCGGACGGATCATGGAGATCAAGGACGAGGCGGGGCAGATCACGGTGACCACCACCGAAGACAAGCTCGCTCAGAAACTGGGGAGAGAGGTATTCAGGTCGCAAAAGGGGGAACTGCACTACCAGTGGAGCCACGACCAGCGTATGGTCCGGGTGGAATGGATGCGCTGACCCCGTCTGTCGCCGCAAGCAAAAAAAGACCCTCTTGGCAGCCAAGAGGGTCTTTTTTGTTTTGCTTTGCCCAACGAAATTCGTTGCGACGGCTCAGCGGAGGGGATCAAACAGGTATTCTAGTCCGTTCAGCTTCACCTCGTACATGCACTGCAGCATGTCGCCCAGTTCACCTGCCGGAAAGCCCTGCTGCCGTAGCCAGACCAGGTAGGGTTCGGGAAGGTCCACGAGCAGAGTGCCTGCGTACTTGCCGAACGGCATCCGGGTCCGGGCCAGTTTCAGCAGAATTGCGCGGTCCGGGAAAAGTTCCTCCAAGGCCTAACCCTTTCCAAGCTTCGCCTTGAGCAGGTCGCCCAGGGTCCCCATCCCCTTGGGAGCTTCGGCGGTCGCCTTGCGGAAGGTCTCCAGGGTCTCGGCCTGTTCCTGCTCGGCCCGGCTGACCGAGGCGAGCGAGAGGGAGATCCTGCGCTGCTCGCGGTCGACACCTTCCACCTTCACCTCAACCTCCTGTCCCTCGGAGAGTACTTCGCGCGGGTGCTGAATCCTCTTCCCAGCACCGAGCTTGGAGATGTGAATCAGGCCATCGATCCCACTGCCGAGCGTCACGAAGGCACCAAACGGGGTGAGCCGGGCAACCCGACCGTTCTGGTAAGAGCCCTCAGGGAAGGCGCTGGCCGCCTCTTCCCACGGATCGGCCAAGGTGTCCTTGAGGGAGAAGGAAAACTTGTCCTTGTCCCAATCGACGGCCTTCACCACCAGCTCAACTTCCTGCCCAACCGAGAGGATCTCACTCAGGTCCTTCACGCGGGCCCAGCTTACCTCGGAGATGGGCAGCAACCCTTCAACCGCCCCTATGGAGACGAAAGCACCGAAGTCGCGCAGGGAGGTGACGGTACCTCTCACCCGGTCGCCAACTTTGAGGGTATCCTTCAGCGCCTCCTTCTCCTGCTTGAGCTGCTCCTCAAGCAAAGCGCGGTGCGACACAACGATGTTGCGCCCGTGCTCGCCGTACTCGGTGATCCGGAAGGACATGTGTTTGCCGATGAATGCTGCGCTGTCGGCCACTCTTCTGAGAGCCATCTGAGAGAACGGGCAGAAGGCACGAGAGCCGGCGACCTTGACCTCGAAGCCACCCTTAACCTCTTTTTCCACCAGGCCTTCCACCGGAATACCCGAGGCGTAGGCCTCCTCGAGCTGGGCGTTGCCGGCTGCACCGCCGCTCTTAGCCCCGATCTTGGTGGTGAAGCGCATTTCGTTGTTGCGGGAAGAGATAAACCAGGCGGTGACCTTGTCGCCAACTTTGACGGTCAGATTGCCGTCGGCATCGGTCACTTCCTTGATGTCGAGGACCCCTTCACCCTTGCGCCCGGTGTCAAGAAATACCCAGTCCTTGGCAACCTTGAGGACCGTCGCCTCCACCTTGTCCCCCGGCTCCAGGCGCCCCGCATCCTTCTGGCTGCGCTCGAAGAGGGCGGCAAAGCTTTCCTCTTCGGTCTCCATCTCTTCAATGTGTTCGCTATCCATTTAAGTTACCTCATCGCGTTATTGGTGCTTTTTAGGCATTCACCGAGCATACAGGTGACCCCGCACCGTTGTCAACTAGCTTTCCCGGACCAGATACCACGAGAGAAAAAGACCATTGTCGTTTCCTTGGAGCTCTTCTTCGTCCACTTGATGTCTGCGGTCGTCTCAATGAAGCCATCAGTCGCCGCTATGAAGCTGGCTGGCTACATGAAACTCATCCTCGCCTCTACGAAGCTGGTGTGATCGCTGCACGAAGTTTAGGGCCGAGCACAGGATGTTACACAATTCCGTACTCGGGAGGCAGTATGACCGAATCTTCCGAGCCCCGATCGCAACTTGCCATTTATGGTAGTATAGGTCAGGTATTCACTTGGCTGATCGGAGGGATAACGATGACACTGCCAGCGGCGCTCAAACGGATTTCTGATACCATCTGGGAGCTTCCCACTACCTACAAGGAAGGGATGCTGGTCCCTGCGCGCATCTTTGCGACAGATAAGCTGATCAAGGAGATGGATGACGGAGTTTTCGAGCAGGTCGCCAACGTCTCCACATTGCCGGGCATTCAGCGCTACGCCTACTGCATGCCGGATGGGCACTGGGGGTATGGCTTTCCCATCGGAGGTGTGGCCGCCATGGATCCCGGCACCGGTGTCATTTCACCGGGGGGCATCGGCTTCGACATCAACTGCGGAATGCGACTTGTGCTTACTAACCTCGATGCCGACGAGGTGCAACCGAAGCTGCACCAGTTGGTGGATCGCCTCTTCACCAGGATCCCCACTGGCGTAGGCTGCCATGGTTTCGTGCGGGTGAACGAGGACGAGTTCCGTTCGGTCCTGGAACAGGGTTCCCGCTGGTGCATGAAGCACGGGCTCGCCACAATAGAGGATCTGGAGATGACCGAGGAGGGAGGCTGCTTCGCCGGCGCGGACGCCTCCTCCATCAGCGAAAAGGCTATCGAGAGAGGCTACAACCAGTTGGGTACCCTGGGAAGCGGTAACCACTATTGCGAAATTCAAGTGGTGAAGCCGCAGAACGTGATGGATGCCGAACGGGCAAAGGCTTTCGGCCTTACCATACCGAATCAAGTTGTGGTCATGTTCCACTGCGGCAGCCGCGGCTTTGGCCACCAGGTTGCCACGGACTACCTGAAGCTCTTCCTATCGGTGATGGAGCGCAAATACGGCATCAAGATTGTGGACCGCGAGCTGGCCTGCGCTCCGTTTCACTCCCCGGAAGGCCAGGCCTATTTCAGCGCCATGAAGTGCGCCGTCAACATGGCCTTTGCCAACCGGCAGGTGATCCTGCACCGTATCAGGGAGGTCTTCTCGGAAGTGTTCCAGCGCTCTCCGGATGAGATGGGCATGCGGATGGTGTACGACGTGGCACACAACACGGCGAAGCTGGAACGGCACGATGTGAATGGCATCCACCGCGAACTGCTGGTTCACCGCAAGGGATCGACAAGGGCTTTCGGCCCCGGCGCCTACGGGATCCCCGAGTGCTACAGCAAGACCGGTCAACCGGTCATCATCGGCGGGAGCATGGAGACCGGCTCCTACCTGCTTGCCGGCATGGCCAGCGGGGGAGACACCTTCTTCACCACCGCGCACGGCAGCGGCCGGACCATGAGCAGACACCAGGCCAAAAAGAGCTTCCGCGGCGACAAGCTGCAACGGGAGATGGAAGCCCGCGGCATCTACGTCCGCACCGACAGCTACGGCGGTTTGGCCGAGGAAGCCGGGGCCGCGTACAAGAACATCGATGAGGTCGTGGAAGCCACTGAATTGGCGGGGCTTAGCAAGCGGGTAGCACGGCTGGTGCCGATCGGGAACATCAAAGGCTAGGGAAAAAGCAGATTAAGGTTGAGATTAAGATTTAGCGTTGGAGTCGGGTTGGCGAGAGCGAGACCAGCTAGCCCCGGGAAGAAGCCTTTACAATAGTGAGTCGAAGTCCGGTGGAGAGTTTCGAGGTTTCTATAATCTCGCACTTGGGGGGCGGCCATGCCTTATGAATACCGGGGCGACATAGCCCATGCCGATATCGCCTTCGATGCCTGGGGGAAGACACTGGAAGAGGTTTTCCAGGAAGCGGCGAAGGCCACCGTGCAGGTGATGGCCGAAGAACTGTCGGCAATCCGCCAGACGGAGACGGTGCACATCACGCTCGAACAAAGCAGCGAGGAAATGCTTCTCTTTGATTTTCTGAACGAGCTGATCTTTTACAAGGACGCAAAGAGGCTGTTTCTGCTCCCTGTGCTGCTGTCGGTAGTCAAAGGGGAAGGGGAATGTACACTGCAGGCGACCTTGCAGGGGGAGGAAATTGATGTGGAACGCCACCGCCTGAATACGGACGTGAAGGCGGTAACCATGCTAAGATTCTCCCTGATCCAGGTCCCCGAGGGATGGCGTGCCACCGTGGTGCTGGACGTATGATTCGGCTAGGTGTCGACCGGAGGTAATGCTTGCCCTACGGGATGCTGGCTGACGCGGTGGTGGTCTTTCACTTCCTCTGGATTGTCTTTCTCATCGCGGGCGGGTGGTGGGGACGACGGCACCGCTGGCTGGGCATCTTTCACATCTCGGCACTGGTACTGGCATTTCTGGTCGAGACCCTCGACTGGTTCTGCCCTCTCACCTTTCTCGAGGTCTGGCTCCGACGACAAGGAAATCAGGCCGGATACCCTGAATCGTTCCTGCCTCACTACCTCAACAAGATCATCTATCTGGATGTCCCCCACGCTCCCATCGTGATACTCACCCTGCTCCTCTGCCTGGTGAACGCCTGGCTCTACCTGGGCGCAAGAAAGTGGCGGTGAACTCAGGTGACGGTAAAGGAAGGCTCAGCGATACGTTCGCTGCGGCAGACCGGGCATTTTCCCGGCCCTTTCAAGCGCTCCCGTTTCCGAAACAAGAAGCCGCAGCCCATGCACTCTGCCGGGATAACAACCAGCGCGCCGTGCAGCGCTGCCCGGATATGCTCCAAGTGCTCCAGTACCTCCTTTTCCGGTATCCCCACCCGCCCCGAGATCTCCCTGGCCGTCAAGCTCTCCTCCTTCAAGGATGAGATAATTTCCTGGCGCAAGGTTTCCGGCCTGTCTGCAGGAGTCGGCGGCTGTTTCGGTCGGTTTTTCATCATCCCCTCCGGGAACTTAAGAGACGGAAAAGGGGCGACGGCAGTGGTACCGCGCCCCTCGTAGCAGCTAACATCCTCCCGGCCAAACGCCGAATCAGAAAGTGTTAGGCCAGGACCTCCAGATTGTTGATCACCCGGTCCACCCCAAACACGAACCAGGCGTCCGACTCCGCCGCCTCGCTGCTGTTCCTGGAAGCCACTACCCCGTCTAGGGTAATGACACGTTTGCGGCAGCTGATCCTGATCTGCGAGGCGTTCACCATCGGGTCCTTCTCGAGCACCAGGCGAAGCAGGTCACGTGTCTCGTCGTCGTTGTCCTCCATCGGAGGAGACAGCTCGATACCGTTCACCACATCCCGGCTACCGGGCACCCACCAGGCGAGCACGCCGGCCAGGCGCTTATGGGAGAGGCTTTCGGCGGTCCCGTTCAGGGTGACCACACCGTCCGCCACCTCGACCTCCAATATCCGCTTGGAATCGTCCAGCATCCGGACCGCCTCCATCTCCTGCTTGACCAGTGCCCTGATGGAATAGGAATCAAAGGCCGGCTCCCCCAGCAGGGCGTCGCAGACATGATCGCGGATTGCGCCATCCTCCATCCTCTCGGAAGGCTGGACCCGCAGCCGGTCAACGATGCCGGAAACCGGCGAGGGAGCGGCCGCCAGTTCCAAGGCCAGCTTCTTGGCTGCAATCCCGTCAACTTCTCCCGAGAGGGTGACGGTGCCGTCAGCGAACTCGATATTGATCTGATGGTTGTGCACCCCCACCCGCGGTTCCCGCTCAAAAGCGGCCTGAATGGTTCCGATGACCTCTTCAGCGCGTATCATGGTTCTTCCCCCTTCGTTTGGTGGTTAAGGCAGCTTGCAGATGCCGCGCCCCTGCATGATCCGGCTATTTACCCCCATCCAGCCTAGATTGTACCATGTGGCGCTGACGCCGTCGAATGAGCCAACGAGGGCACCTACATGAGACGCCACAGCCCCTTAATTGTGTAAACAAGGCTTACTGTATACTGTGTTGCCCCCGCTGTTGCAAACACGTTATAATGGGTCGACTAATGGCAATATGCCCCAACATGAGGCGTTCAGCATGTGCAAGAAGATTTTCATTGCGGCTACTGGGCAGCATTGCGGCAAGACGACTATCAGTCTCTCGCTGATGCACCTGGCGAAGAAAAGATACGCACGGGTTGGTTTCATCAAGCCGATCGGCCCGAAGCTCTTCATGCTGGACAACGTCCAGATGGACATGGACGCTGCCCTCATCGCATCGATCTACGGGCTGGAAAGCGATCGCGCGCTGATGTCTCCGGTCGTGCTGGGCAGGGGTTATACGAAGAAGTATCTCGGGGGGGAAATTCCGCCTGAGGTGCCGCTGCAGAAGATCAAGGAAGCCTGCCGCGAGCTGGAGCGAAAAAACGACTTCCTGATCATAGAAGGATCTGGACACGGCGGCGTAGGTTCGGTGGTCGGCATCAACAACGCCCAGATCGCCAAGATGCTGAACGCGCCGGTCATCATGGTCGCCAGTGGCGGGATCGGCTGCGTCATAGACTCGGTCGAGCTGAACCTCTCCCTGTTCAGGCAGGAGGGAAGTGAGGTGAAACTCGTGCTGGTGAACAAGCTGATCCCGGAGAAGCGGGCTGAGACGCTGAAGTACCTGCAGATGTTCTTCGAGCCGAGGGGACAGAAAATCGCCGGTGCCTTTGAATTTTCCTCGGTCCTTGCCAACCCGACCCTGATCGACCTGTCCAACCTGTTGAAGCTGCCGTTGCACGGCGACCAGGACGGTAAAAGCAGGATTATCCACCACGTCCAACTGGGTGCTGCTTCCTCACAGCGAGTCATCGACACCCTGCAGGACTCGACCCTGTTGATCACCACCAGCTCGCGTGATGAGCTGATCGTGACCACTTCCGCCCTCTATAACATCCCGGCCTACCGGCAGAAACTGGCTGGCCTGATCATTCCCGGCAGCGCCCCCGTCTCTGCCATCAGCCAGAAGATCCTCGACGACAGCAACATCCCCTACATTCGCACCCTGAAAACCACGGCAGAGGTCTACACCACCCTCAAGGAGCACGTCTCCAAGATCACCGCCGACGACCACGAAAAGATCAGCCTGATCAAATCATCCGCCGAAAGCGTCTTCGACTTCAGGATGATCGACGCGATGGCGAGATAAGGGAGAGCACCGTCTCAGGCAGGAGCCGGCGCCCTCCCCTCCTCGTGCGCAGTAGATCACCCTTCGCTGATGGCCTGGTAGATGCCGGCCGGCGTAGACTCGACCACCTGCACCGGCAACCCGAGTTCTCTCTCGAGGTCCTCCACCGTAAGGTCATCCAGGAAAACACCTTCCCCTTCCTTCATCATCACATCCGGAACCAGCACCAGATCTCCCAGATCCTGCCCCTTCAAAGCTGCGGCGATGTCCGCACCACACACCAAGCCGGTCACCGTGACACTGGGACCGAACAACCGGTTGGGGACCGCCACCGGCCTGATGGTGGCGCCGGTCTTCTCCGACAAACGTGCGAGGAAATCGGCCAGATAGCCATAGGGTGATTCCCCGGTGACCACCGTTACCTTTCGCTCACCCACCTGTTCCGCTTCTGCCAGCACCTGCTCGGCGTCTGCCAGGAAGAGGGGGATCATGCCGACGCCGTTTTCCAGCTGTGGCAGGTCGCCATAACTCTCCAGCGAAGGGAAGGGACACTGTCCCTTGATGTAGAACTCGTCTGCGATAAAGAGGAAAGGTTCGCCCAGCCGCTCTGCCAGCAACTGTGCCTTATCCTGCCACTCGCCAACGAAGGAGGCGGCGAAGGCCTCGCTGACCGGGGTGAGAGCCGGGAGCGTGGAGCGGTGGCCGGTGAGGCCGACCGGTACCACGGCAAGGGAGGCGACCCAGGGGTGCAGCCGCGAGAGGTCATCCACAGTCCGGGCGAAGGCATCTCCATCGTTGAGGCCGGGGCAGAGCACGACCTGGGTATGCATGGTGATGCGCGCCTCGGCCAATTCACTCATGATCCCCAGGATGGGAAGGATGCCGCGCTTGCCGAGCAGATGCTCCCTTAACTCGGGATCAGTGGCGTGCACCGAGATGTAGAGGGGCGAAAGCCGCTGGGACTTGATCCTCTCCAGTTCGGTCCTGCCGATGTTGGCCATGGTGACATAGTTGCCGTAGAGAAAGGAGAGCCGGTAATCCTCATCCTTCACGTAGAGCGGACCCCTGAGCCCCCTGGGGAGCTGATGAACGAAGCAGAACACGCAGTTGTTCCCGCAACGAGCGGGGGCGGGGGCGGGGAATACCAGACCGAGCGACTCGCCTTCTTCACGCTCGACCTCAACTTCCCAGATTTCCCCGTCCGGCTTCTCAACCTCGAGGACCAGCAAATCGTCGGCCCCGAAATAGTTGTAATCGATGATGTCGCGCAGGGGGTGTCCGTTGATCGAAACGAGCCGGTCGCCCCCCTCGATCTCCATCTCTTCCGCTATGCTGCCGGGCATGACCCTGTCTATGATAAGACCTGACATTGAACTTCCTCCTGTGGCTGGTGCTAACCACCGATCTTATAACGTTCCGGGGAGCAACTGCAAGTGGCAGCCGAGGCGTGACATGAGCAGCGACTGGAAAACCGAGATGAACGGGGGGACAAATAAAGGCAGCCGGCCCGTTAGAACGGGCCGGCTGTAGGGAGCTGTGGTTAGACGTTATCTTTTTGGCAGAATCGATGCGCCTGCTGGTGACGTGGCAGGTCCTCTACTGGTGCAGCCGGAAAACTCCGTCTACCGATGTGATGCTGCAGATGGCGTGTTTGTAGATGAGGATGTCGCCGTGCACCTCCATCAGGACCGAGAAGTTGTCGAAGGACTTGATATGGCCCTCCAATTTCTCCCCGGACATAAGCTGCACGAGAACCTTCACCCGCTCCTTGCGTGACTGGTTGAGATACTGATCCTGGATGTTAAAAGGCGTTTTCGGCATGATTCCGCTCCTTTACGCAAAAAATTCAATCACATGTCCAAGGATAGTAGCAAATGTTTCAGGATATTCAAGCCAATAAATTTCATTTTCCTTACCAAACCATGTCAT
>DATFAB010000038.1:0-49361 GCA_035255025.1 Geomonas sp.
TCTGGCCGCTCCCCAACGCCAACTCGCTGGACGTCATCAAGCGGGTCCGGGCCGAGATGGACGGCATCCAGCGCGACCTTCCCACCGGCCTCAAGGCGCGCATCGCCTACGACGCCACCGACTACATCTCCAGCGCCATCCGCGAGGTTCTGAAGACCCTGACCGACACCTTGCTGATCGTCATGGTGGTCATCTTCCTGTTCCTGGGCTCCTTCCGCTCGGTGCTGATCCCGATCGTGGCAATCCCGGTTTCCCTGATCGGCGGGGTGTTCTTGATGCAGGCCTTCGGCTTCACGGTCAACCTGCTCACCCTGCTGGCCATCGTCCTCTCGGTCGGCCTGGTGGTGGACGACGCCATCGTGGTGGTGGAGAACGTCGAGCGTCACCTGAGCCTGGGCAAATCCCCGCTGGAGGCGGCGCTGGCCGGCGCGCGCGAGCTGGTGGGGCCCATCATCGCCATGACCATCACCCTGGCCGCGGTCTACCTGCCGATCGCCCTGCAGGGGGGGCTGACCGGCTCGCTGTTCAGGGAATTCGCCCTCACCCTGGCGGGCGCGGTGACCATCTCGGGGGTGGTGGCCCTCACCCTGTCGCCGGTGATGTCGGCCAAGCTCCTGAAGCCGGGGATCGAGGAGCACGGCTTCGCCGGCAAGATAGCCCGTGACTTCAGGCGCTTCAGCAATGCCTACGGCAGGATGCTCTCCGCCACCCTCAAGGTGCGGCCGGCGGTCTACCTGGTCTGGCTGGCGGTGGTGCTGGTCACCGTGCCGATGTTCACCATGTCCGCCAAGGAACTGGCCCCCACCGAGGACCAGGGGGTCATCTTCGGCATCCTGGACTCCTCCGCCAACTCGACCATCGACCAGAACTCGATCTGGGCGGCCGCCACCAACCGGATCTTCCAGAGCATCCCGGAGACCGACTTCACCTTCCAGCTCACCTTCCCCAACTCTGGCTTCAGCGGCATGGTCGCCAAGCCGTGGAGCGAGCGGCACCGGAACATCTTCCAGATCTTCCCGGAGGTCCAAAAGAAGCTGCAGGCGCTCCCCGGCATCCGGGTCTTCCCGGTCATGCCGCCTGCCCTTCCCGGCGGCGGCGACTTCCCGGTGGAATTCGTGATCGCCTCCACCGCCGGCGAACAGGAGGTGCTCGACTTCGCCACCAAGCTGCAGGCCAAGGCTGCGCAAAGCGGCATGTTCGCCTTCCCTCCCATCATCGACGTGAAGATCGACCAGCCCGAGACCCGCTTCGTGATCGACAAGGACAAGGTGGGGGCGCTCGGGCTTAACCTGGGCGAGATCGGTGGCGACCTGGGCGCCATGGTGGGCGGCGACTACGTGAACCGCTTCGACATCTCCGGGCGCAGCTACAAGGTGATCCCCCAGGTGGAGAGGGCCGGGCGGCTCAACCCGGAGCAGCTGGAGAAGATGTACGTGACCGGCCCCAACGGGCAGCTGGTCCGGCTGAGCACGGTGGCCAAGCTCACCGAATCGGTGGTGCCCCGCTCCCTGAACCGCTTCCAGCAGCTGAACGCCGTGAAGATCAGCGGGGTGGCCATCCGGCCGCTGGACCAGGCCCTGAGCTACCTGGAAGGGGAGGCCGCCAGGATCCTCCCCAAGGGGTACGTGCTTGACTACACCGGCGAGTCGCGGCAGCTGCGCACCGAGGGGAACAAGTTCCTGCCCGCCTTCGGACTGGCGGTGATCCTGATCTTCCTGGTGCTGGCGGCCCAGTTCAACAGCTTCCGCGACCCCTTCGTGATCCTGGCCGGCTCGGTGCCGCTCGCCATGTTCGGGGCGCTCATCTTCACCTTCCTGAAGATGCCCGACCCCAACGTCCCCTTCATCACCAAGGGGTGGACCACCACGCTGAACATCTACTCGCAGGTGGGGCTGGTGACCCTGGTGGGGCTGGTTTCCAAGAACGGCATCCTGATCGTGGAGTTCGCCAACAAGCTGCAGCTGCAGGGGCTCGCCAAGCTGGAGGCGGTGCAGCAGGCCGCCATGACCAGGCTGAGGCCGATCATGATGACCACAGCCGCCACCATAGCCGGCCACTTTCCGCTCACGTTAGTGACCGGGCCGGGTGCAGCGGCCCGAAACTCCATCGGCCTCGTGCTGGTAGGGGGCATGTTCGTGGGGACCCTGTTCACCCTGTTCGCGGTCCCCTCCATCTACATGCTGATTGCCCGCGACCACAGCAAGGACCGCGAGAAGGCCGCGCAGGAAGAGGGGGTAGTGGTGAGCGCGCTGCCGGATTGAGCGTGACGCCGGGGTGAGGCGTAGGAACGGGAGACGGTTGGCCGGGGAAGCGGAACTCTCGATGGTACAGGCGGGAAGGAGGGAACTATGAGATGGTGGATAGCGGCGGTAGCGGTACTTTTGAACGGCTGCACGATGTTCAACGTGTCACTCTTGCATCCGGCCAGTCCGCTCAAGGAGAAGGTGCTGGAAGGGGAGGGGAGCGCCAAGATCGTTCTGCTGGACGTCTCGGGCCTCATCTCGGAAAAGCGGTTCGGGATCAACCTGTCCGGGAAGCCGTCCCACCTCTCCGAAATCAAGGAGGCCCTCCAGAAGGCCGCAGAGGACCGCGACGTGGTGGGGGTGCTAGTGCGCATCAACTCCCCGGGGGGAACGGTCACCGCCAGCGACATCATCCGTCATGAGCTCGTGTCCTTCAAGAAGCAAAAACAAGTGCCGGTGCATGCCGCCATCATCGGGATGGGGACTTCCGGCGGCTACTACGTGGCGACCGCCGCCGACCGCATCTCGGCAACCCCCACCTCGGTGACCGGGAGCATCGGCGTCATCTACATGCATTTCCAGGTGGACCGGCTGCTGGAGAAGATCGGCGCCTCCGAATGGAACATCAAGTCCGGCGACAAGAAGGACATGCTCTCTCCCTTCCGTCCCGCCACCGCCGAGGAGAAGGCGATCATGCAGGGGGTGATCGACACCCTGTACCGGCGCTTCATCGACATGGTGCTCACCCGTCCGGGGAACACGCTTTCCAGGGAGGAACTCCTCCGGCTGGCGGACGGACGGATCTACACCGCGGAGCAGGCGCTTGTCGCGCGGCTGATCGACGGGGTCTGCTATCTCGACGAGTCGCTGGCCGAGCTGAAGAAGGCGGCCAAAGTGGAGCGGGCGCGGGTGGTCACCTACTACCGGCCGGGCAGCTACCGCGGGAGCATCTACGCGGGCGAGGCGGGCGCTAGCGGGGAGGGGGGCGGCATCCTGTCGCTTGGTGAAAACGGCCTGGAGCTTTTTTCCGACCTCGGCTTCGCCTACCTCTGGAAGCCGTGAGGATCAGGTGGTGGGGAGGGTGATGGTGAAAACGGTTTCCCGGCCCGGTGAGCTGTAGACCTCGATGGTCCCCCCGTTCCCCTCGGTCAGGTTCTTGCAGACCACCAGGCCGAGCCCGATCCCCTTCGGCTTGGTGGTGAAAAGCGGCTGGAAGATCTTGTCCAGGTTCTCCGGCGCTATCCCTTCGCCGCTGTCGGCGACCGAGATGCGGACGCTTTCTCCCTCTTGCCCGGCATAGATGCGCAGGGTGCCGCCGCCAGGCATGGCCTGCACGGCGTTGGAGACCAGGTTTTGGAGCACCTGCCGGACCTGGAGCCGGTCGATCTTGAGGAGCGGCAGGGAGGAGAGGACCTCGACCTTAAGCTCGACCCCCTCGGGGATGGTGCACTTTTCCAGGGTCTCATCGATCAGCTGGGAGACCGGCGTCGGCTTGATGCGGGGCGTTCTGGCGCTGGAGAAATCGAGCAGGTCGCCGATGATGCACAGCGAGTTGTCGATCTCGTTCTTGATGATGTCCAGGTACTGCCGGGTCTCGCCGTCGGGGTCCTTGTTGATCATGTTCAGCACGTAGACCGCGTTGCTCATCACCGCCAGCGGGTTTCTCAGTTCGTGGCTGACGATGCCGGAGAGCTGCCCGAGGGTCGCCAGCTTTTCCCGCCTCACCAGTTCCTCCTGCGCCTTCAAAAGCTCCCCGCTCCGCTCCTGTACCTTCCGTTCCAGCTCCTCGTTCAGCCTGGCCAGCTTGTCCTCGGCCGCCTTGCGCTTGGTTACGTCCCGCACGTGCTCGACCACCCCGGTGACGTGCTCCCTTTGCGGGTCGAAGATCGGGAAGGAGACGATCTCGAACCAACGCGGCTCCTCCCCCCGCTGAATGCAGGAGATCCTGCTGGTCGGCTCGCCGCTCACCAGCGCCTGCAGGCTCGTGCACCCCTCGCACGGATCGTGGCGGTCGGCGAACACCTCGTGGCACTTCTTGCCGGTTAAGGGGAGCCGGTCGCTGAACATCTTTTCAAAGAAGGCATTGACCCGGACGATCCGCAACTGGTCGTCGAGCATGCAGATACCGTCCTGGACGGCGTCGAGGATCCCGGCCAGCATCCTTTCCTTCTCGGCGAGCGCATCCTCCGCCTGCTTGCGGCTGGTGACGTCGCGGATCGACTCGATGGCGCCTGCCACCTTGCCGGCGGCGTCGCGCAGGGGGGCTGCGGTGGCGTGCAGGTAAGCCTCCACCCCGCTCTCCTGCCGGATATGGGCCTCCCCCTCCAGTATGTCGCCCCGCCGCTCCAGCTGCCGGTAACCGGCTTCCAGCTCAGGAGAAGGGGCGAGCACCAGGTCGATCAGGGTCGGTCTGCGCTCGCCGTAGAAGGGGAGCGCGTATTCGAATTCCCCCTTGCCCACCATGTCGGCGGAAGCGATCCCGGTCAGGCTCTCCATGGCGCGGTTCCAGGCCACCACCACCCCCTCACGGTCGATGACCATGGTGGGGTCCGGAAAGAACTCGAAGATCTGGGAGAGCTTCTGCTGGGAGTCCCGCAGTTCCCGCTCGGCCTTTTTGCGGTCGGTGATGTCCAGCAGGGAGCCGATGATGCCGGCCGGGGAGCCGCCGGGAGCGGGAAAGGACGCCTTGTAGCAAACCAGCTCGTGCGAGGTCCCGTCGGGGTAGACGCCGCTCATCTCGAAGATCTGCGCCCCGCCATTTTGCAGGGCCCGGCGGTCGGTCTCGGTGCCGATCTCGGCCTGGGCCTCCGTGAAGATCTCGCCGGAGGTCTTGCCGATAAGCCGCTCCCTGCTGAGCCCGGTGCATTCAAGGTAGGCCTTGTTGCACCCCAGGTAGCGGCCCTGCACGTCCTTGTAGAAAATGGGGTTGGGAATGGAATCGATCAGCGTCTGGAGAAAGCGGAGGTCCTCCTCTTTCTGGTCCTCGCCCTCTTTCACCAGGCGGTTCATGAGCACAAGGTGGGTGACGCCGGCTGCCAGCAGGCCGAAGATGACCAGCAGGAGCTCCGTTCTGCACAGGATGAAGTGGGAGAGGAAGTCGTCTTTTTTGATGCCGACGTAGAGCGCGCCGATGACCTTGCCGCTGCTGTCTTTGATGGGGTCGTAGGCGGTGAAGTAGGGGGCCCCTTGCAGGTTGGTCTCGCCCCGGAAGGCCTTCCCCTGGGTGACCAGGCTGTAGGCGGGGCCTTGCAGCCTGCTGCCGGTGGCCCGTGAGCCGTCCGCGCTGACCATGCTGGTGGCGACCAGCTGGTTCCCCATGAAGATGGCGGCCGTGCTGCCGGTGATCTCCTGGACCTGGTCGGGGATGTCGCTGCCGTTTAGGACACTGTCACCGACCAGGAGCCTGCCGTTCTCGATGCCGAAGCCGGTCCCCTTCTGGCGGAGCAGGTTGCGCAGCACCAGCATCGATCTTTCCAGGTCATCCTTGCCATGTTCGACGGTAGCCGTCTCGAACCACTGGAAGGAGAGCAGTGCGAACGCCAGGAAAAGCAGCATCGCGACCAGATCGTTGATCATCGTGTACCGCTTGGTTTTCCCCATGTTACCTCGCACCACCGGTTATGCTTTCTCTGGTCAAAGCACGACACTTACCCCTTGCCGCCGATTTCCACCCGATTTCTGCCGCCTTTCTTGGCGCGGTAGAGGGCGGCGTCCACCACGGTCAGCAGCTGTTCCTCTTCGGTCATCGTCGAGTCGAAGGTCGCCACCCCCAGGCTGATGGTCACCCCCGCCTCGGCCTCCACCGTGGATCTGATCCTTTCGGCCGCCTCGCAGGCCTCGGGAAGCTGGGTCCGGGGGAGGATGATCAGGAACTCCTCCCCGCCGTAGCGGAACACGTGGTCCGAATCCCTCAACTCCCTGAGCAGGATGCCGGCCACCTTGACCAGCAGGCGGTCCCCCTCTACGTGCCCATAGGAGTCGTTGTACCGTTTGAACCGGTCGATGTCCGCCATGATCGCCGAGAACTTGTGCCCGCAGCGTTTGCCGAGCTCGAAGTACTTCTTCAGCTCGATCTGCATGAATTCCCGGTTGGCCAGTCCGGTGAGCGGATCGTGCAGCGATTTGGACATGGTCTCCGCATGGATCTTGGCGTTGTTGATGGCGATGCCGATGTGATTGCCCAAAGCGGTGACCAGCTGTTGCTGTCCCCGCAGCGAGCTCCCCGGCTTGCTGAAGAGGACCAGCACGCCGACCACCAGCTCGGAAACCTTCAGCGGAATGATCACGTGCTGGCGGCCGAGGTGGCAGCACCGCCGGCACTCGCTCGCCTCCGCCGTGCCGTCGAAGATGATGGGCTGGCCGCTGGCGGCCGCTTCTCCGCACAGACATTCGCCGATGGAGACCTTCCGGCACGCCTCCAGCTGGTGGTCCGGTATACCCAGGTGGGATACCAGGTGCAGGGTGTGGTCGTCGGCCAGAAAGACGAGCCCTCTCTTCTGTAAAGCGAAGCAGTCCATGGCCAGCATGGTCCGCAGGATGCCCGGGAACAGCTGGCTGGGCTTTATCATCCGGTTGATGGCACCGGAAAGGTTGAAGAACACCTCCAGGTTGGCTGCCTGCCTGGTCAGGCGGAACTCCTCCCGCTGTTCGTCGAGGGCGCGGTTCAGGTTGCCGAGCAGCTGTTCGATGTCGTAGGGCTTGAGCAGGTAGCAGAAGGCCCCCTTGTTGGTGGCCTCTATGGCGGTTTCCAGGGTGGCGTTGCCGGTGAGGATGATGATCCTGATGTCCGGATGGGCGGATCGGATCCGGTGCAGGAGTTCGATGCCTGGCATGTCGGGGAGGCCCAAGTCGATGATGGCAACGTTGGCGGGGGTTCGCTGCAGGGCGGCCAGTCCCTCCTCGCCGGACGCGGCGACGGACGGGCGGTACCCCTTGAGCCTGAGGATGTCAGCCAGGGTTCTCCGGATATGGGCATCGTCGTCCACGATGAGGACAAACGGATGCTCCGGAGAATCCCCGAGGGCGGGGCCGTCAGCTAAATATAGATTACTGGCTGCTTTCATGCCCTTCATTCCCTCGCGGAAAGGTGAATTGACCGAAAGGCGAACCTACACTGCGGCAGGTGCTGCGGGTTTCTCCCCCGTCGATGCGGAGTTTACGACTGTAAGGAGCTTTCTTATGGTATGGGGCGCTGCTTTGCGGGATACGCTGGGAATGGACTCACCTATATGCCTTTAATTTTCTGGGAATTTTTCACATTGTCAATGTCAGGTGCCATCGTTATTGAATTAAATTCATCAAATATGCCTTAGTGATCTCGGTGAGGAATAAAACCGAGACGGAGCCGGAGCTGTCTTCGCAACTTGCAGGGCGGAACTCGCACCACCTCGGGAAAAGGCAGCGTGCTTTCCCGCCAAATGATGGTGCCTGGTGCAAAAGGAGCTTTTTTATCAACCTGAAAGGACGGCAGCGGTTTTAACAATCCCTACTTCGTCCAAAAAATCGGCTACCTTTTTTCGCTCCCGGCCGACTTTCCAATCCAACCCGGTTTGCCTTCCGCCGCTTTCGGGATGTGCGCGGCACGACCAGACCAGCGTGGTTTGCTGGGAAACAAGCTTGCGCGACGGTCTCCCCGGCTGCGAGTGAATCAGGATTTGGACCAGGCTGAACTGGATTTTCCTGAGCTTGTCACGGCGGCTTTATGCTTTTTGGAAAGAGCAACAGAATCTGGCCGCTACTCTGGCTGCTATTAGACACAGCAAATAGTGCACTAATTGACAAGCGTGACACGGAAAAATGATCTTTGTCTGCTGGACATTCAGTACTTATTTTGTAAACTTTTCGATAATGTCCTCTCTACTATGATTTGAAAAAATTAATAATACCTTCGAACCAGTCTTTATTCCATCTATTTAGCTGTGACAGGGGTCGATGTACAAAGAGACAGTACAAACCAGGATAGGAAGACGCCGGCATTACATCACTGATCATTTTGCAAAGGGAAGAGGAGGACAAATGAAGAAACTCATCGCATGCTTACTGACACTGGGGTTGTTGATAGTCGCCGCCTGCAGCGACAGCAACACCAACGACCTGTTCATCGTCAGCACCTCCGTTGCCGACGGCACGGTGGGGGCTACCTACAGCCAGCCGCTGCTTGCCACTGGCGGTACGCTTCCCTACACATGGAGGCTCGATTCCGGAGCCCTGCCGGTTGGCCTCGCCCTGAGCGATTCCGGCGTCATCTCCGGCACCCCTACCAGCGCGGGAACTTCCACCTTCACCGCTACGGTGGTTGATTCCGGCTCACCGGCCCAGGTGAGATCACGGACCTTCACCCTGACGGTCAACCAGCCGGGCGTGCTACCGCTCTCCATCACCACCACCTCGCCGCTGGCGGGGGGCACCGTGTCGACAGCCTACAGCCAGACCTTGACCGCCACCGGCGGTACCCCGGCCTACAACTGGGCACTCGCCAGCGGCAGCTCGTTGCCGGCGGGACTCACCCTGAGCACGGCCGGTGTCATCTCCGGCGCGCCGTCCGCCGCGGGGACCTCAACCTTTACCGTGCAGGTCACCGACTCGGCAATTCCGGTCAACAGCGCGACCAAGCAGTTCTCGCTGACGGTGGCCGCGGCTACCTCGCCGGTGACCATCACCACCGCTTCCAACCTCCCCGGCGGCACCCAGGGGACCGCCTACAGCCAGCAACTCGCGGCAACCGGCGGAACCT
This sequence comes from Geomonas sp., assembly GCA_035255025.1. Classification (GTDB taxonomy): domain Bacteria; phylum Desulfobacterota; class Desulfuromonadia; order Geobacterales; family Geobacteraceae; genus Geomonas. The sequence continues at coordinate 8,977 of DATFAB010000038.1, forward strand.
CTCCGTACAGCTGGCTGCTGGCGGGCGGCAGCCAGCTGCCCACCGGGCTCACCCTGAGCTCCGGCGGCCTGCTCTCCGGCTCTCCCTCCGTCTCCGGCACCTTCACGTTCAGCATCACCGCCACCGACTCGGCGACTACGCCCAATACGGCGACCAAGTCGTTCTCGCTGACCCTGGCGCCTGCCGCCAACCCCCTGGTCATCCAACCGGCCACCCTCGCTGTGGCCACCTACGGGGTCGCCAGCACCCCCACCACCCTGACTGCCACCGGCGGCACGCCTCCCTACACCTGGTCGCTCGCGTCGGGGAGCGCCGCTTTGCCGGCCGGCATGAGCCTGAGCTCCACCGGTACCATTTCCGGCACGCCATCCTCCACCGGGCAGGCGACCAACCAGGCCCTGGTGACGTCTATCACGGTACAGGTAACAGACTCGGCGGCATCGCCGCTTTTGGCCGCCACCGGCCTGACCCAGACGGTGATCTGGGACGGCACCGTCTTCTATACCAACAACTGCGCGGGGTGCCATGAAGCGACTCCGGCCCTCTTCACGCCGCGGCAGGGGACCCTGGCTAACGCAACCTCCAACTTCAACACCTTCAAAAATGCCATGGGCTCCATCGCTACCACCCTGCTGCTGCCGGCCCAGGCCCCGCAGCTTAACGCGGTGCTGAACCTGCTGCTGTAGTCTTTCCAAGAAGACCGGGTCCTTTCCGGGGCCCGGTCTCCTTCCTTCGCACACGGCAGTTCCCTTCCCCGAAGTTCTCAGCACAAGGCCTCGATAACGAAACGTTTACCGCATCGGCGAGTTTATATGCGCTTCTTCCGTCAAATCAGCTGACGGTTGCCAAGCCTTGGCGGCCATTGCCAGCTTGCTCCTGTCAGCGGATCAACCACTTCCAACCGGGTGTAGCAGTTCAGGGCGGCGTAGCGCCCGAGAAACTGATCGAGCACGCAGCCGAACAGGTACATGTCGCCCGCTCCGGCGAAGTGGTCCTGCCGTAACATCAAGCGGATGTCGCGCCCCATCAGGATGACTCCTTTAACCAACTGCTCGCTTTCCCTTACCTCCATAGATTCGATCCCCGCAATCCGCTTCAGATTGGCTGCCTCGTTTGGCCCGCCCCCCGGGCCGGGAAAAACGTACAGCTTCAGCAATGCCTGCAGCTGGTCGGCCCGCCGGATGGACAGATGGTTCAGGGCGAGGTGGGAGATTAGCTGTCGCAGCAGCCCGGCTCCCACGGGCGGGTCCAGGCCGGGATGTATCGCGGTGATGTTGCGGGCCGATATGAAATCGGGCAAGGGAGAAAGGGGCTGGTTGATGTCGCCCATGCGCAGCTTTTCGGGGGAGCCGCCGTTTGTGCAGGTCAGGGCGACGGAGAGGGATTCGCTGCGGGGGGAGGGGAGCCCACCGGGGAAGCTCAGGCAAAGATGCAGGTCGTAGCCGCCATGCCGGGATGACTGCAGAGGTTGTGCGTGGTAAAGGGGCGTGCTACTGCTGTCGCCGCCGAAAAGTTCCAAGGGGAGATATTCCCGCTTGCCGCCTGCGCGGCTGTAACCGGTCACTCTATCGACCGAAAATATTCTGCAGTGCCCGGGATCAAGCCCCGAGGGCCGGATCGGAATACGGCTGGTGCGGTGACTTATCGAGACGGGTTCGGCCTCCACCGGAAAGAGGTTCACCGCTGCAACGGCGTTCAGAAGAAAATTCTCCCGTCTGACCGGCGGCGGTTTGCTTGCCACGTTGTCGATTTCGAAAGTGATGGTGAATCGTGCGCCGCTGCCGCGCTGCTGCCACTGCTCCCAGCCGCTCAGCTCGAAATAGAGAAACTTCTGCGGCATGTTGAAATACTCCTGCAGTAGCCGGTAGCCCGGATAAGCATGGGGCGGGTAAGGGAGCAATGGTTCGTCCAGGTCGAAACCGGCAGGAGCCAGGCAGTTACCCGGCAGGACGACGCCGCTGCCGCCGTCGGCGGGCGTCACAACGACCCGGGCAAGTTGCCTGCTAAGCAGCAGAAAAAGGGCGGCGGCGGTGGCATGGTCGCCGGACAGGAACAGCCGCAGGCTCCCGGGATGCCATTCGGCCAGCGGGACTCCGCACAGTGCCAAGCTCAGGCGTAGCTCCCCCCGGCAGCTTGGGCGCTGCAAAAAAGTGGCATCGGTGAGTTCAAGAGGATGAACTTCGACGGCGGCAGTGGTTGTGAAGTGGCACAAGGTACCGTCCACCGGCGCTGAAGCGAACTGCGTACCGGCGGGGATGGTGACCGGCCCTCCCCGCATGCCATCCGCAGTAAAGCCGATTATGGTGGTGGCGGGAGCAGGACGCAGGTAGTGGGGGAGAATCAGCTGCACCAGGGTGTGGACCAGTTCCGGAAAATCGTGCTTTAGCTTCCGGCGGAGCAGCGCATTCTGGAACGCTACCCCCTCCAGCAGTCGCTCGACGTCAGGGTCGCTACCGGGCTGGCCAAGTAGCGGAGCCAGCGCTGGATTCGCCGAAGCAAACTCCGCCGCCAGATTCTTCAAGAGGTCGACTTCGGCCTGGAAAAACGGGTTAGTCACATCGGTTCCCGTATTTGCAAAATATATTTGTGCGGGGATTCAGTTGTGAATGCGGATTCTGCCATCGGTGTCGATAACGGTTTCGAAGTAAACCTTCCTCCCCCCTTCCACGGTCAGCCTGGCGATGATCTGGAAACGTAACGTCAATACGTCGTCCTCATCGGGGACATAGGTTACACTCGCCCATGAAAGTCTCGGTTCATATCTATCGATTGCATTTTTGATGTTCCCTTCCAGATCGCTCACAGAATCGGGATAGCTCTGGAGAAAATCGGTAAAATCGGGCACACCATAGTCGCTGGCGACCGGAACGTTTCCCTGGCGGGTGTTGAGTATCTTCCGCAAATGGGCCAGTACCGACCTGATGCAGCGGCGCTGATCGTCTCCACCACGCCGCGGTGACTCCTGTTCGGCAGAGCGCAGCCTTTCCAGCAACCTTTCTTCGTGCATCGCGCTTATTCCTTTGCTGTCGTGGAGGCCTACTTCGGAACCGACCAGGAATCTTCGGCTTCGATGCCGTTGGGTTCCCAGGTCCACTTGATCTTCCTGTAGGTGAAAGAGACTTCTTCCATGTGACGGTACGGTTCGTTTTCCGCCAGGAGGGTCACCGGCATGGACGGCTTGATGTTGACGATTATGGCGTCTTCCAGGACGTGGGTGAAGTAGTGTTCCTCGGTCCCTTGCTTGGTGATCCGGTACCATTTGAGCGTGACGTTTTTCAGGTGCTCCCCCGTGCAGAGTGCCTGGTACAGCTTGGGCGAACTCCTGTCGTACTCCTTCATGATGCTCAAGGGACCGTGGACCCGCTTGCCGGTGGCCAGCCCGTCGGTGGGACTGCGGGGAATACTGATGTCGTGGTTCATGCTGTAGACGAGTATGGTACCTTCGCGCCCCTGCATGTCGCAGGAGCCCTCGATCTTTCCCTGCTTTTCTCCTTGAATGGTCAGATGCGCGGGCATTGCCATGGCTGTCCTCCTTTTGACAGGTCTTCAGTAACCCCATCCTCACACCGACCCTCACCTGAAGGGGAGGGGAGAACCTACTCGCGAGGGGGTGGCTACTCCTTCTCCAGCTTGCCTACCAGTGACAGGGTGAAGTAGGCACCCATGTACTTGAAGTGCGGCGTCACCTTCAAGCCTACGCGATACCAGCCCGGCTCACCCGGTACCTCGCTCACGGTCACTTCCGCCTGGCGCAGCGGCCGGCGGCTGCGGACGCCGGGCATCGGGTTGTCCATGTCGGAGACGTACTGGCGGATCCAGAGGTTCAGTTCGTTTTCCAGGTCGCCGCGCTCTTTCCAGCTGCCGATATTCTCCCGCTGGATCACTTTCAGGTAATGGGCCAGGCGGCTCACGATGAAGACGTAGGGAAGTTGCAGCCCCAGCTTGTGATTGAGTTCTGCTTCTTTCCCCTCTTTGCTGATGCCGAAGTATTTCGGTTTCTGCACCGAGTTGGCAGAAAAGAATGCCGCATTGTCGCTCCCCTTGCGCATGGTGAGAGCGATGAATCCTTCCTCGGCGAGTTCGAATTCTCGCCGCTCGGAGATCAGGACCTCGGTCGGGATCTTGGTCTGCATGGCTCCCATCGCCTGGTACTGGTGGAGCGGCAGCTCCTGCACGGCTCCGCCACCTTGCGGGCCGATGATGTTGGCGCACCAGCGGAAGTCGGCGAAACTGTCGGTGAGCCGGGTGGCAAAAGCGAAGGCGGCGTTTCCCCAGCAGTAACGGTGATGGCTGTCGGTTACCGATTCCTGGTAGTTGAAACTCCGGACGGGGGTGCTGTCGTCGCCGTAGGGAAGGCGCAACAGGAAGCGGGGGAGCGCGAGCCCCACGTAACGGGCGTCTTCGCTTTCCCGGAATGACCGCCACCTGGCATACTGCGGGCCTTCCAGGATGGAGGAGATCTCCTTCAGGTTTGGCAGCGAGGTGAAGTCGTCGCAGCCGAAGAACGCCGGCGCCGCCGCGGCTATGAAGGGTGCATGCGCCATGCTGGCGACGGCGGCGATGTTCCGGAGGAGTTTCAGGTCCTGGGGCCCGGGACCGAACTGGAAATTGCCGATCATGGCGGCGTACGGTTCACCGCCGAATTGACCGTATTCGGCGGCGTAGACGGTCTTGTAGAGGCCGGTCCTGGCCACTTCCGGGGCATCTTCGAAATCGTCCAGCAGTTCCTCCTTGGTAGCGTTCAAGATCTCGATCCGGCTGTTCTCTCTGAAATCGGTCCTATCCACCAGGAACGCGAGCGAGCGCCACATCGACTCCAGGTCCTGAAATTGTGGGTGGTGCAGGATTTCGTCGATCTGCCGGGAGAGCTTGCCGTCGATCTCGGCGATCATGCTGTCCAGTACCGGTTTGGAAATTTTCTCCTCCCCTCGGTCAGACTCCACCAGCAGGGTGATCAGAGCTTCGACTCCGCTCTTGGTGATGGTGTATGCCTCGTCGGTAGCCTGCACCCGGCTGGCACGGACGATCTCTTCCACAAGCGAACCCTCGACGGAAATCTGTTGCAGAGAGGGGAACGTTACCGTGCTTGTCTTGGTGGTCATGGCGGTCTCCTTAACGGACTGAACGATCCGTGGTCCCTAATTCCGTCAGCAGCTTTGCCCTGGTCGATTCGTTGCCGATCAGTTCCTGGATCTTGTGGCGGAACTCCGGAACGTTGGCGAGCGGCCCCTTGAGCGAACGCAACGCTTCGCGAAGTTCCATGATCCGCTTCAGTTCCGGGACCTGCTCGAGAATCGCTTCTGGCCGAAAATCCGCCAGCTTTTCGAACTCCAGTCGTAACGCGAGCTGCTCTTCCGGTATTCCCGTCAGCCGGTTCGCTACCTCGATTTCAAGCGAGACCTTCTGGGCTTTCATCACTTCGTTGAAGTTGTCCTTGTTGACGGAAACCGGCTCACGGTTTTCGATGGCACTGTGGTCGGGGCGGCCGGAGAAATCCCCCATCACCAGCAGTTTCATCGGCAGTTCCACCTCCTCGTAACCGTCTCCTTGCGCGGGACGGTACACGATGTTGACCCTCTCCTTCGGTGCGGCCGAGGCCTCCTGACTCATCGCGTCCTCCTTTTTCTGTTGAATTCATCACCGGGCATTTCAGGTGGCCTTCCCGACCAGTTCCGCCGCATCGAGAATGGCGATTCGATCCCGCACTTCCCTGGCCTTCTCCCGGATGCCCGCATCGTCGTCAGCTTCAAATCCGTGGCGGACCAGCTTCAACCCCGTCAGGGCAGCGACCGGATCCCATTCCTCCAGCCTGAATCGCTCGATGTCGGACAGGATACGTTGCAGGTGCGGGGTGGCGACGCATTGGAGCCCCTGATGCATCAGCTCCTTCGATAAGGAGAGCCGCCACTGGAACTGCTCCCGAACCGATCCGCTTCTCTGCAGGCGGCGCTGAATGTCCGCAATTTTTTCCACCAGCTCGCCCTCGCCCGCTAGAGCAGCGACTGCTTCTGTTTCGATCGCGCCAAAAGACCCTTCTGCGGGAGCCGGCAGTGGATCCGCTACCTCAGTGCCCATGCTATTTCCGGCGGGACGGAGCCTCTCCCTGCGCCTACCGGCTGCCAGCCACTCCCTGGTCTCTGCATCGGCGAAAGAGGTGCCGTCAACGAAGGTCAGTTGTTCGAGGCCGGGCAGCCGCTGCAGCAGAAAGACAGTTTCCTGCCTGACGGCTGCCGCTGCCTGCTGGGCGCCCAGTTCCTGCAGTGCCTTGGCGGTCAACCGGTTCAGGTCGAGCCAGAAGATGAACTGTCCCAATTGCGCTTCCAACTCGTTGATCGATTGGCCACGGTCTGCACAGCTTTGCAGGCTGGCAAGCCGGTTCCTCAAGTTTGCGGGAGGGGCCGGGACAAGGGTGCGGTTGCCTGCTGCCGGCGGCAGTTCGCTAACCTCGAGCCAGGCTGCCTGGCGGGAAAGGCGGTAGGCCAGCGAAGCGGTGATGTCTTCGTTGCGCACTGCTTCCGCACTTTCCCGAAGTTTTCGAAGGGCTTCCTCGACGGTGACCCGGTTTCTGGCAGGTGGTGCCGAACTGGCTATCACCAAATCGGTTCCGGATTGGCCGCGCGAGTCATCACGGCCAGAGTTCTCTGCCTGGCTGCCGACGCTGCCACTCGTTTCAGGCAGCGGCGCCGCCGGTTCCGGCAGCGGGGTGGGGAGATCATCCCGATCGGTCACCTGTGCTGCGCAAACCGTGGCAGCCCGGGCTTGAAACGGTGCCTGGGGCGCCTGCTTGACGAGCGCAGATTGCTCGGCCCGCTGCAGGAAGTTTCCCAACCACTGCAGTGACGGTGCTTCCGGCAGCAGGTCGTTTAGCAGTAGGCCAACTTTCGCCAGCTTTTCCTCCATTGCCGCCCATTGTTCCGGCGACAGGGAGGAGTTTTCCAGCGGCTTCAGCGCCGCCTCGCACTTTTCGCTCCACCACTCGACCGCCCGCAGGCGGGCCCGGTCACGAAGCGGGAAGAGGGCAGGGCCGTGGTGTTGCAGGAGGTCGCCCAGGATGGTAAGTCCCAGGTCCAGCCCGTCGATGCCCCTGGTATGGATAAGACCGACGGCCAGATAGGCGGCCGCCAGCAGGTCTTTCGACTTGCGGCAGAGGATGTCCCCAGCCACTTCGATAACCGACTCCCAGTCGACTCCCCCGGCCAGGGAGGGTTGCGAGGCACGGTCCACCTCTCGTTGCAGCTGGTCGAACAGCGCATCGTAGCGCGCATCCTCCCCGGCGGGCTTATTGGAGCTTATGGGTTCTTTACCGAGTATTGAAAAATCCATGGATTGTCCGTTGCACCCATCCTCATCCTGTTCCGCACCTTGAGGGGACAGAAGTTTGCCGGCTGCGAAGTTGTCAAGGCTGGAAAGTAACCCAATCAAGTGGGTGAGCGCACGTCCCGAGTGTGGCTATTCCGTCCAGCACCTGGTGATGGTCCTTGGAACCTGGCTGCAGAATGAGGTGGCCTGTTTGATTACGGCTCCGCTGCCGGTGAAGCGGTAGTTGACCCTGATGTAGCGGACTCCCATGGTCTGGAGGGCTTTTGCCTCACCGGGGAAATCTCCGGGAGTGAAAGTGTGATGGCCTGCCGGGAAGGAGTTGAGGAATTCCGGGAAGCCTTGTGGCCCGGGATATCTCCGTGTCAGCACCAGATCCCCCACCTCGATCTGCAGCAGGAGATCACCACAGCTGTCTGGGGACCAGTTGAAGGTCTTGCCGATGGGATAGTTGAGGTTGACGAGGCTCTGGGAGGATGCGCCGCATTGCAGCTCAAGACGCGTCCCCTGGGGCCTGACCTGCGCTTCGGGATTGGCGTCGGTCGGCAAGGCTTCGATTCCCAGGCTGTAGGTGGGCTGTCTGGTGAGCGTCGCCGCCTGGAACTCGCTGCCACGTGCGAGGAAGGCCAGGAAGCCGGTGTCGAACTGGACGCTTGCGCCCAGCACCTCCTTCGCGTGGTAGCCGCGCAGCGAGCGGGACAGGAAGGGGGCGGCGGGACCTTTCACGAACCTCCACACCAGCCCCTCCGGGCCCAGCAGTAGCGGTGTTGCCTGCTGCGGGTTCATTCCCAGCGTTCCGGCCAGCACCTGCTCCTCCCACTGGCTTTGCAGGTATGCCGAGGCCTCTTTGTGGATGAAGCTCCACAGGAAGCCGACCGGTCCCGCGACCAGCTGGCCGACCGGCTGGCTTGAACTGGTTCCGGTGCCCAGAGCGGCTCTCAACTGGGCGGCTGCCTGGAAGGCTGCTACCAGCGGCGATTTGCCGGTAACCGTGTCGTCCTGGTGAAGCTGCATCGCTGCCTGATACGCCTGGAGCCGGGATGCTGTGGCCGGGGCGATGGCCGAAAGTGCCGACCGGTAGTCGCGGTAGGCGCGGGAGCCGGCGAGCCGCTGCTCCATGGTGTCCGCACCGGCGCTCCTTCCTACCTTTTTCTCGAGCGAGGCCAGCAGTTTTGTGCTCCTGCCGGTTGCCCTGGTAACCGTCAGGCTTTCGGCAAACGCACCTCCTGCCTGCATCTTGAGGAGTCGTTGGACCTGCTGGAGCCAGCAAGGGAGGCCTGGCTCCTGGAAGCTCGTAGCAAACTCGCTTCCCAGCCGGCTGAGAAAGCAGAGGTAGGGGCCTTGTTCAGTCACCATCCTGGCCGCCACCTCCTGCCATTCCCGCTCACCTTTCAGCCGCTGGCTCCCCCGCGAAAAATCGATGGCAAACGCCTCCCAGGAGGCACGGCTGGCGGATTTATACCAGTTCTCGAACTCCGCCTTTCGGGAAGCGAGGGCCTTGGGGTCAGCCAGAGCCATCTCCACTTCTTTCCGCAGTGCGTCCAGCTCGCTTTTCCCTTTCCTGGTGAAGGAGTGCGGAACCGTCTTTTCGTCGGCGAGGGGGCGGCTTCCCCCCCAGAAATCCCCCAAGGTGACCGGTGCCGCGCTGCCGTGGCGATCGAGCCAGCTGGTCATCCAGATCAGATCGTTTCCTTTCAGGGCCAGGAGGTGCCGTAACCATCCCTGCAGGAAGGCTGCCTCGCGCCCAAGCTCCGCGGAGTCACGCCCCCAACTCAGGTAGCAGAGGTAGGCCGCGGCGAAGCTTTCCCGTGCCGCCGTTTCACCAGACGCGGCGATTCCCCGGCAGCCCGGCTGCGGCATGGCCTGGAGGGCACCTTCGCCCACCCCCTGCCGAACGCCCCGAAGCAGGTTGATCCGCCTCGCCAGGTGCACGACGTACTCAGCGTAGATCGCGTCGGTCACGCCCGGTGACAACGCTGCCATGTTGCCGGCCAGTTCCCTGTCAAAGGCGGCCAGGAAGCCGTCCCGGAATTTCCTGCAGTATCCCTGTTTCAGTTCCTGCTCCACTTTGAGGCTCGCGTGGAGCCCGAAGCGCGGTATCCACCAGTGACGGTTTCGCTCCTCGACCGACAGGATGGATTGCCGGTAGCGGTCCAGGGCGGCGAGATCGCCGTAACGTACTTCTTTAAGTTCGGAAGCGAGTGAAAAGTGGTGGGATATCTGCCGAATGGTGGAGATGTTCTTCACGAAGGAGAAGCTGAGCAGCCCGCAGATGGCAATGCCGAGGATGAGCCAGGAGACCAGCCCGAGGTTGCCGGTGACCTGTTGCCACTGCATCGTGCGTCTCGTTGGGGTAACCAGCCACCGGTCCTGCGGCAGTATTTTCCCGAAAAAATCGTGCAGGAAAATCCCCCGCTGGCCCTGTACGCGGGCATCGTCGGTGTAATCTTCGGCAGCGGTGGCGAGATAGCTTTCAAATCTCGAGTACGGTGTCCCTTTTTGATGGCCGCTGGAGAAGAAGAGACCGCGCAGAAGGGGCGTTTCCTGGTAGTGGTTACTGCCGAAAGCTGCCGCCATGAAGGCATTGAGGCCGGCTTTCAGGTGAGCGAACTCTTCGGGAAACAAAAGGCGTCCCGGTTGGAAATCGCCCGCTTGTTCCAGAAGCAGCTGCAGACGCAGGCTCCGAAGGCGCTCCGAGGTGACCGTCAGCGCCTCGGAGACGAAGGTGGCCACCCCCTTGGCGGGCTCCTCGTTGATCACTCCCATCGCCTGGTTCAGGCACTTTTCCGGAAGACGCCCGGTAAACTCGTTCATGCCGTGGATCAGGTCGCACTTGGTGACCAAGAGGTAGACGGGAAATTTCACCCCGAGCACCTGCATCAACTCGTCCAGGCACCGGCGGACGGTTCTCCCCTCGCTCGCCAGCGTTTCGCTCTCTTCCACCAGCAAGCGGTCCGCCGCGCAGGTAACGACCACGCCATTTAGGGGCTCTCTTTTGCGGTATTTGGCCAAAAGCTGCAGGAAATGGCGCCACTCCTCTTTGTCGCTGTCCTCGTCGACCGGCACCGCATACCGGCCAGCGGTGTCGATGATGACCGCCTGCTCCAGAAACCACCACTCGCAGTTGCGGGTAGGGACGCCGCCCGCCGCCCGGCCTTTGGCGAGAAAGGGTGATGATGACGCTGCGCTGTGCAGGGAGGTGGTCTTGCTGCTTCCGCTGGCGCCGATCATCAGGTACCAGGGCAGGACGTAGAGAGGGTCGCCGCGTTTCTTCAACTGCGAGCCACAAAGGGCGTCCATCCCCCTTTTCCACTGGGTCTGGAGTTCCTGCAGCTCGTTTCGGTCCGTTTCGGGGAGTTCTTTGATCCGGGAGGCTTCCTGCTCCATGACGTTTTCCACGAACGACTGCTCCCGCTTCCTGAACCAGAGCTTGCGGAAAAAGAGGCCGGCCAGCATAGCTCCCACCACCAGCAGCGCCAGGAACAGCCCCACCCAAAGCGGCCAGTCCATGGCTTGCACGAAGCCGAAGAGCAGCAGTGCCAGCAGGAGGACCAGTGTCCCGAGCGCGAGAAACTTCAGGACTTTCTTCAGCTCTTCTTTCATCTAGTTGGTCACCGTTTTCAGGAAAGTGTCCGCCACCGTGCCCAGAGTGATCCGGTAGACGACGAACATGGTCAGGAAGACCAGCAGCGGGGCCAAGAGGGCCGAGAGTGTCGGCAGGGAAAAAGAAAATCGTTTGGGCGTGACAGCCCGGTTGCTCCCTGGTGGGTAGGCTGCGGGGAAAAGCGGTGACTGGTCCAGGAAGCCGGGCAGGGAACCATCTATCAGCAGTTTGAGGTTGCTCTCCTTCAGTTTTTGAAGGTGCCACTGGTCCGCGCTCTTGCAAAAGCGGCCGGTGAAGCCCAGCACCAGACAAAGATAATACACCTCGCGCACCTCCCGCTGCGGGGGCTTCAGTGCAGCGAGCCTTTGGAAAAATTCCTCGCCGGCGTCGGTCGTGTTGAAATGGGTTTGCTGCAGCCTCTCCTTGAGCCAGAGGTGCCGGTGGTGCCATTCGGAGTTTGCCAGGGCTTCATCCGCCCAGGCGCACACGGCGAATCTGGCCGCCTCCACGTCGCAGGCTGCGAATTCCCCCTGGCTGGCCAGCTCTCCGCTTTTCGCCATAAGGGAGAGGGCCGTCTCTTTCACCTGCTCCAAGGGCGGCTGGCTGGTCGCGACCCTCTGTCGGAACTGGGTGATGAAGGCAAAAAGTTCGATGAAACAATCGGTAAGGTGCATAGTTGGGAACCCCTTCTGCGGCAGGGTGGTATTCCGGTTCAGACGGGCTTGCCGGGCTCCAGGATCATCAACTCGACTTCTAGGTCGGCTGGAGCGTCGTCCCAGTGGAGGGCTAGGTTGTGGCCGGTGACGACGGTTTCCCACTGCTCGTTGTAGTGGTCGATGGAAAGGTAAAGGGTCTGCGAGCGGCGGGGGAGTTCCTGCGGAGGGGCTTGCAGGTGCTGCAAGCGGAGCCCCGGTAAGGCGTGGGCGTCCAGTACCGGCAGATGCTCTCTGCTGCTGAGCTTCGCCACCGATTCCAGCGAGTGGGCCACTGCCTGGGGATCCTGCCCGGTGCGTAGCGCCAGGAAATAGCGGTTGCCGGCATCGAGCTGGGCAGGCCTCAGGTCGGCTGAGAAGAAGGTTCCATCGTGCACGAGCCGCAGGACGTAGTCGGGTCCGGCGGTGATCTCGTCGAGGAGCTGCACCACCAGGTTGCGGGCCTCAGTGAAACACTCCCCAATTCTCGTGTGGTCATAGGCCGGCAGCTGTGTCTCCGATCCCGAACCCAGGGCATCGATGCGCAGGGAAAATGAGGAGAGTTCACCGATCAGTTGCCTCAGGGCTCCGTAGGCAAGCCATGGGTGGACCGGCGATGCGTCGGTCAGATGGCAAAGCTTGGGCAGATGACGGTTCAGCGTCATGAGTGCGAGCAGGTAAACCATGTCGCGGGAACCGAACTCCGCGTTGTGCACGCCACGCTGTTGCTTGTACTGCTCCAGGTTGCGGCTGCGCGCGATCAGCAGGTCGCGGATTTCGCCGACCAGCCTGGTAAGCGGCTCGACTGAAGTGAGGGTCAGTGACGGGGGGATAAACGACTTGGACAGCACCGGTGTGCTGAAGCTCTCCAGGCGGGCAAGGGGGATGGCCAGGAAATCGGCGCTTTCCTCCAGTTCGGATTCCCATAGTAATTTCAACCGGTAGCTAAGTTGCCTTACCTGGCCGTCGGGACCCTTGCCGTGGAGGTCCTTGACTTCCTCCGGTTCGGGAAAAGTGAGAAAGCGGGTGGTGACGGTTGCAGCATCAGTAGGGCTGTCGATCACAGTGACGTTTTCCGCCGCTGGGTTCCATCTTTTCAGGCCAAGGTACACCCGCAGCGATTTCCCTTCGGTCAGGGCTCCCCGCAAGGAGCGCGGCTCCAGCCAGGCGTTGCCGGGGAATTCCAGGTAGGTGCCGTCCTGGAACAGGAAGGATCCTGAGAGGAGTTTGAAACATTGGGTGCCCAGTGCGCCGAGGTCGATTTCCATGGCGGCGACCCCCCAGAAGAAGGGGGCCTGGTATTTCAGCCAGGGGATCATGCGCGACTGGAGCGCCTGATCCTGCAGCTGAAAGTGCTGTGGCTGCAGGAACAGCCCCTGGTGCCAGAAAAGTGGGCGCTGCATTTTGAACATCTATCCTCCCTCTAATCCTGGGGGATGACCGGCGTTGCCTGAACCTCCTGCAATTCCTGAGGACCCAGGCGGAGCTTTACTCTCATCTTCTGGGGGATCTGCACAATAGCGGCGCCTCGTCGTTCAACCGAGAGTGGCACCGGCAGAGAGGCTGTCACGCGATCTTTGCGCAGGAGGTAGTAGCCTGCGGCAAAAGCGATGAAACGTGCTCCATCCGAGCGGTGCAGCGACTCGTCGAGTTTTTGCCCCGGCTGCAGCATGATGCGCCGTGCATACAAGACCGACGGGTCGAAACTGTCGCAGTCGAGGAGCTTCTGCAGGCCTCCTTTTTGGTCCTGCAGCTGGTTGAAGGCGTTTGGGTCTCGCAGGTGGTACGTGCAGAGCAAGAGGGCATGAGGCGTCTTGTGGAAGAGGTTAAGTTGCGGATCGGCCTCGATATGGAGGAGAATGGCGTCCTTTTCGTAACGCCAGTCAGGAGGGATGGCATTGGGGACAGGGGAGATCACGACCTGCGGAGTGACAGCCGGCGACGGGTCGGAGGAGCAGCCCGTAAGGACGCCGAAGGTGGTAAGCGTGCAGAGGAGTCCGGCAACAAGGTCTCGCACTGGTTTCTCCTGGACCGGGTTTAATCGCCGGGCCTGCAGGGAGGCCGCGGAACTAAGAGAGGTGCGGGAGGCGCCTTCTGCGCCAGATAGCGGTCGTGCCGGTGCCGCGCCGGGCGCTTGGGCCGCCCGGGGGGGAAGCAACATAAGGGGGAAGTCTAGGCAAGGATTTTGACATTGCAAGCGGCTAATTTTTTTTATCGGGGAAGTTGCGGCGGGAGGGGGATTCAATAAGATGATGGGGGAGGGCGCGGAGATGAACAAGCCAGGAGACCTGATCTTGCCCCACGGAGGGTACCGGAAGCTGCGCAGCTTCGTGGTTTCGCTGGCGGTTTATGACGGCACCGTGCTGTTTTGTGACCGGTTTATCGACCGGCGTTCGCGCACCCATGATCAGATGGTGCAGGCGGCGCGGAGCGGGGTACAGAACATAGCGGAAGGGTCGCTGGCCTCAGGCACTTCCAAGAAGACCGAGTTGAAGCTGACAGGCGTGGCACGGGCCAGCCTGGGGGAACTGATTCGGGACTACCAGGACTTTCTTCGGCAAAGAAGGCTGCCCGCCTGGGACAAAGACTCGCCGCGTGTGCGCGCAATGCGGGCGAGACTGGCAGGGCAGCTGGAGAAGTCGGACAGGTCAGACAGGTCAGACTGGAGCATGGTGGCAGGGAGACCTCCTGTCTTCGATGAGCCGCTGCAGGCCGCTCTGAAAAGGCTGCAAACGGCCTCGCCGGAAGTCTGCGCCAACATCATGTTGTGCCTCTCCAACCAGGCAAGCTACCTCCTTTGGCGCCAAATGGAGCGCCTGGAGAAAGACTTGGTGGAACAAGGCGGCTTCACCGAGCGCTTGTACCACTACCGCAAGGAGCACCGCTGAGCGCCTCCCGCGCCCGTCACCCCCAAAAAACCGCCTGCTTTTGAAGACCCCGACCGGTTCCAATGAGGAAATTCGCCACCACTATCAAAAACCTGTTGACTTTGTTCGGACGAATTGGTACAAAGTCCGAGTTGCACAGCAGGACAGCAGGACAGCAGGCGCGTAGCTCAGGGGTAGAGCACTAGCTCGACACGCTAGGGGTCGGCGGTTCGAAACCGCCCGCGCCTACCAAAAGAAAGAAACCTTCTAACGAGGTTCGACAGAGGCATCGGGTTTCGATGCCTCTTTCTGTTTGTTTAAAAGGGGCCCACGATGAACGAGATTTCGGTCAAACTTCCGGACGGTTCGGAAAGGAAACTGCAAGCAGGGGCTACCATCTACGACCTGGCCGCCTCCATCGGCGCCGGGCTCGCCAAGGCCGCCATCGCCGGCAAGATCGACGGCAAGCTGGTCGATACCTTCGCCACGCTTACCGACGGCGCCGCCGTCGAGATCATCACCGAGAAGAGCCCGGAGGCGCTGGAGATCATCCGCCACTCCACCTCGCACCTGATGGCGCAGGCCGTCAAGCAGCTCTTCCCGCAGGCGAAGGTTACCATCGGTCCCGCCATCGAGACCGGTTTCTACTACGACTTCGACGTGGATCATCCGTTCACCCCGGAAGATCTGGAGAAGATAGAAGCAAAGATGCGCGAGCTCGCCAAGGCCGATCTCAAGATCGAGCGCCAGGAGCTCTCCAGCGCGGACGCGGTCGCGCTCTTCAAGAAGATGGGCGAGGATTACAAGGTCGAGCTGATCGAGGACCTGGGCGCCGAGTCGGTCTCCCTCTACAGCCAGGGCGACTTCACCGACCTCTGCCGCGGACCGCACGTACCCAAGACCTCGTACCTGAAGGCCTTCAAGCTCACCTCCATCGCGGGCGCCTACTGGCGCGGCGACGAGAAGCGCGCCATGCTGCAGCGAGTCTACGGCACCGCCTTCGCCGACAAGAAGGAGCTCGACGCCTACCTGGCCCGCATCGAGGAAGCCAAGAAGCGCGACCACAGAAAGCTCGGCCGCGAGCTGGATCTCTTCTCCTTCTCGGACGAGGTCGGCGCGGGTCTGGTCATCTGGCACCCGAAAGGTGGGATGCTCAGGACCATCATCGAGGACTTCGAGCGCAAGGAGCACATAAAGCGCGGCTACGACATCGTGCTTGGGCCCCAGATCCTGAAGACGGAACTCTGGCAGCGCTCCGGCCACTACGAGAACTACCGCGAGAACATGTACTTCACCACGGTGGACGAGCAGGGCTACGGCGTGAAGCCGATGAACTGCCTTTCCCACATGATGATCTACAAGTCGCAGCTTCGCTCCTACCGCGATCTGCCGCTGCGCTTCTTCGAACTCGGCATGGTGCACCGCCACGAGCGGGCCGGCGTCCTCCATGGTCTGCTCAGGGTCCGCGGCTTTACCCAGGACGATGCCCACATCCTCTGCACTCCCGACCAGCTGGACGCGGAGATCAAGGGAGTGCTCGGCTTCGTGAAGGACGTGATGGGGATCTTCGGCTTCGACTACGAGATGGAGCTCTCCACCCGTCCGGAGAAGTCGATCGGTTCGGACGAGGCCTGGGAGCTCGCCACCAGCGCGCTCTTGTCCGCCCTGAAAGATTCCGGCCGCCCCTTCGAAATCAACGAGGGCGACGGCGCCTTCTACGGCCCGAAGATAGATATCAAGCTCCGCGACGCGCTTGACAGGCGTTGGCAGTGTGCTACAATCCAGTGCGATTTTACCCTGCCCGAGCGTTTCGATCTCACCTACGTCGACGCCAATGGCGAAAAGAAGCGTCCGGTCATGGTGCACCGGGTCATCCTGGGCGCCATCGAGCGCTTCATCGGCGTCCTCATCGAGCATTTCGCTGGGAACTTCCCGACTTGGCTCTCTCCGGTGCAGGCGATCGTGCTCACGGTCACCGACAACCAGATCCCCTACGCGGAGGCGGCCTTCAACACGCTGCGCGCGGCCGGCATCCGGGTGCAGAAAGATTTCAGGAACGAAAAGCTCGGCTTCAAGATCCGCGAGGCCCAGCTGCAGAAGATACCGTACATGCTGGTGGTAGGCGACAAAGAGGTGGAGAGCGGCCTGCTCGCACCGCGCTACCGCGACGGCAAGAACCTGGAAGGGATGACACCGGAACAGTTCGTCTCCTTCATCGAATCGGAAGTCAAAAGCTTTAAATAGGAGGTGGCGTCATAGCTAAACCGACAGTAAACATCAATCAGTCCATCAGGGCCAAAGAGGTTAGGGTAGTAGGTGCCGAGAGTGAGCAGCTAGGTATTCTTCCGCTCCGGGAGGCCCTGGCCCTGGCCGAAAGCCAGCAGTTGGACCTGGTCGAGGTTTCGCCGACCGCCGTACCTCCGGTTTGCCGTATCATGGATTACGGCAAGTTCAAATATCAGCAGAGCAAGAAGCAGCAGGAAGCCAAGAAGAAGCAGGTCCAGGTGGAGCTCAAGGAAGTGAAACTCCGTCCCAAGACCGACACGCACGACCTGGACTTCAAGCTCAAGCACGTGCGCCGCTTCCTGGAAGAGGGGAACAAGGCCAAGATCACCGTCGTCTTCAGGGGACGCGAGATCACCCACCAGGAACTGGGGATGGCCGCCCTCGAGAAGTTTGCCGCCGATCTGGCCGACATTGCGAACATCGAAGTACGGCAGAAGATGGAAGGGCGCAGCATGTTCATGATCGTGGCACCCAAGACCAAAGTCACCAAATAGATACACATCAACAATAAAGGAGCAGTACGCACATGCCTAAAGTAAAGACCCATAGGGGCGCCGCCAAGCGTTTCAGCAAGACCGGCACGGGCAAGATCAAGAGAAGCCACGCCTTCACCAGCCACATCCTCACCACCAAGACCAGGAAGAACAAGCGCAATCTCCGCAAGGGCGCGATCGTGGCCGCTACCGACCACAGCGCAATCTCGCAGCTGATTCCGTACAAGTAAATAGAGGGACTAGGGCTACGGACCAGGGACTGGTAACGGCAGGTTTGCCGTACCGGTCCTTCGTCTTGTGGGCTCCCCCTTGCCGAAGTCCGAGAACCGTGAGGAAACACGTCTCCCCTTGCGGATCCGGCTAATAAAAACCACAAGGAGTATGTATGCCAAGAGTAAAGCGCGGTTTTAAAGCGAGACAGAGAAGAAACAAGGTGTTGAAACTTGCCAAGGGCTACCGCGGCGCGAGAAGCAAACTTTTCCGGAGTGCCACCGAGGCGGTGGATCGGGCCCTCAACTATGCGTTCAGGGACAGAAGGGTCAAGAAGCGGGACTTCAGGGCCCTCTGGATCACCAGGATCAACGCTGCGGCGAGGATCAACGGTCTCTCCTACAGCAAGCTGATCCACGGTCTGAAGCTCGCCAACGTCGAGATCGACAGGAAGGTCATGGCCGACCTGGCGGTTTCCGATCCGAAAGGCTTCACCGCCATCGCCGACGCAGCCAAAGCAAAGTTTTAACAAATACCGCAGGCATAAAAAAAGAAATGGGATAGCGATGTCTCATTTCTTTTTTTTTCCAGGGACAGGGTCACGCCATGAAGGAAAAACTGGAAGGACTTTTGAAGCAGGCCAACGCCGAGCTGGAGCAGGTAGCCACCGAGGAGGCACTGCAGGAGATCCGGGTCAAGTACCTGGGGAAAAAAGGTGAAGTCACCGCGGTCATGAAGGGGCTGGGCTCCCTTTCTGCAGAGGAGCGCCCGGTGGTCGGCCAACTGGTCAACTCCGTGAAGGCGCAGCTCGAGGAGGCGATCGACGCCCGCGCCGTGGTGGTGCGCGAGCAGGTGAAGGCGCAGCGTCTCGCCGCCGAGAAGATCGACGTGACCCTGCCGGGGCGCCCTCGCCCCATGGGGTCCAGGCACCCGATCACCCTGGTCACCGAAGAGATCTGCTCCATCTTTGGCGCTCTCGGTTTCGCGGTCGCCGAAGGTCCCGAGGTCGAGCACGACTTCTACAACTTCGAGGCGCTCAACTTCCCGAAGGATCACCCTGCGCGCGACATGCAGGACACCTTCTTCGTGGGCGACCAGGTGCTGCTCAGGACCCACACCTCGCCGGTGCAGATCCGCACCATGCTCAAGCAGCAGCCGCCGGTCCGCATCATTGCCCCTGGCACCGTCTACCGCTGCGATTCCGACGCCACCCATTCCCCGATGTTCCACCAGATCGAGGGGCTGATGGTCGACAAGGGGATCACCTTCGGCGACCTGAAAGGGATCCTGACCCTGTTCATCAACCAGCTGTTCGGTAAAGACATCGGTGTGCGGCTCCGGCCTTCCTTCTTCCCGTTCACCGAGCCGTCCGCCGAGGTGGACATCGCCTGCGTGATCTGCCGCGGCAAGGGGTGCCGGGTCTGCAAGGAGACCGGCTGGCTCGAGATCCTGGGTGCCGGCATGGTCGACCCCGCCGTTTACGGGCATGTGGGGTACGACGCCGAGCTCTACACCGGGTTCGCCTTCGGGATGGGGATCGAGCGGATCGCCATGCTGAAGTACGGCATCGCCGACATGAGGCTTTTGTTCGAGAACGATCTCAGGTTCCTGAAACAGTTCTAAAAGCTAAAAACCTATTCAACAGGGATGGAGGGGATGAAAGGGATAAAGGCAAAAGCCAGGACTCTTTCCTACAAAACCGGGACTCTTTAGTTCAAGCGAAGCTCTTTAGTACATTACCGGGACTTTGATGTAAAACTGAGAGCTCTGTTTTTTGTTTTTTATCCCTTTTATCCCCTTCATCCCTGTTACTAACGATTTTATCGGTGGAACGGACATGATAGTTACCTACAACTGGATCAAGGAATTCGTCGATTGCGAGCTGCCGCCGGCAGAACTTTCCCACCTGCTCACCATGCTCGGCCTGGAAGTGGAGCGCATGGAGACCACCGGTGGCGGCATGGATGACGTCATCGTCGCCCAGGTGGTGGAAAGAAACCAGCACCCCAACGCGGACAAGCTCTCGCTCTGCAAGGTGGATAACGGCAAGGAGCTCCTCTCCATCGTCTGCGGCGCCCAGAATTTCAAGTCCGGCGACAAGGTCGCCCTGGCCCAGATCGGCGCCACCCTGCCGGGCGACTTCAAGATTAAGCGCTCCAAGATCCGCGGCGAAGAATCCTTCGGCATGCTCTGCTCCGAGCGCGAGCTGGGGCTTTCCGATGGTCACGAAGGGATCATGATCCTCCCCGGGGATGCCGTGATCGGCACGCCGCTCTTCGACCAGCTGGGGCTGAAGGATACCATCTTCGAGATCGGCCTCACCCCTAACCGCGCGGACTGCCTGAGCGTGGTCGGCGTGGCCCGCGAGATCGCCGCCAAGCTGGGCAAGAAGGTGCACAATCCCGGCCACGAGGTGGCCGAAAAGGGCGCCGCCATCGAGTCGATCGCCCAGGTCGCCATCCATGCCCCGGACCTCTGCCCGCGCTACACCGCGCGCCACATCACCGGCTGCACCCTCGCCCCGTCGCCTGCCTGGCTCTCCGACCGCCTGCGCGCCGCCGGCATCCGCTCCATCAACAACATCGTCGACGTCACCAACTACGTCCTCCTCGAATACGGCCACCCGCTGCACGCCTTCGACTTCAAGCTCCTCTCCGGCGGCAAGATCATCGTGGCGGCCGCCGGCGAAGGCGAGAAATTCCACACCCTGGACGGCCAGGAGCGGGAGCTCAACTCCAGCGACCTGACCATCCGCGACGCCGAGAAAGCCGTTGCCCTGGCAGGCATCATGGGCGGCGGCAACTCCGAGATAGGGGAGGGGACCAGCGAGGTACTCCTGGAGAGCGCCTACTTCAATCCCTCCGCCATCAGGAAAACCTCCAAGCGGCTGGGGATCCACACCGAGTCCTCGCACCGTTTCGAGCGCGGCACCGACGTGGCCGGCCTCGTGCGCGCGCTTGACCGCGCGGCACAGCTGATCGCCGAACTCTCCGGCGGCACCGTCGCCAAGGGAATTATCGACGTTTACCCGCAGCAGATCGAGCCGCGGGTGATTACCGCCCGGCTCTCCCGCATCAACGCGGTCTCCGGACTCTCGCTCTCCGCCGCCGAGGTGAAGGACCTCTTCGAGCGCCTTGAGTTCGTGGTGACCGAGCCCGAGCCCGGCCTCTTCAGTGTCAAGGTGCCCCTTTTCCGCGTGGATATCGAGCGGGAGATCGACCTGGTCGAGGAAGTAGTCCGCCTGAACGGCTTCGAGAAGGTCTCCGCCACCCTGCCGCGCGCCTCGGTCTTCTCCGATCTTCCCTCCGATCATCTGCGCCTCACCGTGCGCCTCAAGGACCTCCTGGTCTCCCAGGGGCTCTCCGAGGTGATCAACTACAGCTTCGTGGCTCCCTCCAGTTGCGACCGGATCCTGCTCCCTGAGGAGGATTTCCGCACCAAGGGGATGAAGCTTTTGAACCCGATCTCCGACGAACTCTCGGTCATGCGTACCACGCTCCTGCCGGGCCTGCTGGAAACTGCGGCCAAGAACATCAGCTTCCGCACCCTCAACCTGCGCATCTTCGAGATGAGACGCGTCTACCTCCCCGCCGAGGGTAAGGATCAGCCCGACGAGCCGCTCTACCTGGGCGCGCTTCTGACCGGCAGCCGCGAGCTCGAGGGGTGGAACCAGGCCAAGGGGCAGGTCGACTTCTTCGACGTCAAGGGGATCGTGGAGACCATCCTGGACGACCTGAACGTCCCCGGCGTCAGCTACTCTGCCGACGAGCTCGATCCCTACTACCACCCGGGCAAGGCCTGCCGGGTGCTGGCCGGCAGGAAACTGCTCGGCTCCTTCGGGGAGCTGCACCCCTCGGTCCAGGAGAACTACGGCATCGGCGCACCGGTCTACTACCTGGAGTTGAACTTCGCAGCACTCCTGAACGCCAGGAAGCCGCAGGGTACCGCCCAGGTCCCTTCCCGCTTCCCCTCCACCTTCCGCGACATCGCCATGCTGCTGCCGCTGGAGATCGCCGCCGCCGAGGTGCTCGCCTGCGTGAACGGCGTCAAGGCTCCCGAGCTGGAGGGTGTGGAGGTGTTCGACCTCTACACCGGCGACAAGATCCCGCAGGGGCAGAAGAGCGTCGCCATCCGGGTCCGCTACGGCTCCAAGGAGAGGACTCTGACCGACGACGAGGTGACCAGATTGCACCAGCGCGTGATCGATTCGCTGACCAAGAAATTAAATGTTTCCTTTAGATAAAAAGGGGTTGCGAAAATAAGAACGCTATGGTATTAGATTAAGCCGCTGTTGAGAGAACACATTCAAATGCAATGCGGGAGCTGTTGAGGGGGTTATGACCAAAGCGGATATCGTAGAAAGAATTTATGAGAAGGTAGGCTTCTCCAAGAAAGAATCTGCCGAGCTCGTTGAAACAGTATTCGATCTGATCAAGTCCACTCTCGAAGAAGGCGACAAGATCAAGATCGCCGGCTTCGGCAACTTCGTGGTGAAAGAGAAGTCTGACCGCCGCGGCAGAAATCCCCAGACCGGTGAGGAGATCACCATTGTGGCGCGCAAGATCCTGACCTTCAAGCCCAGCCAGGTTCTGAAGAGCGCCATCAACAGCCAAGAGTAACGATGAACGGCGGCATTCCCGACAAGCTTTACCTGCGTATCGGGGAGGTCTCGACCATCACGGGGCTGCCCGCCTCCGTGCTTCGCTACTGGGAGTCGGAATTCGGCTCTCTGGCACCCAAGAAGAGTTCCACAGGCCAACGCCTGTACACCAGAAGGGATATAGAGCAGATCGCAGAAATAAAACAGCTGCTGTACGCCGAGAAACTCACCATCGAAGGGGCCCGCAAGCGGCTGGCGGTGAGGAAAAGGCATCAGAGACCCGAACAGACCACCGACAGGCTGGCGACCGTCATCGAGGACGTCAAGGTGGAGCTGAGGAACCTGCGGGATCTGCTGTAACAGAAGTTTAATCGGTGCGTAGCGCAGCCTGGTAGCGCACTAGACTGGGGGTCTAGTGGTCGCTGGTTCGAATCCAGTCGCACCGACCATTTAAAGCACTTACGGGATCCCGTAAGTGCTTTCTTTTTACCTGGGACCGGCCTGACCAGGGCCCGGGCCGGCGGCACCGTCATTTTCCTGCAGCTTGCCCGAAGAGTTGTGCTAGCATTAAGGCTGCGTTAAGTGCCCGTTTCAACTTGCGGATTCGGCCTGCCGGCCACCCATGGGGAAGGAGCTCCTTGCCTGATGGCGGATCAACCGGAAAAACTGATCGCCTGCCACGACTGCGACCTTTTGCAGCGGGAGGTCCCCCTTAACAAGGGGTGCATGGCCAGGTGCAGCCGCTGCGGCGCGGTCTTGTACCGCAACGCCACCGACAGCATCGACCGCACGCTGGCCTATGCCCTGTCCGCCGCGGTCCTCTTCGTGGTCGCCAACAGCTTCCCGATTTTCGCCATCGAGACCCAGGGCGACCAGAGCGCCATCAACCTCTACGGCGCAGTGCTCGCCATGTGGGACCAGGAGATGAAGCCCATCTCGGTGGTGGTCTTCTTGACCGCCATCGTGGCCCCGACCATCGAGCTCCTCTCCATGATCTACCTGCTGCTGCCGCTCAAGCTCGGTAAAATTCCCGCCGGCTACACGCTTTTCATGCGCACCCTGCAGTACGTCGAGCCGTGGGGGATGGTCGAGGTGTTCATGCTGGGCATCCTGGTCTCCCTGGTGAAGCTGACCAACAACTTCCGGGTGGTTCCCGGCGTCGCCCTTTGGTCCTTCGGAGCCCTCACCCTGCTTTTGGCCGCCACTGCCGCCTCCTTCAGCGCGCGCGACGTCTGGGCCCGGCTCGGGCAGGGAATTGACCGGGAGGTGGAGCCGTGAACCGGAAGGGATTGAGCGCAGCGAGGCTTGGCCTCTATTCCTGCCACGTCTGCAACCTGGTCTCCCGTCCCCGCAGCATGTCCAAGCAGTCAAGCTGCCCGCGCTGCGGCACCGAGCTCCATTTTCGCAGGCCCTCCAGCATCGCCCGCTGCTGGGCCTTCCTGATCGCTGCCTATATCCTCTATATACCGGCCAACGTGCTGGTCATGATGGAGACCGGCTCGCTGATCAGCTACCGCAAAGACACCATCATGAGCGGCGTCATCCACCTCTGGAACAATGACAACAAGATGATCGCCGCCATCGTGTTCATTGCCAGCATCACCATCCCCATCCTCAAGCTGATATCGCTTACCTTCCTGCTGCTCTCCGTGCAGCGGCGCTCCCGGTGGCGGCCGCGCCAGCGGACCGCCCTGTACCGGGTGGTGGAGGGGGTGGGGCGCTGGTCGATGCTCGACATCTACGTGGTGACACTCCTGGCAGCCCTGGTGCAACTGGGCAACATGGCCGTGGTCAAGGCCGGTCCAGCCGCCATCGCCTTCGGCGCGGTGGTGGTGCTGACCATGTTCGCCTCCATGGAGTTCGACCCGCGTCTGATCTGGGATCCCATTCAAGACGAGGAATCGCATGACTGATCAACCGGAAAACCAACGACTTCCCGACATCCCCGACGCCATCAGCGAGCCCAAGAGGCGCTTCTCCATCCAGCTGGTGTGGATCATCCCGATCGTGGCGGCCATCATCGGTCTGTCGCTTGCCGTCAAGGCCTTCCTGGAACGGGGCGAGATGATCACCATCACCTTCAACACCGGCGAGGGGATGGAAGCCGGCAAGACCAAGATCAAGTACAAGGACGTGCAGATCGGCGAGGTGAAGGGGCTGGCCATTTCCCCCGACCGCAGCCGTGTCATCGTCACCGCCGAGGTGAACCGGGACGCCCGGGGGCTCCTGGTGAAGGACACCCGTTTCTGGGTGGTGCGCGCCCGCATCTCGGGCGGCAACGTCTCCGGCCTGGGCACCCTGGTGGGAGGCACCTACATCGGGGTGGATGCCGGCACCTCCAAGATTTCCCAGGACAAGTTCGTCGGGCTCGAGATGCCCCCCGCGGTCTCCATGGACGTGCCGGGGCGGCAGTTCGTTCTGCATGCCTCCGACGTCGGCTCGCTGGACGCCGCTTCCCCCATCTTCTTCCGGCGCCTGCAGGTCGGGGAGGTGATCAGCACCCAGCTGGACGCCGACGGCAAGGGGGTCACCATCAAGGCCTTCGTCCGCGCCCCTTACGACCAGTACGTGCACGAAAATACCGTCTTCTGGCATGCCAGCGGCGTCGACCTGACCGTCAACACCAGCGGCATCAAGGTCAATACCGAGTCGATGGCCGCCGTCCTCCTGGGTGGCATCGCCTTCCAGACGCCGGAGGGTGCGGTGCCCCAGGCGCCGCCCAACATGACCTTCCCGCTCTACTCCACCCGGGACGAGGCGCTCAAGCATGCCGAGGCCAGCGTGCCGTTCCGGCTGGTCTTCCATGAATCGGTGCGCGGGCTTTCGGTGGGGGCGCCGGTCGACCTGCGCGGCGTGACGGTGGGCGAGGTCACCAAGATCGACGTGGCCCTGGATCCCAAGCGCTCCAGCTTCGCCATCCCGGTGGAGATCGAGTTCTACCCGGACCGCCTGCACGCCATGCACCACAAGGGAACCGCTTCCGGGCAGGAGTTCCGGCCCCTGTTGGACCAGCTGGTGGCGCACGGGCTCCGTGCCGACATCCGCAACGGCAGCCTCCTGACCGGCCAGCTCTACATCGGGCTCGACTTCGTGCCCAAGGCGCGGCCGGCCAGGATCGACTGGAACCACAACCCGCCCAAGTTCCCGACCATGCCGGGCTCCATGCAGGAGCTGCAGAAGAAGCTTATGCAGATTGTCGACAAGATCGACCAGCTGCCGCTCAAGGAACTGGCGGGAGACGCCAGGAAGACCGTGCGTTCGCTGGATGAGGCGGTGCAGAGCGCTGACAAGCTGCTGAAGAACGTGGACTCCTCGCTGCTGCCGGAGGCCCGCTCGGTTTTGACCGATGCCCGCCAGTCGCTGGGCGAGCTTAAAAAGACGCTGGGCGAGGCTCAGAAGACCATGAACGGCGCGAACGGCGTGCTCTCCCCCGATGCGCCGCTGCAGGTCGACCTGCGCGACACCCTGCGGGAAGTATCGCGGGCCGCCCAGTCGCTGCGGGTACTGGGCGATTACCTCGAACAGCACCCCGAATCGCTGATCCGCGGCAAGAAGGAGGAGTGACCATGATGCGCAGCGTGTTGAAAGTGGCGGCCGCCCTCTGCCTGGCACTGGCCATGGCCGGATGCACCCGGTCCCCCCAGGTCAGTTTTTATACGCTCGGTGCCCCGGCAGAAGCCCCGGTTTCCCGCCCGGCTCACCCTGCCGCAGCTTCGGAAGGGGGAGTCTCCCAGCAGTCCCGGCCGCTGATCGCGGTCGGCCCGGTCACCATCCCGGAGCTGGTGAACCGTCCCCAGCTCGTCGAGCAGAGCGGCGCCAACCAGGTCAAGATCCTGGAGAGCAAGCGGTGGGCCGAGCCGCTCAAAAGCGGCATCCCGCGTTACCTGGCCCGCGAGATCGGACGGCAGCTGGACTCCGACCGCGTCTTCTCCTACCTGGAAATGACCGGTGCCGCCGCTCCCTACCGGGTGCTGGTCGACATCAGCCGCTTTGAAACGGTCCCCGGCGACTCCGTTACCGTCGAGGCCGACTGGACCATCCGCCACCTCGGCAAATCTGCCAAGTCCGGCCATTCCCTGGTGCGCCGGAAGATCCAGGGCGAAGGGTACGATGCCGTGGTGGCCGCCTTCAGCGCCGCGCTCTCTGCGCTGGGCGGGGAGGTGGCTGCCGGGCTGCAAACGCTCAAGCCGTAAACGGGGCAGGGCGGCGGGCGATTGCCTGCCTGCCCTGCACCAAGACCGGCTCCGCCCTGCCGGCCGCGCCGCCGCTGCACCGGCAAGGGCGGCGGCCATGCTGGGTGAAGCATGAACGGTATAGGGTGAAGGGGTGAACTTGATTTCAACTTTTACTCTTTACCGTACTCCTTGCTAGTCAATCCTCCCTCACATTTCTCCACAAATACTCCCGCTCCAGCGTCCCGTTGCTTTCTTTCCTCCACCACATACTGTTGCCTGTCCTGTCGCCGCTTCTTTTGAGGTGGTTGCAAATCATTTTCCCGGCGATAAACTCTGTTGCGGCAACCAGCTTCTCTATTAAGTGCGCTGCGCTTGCTTCTTTGACAGTGCAGTTCGCACCGTAGGCCCGGCAAATAGGGAACTGTTTCCATCACAGAGAGTTCCATTCATGCTTCTCCTGTCAAACCCCTATCACAGGAGGTAACAGATGGAGATCAGGCTGGACGGCAAGCGTGCCCTGGTTACCGGCGGCAATTCCGGGATCGGCGAGGCCATCGTCGCCGCCCTGGCCGAAGCTGGCGCCAGGGTGGCCATCAACTATCACAACCGGCCGGAAGCCGCCCAGTCGGCGGTAGAGCGGGTGGTCGAGCAGCGGGGCGAGGCGATGGCAATCTCCGCCGACGTTTCCGACCCCGATGCGGTAGCGGCCATGTTTCGCAGGCTGGACGAGAGCTGGGGCGGCATCGACATCCTGATCAACAACGCGGGGATCGACGGAGTAAGGGCGCTTGCCTGGGAGGCGGATCTCACCGCCTGGCGGGGTGTCCTGGAGGTGAACCTGATCGGGAGCTTCATCTGTGCCCGCGAGGCCCTGAAAAGGATGGTCGCCCAGAAAGGGGGCGTGGTGCTGAACATCAGTTCTGTGCACGAGGAGATCGCCTGGTCGGGCTACAGCGCCTACACCGCCAGCAAGGCCGCCATCGGCATGCTGACCAAGAACCTCGCCCAGGAGGCGGCACCGCACGGGGTGAGGGTGCTGGCGGTGGCGCCGGGAGCGGTGCAGACCCCGATCAACCGCAGCGTCTGGAGCGACCCCCGCAGCATGCAGGACCTGCTGAACAAGATACCGCTCAACCGGATCGGCACCCCCGGGGACATCGCCCGCATGGTGGTGGTGCTCTCCTCCGACGCCGCCTCCTACCTGACCGGGCGCACCGTCTTCGTGGACGGAGGCATGACCGACTTCCCCGACTTCTCCCACGGGGGGTGAGGCGGTGCCAGGCCGGCAGGGGAGCTTTTCCGGGCCGGAGAACGAGTGTTTGCTTGAAAGCCGCTACAGGAGATGTTATGGAGAGTGAGCAGCGCTACGCCCCCGGTGGTCCAGGCATACCGGCCCGTTGGACCTCCAGCGCCAAGTCCGCGGTCGGCGCATCCCTGACCAACAGCTGCAACGTCTGGTTCGCGCTCAGCCACGGTATCTTCAACGAGATCTACTACCCCCGCATCGACCAGTCCTGCGTCCGCGACCTCGGCATGATCGTCACCGGCAGCGGCGGCTTTCGCTCCGAGGAGAAGCGCGACACCGAGACCGAGGTACGCTGGCTCGACGAGGGGGTGCCCGGCTTCCAGCTGATCAACCGCTGCCGTTACGGACGCTATCGGATCGAGAAGACGGTCATCACCGATCCCCGTCGTGACACCGTCTTGCAGCAGACCCGCTTCATCCCCCTGCTCGGCACCCTTGACGACTACCGGCTGTTCCTGCTGCTCGCCCCTCACCTCGCCAACCAGGGGGCCGGCAATACCGGCTGGCTGGGGGAGTACAAGGGGATCCCCATGCTGTTTGCCGAGCGGGAGAGCCATGCGCTGGCCCTGGCCTGCTCGCTCCCCTGGCGCAAGAGCAGCGTCGGCTTCGTCGGTTCCTCGGACGGCTGGCAGGACCTGATGGCTCACGGGGAGCTGCTCTGGGAGTACACCCGCGCCGAGAACGGCAACGTCGCTCTGATCGGCGAGCTGGACCTGCGTGGCGGGGACGGCAGCTTCCTGGTCGCCCTCGGCTTCGGCCACAAGGCCTCCGAGGCCGGCAACCGGGCTCGCGCCTCTCTGCAGGACGGCTTCCAGGCGGCACGGGAGGAGTACGTGAGCCAGTGGAGCCTTTGGCAGCAGCAGCTCTTGCCGCTGGACCAGGAGGCCCCGCCGGGGCGGCTCAACTACTACCGGGTGAGCACCGCCGTCATCAGGAGCCACGAGGCCTTCAACTTCCCCGGCGGCATCATCGCCAGCCTCTCCATCCCCTGGGGATTCGCCAAAGGCGACAACGACCTGGGAGGCTACCACCTCGCCTGGCCGCGCGACCTGGTGGAAGCTGCCGGGGCGCTCTTGGCGGTGGGGGCGCAGGCCGAGGTCGGCCGGGTGCTCCGCTACCTGCAGGCAACCCAGGAGGCCGACGGCCACTGGGCTCAGAACATGTGGCTGGACGGCATGCCGTACTGGAACGGCATCCAGATGGACGAGACCGCCCTGCCGGTCTTGCTGGTCGATCTGGCCAGGCGGGAAGGGGCGCTGGACGACGAACTGCTGGCGCGCTTCTGGCCGATGGTGCGCCAAGCGGTGAGCTACTTGGTCTGCAACGGTCCGGTCAGCCCCCAGGACCGCTGGGAGGAAGATCCCGGCTACTCTCCCTTTACGGTTGCCGCCGAAATAGCGGCGCTTTTGGCGGCGGCGGAGATGGCCGAGCTGCAGGGCGAGCCACCGGTGGCGGCCTACCTGCGCGAGACCGCCGATGTCTGGAACGCCTGCATCGACCGCTGGATGTTCGTGACCGGCGGCGACTGGTGCGAGCGCTACCAGGTTTCCGGCTACTACGTCCGCATCACGCCCGTCGACCCGGTGGAGTCCGCCTTCCGCTTCCAGGAGCGGGTGGTGGTCAAGAACGTGGTCAAGGGAGAGGAGAGCATGCAGGCGAGCCACCTGGTGAGCCCGGACGCCCTGGCGCTGGTCCGCTTCGGGCTGCGCGAGGCGGACGACCCCCGCATCACCGATTCGCTCAAGGTGATCGACGCGCTGCTCAGGTTCGAGACCGCCAAGGGACCCCTCTGGCACCGCTACAACGATGACGGCTACGGTGAACACGCCGACGGCGAGCCCTTCGACGGCACCGGGATCGGGCGGGCCTGGCCGCTTCTGACCGGCGAACGGGGGCACTACGAGCTGGCCGCCGGCCGAACGGCGGAGGCGCGCCGGCTGCAGAGGGCCATGGAGGAGTACGCAAGCCCCGAGGGGCTGATTCCCGAGCAGATCTGGGACGCGGCGGACCTGCCGGAGCGCGAGCTGTTCCAGGGACGACCCTCCGGTTCCGCCATGCCGCTGGTGTGGGCCCATGCCGAGTACCTGAAGCTGCTCCGTTCGCTGTACGACGGCAGGGTCTTCGATCTGCCGCCGCAGACCGTCCAGCGCTACCTGAAGGAGAAGGCCGCCGCCCCCTTCCTGGTTTGGCGCTTCAGCCACAAGCTGCGCTCCATCCCCTCGGGGCTGCAACTGCGGATCGAGACCCTCGCCCCTGCCCGCATCCGCTGGAGCACGGACCAGTGGCGGAGCTGGCAGGACACCGGGAGCCGGGACAGCCAGCTGACGGTGCAGGTGGCGGACCTGGATACCTCGGCGGTCACCGAGGGAGGGCGGATCCTGTTCACCTTCTACTGGCCGGAGACCGGGCGCTGGGAGGGTGCCGATTTCATGGTCGATGTCGCTGCGGCGGACCGGATGGGGACCAGGGCCGGCTAGCGGGCAACTGTATTTCACGATGGCGGGAGGAGACATGCTGATTCTGGCAGCAGACGTAGGAGGGACCTCGACGCGGCTTGCCTATTTCGAGGAGGAGGGGGGCGAACTGGCCGCGCTGGCCGAGGGGCGCTACCCGAGCGGTGGGCACAGCAGCCTGGTCGAGATCGTCAGCCGTTTTTCCGCCCAGCACAAGCTCACCGCCCAGCGGGCCTGTTTCGGCATCGCCGGGCCGGTGCTGGACGGACGGGTGAGGACCCCCAATCTCCCCTGGCACATCGACAGCCGCGAACTGGCCCAGGTGCTGGAACTCCCCGAGGTCCGCCTGATCAACGACCTCGAGGCCAACACCTACGGCATCGCCGCCTTGAAAGGTGACGACCTTTTCACCCTCAACGCTGGCATCCCCAATGTCACCGGGACCATCGCGGTGGTGTCGGCCGGCACCGGCCTCGGGCAGTCCCTGGCCTATTGGGACGGCCGCACCCACCGCCCGCTCCCCAGCGAGGCCGGGCATGCCGATTTCGCCCCCAGAAACGAGCTGGAATCCGAACTTCTTTTGTATCTGCAGGCAAGGCACGGCAGGGTCAGCTACGAAAGGGTGGTGTCCGGGCCGGGACTGCTGGCTATCTACCGGTTCCTGCGGGACAGGCACTACTTCTCCGAACAGCCGGCCATCATCGCCGCCATGAACGCTGGCGATCCCCCGGCGGTCATTACCAGTGCGGCCCTCGACGAGAGCTGTCCGCTGTGCGTGAAGACCCTGGAGCTTTTCGTATCCGTCTATGGCGCCGAGTCCGGCAACGCCGCCCTCCGTTTCCTCGCGACCGGCGGTCTCTACCTGGGCGGCGGCATCCCGCCGCGCATCCTGGAGAAGCTGAAAGGGCCCACCTTCATGCTGGCCTTTGGCTCGAAGGGGAGGCTCAGCCAGCTGGTGCAATCCATCCCGGTGCACGTCATCCTCAACGAAAAGACCGCTCTGCTGGGAGCGGGGAGGGCCGCCTTCCTATTCAGCTGACTGCCCCCCGTGGCGATAGCAACTTCCCTTCTTTGTCAGCAGATGTAATCCCTTCATGCTCCCCCCCATCTTCAGTTCAGACCAAATTGAATACAGGTTGTAGGTGTCAATGATCCATTACAGTGAAGGGCTGCTTCGACAGACGAAGCAGCCCTTCACTGACAAAAGCTCCTTGTTCTGACATAAGAAGATCACATACTGTCACTGGACCTTACTGCTGTCGTAAATCAAAATACTACATTCATGACCAAGTGGGCAAAATCACTATGTGATACTTTCTCGTTGACAATTTTCTTTTCTCTGCTATTAATCAGGAATGAATGATTAACAAAGGAGGATGGTTCAAATGGCGACTCTAGTAGAAATCGCTGCACAACTGGTGGCATCTCATGCTTCCAGCACGCCGATGACTTCCGATGAGCTTCTGGCTGAAATAACCAAGGTCCATGCGGCCCTTAAGAACCTTGAGGCCGGCCAGGCCGTCGAGAGCGTCGAAGAAGCGAAACCGGCGCTTACGGTCAAGGAAGCGTTCAGGAAAAACGAAGTCGTCTGCCTTTTGTGCGGCAAGGGTGGCTTCAAGACCCTGGCCCGTCACCTGAGCACGGCCCACGGCATGAAGCCCGGCGCCTATAAGAAGCAGTTCGGCATCTCCAGCAAGCAGGCCCTTTCCGCCAAGAGCTATTCCGAGTCGAGAAGGAAGATGGCGCAGGACCGGGGCCTGGCCGACAACCTTGCCAAGGCCAGGGAGGTCAGGATGGCCAACATCGAAGCCAAGAAGGTGACTCCAGCCAAGGCCGCCAAGGGGCCTGCCAAGGCCGTCCGGACACCCAGGGCGAAGGCAGCACCCAAGGCCGCAACCAAGGCCAAGAAATAGCCGGCGCCAGCCGGAAGCAAAGGCACCTCCATCCGGGGGTGCCTTTTTTCGTTTACCGTCTGCACAGCCGCCATCTTTACAGCGGGTAAGCCGATGTTTATAATGGCTACTTCACATTTCATTTCACAGGAGGAGACATGCGAAAGACATTGTTGGCAGCACTCGCCGTTCTGGTTGCCGTACCGGCCTTCGCCGCCGAGCAGCCGAAGACCGAGGAACAGAAGACCCTGTACGCTGTTGGCCTGGTGATGGCCCGCCAGCTTTCCATCCTGTCGCTTTCGCCGGCTGAGCTGGAATTGGTCAAGCAGGGGATGACCGACGGAGTGACCGGCAAGACGCCGCTGGTGGATGTAGAGGCCTACAAGACCAAGATCAACCAGTTCGCCATCGACCGGCGCAATGCGGAAGGAAAGAAGCTGGCCGCCAAGTCCAAAGAGTACCTCGAGCAGGCCGCCAAAGAGAAGGGTGCCGTCAAGACCGCGTCCGGCATGGTCTACCAGCCGCTCAAGGAAGGGACCGGGGCAAGCCCGAAGGCGACCGACAAGGTGCAGGTAAACTATCGCGGCACCCTGATCGATGGCAGGGAATTCGACAGTTCCGCCTCCCACGGCCAGCCGGCTGAATTCCAGCTCGACAAGGTGATCAAGTGTTGGACCGAGGGGCTGCAGCTGATGAAGCCGGGCGGCAAAGCGAAGCTGGTCTGTCCGCCCGAGCTTGCCTATGGCGAGAACGCCATGCAGGCCATTCCCCCCAATTCCACCCTGGTCTTCGAGGTTGAGTTGTTGAAGGTGTTGCCGAAATAGCAGGCGGCGGGAATGAGAATCTTTTAGCAGACTTTTTTGTTGACAAAAAGCGGCCTCTGAACTATAAAGGGAAGCTCTTGAGGCGCTTGCCTCGGAAGCATCAGCCGCAGAAGAAAAGGGTACAGTAATTAAGAGCTTGGCGGTGTAGCTCAGCTGGTTAGAGCACACGGCTCATATCCGTGTTGTCCGGGGTTCAAGTCCCTGCACCGCCACCATTAATAAGTCCAGTCTAATACTTTATAGTCTGGCGAGAGTTAAAAGCCCTGAGAAATCAGGGCTTTTTCTTTTTGCGTTGTCTTGGTAGGTCTCGTTTGGTATGTTGATATCCATGGTTTTTGACGGTATTTTTGGAGGTATGTAGGGAACATCGCAGACCGGATACCGTCAAAAAGGAGGAAACCCAATGCCCAAGCGGATTTTGCCTCTTACCGACGTACAAGTCAAGAACGCCAAACCTACCTCCAAGGACTACAAACTCTTCGACGGCTTCGGGCTTTACCTTTTGGTCACTCCCTCCGGTGGAAAACTCTGGCGGATGGAGTACCGCTTCGCCGACAAGAAGAAACTCCTCTCCTTCGGATCCTACCCCTCGATTCCCCTTGCTGATGCCAGACAACGACGTGAAGATGCCCGGAAACTGCTGACAAAAGGAGTTGATCCCGGCCAGATCAAGAGGGCTCAGAAGGCCGCCATCGTTTCCAGTAATGAAAGATCGCTTGAGGTGGTGGCGCGGGCATGGCACGCAGGGATGGTTGAGGGCTGGTCTAAAAGCCACGCTAAGACCACCATGGAGAGATTGGAGAAAAACATCTTTCCGTGGTTGGGTGCGCTCCCCGTCAGCGAAATCAGGCTATCAGACATAAAGCCGGTGCTGCACCGTATTGAGGAGCGTGCTCCCGAGTCGGCCCGCCGGATGCACACCGCCCTCAATATGATTTTCCGTTACTGCGTCGCTTCGGAGTACATCGAGCGAAACCCTTTCGAGGGGTTAAAGCCGAAGGATATCATGAAGCGGGATCCGGTGGAGAGACACTTTCCGGCCCTCACACAGCCGCATGAGCTTGCTCCGCTGCTGAGAGCGATCGACGAATTCAAGGGGTCTTTCATCGTTAAGTGCGCCCTGCAGCTAGCACCCCTCGTCTTCGTTCGACCCGGTGAACTCCGTCACGCCGAGTGGACGGAGATTGACTTTGAGACAGCCGAGTGGAACATCCCGATCGAAAAGATGAAGCTTTCCACAAGGGAGAAGATCAAGCGCAGGGGTGACTTTCACTGTGTGCCACTGAGCCGGCAGGCAATGGCGATACTGAAGTCCATCCAGCCTCTGACAGGAAGGAGCCGCTACGTTTTTCCAGGTGCCCGTTCCTATCTGCGGCCGATGAGTGAGGCGGCGCTGACCGCTGCCATCCACCGGATGGGGTATCAAGGGGAGATGACCTGGCATGGCTTCCGGGCGGTGGCGCGGACCCTCATCGACGAGGTGTTGCAGATTCGGCCTGACTTCATCGAGCACCAATTGGCGCATGCTGTTCGCGACAGCTTGGGCCGCGCCTATAACCGTACGTCACACATGGCCGAACGGACCAAAATGATGCAGACGTGGGCCGACTACCTTGACGGAGTGAAGATCGGGGCGAAGGTGATCCCGCTGAGGAAAGTAACCTGATAAGGCTGCCGCAGGCGGTAAATCAGCGGGAGTCGCACACGTGCCAAGGGGAATATCCAGGATGAGCCTGGAGTTGCCGCCACAACCCTCTCATTGCTGACGCACCCGCCCCTCGAACAGCACTAAACGAGACCTCAGCCGCCGGTCACGATAGAGTATCGCGATTGCCCAACCTCCCGATTATAAGGGCGCGTATGGAATCTACCGACCATGCCGATATCCTCTCGGAAAGCTTCACCGGGGCGGGGTAGATCCCTTTTTTGACGCCCACGTACCATGCGGCACGGCTTACCGGAAAGAGCGGCGGGATGGCGGGGCGGGGAGTTTTTGGTCCTTTTCCAGTTTTGCGGTTCTCGGCCGCCTGTTCACGCGTTACTTCCTTCTGTCCGATGATCTGATTTAGCCGAACGTATCCTTCTCCAGGTAGTGTGTGGGCCCCGTTCATTTTGGACACCTCCCGTTGCCATCTTCGTTTCGTAGCGTCGGCACTCTCCCTCACATCTCACAAGCGGGTGCGGGGGCTTCCCCCCGCAGTAAGAAAGAAGCCGGCCGGCAGGAAGCTGGCGGAGCGGCGCGGAACCAGCTGCCTGTCGGATGGCTGGGACCGGTAAAGCTGCCGGCCATCCGACCGGCTGCTTTGGTCCAAAATGAGGTTCCTGAATACCCGCTTCCAGGTGCTGCCGCTACGGCTTCCCCCCCACCAACCGGTAGAGCTTTTCCCTCTCCTTGGGCGGGCACTTTTGAATGGCCGTCTCGACCTTCCGGCCGTAAATCTGGTAGCGCATTGCCTCCTCGGCAAGCTGATCGACATACAAGCGGCGGCATAGCCAAAAACCGATGGACACCCCGAGCAACCCCACAAGAAAGACAAGCATCGCCAGCCCTGTGAACCAGGAAAACCTGACCACGCAACCCTGGCGCGACCTGACGATCTCGACGGCCGCGTTGCTGGAGGTTTCCTGCAGCGAACGCAGGTTCTCGGCGACCGCATTCTGCATCACGGCCCCGGATATTCTTGCCACCTGGGGCGGCAGTTCCTCGCGAATGAAAGTTCTGAGCCACTGCTTATGCGCCTGATTGGAGTCCTCCAGCACCTGCCGGAATCTGTCCAGGGCCTCGCTCGGATCCAGTGCCTGCTTTTGGCCCTGCTTTGACCGCTCGGCCGCCGGCACCCCGCACGCCTCCAACAGCTTTTCCCTGGGGCTTTCCCCGTCCATCGGTTACCTCTCCTTGAGCGCGCGGATTACCGCGGCGATCCCCTCGGTCAGCTCGTTCACCTGCTCTCGGGTCGCCATGTGCGGGATCACTTCGGAGAGTATTTTGACCAGCTTTTCGACGTCCCGGGCCAGTACCTCAGAGCCCTCCTTGACCTCGATGAGGATCGTGTTTTCCCTTCTCGCCGCAGCCGAAACAACGGGGAATTTTTCTAGGATGCAGGCACGGATCACGTCGGAAACGGTCACAGATTCCCCCCGAATCTCCCCTTGTTTGCGGGCCTCGCGCTCCAGCATCTGGAAGGTCTCCGGCGGCAGCCGGACGCTCGTTTTCTCCATGTGAATGTCTCCTCCTTTTGCCGACGGACGGCCGGGGACGGTGTGTAGCACAGGAAAGGGAAATGAAAAAGGGAACTTGCCGGTTTTTGTATTACATCCGGTACCAGACCGTCCCCGCTGTCCGGCGCGATATCGTTCAGCTTTCCGGCTGCCGCCCATTTCTGAAGCCCGCAGGGCTTCGTATGGTGTGAGAGAAAAATCAGCCGAGAGGAGCGAGGCCCGCCTTTAAAAAAGAGTGACCCGAAGTGACCCGACGCATCCCGATCCGTCATCTTTTCAGCTCCAATTCTGGCCCCTTATGAAGGGATTTTCCAGTGGCTTGGTAAGCTGTTTCTGCACCTGGATCTCAGTGACCAGTTTGTGCAGTTCACGCGCCGCTTGGGGTAGCTCGGGCAGCCGGATTTTTTCCAGGTTGAGTTTGTGTATCCCTTCTCCCGGTCCCCTGACTGATAGCGCCAGTTTGTCGATCTCCTTTTCCATCTTGTGTAACGGCTGCGCCTCCCCAATTTCTCTCCCCGAAAGCCTCTGTCCGAGCTCCGGTTTCCGTTCGGGAATCTTGTCCAATGTGGAACTGTTCCTGTCCACCTGTTCCACCGACCGGGTGAGCCCTTCGAGCGAGTTGGTGAAGACGTGGGTCCCGAACCTGGCGCGGGTGATGGCCACGTTGAGCGCGTTGTAGCTGGCCCGCCCGTACGCCTCGTCAACAGGAGAGGGCTCGATCCCCGCCCCCTTCGCCCGCTCGACCACCGGCCTGACCGGAGCGACCATGATGGAGTGATCGACGGTGGCACTCTGGCTCTTGTGGATGGTTACCGCGTAGGCCTGATCGATGTGCCGGTAGTGGTTGAGATCAAGCTCCACCTGCCGGTCTCCGAGATCGAGCACCGCACGCCCGTCCTGGTCCAGTTCCTTGATGGTGCCAAGCGATCCGTTTTGCAGTTTGAACCTCTTATCGTTTTTCAGGGCCACGATCCGGTCCCCGACCGAAAGCTGCCGCTCCTCCTCACGAAAGAGCGTGGTCTTTCCCTCCAGTTCTGCCGCCGGAAATTCCCTGGTCACCAACCGCTCTTTTTTTCCGGTTCGAAACGAGTATTTTACCCGGACCAGATCTTTCTCCCGGTCGATGCCGGTCACCCGTCCCTCGGTGCCCAGCCGCGCCTCCCATTTGTGCATCTTGCCGTCCCTGCCGGGCACCCCGGAGAATACCAGCGTGTCTCCCGGCCGGTATCCCTCGACGGTGACTCCTTGCGGGACCTGTGCGAGCACCGGGAAACTCCTGCCCTCTTCGATCTCGCCGGCCGCGATGCGGGCCGTGCGCACCTGCAAGTTCAACTCCCGGCGTTCCGCGTTGCTGGAGGCCACCATCAGCACCGACTGCCGCTCGCCGGCAGCCGCCCGCTCCGGCACCGGGGAGAGCCTCCCGCTCTCCTCCAGGTAGTGCTCCA
The DNA here is from genome assembly GCA_035255025.1 of Geomonas sp. Lineage (GTDB taxonomy): Bacteria > Desulfobacterota > Desulfuromonadia > Geobacterales > Geobacteraceae > Geomonas. Next base: position 46,361 of record DATFAB010000038.1, read on the forward strand.
CGGCGGCCTTCCGCAGCGCGTGCAAATCGGTTATTTCAGTGAGCCCGTTCCTTCGCTCCAGGGCGGCGAGTGCTTCCCTGGCCCTCTCTGAAGGGAGGCGGTCTTCGCGGTTCAAGCCCTTCGCGATCTTCAATAGCTCCGGGTCGCGCTGCCTGAGGATGTCGGTTGAGTGCGCGAAGTCCAGCTCCCGCCGCTCGCCGAGCTCCCTAACCTGGTTGAGGAAATCCCCCGCCTGGATCGCCTGCATCTGCTTGCTGTCGCCCAGGAGATGGAGCTTCACCGGCACCCCTTTATCTTTCAGCTCCTCGACCACCTCCAGGATTCCCCGGGCCTGTTTCGCTCCTAGGAAGCTCGCCTCGTCCACCCGGATCACCACCGGCACCCTTTCGGCGATGAGGCGTTTCTCATCCCCGTACTCTCCTATGGCCGGTTCCGTTTTCTGCCGCTGCAGGTCAAATTTGGAAGCCGCGTAGGCATTCTGGAAACCCTCGACGGTGAATCCCGGTCTGCCGGTGGCGAGACTCAGCTCGCGGGTCGCCTTCCCGGTGCAGGCGATATTGATGGAAAAGCGCTCCCTTCCCTGTGGCCTCAGCACCTCCTCGTTGAAGCGCTCGATGAAGCCAAGCGTGGAGGTCTTGGCGGTGCCGGGATCCCCAACGGTGAGGGCGACCCCGCGGCTGCCAGCCACCTCGTTTTCGAACTCGCGCCATTGTCCTTCGGTGAGCCGGGTTCCCTCCGCTGCGAGCCGCTCCTTGAACGCTGCGATCTCCCTCTCCACTCCTCCGGCCGGGAAGGGGGCGCCGGCCAGCTCCCTGACCTTTTTCAGGTTGCCGGCCTCCAGCTCCAGCATCTCCGGGGTGCTATAGAACTCCCGGCCCCGGCTGTCCCTGCCGAGTGCCACCACAGCCTCTCCGGCGCCGTCGATGGCGTCGGAGAGCTCGCTGAGACTGTGCCGTCCCCCGGAGATCCTGACCGCCTGGTCGAGGAGCCTTGCCCGCTCCAGGACGGCCTCCCGTCTGGTCAGCTCCTGAGCCGCGATCTCCACCATCCGCTCCGGCGAATCCTGCGGCCGCCATTCCCACCCCTGAATGGATGGCGCCAGGACCCGGCCCTGTTCCAGTTCTCTTCTGAGTCCCTCCATCGAGCTGCCGCACTCCTCGAAGCCGCGCCGGAAGATATGTTCCACCTCGTCGCGGGTCACAGCGCACTTGGGGTCCCTGGTTCCCAGCGCCGCCATCTCGTAGAGTTTGCCGTGCGGCACCCCCGCGAACTTCCCCTCCTCCTGCCAGAGCGCCACCTGCCGTTCGATCTCGATCCGGCGGGAGGAGAAGTGCTCGATGAGAGCGTGCTCCACACCCTTCAGCTCAAAGAACATCCCGGCGCGGTCGCCGATCTCGAGTCCGAAGCCGCCTGCCCTCAACTCCCGGGCGAGCTCGTGCCGGTAGAGGAGACCCAGGAACTTCACGTCCTGGTAGATGGCCTTCGGCTCGTTGGCCCGGAAGGACCCGTCCGGCGTGAGTGCGGCGTTGACCAGGAAGACGTGCGAGTGGAGCTGCGGGTCGATGTTGCGCGAGGTGGCGTGGTCGAATTTGGCCGCCACCATCCCGCCGTTCAAGAGCCCCTGTGGGCTGTGGTAGAGGCTGTAGCGCTCCTCTACCTGTTTGAGCACGGAGAGCACCGCCGCGTCGTGCGCCTCCTTGATCCCGTCCACCCCGGCGGCATAGGCGATGGAAACCGACTTGGGGGCCGAGAAGGTGAGGTCGTTGCCGGCGCGGCGGGTCTCGACGAACTCGCCGCTCGGGTCGCGGCTGAGCCTGGGTGCCACGATCCGGTTGCCGTCGGGGTTCTCCCCCCTGCAGGCTGCCCGGAACTCCTCCTCGCCCACCTTTCCGTCGAGCCCCAGCGCGCCGGCGCCCTCACCGCACCAGCGTGAGTTCAGCCCCTGCTCGGCGTCCCTAAGGTAGTAGTCTTCTTTGGAGAAGTAGCCGCCGGCCTGCCCGGCAGCCATCCCCGGTGACACCGACATCATGATGATCCCCCTCAAGAGAAGGCCCCGGAACGGACGTGCCGGGGATGAGAAGAGTGATTACAGTTTACTAATGCTGGCGCCGATTTCTAGAAGATAATTAATTTGAATTGATATGTGTTGGCGGGCCATGATAAGTTGCCTTGTCGGTTGCAGACCACCCCTTGAACGGTCTGGAGGCTGCGCATCCAGGGAGGGGAGGGCCGCGCCTTCGGGGGACGGATTCGGTCCTAGTACAGGTCCCGTACTCGGTAAAGGCTCTGCGAGAGCGACTGAAAGGGGGCTGGCGCGAAGTGGGACCCGGTGCAGGGGGTTTGGCGTGTGCAATGGGCGTTGATCCGGGGAGGCCGGGAACTGGTGGAAAGGGTTGTGAAAGGATGGTCTTAGAAGGTTCCCTGTAGAGGGAATTTTATACATTACCTATGCAGGACATAAATTCCTCATACAGGTAATAAATGGCTCATATAGGAACCTATTAACAACGAGTTAAGTAGGAGAAATAATGTTCCGATTTACCAAGTACATAATTATTGTTGCAATGATACTGACAGGGTGCACTACGACCAAACATGTTATTGCCCCGCAATTAACAGTTATTGATCAACCACAGATCGGTAAAGAGCACTCTTCTGAGTTGGGTGAAACCCTTGTTCAAAAAGGCAAGCTTTATACTTACGAAGGTTTTAGTTTGGTAAATACTGTCAGCGCTGGAGGTGGTTTTTTTAAAACACTGACGCTTAGGTCAGGGACATTGCTCAAAAAGACCATGTTTGATGAAGATCGCCTTTATTATACGACTGACAAGATGGAAATATACGACTCAATGCTTGGCACGCAAATGGTCTTAGGCGGACTTGCCATAAATAAAAGTGATGACAAAGATATTATATTTTATTCTGGATTTGCAAAAGATTTCATACCTGAACCTTCACCGATTTTGAATAAGACAGTAATAACGGATCTAGAAAAACCTAA
>DATFAB010000039.1:0-12070 GCA_035255025.1 Geomonas sp.
GACCGTTGGTGTTTAAAAGGGAACTAGATCAGATCTTTTTCCTTCAGCAGGGGCCGCGGATCGACGATCACGCTCTCGAAGCCGAGCTTGTCGGCGGGGACTCCAACCGCAAGGGCGACCAACTGGGTGATGTAGAAAATCGGCGTGTCATAACTGGTCTTGTTTCTCTCTTCGATATCCTGCTGACGTATGTCGAGATTGCCGTGGCACAGCGGACAGGCAACCATGATGCAATCGGCCCCCGCTAGCTGCGCCGACTCCAGTATCGCCCTGGACAGGTTGAGCACCACGCCAGGCCGCGACAGCGTAAAGTTGGCACCGCAGCACTCCATCCGGTGCGACCACTTGACCGGCTCGGCCCCCAGGGCCCGCAGGACATCTTCCATGATGCTGGGATCTTCGCAGTCGTCGAGTTCCGGCACCTCCGGAGGACGGGTCAAGAGGCATCCGTAGTAGCAGGCGACCTTCAGCCCGAGTAGCGGTTTTCTTACAGCGCTCTCGAGTTGGCCCAGACCAAGGTCCCTTGCCAGTATCTCAAGGAGATGCTTGACGGGCTTCCCCAAGGGGGCCGGTCCGTCGATGGCCTTCTCAACCTGGGCCCTTTTGGTGCCGTCCTCTTTGAGGTGGTGCTGCGTGGTCTTCAGGCGGGAGAAACAAGCCGCACAGGCCACCGCGAGATCTCCTTGGACCTTCTCCGCCAGGGAGAGATTCTTCGCGCACAAGGAGAGGGAGAGCAGTTCATCGACGTTGTGGGCGGGGGTAGCACCGCAGCAAAACCAGTGGGGGACCTCTTCGAGCCCGATGTTGAGCGCCTTGAACAGCGCCTGGGTGGAGATGTCGTACTCTCGCCCGGAGGCATGCAAGGAGCAACCGGGGTAGTAGGAATAGTTCAGTCGTTTCTTCACAGCGGTCACAGGGCCTCCCCTTTCTTGCGCATCTCAGAGATACGGTTGAAGATCGCTTCGATCTCCTTGAGATTCCTGTTTCTCGAGTGGAAAACCTTCAGTTTGCCGCGGGAGAGGAGTTTCGGTCCCAGCATGAGGTCCTTCAGGAACTGGCCGCTCTTCATGTTGAATACCGCCCCCAGCCGCATTTCATACTGTCTGCCGTAGGTCCGGATATTTTCGATGAAGAGCCGGTTGGCAAGCTGCACGTAGCTTTCCTTGGATGGGCCGTCGGCGTCCCAAGAGAGCTTCCTCAGCGCATCCATGATGGCCGCCAGGTTCACCTTGTTGGGGCAGCGGGTGGTGCAGGTCTCGCAGGATGCGCAGTACCAGATTGAGCGGCCGGCCAGCACCCGCTCACCCTGCCCAAGTTGCAGCAGGCGGACGATCCTGTTGGGAGGATGCTCCATGAAACTGGACATGGGGCAGCCGGCCGAGCATTTGCCGCACTGAAAGCAGCGCCGCACGGAGCTGCCGGAAAGAGTTTCCACCTTGTCGACGAAAGCGACGTTCATCGTCTCGTTGGAGAGGTGCATTTTCGATTTCTTCGATGATTGCATTGGTCATCCTGTCAGTTTGGTTTGGGGAAGTGGCCCCCCGTGTGCCAGTTCCATCCTTAGAGCAATATCTTTGCCAATGTATACGGGATGGCAAAAAACAATTCTATTGTGAAGAAGGGGTGAGGTGCTGGTAAGTCGTCGAAATTACAGGGGGGCTTTGAAACGGTCGAGGGGCGGGGATGTGGGCTGAAGGGAGGAATCTTGGTCGGTGGCCAACCGGATGGAGCCGAAAATGTGGATTAAATCCGCAGTGCGAAATTTGTCTACAACTTTGTATACCGGAAAAACGGTCGTGATCTTAATGAGTGACGAAATTTTCCTCACTGTCGACGGTCATCGTCTGTGACGGGGAAGGCCCCCGGTCAACAGCATATTTTTTCCAAAGACAGCACCCCTTGGAGGAGAAAGAAAAAGCCGCTCCCCGTGCGGGGGGAGCGGCTTTTCAGTAGCTGCAGAGTTGAAGCGGTCTGGTGAGACGGCATCATGCCGCCTTTTCGTGCTCTTTCTTGGCGGGTAGTTCCTCGAACGAGGCTTGGTCGTTGTTAAGGCACTTCGGACATTCAAGCGCCGCGAAGTTGGCACTCACGGAGATGGGGGTGAATTCCTTGGCACTTCCCTGGAAATAGCAGATCCCGCACTCAAACTTGCTTTTCTCTTCCATGTTTTCCTCCTGTTCTTCCTTGTTAAGTTGCGCCTGTCCCGGCCGCTGTCGCCTGTTAAGCTGTTCCAGGTGATGCGGTCAAACGTTTGTTTGAATGTCGGTCCAAAAAAAGGGACCTCTTATTTGAGGATCCCTTTTGCGAAGATGTCCATGATGTGCCGGATCAGCTCCTCATCGCGTTCCTGGGCGTGGTCGACCAGTTCGCCTGTCGCCGGTTCCAGCAGGAAATAAAAGTTGATCATGCCGGCCAGGGCCAGCACCGTGTCGGTCGGGTTCAGCCCCTCCCGGAATCGTTCGTGGGAGAGCCCGTCGGAGAAGGTCTCGATCAGGATCTGTACCACCCCTTTGATGGCGGGCTTGACGATGGTCTCGAAGCAGGGGGTGGGGTTGGTCAGTTCGCTGGTGTAGAAGCGGAGCAGGTAGGGATTCTTCCGGTACCTGGCGACCGTCGCCCGCACGTACAGTTCGAACTTCTCCATTGCGTCGCAATCCATAGTCTTAAGCTCCGTGACCCGTTTGATGGTCTCAAATTGTTCGTTCAGCACCGCAGCGTACAGCCCCTCCTTGCCTCCGAAGTAGTAGGAGATCATGGAGAGGTTTACGCCGGCGGCGGTGGCGATCTCTCTCACCCCCACGCCGTTGAATCCTTTTTCCGCGAAGAGCGGGGTGGCGGTGGCGATCAGTTTGCTGCGGCAATCCATTTCAGCCATGTGTTCCTCACCTCAGTAACAGGGGCGTCCTTCAGCCATTACAGTTACGGTTTTTGAAGACGATGCCCGACCTGCGAGGGAAGGGCGAAGTGCGGGTGGGGGAAATCCCCGGCAGTAACTATCAGGAAATGCTTTCTTCCTCGGCCTAGCTCTCTTTTGCAGCGGACGTTCCTTTCAACTCGACGAACGATTCCGCGTCGTTGTTCAGGCAGCGCGGGCATTCCGGAGCAGCCTGATCCGCGCTGGCGGTATGCGGCATGAACTCCTCCGCCTCGCCCCGGTGAAAGCAGATCCCGCACTGGTAGACATAACGGTTGAACTTCTCCAGCGGAGCTACCGGCTCCTTCGCAAATGCGGCGATCTCCAGCATCCCTGCGAATACCTCCCGGAGCACCGCCTCGTAAAGACCAGCCTTGCCGCCGAAGTGGTAGGAGATCATGGAGATGTTGACCCCTGCGGCCCTGGCCAGTTCCCTGGTGCTTACCCCGTTCAATCCCCTGCGGGCGAAGAGCGGAGTGGCGGCGGCGATCAGTTGTGTCCGGCAGTCGTTGGTTTCCATATTTCCACATTCAAACGTTTGATTGGAGTCTACTCCACTGTGGGAAGAAAGCAACAAAAAAAGGGCCGTGGACGAGAAGGAATCGTCCACGGCCAACGGTGAACCAATCTCTTGGTTCAGGCAAAGGTAGGGGAACCTGACGGCTATTGCGCCTTCAGGTTGTTGAGCATCTGCTCCAGCTCTTTCAGCTTATCCTCGATCTTCTTCAGCTCCTCGGCAGAATAGGTCTTCTTACCCTTCTTGATGTCGGAGTCTATTTTCTTCATCTTGCGCTGGATGAGATCGGCCCGCTTCAGGCAGTTGCCTGCCTGCAGTTCGCAGATGTACTTCTCCTGCGGGGTCTCCTGGGCGAAGACGGGGATGGTGTTCAGCATCAGCACGGCCGCCAAAGCGGCGATGGTCAATCTTTTCATGACTTCCCTCCGAGTACGTGTGGTGGTCCGGACAACCGCTTAGAACGGGAGCTTGCCGGCCGAAAGCAGCATGAACGACGGGATCAGCAGGCCCGGGAAGGCCCAGCCGATCAGGGAATAGGCAAGCGACTTGGCTGAGACCTTGCCGTAGGCGTTCAGCCAGACCTCGATGGTCAGTATCGTGTAGCCGGCGCAGGCGAAGGCCAGGTAGTTGCTCTGCGGGGAAAGCGGCTTGCCGTCAGGGCCCGGGGCTCCGCCGGTGAAGAAGAGGGCGGTGTAGATGGCGGAAACCACCGCCACCACCAGGCTCACGTTGCCGACCGAGCGGAGGTCCTCCAGGCCGCTCAGCAGCGCGTAGGCCACCGTGCAGTAGAGGAGCCCGTGGGCGAAGAGAAGTCCGCCGGTGAAGGGGTCTTTGAAAAGGGCTGTCTGCAGGAAGGCCCCGATCACCACCACCAGCCCGACAAAGGCGGTGATGGCGCCGGTTCCCTTCGCCTCGCCTTTGCCGAGAAAGAGGATTGCTACCGGTACCCACATCAGACTGATTGCAATAAGCAGTGCTAAGGTCATCACGATCTCCTTTAATGGAATTGCAGGTTATTGAACGGTCAAGGCAGCTGACTGGAAATCTGTTACTCGGCGGTGGTGGGATCGATCATGGTGCGCACCTGCGCCACGCTGTTCGCCGGAAAACCGCCTTGCCGGGCATGCTCGAGGACCGATTCCTTGTCCGGAGCGATGTATATGCAGTAGATCTTGTCGTCGGTGACGTAGCTTTGCACCCACTGGATCTGGGGCCCAAGCCCCTTCAGGACGCCGCACGACTTCTGCGATATGGCTTGCAGCGTTTCGGGTGCAAGGTTGCCTGCTCCTGGCAGTTCTCGTTCGATCACGTACTTGGGCATGGTATGCCTCCTTTTGGGTGATGATGCGGCCTCACTGTAGACCGTTTACCAGTAGATGAAGGTGCCGAGGGCGGCCATGTTGCCGTTCTGGGTTGCGCCGCTCCACCACCGGTCCTGGGCGTAGGTGTACTCTGCCATCACCTGCACGAAGCTGTTCACGTTGTAGGTGATGGCGGCTACCAGCGCCTGCTGCTTCATGATGTTCGCGGAGGTGTCGTCGCCCGCCTTTTCGGCGCGGCTTTGGCCGTAGTTGAGCCCGAGTTTCCACTGCTTGGTGAGCTGGTAGGTGGCCTGGGTCAGGAAGCCCCAGTTGGGGCGCACGTAGCCGTTGGCGGAAAGTGCATCCGCTCCGTTCATGCCGAGCATGCCGAGAGCCTGGCCGCCGTAGCAGGATACCAGCAGGTCGAGGCCGTTCAGGCTTCCTTCCACGCCGCCTGCGCCGCCCACGGTATCCACGTGCTCTCCCGGCCTGACGGCCTGGGTGGTGGAGAAGCTGTTCCTCTCCCAGAGGCCGGAGAGCCAGGCCTGCGCCTTGCCGCCGTTATAGGTGGTGGCCCAGGAGAGCTCACTCTCCATGCGCGGGATGTTGCGGACGGTGGCGGCACCGATATCGCTGGTGTCGTTCACGCTCACGGCCCACTTCACGCCGGCAAAGTCCGGGGTGGTGTAGCGGATCTGGGCGCCGAAGTTCGGGTAGAGGTAGCCGTAGCCGATATGCCCCATGGTCGGGCCACTGTTGACCGGACCAACCACGCCGGCGCCGAACAGGGTCATGTCGGTCAGGATGTTCTTGCCCTGGTACAGGTTGAGGGCGCGGCCCGCCAGTACCTGGCCGAAGGAGCCGTCGGCGGTGGCGTTGATCTCGCGGAAGTCGATGTTGGGGGAGATGTCGGTGTGGCTGCCGCCGTTGTTCTGGATCTGCGGATAGATGCCGAGCCGGATCCCGTACTGGACGCCATCGATGACCGGCGACTTGATGTTGAAGCCGATTCCCACCGGCAGCAGACCGGTGCGGACCCTGAACTGCTGGTCCCTTTCCCCGGCTGCACCCGGGGCGGTCACGTTGCCACCCGCTCCCAGCTCGCCGCCGATTACCCCGGCCGGGCGGGCCTGGACCGTTTCGTAGGTGCCGAACACGTTGAGGAAGCCGTCGGTGGAGAATTTCCAGCCGTTGCTGCCGCCGATGTCGAAGGCCATGGCCGACGGCACATGGGTGGTTGCCAGCAGCGATGCAGCTGCCAGTGCGGGGAGTAACTTTTTCAGCATGATTGACCTCCTGATAGTGGTGACTGCATTGTTTCGCCTGCTTTCATTACAAGACATGGTGGCGGTCGGCTTCCCGCATGCGCCGGGAGCTACCCGTCCGTTCCGGCTGAAGAGCGGAGCGGCTGGTCAGCCGGGGACGGGGAGTTTCTGGCTGTCATGAGAAACTCCTGCCACGCCTTTGCTGCCTGTACTGCGGTGGAACCTGTGCGGTGCTGTGATGCCTGGTGCATCTGCGGGTAGTGGCCAGAGCCTTGTGCAACAGTGGTGCCACAAATAAAACGATGATTTATTTGTTGAAATAGCGGCTGTTTCTGGTTTAAGCTGGTCGGGCGTTAATGGGACGAATGTGTGGATATTTCGGGCATCCCGAGCTAACGAGTTGAAAAATAGCGGCTTTTCCCTTTTGTGGATTACTGCTACACCGTGGAGGAATTCTGCAGAAAAGGGGCGGCTGCGCGCCGAAAGGAAGAAAGGACGGCGAAAGCGAGCTGCATACAAAATCGTAGAACTTTGTTTGACTATGTGGCACGGCTATTGCTAGGCCTAAAATGCCCGAGGTGCGCCGCTGTTTTCCTGAAGCAGACCAAAATTCGATAGAAAAAAGTTATATTCCGGAAGGGGACCAGTACATGGTGGAAGGGGCCAGCCATCTGCAGCATTACAAATTCGAGGTGCCGGAGATCGTCTTCGGTCGGGGCATGCTCTCCCAGGTAGGTTCCTGCGCCCGCCGTCTGGGCGGCCGCAAGGTCTTCCTGGTCAGCGACCAGGGGCTTTTCAAGGCGGGGTGGGTTGACCAGGTGATGAAGAGCCTCCTGGAGGCCGGGCTTGATTTCGTCTACTACGATAATGTCTCCTGCAATCCCAAGGACGTGGAGATCGAGGACGGTGCCCGCGAATACCTGAGGCACGGTGCGGACGTCATCGTCGGCCTGGGAGGAGGCTCCGCCATGGACGCCGCCAAGGGGATCGCCATCCTCTCCGCCAACGGCGGGCGGATCAAGGACTTCGAGGGAACCGACCGCATCATCAGACCGCTCCCCCCCATGGTGCTCTGCCCGACCACCTGCGGCACCGGCTCCGACGTCTCCCAGTTCGCCATCATCACCGACACTGAAAAGCGCTGCAAGCTGACCATCATGAGCCGCTGCGTGGCCCCCGACATCAGCCTCACCGATCCGGACACCCTGAAGACCCTCCCCGACGAGTACGTCTGCACCACCGCCACCGACGCCTTGAGCCATGCGCTGGAGGCCTTCTTCTCGATCGCCTCCACCACCCTGACCGACGTGCACGCCATCAAGGCGGTCCGGCTTTTGAAGGGGAGCCTGGTCAAGGCGGTGCGTGAACATTGCCCCGAGGCGATGGAGAACCTGTCCCGCGCAAGCCTGCACGCCGGCATGGCCTTCTCCAACTCCCTTCTGGGCATTGTCCACGCGCTGGCCCACCCCATCGGCGGCCTCTATAACGCCAACCACGGCTCCATCAATGCGGTGCTCCTCCCCGAGGTCATCCGCTACGACCTGCCGGTGGTCACCGACAAGCTCCCCGAACTCGCCTGGGGGCTGGGGCACCAGGAGACCGGCCACCCGGCTTCGGCATCCGAAGTGGTGCAGGGAGAGGTGGAGTCGCTTCTGGAGGCCTGCGGGGCGCCCAGGAGCCTCAGGAGCCTTGGGGTGCGGAAGGAGGACCTGGCGGCCCTGGCCGAGAACGCCCTGCACGACGCCTGCCTGATCACCTCGCCGCGCCAGGCCGACCGGTCGGACCTGTTGACCATCCTGGAGAGGGCTTACTGATGACCAAGATCCTGCGCAGCACCGTCGATACCGAGAGCCTCGACCGCCTTTTGGGGCTGGAGAGCTCGAAGATCGGCTTCTACTCCGAGGTCAAGCAAAAGATCCAGGAGCTGGAGGCGGCCAACCTCGGTCTGCGCACCAAGACCCGCGAACTGCAGGCGGTGTTTGATTCCATCGGCGACGGGGTCGCCATCTACGATTCCCATGGTCTGGTCCAGCACCGAAACCATGTCTGCCCGCGCATGTTCCCGCAGCAGACCCTGGTGGGGAGCTCCTGCGGCAAACTGTTCCATCCCGAGGCCGACAGCGCCCCTGACAGCTGCCCGGTGGAGCGCGCCCTCAAGGGCGAAAGCGTGCAGGTCTCCTTCGCGAGCCAGCTGGATGGCAGGGAGACCAGGTACTTCGACGTCACCGTCACCCCTATCGAGGAGAACAACGGCAAGCACCGCGCCCTCATGTTTCTCAGGGACGTCACCGACCGGCGCTCCCAGGAGTTGCAGCTCGTGCAGGCGGAGAAGATGTCTTCCATCGGGGTGCTGGCGGCGGGGGTGGCGCACGAGATCAACAACCCCTTGAGCTCGGTGGCAGGCTATGCGGAGGCCCTTTTGAGGAGGCTGCGCGACGAGCCGGGGCTCTCGGAGGACGCGCGGCTCGAGGTTTTCCAGCGCTACCTGGAAGTGATCATGCGGGAAACCTACCGCTGCAAGGCGATCATCGACAGCCTGTTGAGCTTCTCCCGCAAGTCCGACGGCTCTGCCGGCGCGGTCGACCTCAATAACGCGCTGCAGGAGGTGCTGGAACTGGTCCGCCACAAGTCGCGCTACGAGCGGATCGAGATCGTCGAGCTTTTGCAGGAGGACCTCCCCCCGGTCCAGGCCGACGGCGCAGGGCTGCGCCAGGTCTTCATGAACCTGCTTTTGAACGCCCACCAGGCGATCAGCGGCTCCGGTGTGGTAGAGATCTCGACCTTCGTGGAGCGGGAGATGGGGGTGGTGACCATCAAGGACTCGGGGTGCGGCATTCCCCCCGAGCAGCTCGCCCAGATCTGGGATCCCTTTTTCACCACCAAATCGGTCGGCCAGGGGCTCGGGCTGGGGCTTGCCATCACCTACAACATCATTCAAAGGCAGGGGGGAGAGATTCTGGTGGATAGTAGCCAAGGGAAGGGATCGACATTTACCGTGAGGTTGCCGCTATGCCAGCAGTAGGAAAAGGAAAAGGGGCGAAGCTCCTGATAGTCGAGGACGACCGTCCGATCCGGGAACTGCTCGAGGCCGAGCTTACCCGCTCGGGGTACAAGGTCGAGGTGGCCCGGGACGGGGTGGAGGGGCTTCGGAAGTACCGCGAGGAGAACTTCAACGTGGTGCTGCTGGACGTCAAGATGCCTGGCATGGACGGCATCGAGGTGCTCAGGCAGATGCGGGCGGAGACCATCATCCCGGAGGTCATCATGTTCACCGGGCACGGCTCCATAGAGACCGCGGTCGAGTGCATCAAGCACGGCGCCTACGACTACCTGACCAAGCCGGTGAAGCTCGATGAACTGGAGATGGTGATCGACAAGGCCTACGAGAAAAACTGCCTCAGGCTGGAGAACATCAACCTGAGACTCGAGGTGAGCAAGTTCGAGAACCACCGGATCGTGGGGAGAAGTCCCGCGCTCATGAAGGTCCTGGAGGTGGTCAAGCGCTGGGGACCGGCCGACGAGCACGTGCTGATCTACGGGGAGAGCGGCACCGGCAAGGAACTCATCTCGCGCGCCGTGCACGACGCGAGCCCCCGGGTCGACAAGCCGTTCGTGACGGTGAACTGCGGCCGGCTGAACATCAACACGGCGGAGAGCGAGCTGTTCGGCCACACCCAGGGCGCCTTCACCGGCGCCACCAAGGGGAGGGCGGGGCTCTTCGAGCTGGCCGACACCGGCACCCTCTTCATGGACGAGGTCTCCGAGATGCCGCTCGACGTGCAGGTCAAGCTTTTGCGGGTGCTGGAGACCGGCACCTTCCGGCGTATGGGGGGAAATCACGACATCAGCGTGGACGTCCGCTTTGTGTTCGCCTCCAACAAGAACCTGCAGGAGTGCGCCAACCGCGGCGAGTTCCGTGAAGACCTCTACCACCGGATCAACCTGCTCCCCATCAACCTGCCCCCCTTACGTGAGCGCTCCGAGGACATCGTCCCGCTCGCCTATTTCTTCATGAAGTCGGTGGGCGGGCGCGACAACGACAACTGGGAGATAACCGAGGAGGCCATGGCCGCGCTGACCGCCTACAGCTGGCCCGGCAACGTGCGGGAGTTGAGGAACACCATCCGCCGGGCCTGCATCCTGGCCACCGACAACCTGATCACACTGGAACTCCTCCCCTTCGCCCCCCCCAAGGTGCTGCCCACCAGGGTGGTCACCAGCTCGGCCCCCAGCGAGCTGCCGCTCTGGGTGATCGAGCGGGAGCACATCGCCAAGGTGCTGGACCTGGTGGAGGGAAATAAGAGCCGGGCTGCTAAAATTCTGGAGATCGACCGCAAGACCTTGTACACTAAGCTCGAACGTTACGGCCTGGAAGCGGCCGAAGCAGCCAAGGGGGCCTTGTGAAGCTGGTCGATACTTTTGGAAGGAAGATAAATTATCTGCGCCTGTCGGTCACCGACCGCTGCAACATGCGCTGCCGCTACTGCATGCCGGCGGGCGGTTTGCCCAAGGTCAACCACGCCCAGGTGCTGCGCTACGAGGAGCTGGAGCGGATAGCCCGTGCCGCGGTGGCAGTCGGTATCGAGAAGATCCGGGTCACCGGCGGCGAACCGCTGGTCAGGAGGGACATCATCCCCTTCCTCTCCCGGCTCTCGGCCATTGCGGGGCTGAAGCAGCTGGTTCTCACCACCAACGGCGTACTGCTGGAGGAGATGGCCGGCCAGCTGCGGGAGGCCGGGGTGCAGCGGCTGAACGTCAGCCTCGATTCCCTGGACGCCGACAATTTCTGTGCCATCACCCGCAAGAACGAGTTGAAGAGGGTGATGGCGGGGATCGAGGCCGCCCACCGGGAGGGATTCCCGATCAAGATCAACATGGTGGTCATGCGCGGGGTGAACGATCACGAGATCGAGGCGGTCGCCTCGCTGGCCGCCGAACGCCCCTTTAGTGTGCGCTTCATCGAGTACATGCCCTCCTCCAAAGAAGAGCGTTGGCAGTCGCTGGTCGTTTCCGGCAGCGAAATCCTGACCCGGCTGTCGGCCAGGTTTGCGCTCAAGCCGGTCTTGCGCGGGGAACTGGCGGGGCCGGCCGAGGAGTACCGGATCGAGGGATCTTCCGGCACCCTTGGGATCATCACGCCTGTCACCGGCCACTTCTGCGCCAGCTGCAACCGGATCAGGGTCACCTCCACCGGCAAAGCCAGGAGCTGCCTGTTCGCCGGCGGCGATTTCGATCTGAAGCCCTACCTCGGGGAGGGGGATGCCGCCCTGCTGGAGGATGCGCTGTGCCGGCTGGTTATGGCCAAGCCGGGTCGGCACCAGATGTCGGCGGAAAAGGCCGAGCACGACCCCTTCTCCATGTCTGCCATCGGCGGCTAGCGTCCGTTTTTGCCACAGTGGGGGCGATCTCAGCGATTGTCCCCATTTTTCCTGCCTCCCTTCTGTCCCATTTCTCCACACCGCACATCTCTCACACTCCAGCCTTTCTGCCCGCCTGGCTGCGTGGTTTCGGATAACCCGTTGCAACTTAAGAGTATTGGCGGGATTCGCTCCGGCTTGTCCAGTCAGTGGGGAGAATCACCCCATGTGGTAAAAATCCCCATCCGAAAAGGAGCCCCATCTGCGTCCCGACTTTTAATAGGTGTGGAAGGCTGTCCTTCGCCCGGACGGTTCACCCGGCAGGAGTCGCCGTTCGCCCTGAGCCTGTCGAAGGGCGAGTGAAAGCCTTACGGCGGGGCCGACCTAAAAGCAATCCCCCCTGTCCCCCCTTTATCAAGGGGGGGACAGGGTCGGTATCTGCGTCCTGACCCAGACAGAGTCGCCCGTGGTTGACGGCATTCGCCCCGTTTGACAGCACCGCCCTGGCTGACAGCATTCGCCCTGGCTGACAGAATTCGCCCTGGCTGACAGAATTCGCCCTGGCCGACAGAATTCGCCCTGGCCGACAGCATTCGCCCCAACCGACAGCATTCGCCCCAACCGACAGCACCGACAGCACCGACAGCACCGACAGCACCGACAGCACCGACAGCACCGACAGCACCGACAGCACCGACAGCACCGACAGCACCGAC
>DATFAB010000040.1:0-18579 GCA_035255025.1 Geomonas sp.
ACCGGCGGGCAGAGTGACGATGGGGACCAGATATCATGGATTACGAGGCGGGCGTCATACCCAGCGAAGAAACGACCATTTCTTCCTACGAAACGGTGGCGCTCAAGTGCGGCGATGATCAGCTGGTCGCCTTCTACTCGCTGCTCCAGGGAGGGGTGACCCTGCGGGTCACCGTCGGGCGCACGCTGCGGGAGCTTTTAACCGGCCAGCTCGGCATCCCCGCCGATTACGTTACCGGCAGGATCACCACCATCTTCCTCAACAACAGCCCCCTGGATGACCTGGACGTGGTGATAAATCAAGGGGCGCGGGTCTCCCTTTCGGCCGCCATGCCGGGGCTGGTCGGGGCCGTCATGCGGCGCTCCGGTTTCTATGCGGCGCTGCGGGAGGGGATCACCTACGCAGAGCTGGAAGGGGGAGCCCACCCCGCCAGCGGAACGATCACCCTGAAGCTTTTCAACCTGCTCCTCTCCGAAGTCGGCCCGCTGATCCTGGCCCGCGGCATCGTCTTGCAGCGCCCGGAGCTGGAACGGCTGCTTGCCAAGCTCTCGGCGCTCTGGATCGCCTCGTCATACCCCCGCGAGCGGGAGGTTGCAGGCGACGTGCTCCTGACGGTGACCTTCCGCGACGAGGCGGGGCGCTGCAGGATCGGTGGCAGTTAGAGGAGACGAACATGCAGGTGACCGTGAAACTCTTTGCCAGTTTTCGTACCGGCCGCACCCCGATGGCAACCCGCGACTATCCGGTAGGCACCAAGGTGGCCGACGTGGTGGCGGAACAGCAGATCCCGGTGGCGGAAATCGGCATCATGCTGGTCAACAGCCGCCACGTCAAGCTGGGCCGCGAGCTGAACGAGGGAGACGTGCTCGCCATTTTCCCCCTGCTGGGAGGTGGTTAGATGAACGAACTTGCCAAGTACCTTACCGAGATCTCCTGCGACGGCCTGGTTAGCGGCCTCTGCCAGCAACAGGCCGCCGTCCGTTTCGATCTCACCTTCGCCGAGGTGGAATCGGCCATGCTGGGGCTTGGGCTGTGGCCGGCCCGCTACCAGCGTAACCGCCGCACCATCTCCACCGAAGGGCAACTGGCCCTTCTGCACAGCTCGGTAACGGTGATCGGCTGCGGCGGGCTGGGAGGATACATCATCGAGGGGCTGGCCCGGCTGGGGGTGGGACGCATCATCGCGGTCGATCCGGACGTCTTCGAGGAGCACAACCTCAACCGGCAGGTCCTTTCCACCATGGCCAACCTGGGGCTCCCCAAGGTGACGGCCGCGGCACGCAGGGTCTCCGATATCAATCCTGCCGTGTCGCTGGTGCCCGTCGAGACGGCTTTCTCTTCCGGCAATGCCGTCGAGTTGCTGGAACAGGCCACGGTGGCGATCGATGCCCTCGACAACCTCACGGCCCGTCGCCAACTGGCCCATGCCTGCCGCGAGCTGGGCATTCCCCTGGTGCACGGCGCCATTGCCGGGTGGTACGGGCAGGTTGCCACCCAGCGCCGCGGCGAAGACATCTCCCCGCACTTCATGGGGCAGGGGGATGAGCCCAAAGGGGTGGAGCTCAAGCTGGGGAACCCCGCCTTCACCCCCGCGGCCGTAGCGAGCCTGCAGCTGGCCGAGGCCTGCAAGGTCATCCTCGGCCAGGGGGAGACCATCAGCGGCCGCATGCTGGTCTTCAATCTGCTGGAGATGGAATTCGAGGCGGTATGCCTTTGAGGCAGAGGGAGTCCAGCTGGAGAAGCCTTTTATGATTTCATACCAAAAGCCGGCCTATCACCCCGCCGCTGTCGCAGTAGCCCATCCGGGAGGCAAGCGGGAAAAGACGGATTACATCATCAACAAGGTGATCCAGGCTCTCGACCTTTTGGAACAGTTTCGCGACGACGTCGACGAACTGAGCCTGGCCCAGTTGAGCAGGCGGCTGCCCCTCAGCGAGGACCACCTCCGGCCGCTGCTTGCCACCCTGAAGTCCCGCAACTACCTCGAGCAAAACACCGCCACCGGCGGTTACCGGCTCGGCTTCAAGACCCTGGAACTGGCCCAGACCATGCTGCGGCAGATCGACCTCTACCGCGTATCCCACCCGGTGCTGGCGGAGATCTTCGCAAAGTGCGGGGAGACCACGGCGGCTGCCGTGCTCAGCAAGTCCTTCGTCATCGAGCTCGACGCCATCCATGCCGAGCATCCGGTGCAGGTGGTTTCCAGGGTCGGCGTGCACCTCCCCGCGCACTGCACGGCGGCCGGAAAAGTCCTGCTCGCCTGCCTGCCGCCGGACGAACTGGAGAGGCTGCTCATGGCCATGGAGTTCACCGGGGGGACCGGCAGCGCCATCTCTTCCGTGGACGCGCTGAAACTGGAACTCGGGCAGATCGCCGAACAGGGTTACGCCATAGAAGACCGGGAGGCCGATGGCGAAGTGTCCGGCATTGCCGCACCCATCCATGACTATGCCGGCCTGGCAGTAGGAGCCGTCGCCATCACCGCCCCCTGCTGCCGCCTGACGGTGGAGCGGCTTCACTCGGAGCTGGCTTCCCTGGTGCTTAAAGGCGCACGGGAGATCTCGCACCGGCTGGGCTTTCATGATCCCGCAGCGGAAGCTGAAGGCTCCGCTCAGGCTGCCGGCGCCGTCGCTCTCACCAGGACCCGCATCACCCCCGCGCACCAGAAAAGGAAACCGCGCAGCTCCCACCGCGCCGCCTGATCTGCCGAAGGCTGCAAGGTCCCCTCGCTCGGGGAGCAGGCAACAAAAAACCTCCAGCCCGAGTCACCGGCTGGAGGGTTTTTTTCGTCGAATGGTATCTGCGGCCATCTCCGCCGTCAGTCCGGCTTATGGCCTTAACCCGCTATTTGCTGTCACTTTCGGCGACCTCCAGCTTGTTGCTCACTTTCTTGGTCCCCGCCACCTTGGCAGCGAGTTTCCCTATGGTCTGTTTCTCCTTGGCGGACCGTACCGGACCTTTCAGGGTAACCTTGCCGTCCCGGGTGATGATCTTTACGTTATGCCCGTAGGTGGAAAGCGACTTCTCCTTCATCAATGCCCGGCGGATCTCCTGGCTGATCTTGCGGTCGGCCTCGCTTTGGCCTTGCTGGTCCGCGGTCACTTCCTTGTCGGTCCGCATCTGCATGTTCTGCCTGGTGTTGTCGGCCTTGGGCGTTTCATCCGCTTTTTGATCGGCAAAGGCCACCCCGGTCACATTGAGGGCGACGGCTGCCGACAATACTGCTGCCATCAGATTTTTGTGCATCATAGCTGTCACTCGCCTCCCTGTATGCGTTTGGATCCTGAACCATTTTGCCTACCGGACCATTATCTCACAGCCGCCTTTTCTTTCGCCATGCTCCCTTTCTGCTCCCTCAATCGCCACCCCGGGAGCCCGCCCCAACCGGACACCGGCGTGCCGCGTCCCATTAGGCGTTGACTTTTCCCCGGATAATGTGTATTAAAAGTCGTTATTTTGAGGTGTTAGCCGTTGCAGGGGAAAGGTGGCAGGTGGCCGGTATGCTCGATCAAAGTGCAAAGATGAGATGGTTCGCCTTCGCGGTAGCCCTGGGAGGGGTTC
This sequence comes from Geomonas sp., assembly GCA_035255025.1. Lineage (GTDB taxonomy): Bacteria > Desulfobacterota > Desulfuromonadia > Geobacterales > Geobacteraceae > Geomonas. Next base: position 3,562 of record DATFAB010000040.1, read on the forward strand.
TTGCCGGCTGCCTCGGACCGCTCACCTACCGGCCGCCTGAGAAAAAGGCGCCGGTTGTCGCCTCCGTGGCCAGCAAGGGAGCCCATCTTCCCCCCGCGCCGGATCCCAAGCTTAACAACGCCACCGCGGCCGGCATCGATACCACCGGTCTCGGCATCCGCGACGATATCGATATCTGGATCTATACCAACTACTCGACGGCCAAAAAACGTGCTGCCATGATCCAGATGGCCAAGGCTCTGCAGGCGGTGGTGGTGAATCCGCCCAAGAGCAGCGACGAGGCCAAAAAGATGCAGCAGGCCTACGACGACGCGATCCTGAAACTGAAGGAGATTCCCGGCATCAATCCCGGCGAGACGAGCGCGATGGACCGCTCCCTCTACGAAGAGATGTTCAACACGCCGGATCGCCTGAAGGCCTACCTGCAATACAACCTGCTTCTGGGAGGCAAGGAGAAGTAGACCGTCCCCCGTCTGCGGCGAAAAAAGGCCCGCCCTCATCAGAGGCGCGGGCCTTTTTCTTTTCCAGGCTTCCGCTGTTGAGTCCCCCTTTGAAAAAGGGGGATTTAGGGGGATTTGCAGGTGGCTTTTTCAAAGGGGGGAGCGTCCAGCGGAAGGTCGGCACGAATCCGATTTGTATCTGGTCCTGGAAGGTTCTTAGCGCTGGCGGGCCCGCGCCGGTACCTGTTGCTGCGGGAGGGCGGCTGAGGCTTCCGGAGTGGGGGAGGGGGAGCCGTGATTTTCGCCATGGTGCCGCCCCGAGGAGAGCACCGGCAGCATCCTGTCGATGGCTTCCAGCGCCTTCTCCAGCGGTACGGTGTCCAGCGTGTTCCCCTGGGAGGCGACCATCTCGCCCACCGTCCTGAAAAGTCCCCAGCGCACCACATGGTCACGGGTCAACAGCGTTACGGTGGGGATCCGGAAGGCGCTGGCGGCGTGCAGGATGCTGGTGTCAGGGGTGAAGACGAAGTCGGCGGTGGCCACCATGGCGAGCGCCTGGCGCACACCCGGAGTACGGGCGCGGGTCACCTTGCCCGCCTCGGCGATGGTCTCCGCCCGTTCCCGCTCGGCCGGGCCGTGCAGGAGGAGGATCTGTGCATCGGGGAGGCGCAACCTGAGGTGGCGTGCCACGGCGATGAAATTTTCATCCGGCCACTGGCGGAAAGCCTTCCCCACGCTGATGTTCATAAGCACCCGCTGCCGGGAGCCCGCGTTCCATTGGGCGAGAGCCTCCGCCCGTTCCGCCTCGGTCAGCACGATCTCCAGCTGCTGGGCGTCCTGGGGGGGGACCCCGAAGGGTACCGCCAGCTGGGCCAGATGCTCCACGTGGTGGGCGTCGGCTCCTGCCAGCGGGGCGAACATGGTGTAGACGTTGGGCTTGCCGGGCTTCACCACCCCGACCCGGTGCGGCGCGCGGGTGGCCAGCATCAGCAGCATGGTGGTGAGCGACTGGCTGAAGACCATGCAGTCGACCACGATGTCGTAGCGGGTCTGGCGCAGATGCTTCAAAAGCCCCCAGTAGTGGGCGGGCCGGCGCACCTCGATGCGGACCACCCGGTGGATCAGCGGATCCTTCTCCAGTACTGCGGCGTTGGCCGGAGAGGCCAGCACATCGAGCTCGATATTGGCGTGTGATTTCGCGATGGCGCGGATAACCCCGGTGGTGAGGATCATATCCCCGATCCGGTCATGCCTCAAAAAGAGCACGCGCAGCTTGCGGCCGGACCAGTCCAGCCCGCCTTTTGTCCGCGGGGCGGCCATCCGGGTTAAAAGGGCGAGGGCGCAGCCTTTCAAGCCATGCTCCAGCGCCTTCAGCCCTTTTTGCAGCGGGGAGTACCGCCTGTCGAAGCTCTTTTCGTCGGGTTCAGCCACAATCAGCTCCTGTGCCTCGTGTTCGGTTGTGCAGGTGTTCGGTCGCTAGCCAGAGAGCCGTACGGTTATGGTCCTGCTCAAGTAATGGCTGTTATTAGTGTTGAAAAATGTGTAAAAGCACATCGGCGGCAATCCTAGACCAGAACCGGGGGTGGCGCAAGGAAAATCACCGGGTAATGGCAGAGGAGAACGCCGTGGGAACAGGCCGCAGTTCCAGCAAGGCTACGTTCGAGTATTCCCGGCAGGTGAAGTACTGCAGTATCTCCTGTGCCTCTTCGTCCCCCTGGTTGGCCGCCCTGCTGTACCAGTCCTGGGCCTTGTCGCAGTCTATGGCCACGCCCAGGCCGTACTCGTACATGTACCCCATGTTGAACTGGGCATCCACGTTGCCGTTTTGCGCGGCCACCAGGTACCACTTCAGTGCGACTTCGTAATCCTGGCTGACACCTTTGCCGTCGAAGTACAGACTCCCCAGGAACATCTGGGCCTCCGCGAGCCCCTGCTCCGCCGACCTGGTCAGCCAAAGGGCGGCCTGCCGGTAGTCGCGGGCCACCCCCTTGCCGTCGTAGTACATCCCCCCCAGCGCGTACTGGGCTTCGCGGTCACCCTGCTCCGCATACTGCCGGTACATCGACCACGCCTCGCTGTAGTTGCCGCGGTCGTAGGCTGCGTGGGCCTCCTCGATTCCTGCCTGCGCCTCGGAAATCAGGGCCACCGCCAGCGCCAGGGCCAGCACCATCCTGTAGAGAGCCTTTCTCATGGCTACTGCTCCTACCGTAACAGCTCCAGAAACTCCTCTTCGCTCAGCACGCGCACGCCCAGTTGCACCGCTTTCTCCAGCTTGCTTCCCGCCTCGGCGCCGGCCACCACGTAATCGGTCTTCTTGGAGACCGAGCCCGCGGCATGGCCTCCTTCCTGTTCCACCATCTTCTTCGCTTCGTCCCTGGTGAACCTGGTGAGGGAGCCGGTGAACACGAAGGTCTTGCCGGTGAAGCGGCCGCCCACCCGCTTCTGCTCGGCCTTGGGCCTGACCCCTGCCGCCTGCAGCTTCTCGATGATCTGCAGGTTCTCCTGGTTCTGGAAGAAGTCGGCGATGCTCTCCGCCACCTGCGGACCCACCTCCCTGACCGAGGTGAGCTCCTCGGCGCTGGCGTGGGCGAGGTTCTCGATGCTCCCGAAGGCGCCCGCCAGAAGTTTCGCCGTGTGCTCGCCCACGTGGCGGATGCCGAGCGCGAAGATCAGCCGGGACAGGTCGCGGCTCTTGCTCCCCTCGATGGCGTTTAAAAGGTTCTCGGCGAGCTTCTTGCCCATCCGTTCGAATTTCATGAAGTCGTGTTCGGAAAGGGTGTAGAGGTCGGCTACGTCGTGGATCAGCTGGAGATCCAAAAGCTGCTCGATGTACTTCTCGCCCAGGCCGTCGATGTCCATGCCGTTTCGGGAGGCGAAGTGCTTCACCCTCTCCAAAAGCTGGGCCGGGCAGGCGAGCCCGACGCAGCGGACCGCCACCTCGCCCTCGATCCTCACCACCTGGCCGCCGCAGACCGGGCAGCTCTCCGGGATGGGGAGCGGGAGTTCGCTTCCCTGCCGCTTTTCGGTGAGCACCTTGACCACCGCCGGGATCACGTCGCCTGCGCGCTCCACGATCACTGTGTCACCTTTGCGGATGTCCTTTCTCTCCATCTCCTCCCAGTTGTGCAGGGTGGCGCGCGAAACCATGACCCCGGAGACCTCCACCCGTTTCAGGTGCGCGACCGGGGTGATCACCCCGGTGCGTCCGACCTGCGGCACGATGTCCTCGATCACGGTGGTCGCCTGGCGCGGCGGGAACTTCCACGCTATGGCCCAGCGGGGCGAGCGGCTCTTCTCCCCCAGGTCGCGCTGCAGGGAGAACTGGTCGACCTTTATCACCACCCCGTCGATTTCGTAGGGGAGGTCGTCGCGCTTCTCCATCATCTCGCCGTAGTAGGCGATCAGCTCCTCTTTCCCGGACACTCTCCTGATCAGCGGGTTCACCGGCAGCCCCCAGCCGGGGATCCGGGTGAGGAAATCGCTTTGGGCGCTGAAGTCGATGCCGGCGAGCTTGCCCGGCGCGTAGCAGAAGATGTGCAGGGGGCGCCGGGCGGTGATCTTCGAGTCGAGCTGGCGCAGGGAGCCTGCCGCGGCGTTTCTGGGGTTGGCAAAGGGAGGCTCCCCCGCCTCCTCGCGCTCCTGGTTCAGCTTTTGAAAGGGGGCCAGCGGCAGGTAGACCTCGCCGCGCACGGTAAGCAGCTCGGGCGGGCCGTCCAGCTTCAGCCTCAAGGGGATCCCCTTGATGGTCTTCAGGTTCTCGGTCACCTCCTCCCCGACCACGCCGTCGCCGCGGGTGGAGCCGATGGTGAAAAGACCCTTTTCGTAGACCAGTTCCACCGCCACGCCGTCCATCTTCGGTTCGCAGACGTAGGAGATCTCTGCCGAGGCGGGGAGGGCCAGGAAGCGCTTGATGCGGTCGTCGAAGTCGGCGATGTCCTGCTCGGTGAAGGCGTTTTCCAGGGACAGCATGGGCGTGGAGTGCCTGACCTGGCTGAACTTGGCGAGCGGCCGGCCTCCCACCCGCTTGGTGGGAGAGTCGGGGAGGGCGAGCGCGGGATAGTGTTCCTCCAGGGACTGCAGCTCCCTGAACAGTGCGTCGTATTCGGCGTCGGTGATCTCCGGCGTGTCCTGCTCATAGTAAAGCCGGTTGTGACGCTCGATCTCTTTGGAGAGTTGCTGGATCCGCTCGGCTGCGGCAGTGCTGTCCATCGGTACCTCGGGGCTTGGGAATAGGGAGTTTATAGCACACCCGGTCAGTGGTTGAAAAGCCGGGATTGAGCGGCGTGCAACTCTGGCATGGATATAGCCTCCTTGCGTTGAGAGTTTCCTTTTGGTAATTAGTGTGGGCCGCAATGTTTTCCGTTGTGGCGCTTTTCGTTTAAGAGGAAACCATGCTCGATCTGTCACGCTTAAATCCCGAACAGCTTGCCGCTGTGAAGCACACCGAGGGGGCGCTCCTGGTGCTGGCCGGCGCCGGCTCCGGCAAGACCGGCGTCATCACCTACCGGATCGCCCACCTCATCCTCAATAAGAACGTGCCCCCCGACCGCGTTTTGGCCGTTACCTTCACCAACAAGGCTGCCAAGGAGATGAAGGAGCGGGTGGAAAGCCTGGTGGGGCGCAAGCACTGCAAGGGGATCGTGCTCTCCACCTTCCACTCGCTGGGGGTGCGCGTCCTGAAGAGGGACATCGAGCGGCTGGGCTACAAGAAGAATTTTTCCATCTACTCCACCGCCGACCAGGTGGGGCTGGTGCGGCAGATCGTGCGCGAGGTGAACACCGACAACAGGAAGTACGACGCCGAAAGCATCATCTGGCGCATCTCGGGGGCCAAGAACAAGCTGATCCCGCCGGAGCGCTACCTCCCCAACCCCACCGACGACGTGGACATGATGGCCGCCCTGGTCTATCCCCGCTACCAGTCCGCCCTGAAAGCGTTCAACGCCATCGACTTCGACGACATCATCATGCTGGTCGCCGAGCTTTTGCAGCACCATCCCCCTGTGTTGAAGCACTGGCAGGAGCGTTTCTCCTACATAATGGTCGACGAGTACCAGGATACCAACTCGTCGCAGTACCTCCTGGTCAACCTGCTCGCCGCCGGCTGCGGCAACCTCTGCGTGGTGGGGGACGACGACCAGTCCATCTACGGCTGGCGGGGCGCCGACGTCGGCAACATCCTCGACTTCGAGAAGGACTTCAAGGGGTGCCGGACCATCAAGCTGGAGCAGAACTACCGCTCCACCGGCAACATCCTGGAGGCGGCCAACTCCGTGATCAAGAACAACGAGGTCAGGAAGCAGAAGAAGCTCTGGACCGCTTCCGGCGAAGGTCCGCTCATCGACCTCAACATCGTGCAGGACGACGAGGAAGAGGCGACCTCGGTGGTGGAGCGCATCCAGCTGGAGCGCTTCAAGACCGACCGCCCCTACTCGGATTTCGCCATCCTCTACCGCACCAACGCCCAAAGCCGCGCCTTCGAGGAGCAGCTCCGCTTCGAGGACATCCCCTACGTGCTGGTGGGGGGGACCCAGTTCTTCGAGAGAAAGGAGGTGAAGGATTCCATCTCCTACCTGAAGGTGATCGCCAACCCGCTGGACGAGGTGGCCCTTTTGCGCATCGTCAACTTCCCGCGCCGCGGCATCGGCGACTCCACGGTGATCCGCATCAATCAGTGGTCGCTGGAAAAGGAATGCCCGCTCTTCGAGGCCTTCGGCAGGGTGGGGGAGATCGAGGGGATCAGTGACGCCATCAAGGAGAAAGTGCTTTCCTTCCACCAGACGCTCCTGGACGCGGCCAGCGCCTTCCGGGAGGAAGGGGGGCTCGCCGAGAAGGGGAAGGCTCTCTTCGAGCGGCTGAAGATCGAAGACGAGATCTTCCGGACCATCGACGACCACAAGGTGGCGAGGAGGAAGGTCGAGAACGTCGAGCAGATCATCAACTCCATGGCGGCCTACGAGGAGCGGGTGCCGCTCCCCACCCTGGGGGGCTTCATGGAGAAGGTCTCCCTGATGGACGAGGACCGCTTCTCCGGCAAGGACAAGAAGGATCACGGCCTGGACGCGGTTACCCTGATGTCTTTACACTCCAGCAAGGGGCTCGAGTTCCCCTTTGTCTTCCTGGTGGGGATGGAGGACGAGATCCTGCCGCACAAGCGGGCGATCTACGAGGATTTCACGGTGGACGAGGAGAGAAGGCTTTGCTACGTGGGGATCACCCGGGCCCGCCAGCAGCTGGTGATGACCCGGACGCTCTACCGGAAGAAGTACGGCAAACTTCAGGAGCGGATCCCCTCGCGCTTCCTGGAGGAGATCCCGGCCTCGGTTTTGAACGTGCAGCAAAGCGGGGTGATCAAGGAGTCCACGCCGGAGGAGGAGCAAAAGAGCGCCGAGGGGTTCTTCGCCAAGATGCGGGCGATGATGGGATAACGGGAAGGGCGGAAGCGGTAGCAACCCGTCCCGCTTATTCGGGCCGGAACAAACTCCCCCTCGCCCCACGGGAGAGGGCAGGGGTGAGGGAAGTTTCCCTTCGTAAAATGTCCGATCGGTCGGGCCGTTGTCCGAACTGCGCAAACGGCAAACCACCCTGGCCCCCCTTTGCAAGGGGGGATCAAGGCTACTTCTTGTCGATGGTTTTCTGGCCCGGTTTCCAGTTCAGGGGGCAGAGGGCGCCGGTCTGCAGGGCCTCCAAAACGCGCAGCGTCTCCTCCACGCTTCTCCCCACGTCCAGGTTGTGCACCACCTCGTACTGGAGCATGCCGTCCGGGTCGATGATGTAGAGGGCGCGCAGGGCCACCCCTTCCTTGTCATCCAGGCAGCCGTAGTTCAGGGCGGTCTCCTTTTTCACGTCCGACATGATGGGGAACTGCAGGCGTCCCAGGTCGCCGCGCTGGGCCCAGGCAAGGTGGGAGTACTTGGTGTCGGTGGAGGCCCCCAGCACCACGGCGTTCAGCTTCTTGAACTCTTCGATGGCCTGGCTGAACCCCTTGATCTCGGTGGGGCAGACGAAGGTGAAATCCATCGGGTAGAAGAAGAGCACGATCCACTTGCCCCGGTAGTCGTCGATGGAGATCCGCCTGAATTCCTTCCCCTTTTCGGTGCTGACCAGGGCGTCCAGCGCGAAGTAGGGGGCGCGTTCCCCCACCTTGGCGACCCGCACGGCTTTGTCATCGCCGGCCGCAAATGCGGGCTGCGCAAAGGAAGTAGCTGTCATGGTGAGTGCCGCCAACAGGATCAAAATGGATAGCTTCATCAGGAAATCCTTTCTGATAGCAATGCATGCCGGCCAGGGCGGTGTCGTTCTGACAAAGCCCGGGTGCTTGCTGATTTAAGCCTGCTGCTGATTCAGCAGGAGAGTAAAATTTGTTTGCCTCACAGATCATGTATGATATTGAGATTGTATCCGGTGACTTCGAACAATCAACTCAAGAGCAAAAGGAGCGACATCAATGACTGAAGAGAAGAATCCCCAGGTCCTCATGGAGACCTCGATGGGCAAGGTAAAGATCGAGCTTTTCAGGGACAAGGCACCCATTTCGGTCCGGAACTTCCTCTCCTATGTGAAGGACAACTACTACGACGGCCTCATCTTCCACCGCGTGATCAAGGACTTCATGATCCAGGGGGGCGGGCTCGATGAAAACATGCAGCCCAAGAAGACCAAGTTCGCCATCAAGAACGAGGCGGCCAACGGCCTGAAGAACAAGCGCGGCACCCTCGCCATGGCCCGCACCAGCGTGGTCGACAGCGCCACCTCCCAGTTCTTCATCAACACGGTCGACAACACCTTCCTCGACCATAGCGGCAAGACCCCGGACCGCTTCGGCTATGCCGTCTTCGGCGAGGTCATCGAGGGGATGGAAGTGGTGGACGCCATCCGCGCCGTCAAGACCGGCAACAAGTCCGGTCACCAGGACGTGCCGGTTGAGCCTGTGTTCATCAACTCCGTCAGGCTGATCGAAGAGTAGTCCCTTTGTGACGCGGTTCCCCTCTGCCAAGGGGGGAACCGGTAGCTTTCCCTTCCCCGTTGACAACTTACCCGCTTGCTGTCCCTTCCCTTGGACCGTTGCCCCCCTTCCTTCTCGATTGCTGAGCTTCTGTAACTGTTTCTCTGCACGAGTCCGGGGGGTGACATCGTATTGGACGTATTTAATTATTGACAAAGGAAGCCGCCCCCTATACAATCCAGTGCTTCCAAAGCTTACCGTTTCAACTTCGTAAGGGGGTTTCACCACATGGAAATGAAGGATTTCATCTTTACCTCTGAGTCTGTCTCCGAGGGGCATCCGGACAAGGTCGCCGACCAGATCTCCGACTCCATCCTCGACGCCATACTTACTCAGGACCCCACCTCCCGCGTCGCCTGCGAGACCATGGTCACTACCGGTATGGCAGTCATCGCCGGTGAAATTACCACCAAGGCAGTCATCGACTACCCGAAGGTCGTCAGGGAAGCTATCCGCGAGATCGGTTACAACGACTCCGCCATGGGCTTCGACTGGGAGACCTGCGCGATCCTGACCTCGATCGACAAGCAGTCCCCCGACATCTCGCAGGGCGTTACCGAAGGTGAGGGGATGTTCAAGGAACAGGGCGCCGGAGACCAGGGTCTCATGTTCGGCTTCGCCTGCAACGAAACCCCCGAGCTGATGCCGATGTCCATCCTGCTTGCCCACAAGCTGGTGGCCAAGCTGGCAGACGTGCGCAAATCGGGCGTGCTTGACTTCCTCCGTCCCGACTCCAAGTCGCAGGTTTCCATCCAGTACATCAACGATAAGCCGGTGCACGTCGACACCGTGGTCATCTCTTCGCAGCACTCCCCCGAGGTCTCCTACGAGATGATCAAGGAAGGGATCATCGAGGAAGTGGTCAAGAAGATCATCCCGGCGGAACTTATGGACGCCAAGACCCGCTTCCTGATCAACCCGACCGGCCGCTTCGTGATCGGCGGGCCGATGGGCGACTGCGGTCTCACCGGCCGCAAGATCATCGTGGACAGCTACGGCGGGCACGGTGCCCACGGCGGCGGCGCTTTCTCCGGCAAGGATCCCTCCAAGGTTGACCGCTCGGCGGCCTACATGGGGCGTTACGTGGCGAAGAACCTGGTTGCCTCCGGCGTTTGCGAGAAGTGCGAGGTGCAGGTTGCCTACGCCATCGGCGTGGCCGAGCCGGTCTCGGTCATGGTCGACTGCAACGGCACCGGCAAGATCCCGTCCAGCCGGATCGCCGAGATCGTGCGCGAGGTGTTCGACCTCAGGCCGCGCGCCATCATCGAGCAGCTCGACCTGCTGCGTCCGATCTACAAGAAGACCGCCGCTTACGGCCACTTCGGCCGCGAGCTTCCCGAGTTCACCTGGGAGCGCACCGACAAGGCCGCCCTCATCAGGGAGAAGGCGGGGCTGTAAATCGCCCCCGCCAAATCGGCGCAAGACGAGACAGCAACAGACAAGGGCCGTCCGGGAAAAACCGGGCGGCCCTTCTTTTTTTCACTTCGCTGAAGGTCCCCTCACCTTCATGGGGAGGGCCAGGGTGAGGATGGGGTTGGCCGGCAACGCGGGAAGACGGGTGCCCGTCTCATCCGCTCACCCCGAACATGCTGTAGAGCAGCAGTCCCAGCACGAAGGTGGTGATCATCACGTACAGGCGATCGCGCTGTTCCAGGAACATCATGATGGAAAAGGCGACCCGCGACACGGGGGTGGCGATCAGGATCAGCAGACCGAGCTGAATGATGCCGCGGCTGTGGAAGCCGGCCACCTCCCCGGCGATGCCGGTCAGGCTGCGCAGGTCCGAGGGCTCCCCGCGGAAAACCCGGTAGTCGGGAAAGGTGAGGCCGTAGCGGTAGAGGAAAAGGATACCCCCCGCCAGCACCACCACGCCTGCCAGCAGCACCCCGCTCCGCAAGAGGCCGGCCATGATCGATTCGGACCGGTACTCGCTCCAGTTCTCCTTTCCCGTACGCACCTCACAGCCTCCCGGTGATGCCGTTGTAGATCATCTCCACGGCCAGAAAGAGTATCACCACGCTGAAGACGAGACGCAGCACCCTGGTGTTCCGCCTGAACAGCTGCCGCACACCCAAGAGCGAGCCGATCAGCACGCCGAGCATTACCGGCATGGCCAGTCCCGGATCGAGGTATCCCCGGTTCAGGTAGACTCCGGCGCTGGCTGCTGCGGTCACCCCGATCATGAAGTTGCTGGTAGTGGTTGCCACCTTGAACGGGATGCGCATGGCCCGGTCCATGGCGAGCACCTTGAAGGCGCCGGAGCCGATGCCGAGCAGCCCGGACAGGGTGCCCGCCACGAACATCAACCCGTAGCCTGCGGGAACCTTCCGGACCTGGTAGGATTGCTCTCCCTCCGGCGTCGGATAATGGCCGTCCAGGCGCAGGCGTCGGGCCAGCGGGTCGGCCTCCCCGGCTTCCTCGGCGCTGTGGCGTGTGGTGAAGGAGAGGTAGGCCGAGTGGAGCAGCACGATGCCGAAGATGGTGGAGACCAGCGAGGGGTGCAGCCTGGTGGTGAGAAAGGCCCCCAGCAGGGCCCCCATGGTGGTGGCCGATTCCAGGAACATTCCGACCCTGACGTTGGTGTAGCCCTTGCGCACATAGGCTGCGGCCGACCCCGAGGAGGTGGCGATCACCGACACCAGCGAGGCCCCGGCGGCGTAGCGGATGTCCACGCCGAACATGATGACCAGCAGCGGCACGATCACAACCCCGCCTCCCAGACCGGTGAGCGCGCCGAGAAAGCCTGCTGCCACCGACCCGGCAAAGATCGTTGCTGTGAACTCAAGGACATTCATGGCTGGCATCCTTCAGACTAGCCCATCTCGCCTGGCTTTTTCGTTTTTCCAGGAGTCTGCTCCTTATTTCCCAGCTCCGCGTAGTATTTTTTCATGCAGGCAGGGCAAATGCCGTGCGTCAGGCTCGCTCCGGTAAGCTGGCTCAGGTACACCTCGATCCTTTCGTAAAACCCCTTGTCGTTTCTCACCGAATGGCACCAGGCGCAGATCGGGATCATCTCGCGCAGTTCCCTTATCTCGGAAAGCGCCTCCCGCAGTTCCTGGTTGCTCCTGTCCTTTTCGCGCAGCAGTTGGCGGATTTTCCAGACGCCAAAGCTGATCATGAGAAGCAGAACCACCTTGATCGCTTCGTCCCAGAAAAAGTAGAACCCGCGCACGCCATTGCTGGCAACGGTGTCCTTGACCAGGATGATGACCCCGGCCAAAAGCGAAGCCGCCAGGGTGACCGCCCTGCCGTCGAACCAGGCCAGGGCCGTCAGCGGAATCAGGTAGAGAGGGAACAGGCTGAACCTGAAACCGCTGCGGTAATCCCAATAGGCGATGAGAACGATCAGGCAGAAGAGAAGCGGAGTGTCGCGGCGGGGATGGTACTTTCTTTTCATCACTGCTCCTGGAGCCCCCAAGGTCGGGTGCACGTCCTCGGTACTGCTCAGCCCTATCATATCAACCTCCCGAATCCTTCGCCGGCGCTGGCGCTGCGGGAGCGGGGAGTCTTTCCAGTCTGCACCCGGGCTATTCTTCCCATGGAATCACGAGGCCGACGGCGGACAGGAGAGCACACGGATCGGCGGGGTGAGTAAATTGTATGTTGACATATAGATTATTATATATAACATTGCTGGCAAAGGTGAAGGCTCATTGCATCTGGGAGGAATTTCATGGGAGTTGTGGTAACCGGCGTTGCGCTGACCTGGGGATTGATGATCCTGGTCTCCTTGTTCAAAGGACGCCAGTGACCAATCAGTTGCGGCTTGCCCCCCCTGCCTGGCGGGCAATGACTGCCCGCGCACTTGACACTCTCCCCCGGCCCCCCACAATTGACAGGTTGACCGCAGTGCGGTAGCAGCAGGTGAACGCCAACGAAAGGAGGAACTTGATGAAGACGAGACTGTCTGGCTTGTGGTTGATGATGCTGACTCTGGTTCTGGCCGCCACGGTCCATGCCGCTCCGGGAGCGGGATGGAAAGGAAGCGGAGGATGGGGCCCCCAGGGCAGCTACGGACGGATGTACGATCCCGCCACCGTGGAAACCGTGCGCGGCAAGGTGGTCGAGGTGCTCAGGATGACTCCCATGAAAGGGATGGGGGCGGGGATCCATCTGAAGCTCAAGACGGAAACGGGTCCCGTCTCGGTCCATCTCGGTCCTGCCTGGTATATCGAGCGGCTCGACCTCCGGATCGAAAAAGGTGACCAGGTCGAGGTCAGGGGATCCCGGGTGACCTTTAACGGCAAGCCCGCCCTGATTGCCGCTGAGGTCAAAAAGGGGGACGAGGTGCTGAAGCTGCGTGACGACAGCGGGATCCCGGTCTGGAGCGGCTGGAGAAGGGGACAATAAGTTCCTCCCGATAAGCGCAATACCCGGGGCGGCCATGGCTGTGGCCGCCTTTTCCGTTATCTTGCCGGTAAACGAGGTGCGGCTGCCACCGGCAGGCCGGCGCCTGAAGGAGAACAGATGCAGATGAAGATCGTGGTAATCGGCGCCAATGCCGCGGGGGCCAAGGCCGCCTCCAAGGCGAAGCGGTTGAACCCCGCGGCAGAGGTGACTGTGGTTGACCGGGGAACCTTTATCTCTTACGGCGCCTGCGGAATCCCGTACTACCTTTCCGATACGGTGCCTGAACTGAAAGAGCTGATGAGCACCCCGGTGGGGGTGGTGCGCGACCCTGCCTTCTTCAAGAAGGTCAAGGGGGTCGCCGTGCGCACCAATACCGAGGCGACCGCCATTGACCGCCAGGCCAAGGTGGTCCACCTGCTGGAAACCACCACCGGCGAACGCTCCTCCCTTCACTACGACCGCCTGATCCTGGCTACCGGCAGCTCTCCGATCGTCCCCCCTTTGGACAAGGTGGACCTTCCCGGCATCCTCACGGTGAAGTCGCTGGAAGATGCGGAACTGTTAAAGGAAAAAGCGGTTGCCGGCGCCCGGGTCTGCATCGTCGGCGGCGGGCTGATCGGGCTGGAGACCGCCGAGGCCCTGCAGCAGAAGGGGCTGCAGGTGACGCTGGTCGAGATGCGTGAGCAGCTGCTGCCCGGCCTTCTCGACCCCGAGATCGCCCTGCTGATCGAGAAACACATGAGGCAGCAGGGGGTGACCGTGATGACCGGCTGCCGGGTCAGCTGCTTCAAGGGGAAGGCTGCCGTGGAGAACGTGCTGCTTGGCGAGCGGGAGATCCCGGCCGACCTGGTGGTGCTCGCCCCGGGGGTGGTCCCCAACACCCTCCTCGCCAAAGAGGCCGGGCTCGCCATCGGGACCACCGGCGCCATCGCGGTGGACAGCGGCCAGCGTACCAGCGATCCCGACATCTTCGCCTGCGGGGACTGCTGCGAAGCCACTCAGCTGATCACCGGCCAAAAGGTCTTCATCCCCTTAGGGAGCACGGCCAACAAGCAGGGGCGGGTGGCCGGCATCAACGCCGCAGGGGGTGAGGCCACCTTCGCCGGGGTGATCGGCACCAGCATCCTCAGGGTGTTCCGTATCAACGCCGGCAAGACCGGGCTGACCGAGGCCGAGGCGCGGGCCCACGGCTTCCAGGTGGAGACGGTGATCTCGCCGGCTCCCGACCGCGCCCATTTCTTCCCGGGCGCCAAACCGATCGTGCTCAAGATGATCGCCGACCGCTCGACCGGGCGGATACTCGGGCTGCAGGCGGCCGGAGAGGGGGCCGTCGACAAGCGGCTCGATACCGCGGCGACCGCCATCACCTTTCAGGCGAGCGCCGAGCAGCTGGCCCAGGTCGATCTGGCCTACGCTCCCCCTTACGCCGCGGCTATGGACAACCTGATCGTCTGTGCCGACATCATGAAGAACAAGCTGACCGGCCAGGCCCGGGGGATCTCCGCCCGCGAGGTGAAACGGAAACTCGACGAGGAGCAGGACTTCATCCTGCTGGACGTCCGCTCTCCGGCCGAGCACGGTGAAGTCGGCATCGAGGGTGCCAAGCTGATCCCGCTAGGCATGCTGCGGGAGAAGCTGGATGAGCTCCCCCGGGACAAGGAGATCGTCGCCTTCTGCAAGATCAGCCTTAGGGGGTACGAAGCGCAGAAGATCCTGGACGGGGCCGGGTTCCGCAACGCGAAATTCATGGACGGCGGCATCCTGGCCTGGCCGTACCACCTGCGGGTGGGGAGCGGAAAGCCGTAGCTTTTCAGGACTCGTCGCCATGCGGCACCACAGAAGGCCCGTTTCCACGGTTTGGGAAACGGGCTTTTCTGGTGTGGCGGCAGGGCGCTGCAGTTCTCTTCCAAGGGCTGCTTGCTTCTTTCGCGCTGATGTCATTTTGCCGGGACGCGCCGGGCGTTTTGCCCAGGCCGTTTCGAGTGGGCGAGGGAAAAAACGGCACACCCCTTCCGGTAACTGTGGCAGATGCCGGCTAAAAACGTGACCTGAACTGCCAATTTTTGCCTCAAGTCGATTTTGCGTGTATCATTCATTGGTTACCGGGTTGATAGCGGGTATCATGGCAGGCACTGATATGGTGATTGTATTGACTGACACGGAGGAATCATGAGTCTGAAGCGACGTTTTCTGCTGTTCATCCTTTCCACGCTTAGCCTGGCC
>DATFAB010000041.1:0-50098 GCA_035255025.1 Geomonas sp.
CTGGCGGAGCTGCGGGACTGGCATCCGGGAGGCGGAGAGGACGGCCACCGGGTGCGCGAGGCGGAGAGCAAGCCCGAGGCGCCCGTGCTGAGCGGGTCGCCCCGCAAGGGTGGGGTGCCGCACAAGAGTAGGTAGCGAGGAACTCACGCGAGCCTCATTTGCCACCAGCTAGGTCCCCCTCGCCCTCCGGGAGAGGGCCGGGGTGAGGGAAGCCGGCATTCGCCTATAACGTTCCCTGCCGCACCGCTGGCGCCCGTCCTTGGCGGAGATCAACCGGGGCGGTGCCAGCCGCCCGGCCATCAGGCTGGCGCGGGAGGAAGCTCCCGGCGTCCCGAAGCTGGTCCAAAGTTGAGACTTCCCTCACCCCAACCCTCTCCCGGGGGAGAGGGGGTGCTGGAGGAAGAGGAATAGTGCCACTATGTAATGCCCGGTTTTCCCTCGTGGGGGCGGTGTTATCGACACCTGAGGAGCGTTCTTCTGTCTAGCAAAAAAATCGATATCAAACTGGTGGCCGGCATCGCGGTCAGCGCGCTGTTCCTGTTTCTTGTCTTCCGGAAAATCGACCTCGACAAGATGACCGCTGCCTTCCGTGGCATGGATTACCGCTACCTGCTGCCGGCCCTGGTGCTCACCTTCGTGAGTTACTACCTGCGTGCCGTGCGCTGGAAGTTCCTGCTCCTCCCCATCAAGCGCAGCAGCCTCTCCAACCTGTTCTCGGCCACCCTGATCGGCTACATGGGTAACAACATCTTCCCCGCCCGCTTCGGGGAGTTCATGCGCGCCTACGCTCTCGCCCGCAAGGAAGAGATCCCCACCAGCTCGGTCTTCGCCACCCTGGTGGTGGACCGCCTCTGCGACGGCTTTTCCATGCTGCTCGTGCTGGTGATCGCCTTCTTCACGGTGACCCTGCCGCCGGACAAGGCTGCGCTCCACGACAAACTGGTGAGCGGCGGCTACCTCATGCTGGGGCTCTACCTGGTGGTGATCGCCTTCCTGGTGCTGCTCAAGAAAAGAACCGACTGGACCATCAAGCTGATCTCGGTCTTCCTGCGGCCCTTCCCCGCGGGGGTCTCCGTGAAGGTCAGCCACATGCTGCTCTCCTTCATCCACGGCATCCGGCTGACCGCTTCGCCCTCCCAGTTCGCCGGCATCGTGGTGAGCTCGCTCGCCATCTGGGCCACCGCCATCTGGCCGGTCGACCTGTTGCTGCGCGCCTTCGGGCTCGCCATGCCGCTCCCTGCCTCCCTGTTCATCATGGTCTTCCTGGTGTTCGCCGTGATGGTCCCCGCTTCCCCGGGCTCGGTCGGCACCTACGAGTACGCAGGGGCCGTCGCCCTCACCGCCTTGGGGGTGAACTGGGAGCTGTCGGTCTCCATCGCCCTGGTCATCCATGCCCTGAGTTTCTTTCCGGTCATCCCGGTCGGGCTCTACTGCCTGTGGCGGGACAAGCTCTCCGTGAAGAAGCTCACCGAAAATAAAGAATCTGGAGCACCCGCGTGACTAAAAACGCAACCCTGAACAGGCTCGACCCCATCGCCCTGGCGGCTTTCCTCGTGCCGCTGTTCATCTACCTGTTGACCCTGGCGCCCACCGTCACCTTCTTCGACTCCGGAGAGTTTCTGACCGCCGCCTATTCGCTGGGGGCCGCGCATTCACCGGGCTATCCGCTCTTCATCAACTACGCCAAGCCGTTCACCTTCCTCCCCATCGGCTCCATCGCCTTCCGGATCAACTTCGCCACCGCGGTCTCGGCGGCCCTTGCCTGCTACGGCGTCTTCCTGGTGACCGGCCGCCTGCTGAGGGACGAGCTCATCCCCGGCGAGGGGAAGTTCCCGGTGCTGGTGAAGCGGCTGGTGGCGCTCTCCGCCTCGCTCACCTTCGCCTGCACCGCGAGGCTCTGGCTGCAGTCCAACCACGACAAGCCGTATCCGCTGCTCTCCTTCATCTGCGCCATGGTCTTCTACCTCATGCTCCTTTGGCGCGACAGCTACCTCTCCGGCGAGGAGCGGCCCTCCTACGTCTACCTGGGCGCCTTCCTGTGCGGGCTGGCGACCGGCGCCCACCAGATCGTGGTGCTGATGATCCCGGTCTACGCCTTCCTGCTCATCTCCACCGACTGGCGGGTCATCTACCGGGTCAAGGAGTTCCTGCTCGCCCTGGCCTTCGGCATCCTCGGCTTCGCCATCAACCTCCACCTGATCGTGCGGGCCCTGCAGAAGCCGCTGCTCAACTGGGGCGATTCCAGAAACCTCACCCAGTTCCTCTGGACCATGCTCCGCAAGGGGTACCCGACCGAGCCGCCGGTGCGCGACCTGAAGCTTCTCTGGGCGCAGATCAACGCCTTCAACGTCCCCTACGAGTTCACCGCGGCCGGCCTCGTGCTGCTCATGATCGGCCTGGTCTACTTCGCCCGCAAAAAGAGCTACCTGACCCTCTCCTACCTGATCGGGGTCTGCTCCTTTTTGGCGGTGATCGTCGGCTACTTCAACACCCCCTTCGACATGATCTTCCTGACCGAGGAGTTCTTCACCCCCATCTACCTCCTTTCCGCGGTCTTCATCGGGGTGGGGATCTTCGCGGTCCTCAAGGAAGGGGCGGGGTTTGTGAAGGGGGGCGCCGCCAGGGGGGCGCTTTTGGCCCTGGCCTTCGTGCTGCCGGTGGTGGTCTGCCTGCTGCACTACCGGGAAAACGACCAGCACGAGAACTACATCGCCTACGATTACGCCGCCAACACCCTGCGCTCCCTGCCGCAGGGGGCGGTGATGTACACCTGGGGCGACTCGGGGGCCTTCCCGCTCTGGTACCTGCAGGGGGTGGAGAGGATGCGCGAGGACCTGCTGCTTCCCCACACGCCGCACCTGGTGTTCGACTGGTACCTGGACGCCTTCCCGGAGTTCCGCGGCAGCAGGCTGTGGCAGCTTACCCCCGACCAGCGCACACCCGAGAACGCGCTCTACGTCTCGATGATGGAGGAGATGCCGCGCCGGCCGGTGTTCATCGACTTCTCCACCAGGTATTCGGTGCCCCTTGACAACATGGTGCTGCGCCAGCGCGGCATCACCTACGGGGTGGAGCCCGCGGGCTCTCCGGCCCAGCCGCCGGTCAACGTCTTCCCGCTCTACTCGCTGCGCGGCATCTCGCCGGAAAGCGGCATGTTCTTCCGGGACCTGGACACCGGCAAGGCGATCCTGATCTACGCAACCTCGCGCCTGGAGGCGGCCGAGACCCTCTTCAGGCTGGGCAACCCGCAGGCGGGGCTCGTCGAACTGGAGCAGGCCAAGCGGATCTCGCCTGAGGTTTCCGCCCAGGCCGCCCAGATCATGAACGCCTACGGAGTACGCCAATGACCGCACTGACCGGCAAGACCACCGTCACCGGGATCATCGGCTACCCGGTTTCCCACTCGCTCTCGCCGCTCATGCACAACGCCGCCTTCCAGGCGCTGGGGCTCGACTGGGTCTACGTTCCCTTTCCGGTGGCCCCGGCCGACCTCGCCCAGGCGGTGCGCGGGCTGGCAGCCGCCGGGGTGGCCGGCTTCAACGTCACCATCCCGCACAAGGTCGCCATCATGCCGCTTCTGGACAGCATCTCGCCGCAGGCCGAGCTGATCGGGGCGGTCAATACCGTGCAGGTGAAGGATGGCAGGCTTGCCGGCCACAACACCGACGGCATCGGGCTGCTGGCTGCCCTAAAGTCGAGGCTCGGCTTTGTGCCGGCCGGACGCTCGGTGCTGGTTTTGGGTGCGGGGGGGGCGGCCCGCAGCGCGCTGGTCTCTTTGGCGCAGGCCGGAGCCAGCCGGGTGGAGATCGCCAACCGCTCGCTCGACAAGGGCTCGGAACTGGCCGGGGAACTGGGGCCGGGGCTTTCGGCGCCGCTTGCCGCGGTGGGGCTGGAGCGGCTAACGGACGCCGGCTACCTGGCAGGCTTTGACCTCATCGTCAACACCACCTCGGTCGGCATGGCGGACGACTCCTTTCCGGGGCTGAGCCTGGCACCGCTCAAGGCGGGGGCGGCGGTCTACGACATGGTGTACGCCCCGCCGGTCACCCCCCTCTTGAGGGAAGCGGCCGCCAGCGGGGTTCCCGCCGCCAACGGGCTCGGCATGCTGGTCGCCCAGGGGGAGGCGGCCTTCGCCATCTGGACCGGGATGCACCCCCCCGAGGGGTGCATGGAGCAGGCGCTGAGCGCTACTTTTCATTAAGGTATCCCTTGACAATGCCGAAATAACAAAATACCATTCCCGAGTTACGAAACACCCCTCGAGGTTTTTCCATGCATGTAAGCAGACTAGGTGAACTGCTGGTCGGTCATAACCTGATCACCAAGGAGCAGTTGAAGAATGCGCTCGCCGAGCAGAAGGCGGCCGGCGGCAATCTGCGCCTGGGGTCCATCCTGGTCAGGGACTCCCTGATCAGCGAGGCGGAGCTCACCTCGTTTCTCTCCAAGCAGTACGGTGTGCCGACCATCAACCTGGCCGACTACGACGTCGACCCGGCCGTGGTCAAGATCATCCCCTCCGAGATCGCCCACAAGTACCAGATCGTGCCGGTGAACAGGGCCGGATCCACCCTGATCATCGCCATGAGCGATCCCTCCAACATCTTCGCCATCGACGACATCAAGTTCATGACCGGCTACAACGTCGAGGTGGTGGTGGTCGCCGAGAGCGCCATCAAGACCGCCATCGACAAGCTCTACGACCAGAGCGCCTCGCTGCTCGACGTGATGAACGACCTCGATATGGAGGATTTCGAGGTGATGAGCGACGAGGAGGACGTGGACCTCAACGCCCTGGAGCGGGCCACCGAGGACGCCCCGGTCGTCAAGCTGGTCAACCTGATCCTCACCGACGCCATCAAGAAGAAGGCTTCCGATATCCATATCGAGCCCTACGAGAGGAGTTTCCGGGTCCGTTACCGGATCGACGGCATCCTCTA
Source organism: Geomonas sp. (assembly GCA_035255025.1). Taxonomy (GTDB): domain Bacteria; phylum Desulfobacterota; class Desulfuromonadia; order Geobacterales; family Geobacteraceae; genus Geomonas. The sequence continues at coordinate 4,938 of DATFAB010000041.1, forward strand.
CGAGGTGATGAAGCCTCCCATGAAGCTGAAGAACGCCATCACCTCCCGCATCAAGATCATGAGCGAGCTGGACATCGCGGAAAGGCGCCTGCCCCAGGACGGCCGCATCAAGATCAAGCTCGGCCAGGGCAAGGACATGGACTTCCGCGTCTCGGTGCTTCCCACCCTGTTCGGCGAGAAGATCGTTCTGCGGCTTCTGGACAAGTCCAACCTGCAGCTGGACATGACCAAGCTGGGTTACGAGCCGGAGGCGCTGTCCGCCTTCCAGCGGGAGATCCACAAGCCGTTCGGCATGGTGCTGGTCACCGGGCCGACCGGGAGCGGCAAGACCGTTTCGCTCTACTCGGCGCTCTCCGAGCTGAACAAGGTCACCGAGAACATCTCCACCGCCGAGGACCCGGTCGAGTTCAACTTCGCCGGCATCAACCAGGTGCAGATGCACGAGGACATCGGCCTGAACTTCGCCGCGGCGCTCAGGGCCTTCCTCCGGCAGGACCCCGACATCATCATGATCGGCGAGATCCGCGACTTCGAGACCGCCGAGATCGGCATCAAGGCCGCCCTTACCGGCCACCTGGTGCTCTCCACCCTGCACACCAACGACGCCCCTTCCACCATCAACCGCCTTCTCAACATGGGGATCGAGCCGTTCCTGGTCGCCTCGGCGGTCAACCTGATCACCGCCCAAAGGCTCGCCCGCCGCGTGTGCGGCGAGTGCAAGCAGGTCGAGGATGTGCCGGTGCAGGCGCTCATCCAGGCCGGCATCCCGGCCCACCAGGCGCCCGGGGTGGTCTGCTACAAGGGGACCGGCTGCGCCAAGTGCAACGGCACCGGCTACAAGGGGCGCGTCGGCTTCTACCAGGTCATGCCCATGCTGGAGGGGATCCGGGAGCTGATCCTGAACGGCGCCAACACCGCCGAGATCAAGCGCGAATCCATGCGGCTGGGTGTCAAGACCATGCGCCAGTCCGGGCTCACCAAGCTGATCGAAGGGGTCACCTCCTTCGAAGAGGTGCTGCGGGTCACCGTGGCGGACGACTAACAGAGGAATAACGGGATGCTCAACTTTCATCAGCTTTTGAAGGACCTGGTCGAGCGGGGCGGCAGCGACCTGCACATCACCACCAACACCTCCCCCCAGATCAGGATCGACGGCAAGCTCACCCCCATGGACATCCCGCCGCTCACCCCGGTGGAGACCAAGCAGCTCTGCTACAGCATCCTGACCGACTCGCAGAAGCACAAGTTCGAGGAGGAGAACGAGCTCGACCTCTCCTTCGGCGTCAAGGGGCTCTCCCGCTTCCGCGGCAACATCTTCGTGCAGCGCGGTGCGGTGGCCGGCGTCTTCAGGGTGATCCCCTACAAGATCCTCACCTTCGAGCAGCTGGGGCTCCCCCCGGTGGTCCGGGTGCTGTGCGACAAGCCGCGCGGCCTGATCCTGGTCACCGGGCCTACCGGCAGCGGCAAGTCCACCACGCTCGCCTCCATGATCGACCGCATCAACACGGAAAGGCGCGACCACATCGTCACCGTGGAGGATCCCATCGAATACCTGCACCCGCACAAGGGGTGCATCGTCAACCAGCGCGAGGTGGGGGCCGACACCAAGAGCTTCAAGCACGCCCTCAAGTACGTGCTCCGGCAGGACCCCGACGTGGTGCTGATCGGCGAGCTGCGCGACCTGGAGACCATCGAGGCGGCGCTCACCCTGGCCGAGACCGGCCACCTCTGCTTCGCCACCCTGCACACCAACTCCTGCGCCCAGACCATCAACAGGATCATCGACGTCTTCCCTCCCTACCAGCAGACCCAGGTCAGGACCCAGCTCTCCTTCGTCCTGGAAGGGGTGCTCTCCCAGACCCTGATCCCGCGCGCCAACGGCCAGGGACGGGCGCTGGCCCTGGAGGTGATGGTCCCCAACCCCGCCATCAGGAACCTGATCCGCGACGACAAGGTGCACCAGATCTATTCCCAGATGCAGGTGGGGCAGGAGAAATTCGGCATGCAGACCATGAACCAGTGCCTGGTGGCGCTGCTTGCCAAGCACATCATTACCGTCGACGACGCGCTGGGGCGCTCACCGGAGCCGGACGAGCTGAAACAGATGCTTGCCCCGGGCGGCGCCGCGTCCATGCCGCGGCGGCCGCTCAAGTAGATCTGCCGGATTCGGCAAAGGAGTAAACTCAGATGCCCAAGTTCAATTGGGAAGCCAGGAGCAAGGCGGGCGCCGTCCAGAAAGGGGTCATGGAAGCCGGCAACAGCTCCCAGGTCGAGGCGCAGCTCAAGAAGTACGGTTTTACCGCCATCACGGTGAAGGAAGCAGGGAAGGGGCTCAGCATGGAGCTCAAGCTTCCCGGCGGCATGGGCCAGCCCAAGATCGAGACCAAGGACCTGGTGGTCTTCACCCGGCAGTTCGCCACCATGATCGACTCCGGCCTGCCGCTGGTGCAGTGCCTGGACATCCTCGGCTCCCAGCAGGAGAACAAGACCTTCAAGGAGGTGCTTTTGAAGGTGAAGGAGAACGTGGAGTCCGGCTCCACCTTCGCCGACGCCCTCGCCAAGCACCCCAAGGCCTTCGACCAGCTCTACGTCAACCTGGTCGCCGCCGGCGAGGTGGGCGGTATCCTGGACACCATCCTGAACCGCCTGGCCGCCTACATCGAAAAGGCGATGAAGTTAAAGAAGCAGGTGAAGGGCGCCATGGTCTACCCGACCACCATCATGGCCATCGCCGTGGTAGTCGTGGGGGTCATCCTGGTCTTCGTCATCCCGACCTTCGCCAAGATGTTCGCCGACTTCGGCGGCGAGCTCCCCATGCCGACCCGGGTGGTCATCGCGCTCAGTAACTTCATAACCAAGTACATCCTGGTCATCATCGGCCTCATGGTCGGCCTGAAGTTCGCCCTCAACAAGTACTACGCGACCGCCAAGGGGAGAAAGACCATCGACCGGCTGGCCCTGAACGCCCCCATCATCGGACCCCTGGTCCGGAAGGTGTCGGTGGCCAAGTTCACCCGCACCCTGGGGACCATGATCAGCTCCGGCGTCCCCATCATGGACGGCCTGGACATCGTGGCCAAGACCGCCGGCAACAAGATCGTCGAGGAGTCGATCTACAAGGTGCGCCAGTCGATCTCCGAGGGGAAGACCGTCGCCGAGCCGCTGGCGGAAAGCGGCGTCTTTCCCCCCATGGTCGTGCAGATGATCGCGGTCGGCGAGGCGACCGGCGCCATGGACACCATGCTGAACAAGATCGCCGACTTCTACGACGACGAGGTGGACGACGCGGTGGGGGCCCTCACCTCCATGATGGAGCCCCTGTTGATGGTGTTCCTGGGGACCACGGTGGGCGGCCTGGTCATCGCCATGTACCTGCCGATCTTCAAACTGGCCGGCGCGGTCGGCGGTTAGTCCTGGATGCTTGACCGCAAGAAGATCGTCTGGTTCGTCCTGCTCAGGCTGGTGGTCGCCAGCTGCTTCCTCTTTTCGCTGTTCATCTTCGACCTGCACAGCCACGAGGGTGGGGACAGCCTGCTCAAGGTCCTCACCCGCCTGGTGGCGGCAACCTACGGTTTCTCGCTGGTCTCCCTGCTGGCCCTGAAGTTCATCCGCGGGCAGGGGAGGGCCATCAGCTATGCGCAGATCGTCTGGGACCTGATCCTGGTCACCACGGTCATCCTGATCACCGGCGGCGTCAACTCCCCCTACGCCTTTCTCTACTTTCTCTCCATCGTGAGCGCCAGCGTCCTGCTGGCCCGCTCCGAGGCCTACTACACCGCCTCGCTCTGCGTCATCCTGTACGGCGCGATCCTGGACTTCCAGTATTACGACAAACTGGGGCCCCTGGGGATCAGCCCGCTGCCGGCCCACCAGTACGGGGCAGGTTACGTCTTCTACCTGATCTTTCTCTACGCGGTTTCCTTTCACCTGACCGCTTACCTGGCGGGCAGTCTCGCCGAGCGGGCCCGGGTCTCCGAGAGCGCCCTGCATGAGAAGGACATCGATTTCCAGGAACTGGAGCGGCTGAACAGCTCGATCGTCTCCACCATCGACAGCGGCCTGGTGACGGTGAACTCCGAGGGGAGGATCAGGGTCTTCAACCGCTGGGCGGAACAGGTCACCGGCCTTACCCAGACCGACGCTTACGACCGGCCGCTCTTCGAAGTAATGCCGGGACTGGCCGGCTTCGACCGGGAGATCTTCGGCCAGGCTCAAGGTGAGTTCGCCCACCAAAGCGCCAACGGCGACGAATTGCTGCTCTCCTTCAAGTCCGTGCCGCTCACCGGCAGCCGGGGGGAGCCGGCCGGCGCGCTGGTGGACCTGAACGACCTGACCGAGATCAGGCGGATGGCAGGGGAACTGAAGCGGGCCGACCGCCTGGCTGCGGTGGGCGAGCTCTCGGCCCGCATGGCCCACGAGATCAGGAACCCGCTGGCGGCCATCAGCGGCTCGGTGCAGCTCGCCGCCCTCAGGGAGTGGGCGGACGAAAAGGACAAGCGGCTCTTCTCCATCATCGTGCGGGAGACCGACCGGCTGGACACCCTGCTGCGGGATTTCCTCCTTTACGCACGCCCCGCCCAGCCCGCCAAGGTGCCGGTCCGGCTCAGGTGGATGATCGCCGACCTCTGCTCCCTGCTCAGCAAGGACCCGCGCTTTGCCACGGTGAGGATCGAGAACCAGGTCCCCGAAGAGCTGGTGGTGGTGGCCGACAAGGACCAGTGCTCGCAGGTCTTCTGGAACCTGATCGTGAACGGCGCCGAGGCGATCGCCGGCGAGGGGACCATCGTGGTTTCCGCGGGGCTCGCCAAGGACGGCAGCGCCGAGCCGCCCATGGTGATGATGCGGGTCAGTGACGACGGTACCGGCATGAGCCCGGCCGAGGTGAAGAGGGCCTTCGAACCCTTCTTCACCACCAAGCGGGGCGGCACCGGGCTGGGGCTCGCCACCGTGTACCGGATCGTGGAGACCCACGGCGGCCGCATCAGTATCGCCAGTTCCGGCACCGACGGGACCACCGTCACCATCTTCCTGCCGGCGTAACGCAGTTTCCGGAAAGTCCTTCCCCGGCTATCGAGCTCTCCCTTTCCGTCCCGGACAGGAGTGGTCCAGGGAGCTTCCAGGAAGCTGCGAGACCTCCCTCACCCCGCCCCTCCCCAGGAGGTGGAGGGAGTGGAGCGCTCCATCCGCCTCCTGTCGATGAAGGTCCCCCGGCGTCCCCTCCCCTTCAAGGGGAGGGACAGGGTGAGGATGGGGTACTCCCGTCCCGTGCAACAAAATCTGTGAACAGCTTTTTTCTGTCGAGGTCTTGATGAGTAGCGCCAACATTCTGGTCGTAGATGACGAGCTTAGCATGCGGGAATTCCTCTCCATCCTTTTGGAGGGTGAGGGGTACCGGGTCGACCAGGCGGAGAGCGCCGAGGAGGCGCTGGAGCTTTTTGGCCGCTCGAGCTACGATATGGTCCTTTCCGACGTCAGCATGCCCGGCCTGGGGGGCATCGAGCTCCTCTCCCGCATCAAGGCGCAGGCGCCCGAGACCGCGGTCCTGATGATCACCGCCTTCTCGGCGGCCGAAGAAGCGGTCGAGGCCATGAAGCTTGGCGCCTACGACTACCTGAGCAAGCCCTTCAAGGTCGAAGAGATCAAGGTGCTGGTCAAGAAGGCCCTGGAGAAGCGCAGCCTGCTGGTCGAGAACAAGCGGCTCAAGGCCGCGGTCATGGAGCGCTTCAGCTTCAACGGCCTGGTCGGCAAGAGCCGCAAGATGCAGGAGGTCTACGACCTGATCAGCAAGGTGGCCGACTCCATGGCCAACGTGCTGATCATGGGGGAGAGCGGCACCGGCAAGGAACTGGCCGCCCGGGCCATCCACTACAACAGCCCCCGCAAAGGCGCCCCCTTCGTGGCGGTCAACTGCGGCGCCATCCCCGACACCCTGATGGAGAGCGAACTCTTCGGGCACACCAAGGGCTCCTTCACCGGGGCCACCTCGGACCGTGCCGGCCTCTTCGAGCAGGCCGAAGGGGGCACCCTGTTCCTGGACGAGATCGGCGAGGTACCGCTGCTGTTGCAGGCCAAGCTTCTGCGGGTGCTGCAGGAACGTGAGTTCAGGAGGGTAGGGGGGGCCGTTTCTTTCAAGGCGGACGTGCGTATCGTGGCCGCCTCCAACCGCAACCTCGAGGAGCAGGTGGGCGAGGGGAGCTTCCGCGAGGACCTCTTCTACCGCCTCAACGTGGTGCAGGTCCGCATGCCCTCGCTCAAGGAGCGTCCCGAGGATATCCCGGTGCTGGTCGAGCACTTCTACAAGAAGTTCGCCCTCTGGACCTCCACCGGCGAGGTCATCGCCCCCGACGCCCTCGATGCCCTCTTCAACTACCCCTTCCCCGGCAACGTGCGCGAGCTCGAGAACCTGGTCGAGCGCTGCGTGGTTTTGGGGAGCCGGGTCATCACCCGGGACGGGCTCCCTCCCGCCGTGCGCGACTACCGTATCCCTTCGCCCCCCGCCAGCGAGCTCTTCATCCCCGACGGCGGCATGGACCTGCAGGCCTACCTGGACGGCCTGGAGCGCAAGCTCCTGGTGCAGGCGCTGGAGAAGTGCGGCGGCGTCAAGAAGCGGGCGGCCGAGCTTCTGGGGATGACCTTCCGCTCCTTCCGCTACCGCCTCGCCAAGTTCGGCATGGACGACGAGTGACAAAAAACGTCACCCCGGGGGCCTTAATTTGTCCCCGGTGACGCTTTTGGTACCTGCTCTGCTTTCTGTGCCTGGCAATTTCCCCCGCTATTTCAGCTGCTTGTTTTTACTACTGCTTTTGGCCCGCTCCTTGCTCCTTGTCATGATGTTTTTGAACCGACTGTCAAAATGCCAATCGGCACAACACCCGTGAAAGGAGAAACACATGTTACGTAAACTCAGAAGCAGCAAAGGCTTCACCCTGATCGAGCTCTTGATCGTCGTTGCGATCATCGGCATCCTGGCCGCCATCGCCATCCCGCAGTTCTCCTCCTACCGCGCCAAGGCTTATAACTCCGCTGCCAACGCCGACCTGAAGAACCTGAAAACCGGCATGGAGGCCTTCATGGCCGACAAGCAGCAGTACCCCAGCGGCCTTCTGTACCAGTAACATCTAACCGACTAAGAGGAGACTACTCATATGAAAAAGTTACTTGCTTTCCTTGCATTCTCGCTTCTGGCTAGCCAGGCTTTCGCCGGCAACACCGTCTCCATGGTGGCCGACCTGACCTCCACCTCGGCCGTGACCGGCGCCACCCTCTACGGTGACACCGCCACCACCGCTACCACCAGCAGCGTGCTGATCGGCAAGACCTCCACCGGCGTTGCCCTGGCCGGCAACACCGCTTCCAACGGCTACGCTCTCGCCACCCAGCACAAGTCCGGCAACAGGGCTTTCGGCACCGCCTATGACTCCACCTCCGTCTACTACAAGGACGTGACCGCAGTCGGCACCGCCGTCAAGCAGACCATCAGCACCACCGACTCCACCGAGTTCACCGGCGCCGGTTGGACCTCGATGTAATGTACCAGTAGCATCGTACAGTCGGCGGGACGCCTCGGCGTCCCGCCTTTTTTTTCGGAAGGACCATGCAAGAGCGGATAACTGCACGCACCAGCGTGCTTTTACTAGTGTTTGTCGTGCTGGGTGTCTACTACCCGGCGATCTTCTCGCCGATCAACTCGGTCGACGACCCCGGCATGATCACCTACCTGTTGAACGTCGACTCCTTCAACCTGCGGGAGATCTTCACCCCCGGCGCCATCTACTACCGTCCCCTGCTGCTCCTCTCCTTCATCGCCGACAAGTACCTGTGGGGTCTGCAAGAGAGCTTCATGCACCTGGAGAACGTGCTGTTCCACCTAGTGAACGTGCTGCTTCTCTTTGTCCTGGCCCGGCGGGTGGCCGTCATCCGGAAGGTCAATTCCACCCTGGTGCCTCTCTGCGTCGCCCTGCTGTTCGCCCTGCACCCGATCAACAGCGAGTCGGTCAACTGGATCTCGGGCAGAACGGATCCGCTGGCCTGCATGTTCGTCCTGCTCTCCGCGCTGTTCCTTTTCAGGCCGTCCAGCTTCCCGGCCGTACCCCCCGCAGCCAGCGTGCTCTGTGCGCTCTCCATCCTGGCCGCCTGCCTCGCCAAGGAGACCTCCATCTTCTTCCTGCCGGCCGCCATGCTGTTCCCCTTTTTCGTCGCCGACCAAAAGGGTGAGCGGGGAAGCATCTTGGAGACCGCGCTCAAGAGCTGGCCGCACCTGGCCATCATGTTCGGCACCGGGCTCGGATTCCTGGCCTTCAGGCGCATCGGCTCCCACGCCCAGGACGCCGGGATGAACGTGGTGGTGAACCACGTGGCCGGTCCCCAAAGCGCCGGAAACCTGGTCAACCTGAAGCTTCTTTTGAAGGCGGCCGGTTTTTACCTGAAAAAACTGTTCGTCCCCTTTCCCCTGAATTTCGGCATCATCCACGTCTCCGACCTGTACCTGGCGGTAGGCGTGCTTGTCTGCCTGCTGGGGCTCTGGCTTTTGGCCAGGCGCACCTTGACCGCCTACTTTTTCCTGTGCGCGCTGTCGGTGTCCTGCTCGGCCTTCCTGATCCCCATGCTGAACCTGACCTGGACCCCCCTCGCCGAGCGCTACATGTACCTGCCGAGCACCTTCTTCGCGCTGGGATGCGTCTTCGGTGCCGAGCGCTGGGAACTGCGCGGACAGTGGCGGGTGGCGCTCACCGCCGCCTTCTCGGTCATCCTGCTGATCGGTGTCTACGGCAGCGCGACCCGGACCCTGGTCTGGCAGGACAACCTGACCCTGTACCAGGACACGGTCAAGAAGTCACCCGACTTCATCCCAGCGCAGAACGAACTGGCCACCGCGCTCTACGCCCACGGCAAGACCCGCCAGGCCAACGCCGTCATGAACGCCATGCAGGTCCCTGCCAGCCTGATCAACTACCAGTACGCCCTGATCGCCAAGGCGCTGGTGGCGATGAGAGCCGGCGATCTCAAGGGAGGCGAGCAGATACTGGAGCAGGCCCTGCGCGAGCCGGGCAAGCGCGAGGTGGACATCAGCCAGCGTCTTCTGGCGCTCTACGATGTGGAGGTCCAGAAGGGGATCGGGACCAAGGCCGAGTACTATCCCCGTGCGGTACGCCTTTTGACCCGCCTGCACCAGCTTACCGGCGATGCCTTCTACCTGTACCGGCTGGGGACCATCCACCTCGCCCAGAAAGAGCGCAAGCTCGCCAGGGAGAGCTTCCTAAGCGCCGCGGCCCAGGCGCCGGCTTCCGCCTCCTACCGGCTGCCGGCACTCAAGCTGTCGCAAAAGCTCGCCGACTGAAACCACCAGCAAGGAGTCTATAACCGATGTTCGACATCGTCCGCATCACGGTCAAGGGGATCTTCCGCGACCGGGTCTTCCACGGCATCCTGATGGCAGCACTCCTCCTGCCGCTCATCCCCACCGTGAGCCAGCTTTCCATGAGGCAGGTCACCGAGCTTTCCATCACCCTGTCCCTGTCGCTGATCTCCTTCATCCTGCTGCTTTTGGCCGTCTTCCTCGGGGGGACCGTGCTCTGGAAGGACATGGAGCGCCGCTACACCTACAGCGTGCTGTCGCTCCCCATCACCAGGACCTCCTACCTCTTGGGGCGCTTCTTCGGGGTCGCCCTGTTCCTGTTTCTCACCGCCCTGGTCCTTGGCGGTGTGGCCTTGCTGGTGGTGCTGGTCACCTCCGGCAACTACCCGCCGGACCGGGCGGTAGTCTGGGACAACCTCTTCTGGAGCGTGCTGTTCGACGCCTGCAAGTACATCCTGCTTTTGGCGGTGGCCGTCCTCTTCTCGACGGTGAGCACCTCCTTCTTCCTCCCTATCTTCGGGACCATCTCCGCCTTTTTGGTGGGCAGTGCCAGCCAGCAGGTCTATGACTACGTTCATTCGGCCGCCGGCCAGACGCTTTCCCCGGCGCTGCGCAGCTGCGCCACCGGGCTTTACTACCTGCTACCCAACTTCAGCGCCTTCGACTTGAAGGTGAACGCCATCTACGGCATTCCGCTCACCACCAGCGGCATCGCGCTCACCCTGGCATACCTGGTGGTCTACTGCGCGGTGCTCCTCTCCCTTGCCGCCATCATCTTCACCAAGAGGGAAATGAAGTAATGGCCGCCCAGAGCAAAGCCTTCTCGCGCCTGGCCCGTCCGCTCCTGGTTTCCCTGCTGGCGATCGCCTGCTACGGCGCGCTGATCGTCCCCTTCGCGTCCTACATGCGCAACAAGCCGTTCGTAGAGAAACTGGGCACGCTGCCCAGGGTGGAGGTGCTGCAGCTCATCTCTGCCGACCAGAAGCAGGTGGTCGCCGAGGGGCTCATCCTGGACGTGCTGATGTACTTCGGCGGGCTTTTGGCCAAGGAGCCGGGCCAGGTCCACGTTCCCCCCGACTACATGGCGATGTCCCGCCTCTTGCACGGCTCGGTGAAGCTCGACCCGTACAACATGGACGCCTACTACTTCGCCCAGGCGATCCTGGTCTGGGACGTGAAGCAGGTCAAGCTGGCCAACAACCTGATCGAATACGGCATGCAGTACCGGAGCTGGGACTGGTACCTTCCCTTCTTCGAAGCCTTCAATTACGGCTACTTCCTGAAGGACTACCGGATGGCCGGCAAGTACTACATGAAGGCGGGGCAGCTCTCCGGCAACGACCTGTTCATGAACCTGGCCAGCCGCTACCTGAACGAGTCGGGGCAAAACGACCTGGCCATCGCCTACCTGAAGACCATGGCCAAGACGGCCAAGAACAAGGCGGTCTGGGTGACGCTCACCACCAGGCTGAAGGCGCTGGAAGCGGAACGGGACATAGAGCTTGCCCGTAACGCCTGCCTGCGCGCCACCGGCAAGCCGCCTGCCTCCGTCGAGCAGCTCGTGCAGTCCGGCTTTCTCAAGGAGATCCCCAAGGACCCTTACGGCGGAACCTTCTACCTCGACCCGGACGGCCGCGTGAAGACCACCAGCAACTTCGTCTACCCGGTCAAAAAGAAGTAATGCTCACATCTACTGAGGTTTTGCGATGAATGCACTAGAGATATCCGGTCTTTCCAAGACCTTCAAAGGGAAGCGCTGGACCAAGGTCGAGGCGCTCAAGAACCTCAACCTGACCGTCGAACAGGGGGAGATCTTCGGCTTCCTGGGACCCAACGGCGCCGGCAAAAGCACCACCATCAAGACCCTGATGGGGCTGATCGAGCCGAGCGCGGGTTCCGCCAGCATCATGGGCTGCGACATCTCCACGCCAAAGGCGCGCCGCCAGGTCGGCTATCTTCCGGAGAACCCGGCTTTCTACGACTACCTGAGCGCCCAGGAATACCTCTCCTTCGTCGGCACCACCTTCGGCCTCTCCGGAGAGGAGCTGGCCAAAAGATGCGACCAGGTCCTGCAGCAGCTCGAGCTGTGGGATGCCCGCAAGCGCCCGATGCGCAGCTACAGCAAGGGGATGGTGCAGCGGGTGGGGCTCGCCCAGGTGCTGATCCACGACCCCGAGGTCTGCATCCTGGACGAGCCGATGAGCGGCCTGGACCCGGTTGGCCGGGCGCTGGTCAAGGAGATCATGCTCGATCTGAAAAAGCGCGGCAAATGCGTGTTCTTCTCCACCCACATCATCGCGGACGTGGAATCGGTCTGCGACCGGGTGGGCATCATCCTGAAGGGGGAACTGCAGAGCGTGGAGCGGGTGGACGCCATCATGAGCCGCGGCGTGCTCGGCTACCACCTGACCGTGCGGGAAAAGGGGAGCGCGCAGACCAGCGAGATCTACGTCCCCAAGGAGGAGCTCTCGGCCACCACCGCCCGTCTGCAGGGCGAGGGCGCCGAAGTGACCCTGATCGAGCCCAGGCGCAAGAGCCTGGAGGACTTCTTCCTGGACATCATCAAGGGCAAGAGGAGCTAGTCGCCCCGTCCCGCCGTTTCCATCCCTCGCCCTCCGGGAGAGGGTGCCCGAAGGGCCGGTGAGGGAAGTTGGCAGCGCCGGAGGCGTCCGCAAGGCACCCCTCCCTCGGCGCTCCCGGAGGGCGAGCGAGAACCCGCCACCATCAATAGCGCTTGCCGGTTTTTCCCCCGCTGTGGCATAGTGGGATTCATTTAACAGGCCAAACGAGGCGTCATCGAGCTTTGAAGATCAGCGCTTACCTAAAACTGCTGCGCCCGGCCCAGTGGCTGAAAAACCTGATGCTCTATTTCCCGCCGTTTCTGGGGGGGAGCATCCTCCAGCACGGGGTGGTGCAAAAGGGGCTGCTTCCCCTTTTGAGCTTCTGTCTCGCCAGCAGTTCCACCTATGTCCTGAACGACCTCCTGGACCGGCACCGTGACGTCCACCACCCGCGCAAGAAGGACCGGCCGATCCCCTCGGGCGCCGTTTCGGTAGCTGCCGCCTGCCTGCTGGGCGCCGTCTGCCTCGCTGCCTCGCTGTACCTGGGGTCTTTGGTCTCCCCCCTGTTCCTGGCCATCCTGCTTGCCTACCTCCTGGTCACCACCTGCTACTCGGTGAAGCTGAAGGAGCTGCCGGTGGTCGATCTCTTCTGCATCGCCTCGGGATTTCTGCTGCGGCTGGAGGCGGGAGGGGAGGCGTTTCACATCGAGATCTCCCACTGGCTCTTTCTGTCGGTGTTCCTTCTGGCGGTCTTCCTGGCCACCGGCAAGAGGCTCGGTGAGAAGCAGAGTCTCGGCGAGCAGGCGGGGGGGCACCGCAAGTCGCTGCTCTCCTACCCGGACGGCTTTTTACAGGGGGCCATGTACATGACCGGCGGCGCCGTGCTGGTCACCTACACCCAGTACGTGATTGCGCGGCACACGCTGGTCTACACGGTGCCGCTCTGCTGTTTCGGGCTCTTGCGCTTCATCCTGCGGGTGCAGGCGGGGCAGGGGGGGGACCCGACCGAATCGCTCCTTAAGGACGCCCCCCTTTTTGTGGTAGGGATTTTGTGGGCCGCCATGGTAGGATGGGGCATTTACGCCGGCTGACCGGGCGCTTGGGAAAGGTTACATGGTAGGAAGGATTAAGCCGTACAAGGATCTCCTGCTGGTTTTCATCTGGCGGGAGTTCATCATCCGCTACAAACAGACCGCCATCGGGCTGCTGTGGGCCGTCGTGCAGCCTTTGAGCCTCATGCTGCTGTTCACCTTCGTGTTCGGGGTGGTGCTGCACACCACGCAGAAGGATTATCCCTACGTCCTCTTCTTCTACGCCGGCGTCCTCCCCTGGACCTTCTTCGCCGCCTCCACCAATTTCTCCATCACCAGCCTGGCCGGCAACTTCAACCTGGTGACCAAGATCTACTTCCCGCGCGAGATCCTCCCCTTTTCGGGGGTGGCGATCAGCTTCATCGACTATCTTCTGGGGTTCGTGATCTACCTCGTGCTGCTGGCCGTCTACCGGGTGCCGCTGACCTGGAACTTCCTGTGGGTGGTGCCGCTCATGGTCATGCTGGTCATGTACACGGTGAGCTTCTCGCTTTTGCTGGCGGCGCTCAACGTCTACTACCGCGACGTGAAGATGGCCTCCACCTTCCTCATGCAGCTCCTGTTCTTCGCCACGCCGGTGATCTATTCCATCGATACCGTGGATTCCCGCTGGAAACTGCTCCTCTTCTGCAACCCCTTGACCTTCATCATCGAGAACATGCGCCGGGTGACCATCGAGGGGAGGGGGATCGTCCCCTGGCAGCTGGCGGTGGAGGCGGGAGGCATCCTGCTCATCTACTTCGCGGTCAACCGCTTCTACCTGCGCATCGAGAGGGCCTTCGCGGATGTCATCTGAGCCGGTCGTCCAACTGAAAGGGGTCTGGAAGAAGTATTCGAAGCTCCAGGTGATGAACAACTCCCTGCGCGAGGACTTTGCCCGCCTGCTTAGGAGAAAGCCGGACCGCAGCCGCCTGGAGCGCGGCGAGTTCTGGGCGCTGAAGAACATCGACCTGGAAATCGGCCGCGGCGAGTGCCTCGGGCTGAGCGGTCACAACGGCTGCGGCAAGAGCACCACCTTGAAGCTGATCTCCTACGTCACCTCTCCCACCATGGGCGAGGTGAGCTGCCGGGGGAGGGTGGCACCGCTCATCGAGCTGGGTGCCGGCTTCCATCCCGACCTCTCCGGCATGGAAAACATCTACATGAACGGCACCATCCTGGGCTTCACCATCCGGGACGTCAAGAAGGCGATCCCCGCCATCCTGGAGTTCTCCGGGCTGCAGGAGTTCATCGACGTGCCGGTCAAGAAGTACTCTTCCGGAATGTACCTCAGGCTGGCCTTCGCCATCGCCGTGCACAGCCCCGCCGACATCTTCCTGTTCGACGAGGTGATCTCGGTGGGGGACGCCCAGTTCCAGGCGCGCTGCTTCGAGAAGATGAACGAGCTGAAGGCGCAGGGGAAGACCATCGTGATCGTCAGCCACGACCAGGAGCTCCTGGAGCAAAGGACCGACCGCGTGGTACGGCTGCAGGGGGGGGAGATCTGCGGATGACCGCCGACACGACCGCCGCCGGCAACCTTCCGGCTGCCAGCTCCATTCTGCTCTACACCATGACCAGCGGCCTGGGCGACTGCCTGGTGATGGGGGACCTCGCCCGCAAGGCCAACTCCCTTTTTCCCGGCGCGCGCTGCGCCATCATCCACCGCGGCAACCCCCACGTCCACCTCTGGTCGGAAGAGCTGCCCGGGGCCACCTTCTTCGACCTCTACCGGCTCCCCCAGTTCCTCTCGCTCGTCCGCCTGCTCAAGAAGGAGCGCGCGGCGGGGGCGAAGGTTTTCGGCTTCCAGATGGCCCCGGGCTCGCTGCAGGGGTACCTGTTTCTCACCCTGTTGAAGCGGCTGTCGGCCATGGACTTCGTGGTCGATTTCAACCTGATCAACGCCGACATCATCACCCCGCCGGAAGGGGACTACATCCTCGACCTGCACCTGAACCAGCTCTCCCGGCTGTTCCGGCATCCGCTCACCGCTGAAGAAAAGCGGCTGGCGCTGCCGAAGGCCCTGGCGCGGGCGGCCTCCCCTGATGGGCAGCTGGTCGGCCTGCACCCCTGGAGCCGCCGCAAGAACGAGCGGCTCAGCTGGCCGAGGGCGCAGTGGATGGAGCTGATCGCAGAACTGCTTGCGCGGGGGAAGACGCCGCTTCTCTTCGGGCGCGACGACGACTTCGCCTCCCTGCAAAGGGAGCTGGAAGGGCGCTTCGGCGCGGGGCGCATCCTGTTTCGTCCTTCCTCGAACGTGGGCGAGCTGGTGGAGACCATTGCCGGGCTCTCCCTGCTGATTTCCGTCAACACCTCGGTGATCCATATCGCCCACGCCCTCAAGGTGCCGGCCGTGGTCCTCTCCGGGCCGCACCTCGGCCTGTGGACGCCCAAGGGGGAGGATGTTTTCGAGGTGCGCGATCCCCTGGCCAGTTACCCCCCCTCCGACGAATCGAAGGCCGATCCGGGCATGCCCAACGTTTCGCGCATCCCGTTCGCCGCCGTCTGGTCCGCTGTCAGCCAGCTTCTCTGAAAAAGGTGTTCTCCTCATGGTGGTAGCGGCATACAAATACTTGCAGCAGTTCGGCCTACGGCGCACCGCCTTCAGGGTTGCCGAGGTGATCTTCGACTTCTCCCTCTACTTCCTGGTCAAGTTCGCGAGCCGCTGGACTTCCCTGCGAAGGCGGATCTTCCTCTACTGCATCAAGCCGGGCAAAGGGGACCCTGCCGCCATTTTCCAAACCATCGCCGGCGCCCCCAGGGTGGGGGTGCTGATCATCGGCGGCCTGGGCGACAGCCTCTTCCTTTCCGCCATGGCGGCGGGGATCCTGAGGAAGTACCCGCAGGCGAGGCTGTTCGCCTTCGTGCGCAACCGGTCGCACGCCGGGCTCTTCGAGGGATGCGACCAGTTCGCCGGCATCTTCGAGATCAAGGGAAGATCGGCCAGCATCCTGCGGCTGGTGGCAGCCAGGGAGCTCGACGTCTTCCACGACAACCGCTATGTGGTATCTACCAGCAGCAAGCTGGCATCCCACCAGGAACTGGCGGCCATCCAGGGTGCGTTCCGGGAGCTCGAGCGCAACTGGCAGGTCTTCCCCCTCAACAACCACCTGTACGGGGAACTGGGGCTCTCGCTGTACGAGCTGGCCAGCCGCAGCACCGGCATGACCATGGACGCGGATGACCTGCTGATTCCCCTGCTGGGGCCGGAGCTGGAGGTCTTCGACCGGTTCCTGCCCGGCTTCGCTCCCTATGGCTACCTCACCATCCACCACGGCAGCGACAACAAGATGGTGCTTCCGGATGGCAGCGGCTGCGCCCTGCAGACCAAGAACTGGCATCTCGACCGCTGGGCGGAGGCGGTCTCCCATTTCAGCGCCCTCGGCTGGCCGGTGATCCAGCTCGGGCTGGCCGACGAGGAATCCATTCCCGGCACCGTGAACCTGCTGGGGAAGCTTTCCGTAAAGCAGACCGCGGCAGTCCTCAAGTACGCCTCCTTCCACCTCGATTCGGAGGGGGGGCTCGTGCACCTTTCCCAGGCGGTCAAGACCCGCTCGGTGGTGGTCTTCGGCCCCACCCCGATCTCCCTGTTCGGCTACCCCAAGAACGCCAACGTGGCAGCGGGGGAGTGCGCCAACTGCTTCTGGAGCGATGTGCGCTGGTTCATGCGCTGCCCCAAGGGCAACCCCACCGCTTCCTGCATGGATGCCATCACCGCTGCCCGGGTGATCGAAGCTGCCGGCGGGATCGCCGCCCGCAGGCTTTTGCCGGGCGCCGAAGTGCTGGAGCTGGCTTGCCGGGACGGCGCTGATCGCGCAGCCCCGGCTCCGTCAGCCTCCGGAGATGCCTTCCTGCTGGAAAGGATCGGCCAGCCCGCCGGTCACCGGAAAACGGTGGCGGTGGTCGGCAACCGTTGTGGCGAGCTCGCCCTTCGTTTCAGGGAGGCGGGGTGGCAGGTGAACTCTGCGGCCCTGAGGGTGGCAGACTCCGAGGCCGACCGCTACCGCTTCCTCGGCAGGCACGGCCGTGACATCGGTTTCCGGTTCGCCTCCGTCTTCAACCTTCCCTTCGAGGACGCCTCCCAGGACGCCGTCGCCTGGACGGCGTCCCTTCAGGAGATCGCCCAGCACCGGTTCGCCCTGTACGAGCTTTTGCGTGTGGTGAAGCCCGGCGGCCTGCTGGCCTTCAGTTACCCGCTCCCGGAAGGCGGGGCCGATGCAGAGGCGGTAGGAGCGGCCTTTAACAACCTCACCCGGACGCTTGCCGGCCTTGGCGCCGTGGCAGCCGGCACACCGCTAGCGACGGAGTGGGCAGATGCTACAGCGGCCGTGATCGGCGTCGTCCTGAAAAAATTGCCGGTGCCGGAGGATTCGGCCCTCGCCGGGCCACTGCCCGCCATCAACCAGAACATCCCTCAAGACCACGCCTCCATGGGCATGGTCCAGGTGTAACGCCATGTCCGATCTTCTCTTTCTGAAAAAGCTCGATGCCCTTTTCGGCCCGCCGCTCGCCCAGCTGGCCCGCCTCATCCCTCCCCGCCAGGGCAAGGGTGGGGCGCCGCGTTCCGTGCTCTTCCTTCGTCCCGGGGGGATCGGAGACGCCGTCCTCCTGGTCCCCGCCATCCTGGCCCTCAAGCGGCACTATCCCGAGACCCGCATCACCGTGCTGGCCGAGACGCGCAACGCCGCGGTTTTCCAGCTCTGCCCGGCGGTGGACCGTCTGCTCCTTTACAACCGTCCGCAGGAGCTCTTCTCCGCGCTGCAGGGCGATTTCGACCTGGTGATAGACAGCGAACAGTGGCACCGCCTCTCCGCCATCGCCGGGCGGCTCACTCGGCCGCCCGTTTCCGCGGGCTTTGCCACCAATGTGCGCAGGAACCTTTTCGCGCACCGGGTCGCCTATGCGCACGACCGCTACGAGGCGGACAGCTTCTTCGACCTGCTGGCCCCGCTCGGCATCGAGCCGCCAGCCTCCCTGGAAATTCCGTTTCTCTCCGTTCCCGAAGAGGCTGCCAGCCGGGTAGAGCTCCTTCTGGACGGCATCCAGCGGCCGCTTCTGGCTATCTTCCCCGGAGCCAGCATTGCCGAACGGCGCTGGGGGGGAGAGCGCTTCCGTCAGGTCGCCGATCACCTTGCTCTCAGGGGGCTCCTGCCGGTGGTGGTGGGGGGCGTCGAGGATGCCGAAGAAGGGGAATACATCGTAAAGCGCTGCGGCGGGATCAACCTGGCGGGGAAAACGAACCTGCCGGAGACCGCGGCGGTCCTTGCCCGTTCGCTGCTGCTGCTCTCCGGAGACTCCGGCGTGCTTCACCTCGCTGTGGGGCTGGGGGTGCCGACCGTCTCCCTGTTCGGTCCCGGCATCCAGGCGAAATGGGGGCCCAGGGGAGAGTTCGACCTGGTCCTCAACAAGAAGCTTCCCTGCTCCCCCTGCACCCGTTTCGGCACCACGCCCGCCTGCCGCGACCAGGCGCGCTGCTTGACGGATATCACCCCTGCCGAGGTGGTGAGCGCCGTCATGAAGGTGCTGGACAAGCGCTTCCCGGAATAGCTCCAGGGAAACAGGCGCTTGCACCCTTACGGACACTCCCCCCTTTAAAAAAGGTTCGTCGGGGAATGCCGGGGAGGAGTCGTTCTGGGCTGCACCTTCGACACACCAAGCTCACAACCCCGTTCGCCCTGAGCTCGTCGAAGGACCTGCTTGCGGGCGTCGGGAAGGGGTACTTCGGCAAGCTCAGCACGAACGGCTACCGACTAGGATGCTCGCCAACGTCCCCGGAATTCCCGGATGAACCTTGAAAAAGCGGGGACGGGGGGGATCTTGCCCTGCCGCGAAACCAGCTACAAATCCCCCTAAATCCTCCTTTTGCGAAGGGGTCCTTTCGAACCAGGGCATCGACGCCTGGCAGATTAAAAAAAGGCCGATTCCGGCATGCCGGAATTCGGCCTAACCCACCAAGATGATTGCTTTAATCCTGAAAAATAACGCGGTTTTCTAATGTAATTTCACATGAAGACGACCCCTTCGTTTCCTTAACAGCGCGCGGCCACCCGGTTTCTGCCGGACTGCTTGGCCTCGTAGAGCCCCTGGTCGGCCCGCTTCAAAAGGGTGGCTGGCGTATCGTCACCCTGCAACTGCGCCACGCCCAGACTGATCGTCACTCTCAGCTCGCTACTTCCCGCCACAATGGCAAGCCCCTCGATGCTTCCCCGGAATCGCTCCGCCAATAGGGCAGCGTTTTCCAGCGAGGTCTCGGGGAGGATGCAGCAGAACTCCTCGCCGCCGTAGCGCACCAGGCAGTCCGTCTTGCGCATCCCTGCCATAAGTTTTCCCGCCACTTCCGACAGCACGCGGTCGCCCGCCTCGTGGCCGTGCTGGTCGTTCACCTTCTTGAAGAAATCGATATCCAGCATGATGACGCTTAGCGGACGGTTGTAGCGGTTGTGCCTTTTGCACTCGTCGGGAAGCCGGTTGTCCAGGTAGCGTCGGTTGCAGGCGCCGGTCAGCTGGTCGCGGATGTTCAGCTCCCTCAGTCGCTGCTGGGAAAGCATCCTTTCGGTTACGTCCTGCACGGTGATCAGAAAGTGCCTGATTTCGCCGTCCGTTTCACGCAGCGGCGCGGAAGCGCAGTGCTGCTGCATGAGGTCGAAGATGCCGTTGGGGGTGCCGACCACCTTGAAGGGGAACAGGTAGTGGTGCAGTGATTGCGGGAAAACCGCGGGGGATCCGAAATTGAGAGCCATGCGGGCCCCTCTTAAAAACTCCGGGGTGTTGAGTTCGGGGTAGTGGTCGAAGATAGAGCTGCCGGTGATGGTTTCCGGGGAGATGCCGCTGTGCAGCGCCATCCAGCGGTTCCAGTAACTGACCCGGAACTCGTCGTCCAGAACGACCACACCCAGGTCGATGATCTCCAGTATCTGTTCGGGAAGAAGTTCCTGCATGTCATCCCTCGTACTGCGCCAGGAAGTCGGCCAGCGCCTGTTTCAGCCAGCCGATCGACTGCTGGCTGGTGACCAGGAAGAGAAAGCCCTGCACCGACTCTTCCCGGAAAGAAAAATCAGTCTTCAGCACGATGGCTATGGAGCCCGGGTCGCAAAGCCCTGCCGGGATGGTTTTTTCCTGGGTCCTGGCCACCAGCTTGGCGGGGGAGTAGCTCACCTGGTCGCCCAAAAGTTCGGCAAGCTTGCCCACGCAGGCCCCGATCAGGATCCCCCCGGTGGTGAGCAGGGCGTCCCGCTCCACGTCCTCGCGCGCCTCTCCCTCGTACAGGGTCTCCTCGTCGCCGAAAAGCGGCACCAGCTGGCCTCCCGCGTCGGCAGGGAACACCAGGAAGGCACTCCCCTCCATCTTGCCGTAGAAACTCTCCTCCACGATGCTGATCTCCGGAAAGGGGCCCACGAACTGTTGCAGGTAGGAAACCAGCTGGGCCCCCTTGAAAAGCTGAACGCAGGGAACGCTCAGGCAGACGAATATGCTGATCACCTCCGCCAGGGAAGCGGCGGCCCGGCCGAAGGCGATGTTCATCATCTCCTGCAGCGTGTCGCGCTCGTCTTCCGACATGATGGCGAGCGTGCCCTCCCCGGCAGGAAACGGCTGGTCGAGGATGGTTTCCCCCACCCTGATCTGACTGATGCGGACCTCGGTCATGCGGATTCCTCCACCTTGCAGAGGGCCTCCTGGACGCTGGCCTTGTTGGGGGGCTTGGGAAGGATCAGGAAGGCTCCCTTCTCGGTCACCTCCTGCAGGCTCTTGTCCTGGACATCGGCGGTGCAGACGATGACGACAGCCTCCGGGTCGAAGGCCTTGATCTCGGTCAGGGCGGTGACCCCGTCCATGACCGGCATGGTGAGATCCATGGTGACCAGGTCCGGCCGCAGCTCCTTGTATTTTTCCAGCGCCTGCAGTCCGTCGCCGGCCTCATGAAACTGGAAATCCCGCTCTTTTGGAAAGCAGCTCTTCAGCATCTTGCGGGAGATGGGGGAGTCGTCCACGATCAGCACGGTCTGCAGCGTCTTGGTCATTGGGCTGTTCTCCTCTCTTTGAGTTCCGCGGGAGCGCCTGGTAGGGTTGCTCCCCGAGGGGGATCAATGAACACCGGGACGAAGAGCAATACATGATAGCCGTTCCGGCGGCAACACATTAGGCGATTATAATACTTTTTAAAACGATTGCTGCGGGGTAATCATTAGAGGTCAGACGATGAGAAGGGGCGGATGCGCTACCTTGATCGGCTCTGGACGCTGCGACTATACTGGGGGAGCTTGCGAATGTCAGCAAGGTTACGGCGGGTTGGCGAGGCGGCGCTACCTGCGGGCGGGGAGCAGGGCCGGCACCAGTAGAAAGGGGTCAGGAACTGGTGCCAGGTACGCCCCCGCCGGTAGCGCGTTTCGGTGACTTACTCCGTCCCGGTCTTGCGGTAGAAGGAGATCAGGAATTCGCCGTCACGCGGGGAGAGGTCGAATTTGAAGATGGCTTCCTGAATCAGTGGTTGCAGTGGCTGGCCGGGGTCGTCCTGGAGACGGCCCGACACCCATTTCACAGCCCGCCTCAGATCTTCGCCTTCGGGCAGCAGGTTGCTCATAATGGCACCTCCTCAAGGTATCTCTCAGACAGGTTAGCCCAAACGGCGCTGCGAAGGGAAGAAGGAAGGTGGCGGCCGCTCCGGATCGGGGATGGGCGGCAAAGGTAAGGCGTACAGCCAACTGGCCCTACGCCTTTTTTTGCCGAGCAGGACTGGCCGCTGCCGCTACTAGATGAAGAGGTTGTTGTCCGCGTGCTCGGACGCTTCCAGGTAGGCCGCCACGCCGCCGATCTGGATGCCGTCGATCAGTTCCTCGCGGCGAATTCCCATCAGGTCCATGGACATCTGGCAGGCGACCAGCTGCGCGCCCCCCCTGATGGCCAGTTCCACCATCTCCTCCAGCGACGGCACGTTCTTGTTCTTCATGATGCCGCGGATCAGCTTGCCGCCGATTCCCCCCATGCTCATCCGGGAAAGGGCCAGCTTGCGGCTGCCGCGGGGCATCATCATGCCGAAGGCAGCCTCGATCAGGTTCTTGCCCAGGCCGCTCGGCTTGTCCTGCTTGCGGAGGGCATTGATCCCCCAGAAGGTGAAGAACATGGTGACCTTGCGCCCCATGGCGAGGGCGCCGTTGGCGATCACGAAGGAGGCGATCACCTTGTCGAGGTCGCCGGAGAAGACGACCATGGTCTTGTCGTTGCCGGCGGTCGCCACCGCTGCCTGTTCGCGGGGAACACGCTTCTCCACCAGGGCCCGGACGGTCCCGTGGGTGCTGTCGATTTCGTGCACCAGGTTGCCGGTGGCGCGGGCCCAGGCCTGCACGTCGCTGTAAAACCCTGGGTCGCTGGCGCTGATGGCGACCAGGTCGCCGGGGAAGGCCGCGTCGATTTCCTTTTTCAGCCGGAGCACGGGGCCCGGGCACTGCAGCCCGCAGGCGTTGACTTCGATGGTCCGGCGCTCGGTCTGCAATTTATGATGGGTAGCAGTTTCCTGCATGCTCTCCTCCGTTGTCCGGCAGGCCGCCGGTTGCGTCGCTTCCGGCAGGGTCTGCCGGGCGGTGGCCAGGTTGTAGGTCTCGTAGCCGCCCGAAAGGTTCAGGCTGCCGGTGAAGCCGTGCGCGCCCAGGATGCGGGCGGCCAGGTAGCCGCGCAGGCCGACCTTGCAGATCACCACGATCTTCTTATTCCTGGGCAGTTCATCCAGCCGGTCGCGCAGCTCGTCGAGCGGGATGTTCAGCGCGCCCTCCAGGCTGCCGCAGGCGAACTCCTCGCGGTCGCGCACGTCGAGCAGGAAAGGGGTGGGGGCGAGCCCGGCAAGGGCGTCCCAGGTGATGTTTCCGTACAGGCCGTCCAGGATGTTCTGGGCCGCGAAACCCGCCATGTTGACCGGGTCCTTGGCCGAGGAGTAGGGAGGGGCGTAGGCATGCTCGATGTCGCACAGGTCGTCCACCGTCATCCCCGCCTGAAGGGCTGTGGCGATCACGTCGATCCGCTTGTCCACGCCGCTGTAGCCGATGGCCTGCGCCCCCAGGACCTTGCGGCTGCCGGGGGAGAAGACCAGCTTGAGCGTGAGCGCCGTGGCCCCCGGGTAGTAGCCGGCGTGGTCGTTGGGATGGATGATCACCGAGTCGCAGGGGATGTTTTCGGCGCGGCAGAATTTCTCGCCGAGCCCGGTCTGGCCGACGTCGAGATCGAAGACCTTGGCGATGGCTGTTCCCATGGTGCCGTGGTAGGAGCGGGGAGAGGCGCCGTGCATGTTGTCGGCCGCGATGCGCCCCTGCTTGTTGGCGGGGCCGGCCAGCGGCAGCGGGATGCTCCTGCCGGTGAAGGGGCTCTCCACCTCGACCGCGTCGCCGACCGCGAAGATCCCCTCGCAGCTGGTCCGCATCTGCTGGTCGACCACGATGTGCCGACGCGCTCCCAGCTCCACTCCGGAGCCCTCCAGGAAGTCCGTGTTGGGTGCTACCCCGACCGCCAGCAGTACCAGGTCGGCGGCGACCTTTGCCCCGCTGGTGAGGGTGGCCACCACGCCCCCTTCCGGCGCTGGTGAAAATGAGCTGACGCCGTCCTGCAGGCGGCAGCCGATCCCCTTCACGCGCAGTTCGCGGTGCACCAGGGCCGCCATCTCGAAGTCGAGGGCATTCATCACCTGGTTGGCAGCCTCCACCACCGTGACCGCGATGCCACGCGCGTGCAGGTTTTCCGCCATCTCCAGCCCGATGAAGCCCCCACCCACGATGAGTGCCGAGGCGGCCTTCCCCCCGTTAACCAGCAGGTGCAGGCGGTCGGTGTCCGGAATGGTCCAGAGCGTGTGGATGGCGGGATGATCGCCGCCGGGTATGCCCGGCCTGACCGGCGAGCCGCCCGGGGCGAGCAGCAGCTTGTCGTAGCTCTCCTCGAGCTCCCTGCCGGTGGCAAGCTCTTTGACCAGCACCGATTTGCCCTCGGGATGCACCTTGACCACCTCGTGGCCGGTGCGCACGTCCACGTTGAAGCGCTGCCGGAAGGACTCCGGCGTCTGCAAAAGCAGCTGGCTGCGGTCGGTGATGGTGCCCCCCAGGTAATAGGGGAGACCGCAATTGGCGTAGGAGACATGCTCCCCCCGCTCCAGGACAACTATGTCGGCCGTTTCATCCAGCCGCCTCAGTCGGGCGGCCGCCGACATGCCGCCGGCCACGCCACCCACGATAACGTATTTAGCCATTACAACCCCTCGATTCGATCTCTTTGCGGCTCCGAAAGCACCCGCAG
Organism: Geomonas sp.; assembly: GCA_035255025.1. Classification (GTDB taxonomy): domain Bacteria; phylum Desulfobacterota; class Desulfuromonadia; order Geobacterales; family Geobacteraceae; genus Geomonas. The sequence continues at coordinate 29,192 of DATFAB010000041.1, forward strand.
AGAAGATGGTGCTGTTTCCAGAGCCGCAGGAAGATAACACACATATTCCAAATCTGCAATATATGGAAGCCACAATTTTAATAAAAGTGGTCCGTCGGGCAAACGGACAGTTACCGGTCAAACATGAAGCAGTGGTTTAAGAAGGCGGAGGTAGGTGGCTGATGCGGGCAAGGGGGCAGGTGGGTTATATCACCCAAAAATTATTTTTATGGTAAATAATGTCGGCAGGGAAAAAATCGACGGGGAGGGAGCCGGTGATGCGCGAGCAAGTGAGGATTTATACCATAAACAAGGGAGCTTTGCATCAGTTCGTGGCCGAATGGAAGGAGAAGGTCCGGCCGCTGAGAGAGAAGCTGGGGTTCGTGATAGTAGCGGGCTGGACGGTGGAAGCGACCAACCAGTTCATCTGGGTGCAGAGGTTCGCAGGGGAGGGGAGTTGGGAGGAGGCCGACCAGGCCTATTTCGCCTCCGCTGAGCGCAAGGCGATGGATCCCGACCCCGCCCGGCTGATCGCCAGGATGGAGCAGTACTACGCAGAGCCGGTGGGGTAGCCGGGGACACCCAGCCCGCGCGGTTCAGAGAAAACGGCGATAGTCGCATTTCAAAGCCGTTGCCAACTTTTTGGCAGTTTCTTTGCCGATAGGCCTATTGCCATGCTCCATGGCGCTGATGTTGGAACGCGAGATGCCGGTCAGCTTGGCAAGTTCGTACTGAGTCATCTCTTCACGAAGGCGAATTCCCCGCAGGTACACCCCCGCCGGATTGCTATCCAGTTGTGGAGCCAGGTCTGCAGCGTTAACGGGATCTTCCGGTTCGATGATGCTTGCTCCGACCCTGGCCGCATACTTACGCAGGCGATTGATGGTTTCCGGAGACCCCGTGAAATGGATGCTTTCAATAGGGTGCTTTTTCGTGTGTGCCAACATAGGTCAACTCCACTGCATTTGCTGTGTTTTCGATGACCCTCCACACCGCCACATAGGTCGGTTGTCCTCTCTTCAGATGACAATGATGGGTCGTATCCGACAGCTTTGAGTAATTTGGCCAGTCACCGCGGACAGGGCCCGTGGCGCGAAGATCGAGAACGAGAGCGTCTACGATGGCTCTCACGCGCTCCGGCAGCTTCTCTCGCAACCTCGCCGCCTTACGGCTGTAGTTTACTGTCCAGGCCATTTGCATAATGTATCCGTGGGTGATACCTTGTCAAGCGGCCATTTGCGGGGAGAACAAAGTGGCATTTCCTTCTTGCCGGGCGGCGCAGAAATGATGTGGGGCGCATTGGAGTCTTCATTGACAATGGCATCAAAGTAAGGCATCTCTTTTACTCAGTTTTTCTGACCGCCTTAGCCGTAACTCACGAAGCACGTGCTCCCGAGGAGGAAGTCATGACCGAATTCCGCACCGAGATCGCCCTGCAGGCACCGGCCGAGAGGATCTGGGAACTGCTCAGCGATTTTTGCCTGTACCCGCAATGGAACCCGCTCATCGTGCAGGCCAAGGGGCAGGCGAAGGAAGGGGCGCAGCTGGAATTGACGGTTCAGTTGCCGGCCATCCCTCCCTTTCCCATCAAGCCGAGGCTCTTGTGCGCCGACCCGCACAGCCGGCTCCTCTGGCGCCACAGCCTTGCTTTCCCGGCGCTGATGTCCTGGACCTACGGCATAGAACTGGAACCGCTCGGCCAGGGTCGCCTGAAGTTGATCCAGAAGTCCTCTTTCGGGGGAGTGCTGGGGCCACTGTTCTCGTTCGCCCTCGGCAATTCGATGGAACTGGGCATGTCCGAATTCAACAAGGCGGTCACCCGCTGGGGGGAGCAAGGAAACGTCCGCTGTATGAAATGCTGAATGTGGAAAAAGTATCAGGAGGCCCGGGTGAAAAGAGCTGCCATGATGTCCGTTGCTTGGTCGCTGGGCGGGGCTGCTCTGGTTCCGGTGCGAGTGTGACAGTTGCGGGTTGCCGGGAAACGATGTAACATGCGGCTCAAAAATTCCCGCAAAGAGGCAGCCAATGTTCGAGACCCAGTACAACGAGGAAATGGAAGCGGAAGTCAAGCGGCTGGAAGCGAAGCTGCGGGCGGAGGATGCCGGCCATCCGGAGTGGGAGAACGCCTGCGCGCTGTGCGGCCGGGAGATCGCCGGTACTGCCAGTGACCGCTGCGGCGCCTGCAGCTGAAAGGTGCAGGCACCGCTGGCCCCTGTCCAGGCGTAGCGCGCTGGCACTGCCTACCTCAAGCCTGCCGCCAACCGCTGGTTTCCTTCCCCAATTACGTTACCGTTCAGCGGACCTAAGTTGCGCCATCTCAGCTTCGCTGGCACCGGCATTTACCTTCAACTCCCGTATCCTGTTGTCGATCCGCTCCTTCAGACGGTCGAACATCTCGTTCAAAAACCTCGACCGCTGCGCCTCCTGAAAGCTTCCCGCTACCACCACCCTCGTTCGCTTTCTGTCGATCTCCTCCTCCATCCTTTTCAGCCGGACGACCTGGCTCTCGAAGGTCCGAGCCAGGCGCTTGTGCGCGTTCAGCAGGGAAGGGTAGTCTCGCTGATCGCTGCTCGGGGCGAGGGCCGCAACCGAACCCAACGCGTCATAGGCATCCACCTCGAGTTGCAGCCAATCCTTCTGCCACTGGCAATACTCAACAAGGGCGACGTAATGCCTGCGCATGGCTTCGTCCAGTTCCGGCGGAAGGGAGGAAAGTTCGGCCTGCACCAGCTTGAGCTCAAGTTTAAGGCGCCTTTCCTCCTCCTGATCCCTCTCCGGCCGCGTCCCTTCTCCATCGTTAGGGAAACGCCGCAGGAGTTTCTCCTTGAGGTCGGCAGCCTGGCCGATCAGCCGTTGCCGCCGTTCCAGGAGCTCTGCCACCCTGTCTCTCTCCGCGGCGTAACGCTCCACTTTCTTCACCATTTCCACCGCAAAGCCGCGCTCTTTGTCGGCCATGCTGTCGAAAACCAGGAGCGGTTCCGGGGGTGCTCCGGGAGCTGAAAGGTCCGTCATCAGGTCGGTGACGGTATTTTCCTGATCGGAGAAAAACTCGGCATGCCGGTACTGCCAGTCGAGCAGGTCGCTCAGTTCCTCCTCTCGGCGGGGAGGTTCCGCCGGGGTGAGGGCATCCCGGTCACGCTCGAGTACCGCTATATCTTCCTGTACCAGCCTGGTCGAACTGGCCAGCTTATCCCCTGCCAGTTGAAGCAGCCGCTTTTCCCTTTCCACCGCAATTTTCTGCGCATCTGCAGGGAACCAGTCGGCACCCTGGGCAGAGGTGACAGAGAAAAGAACCATCATGGTCAACGCGGCCAGGGAAGGCTTTTTTCGTATCATGGCAACTCCTGCACAACGTATCTCCGCAATCTATACACAACTGTTACTCGTTACCTGCCCGCTCACTCAACCCTGCAGCGGTGCACAACCGACCAGTGTCTGATGTTGCCGGGAAGGTGGCTTCCCACCACGCCGGACACCAGCACCGCCATCAGCGCAGTCGTCATCGGCCCCCTGCCGGAGTGGACCAGCCACACCAGGGCCAGATGCAGGAGGGCGAGGATGCCGCGCCCCTGGTAGATCCAGTGCCGGCTGCCGGCGATACCGCAGGCGATCAGGAGAAGCCCCGTGGCGATGGTGAGCTTATGCCAAAGGAGCAGGTTCGAAAAAGGTACCTGCCAAAAGAGCCCGCCGAACAGGATGCCTCCCACGGCAACGTGCCCCACCCGGAATACCAGGTCGCTGAACTTCGACCAGGGCGACCGCCTTTTCTTGCGCTTCTTTTCCTCGTTACCTTCCATGTGCTCCCCTGCTGCCACCGCCTGCTGCCTATAGCCTGTTTTTATTTGCCGGAAAGAGCGGTTGCCCGTTCCTGGGCCTGCTTCGCCAAGGGAGAGTCGGGATACTTCGAGACGATCTCCTGGTAAAGCTTCAGGGCGTGTTCCTTATTGTGCTGCTTCTCCTCGAACTGCGCCGTCTCAAAGAGTTCCTTGCTCTTGTCGCCGCTGCAGCCTCCTAACAGGCTCAACGCCAGCATCCCAGCCAGTGCTATCTGTCTCATTGTTTGCTCCTTTGGGACGGAGGTTGGTGAATCTTCGAAAAGCAGCACCATATCATGCCTTATGAACCTCTATCAATGTAAATGTACTTTCACCTGCTACCGGGACCGGGACAAGTACTTTATCCCTCTTTCTTGATTTAAGTCAGATAAATAAAAAGACGAAAACTACTACACTTGCCATGAAGATGGTCAGCCTCTTTCTTCTATTAGTACTTTCATATTTGCTGGAGTGCCAGAGATGGTAAAAGGAGTAACCTTGCGTATACGTCGCGCTGTTTTGTTGTCGGTATTCTTTCTGTCGGGGTTCGTCGGGCTTGTCTATGAGACCTTGTGGCAGAAACAGATGATCATGCTGCTTGGAGCAAGCGCCCCGGCCATCGCCGTCAACGGCCAGGCGATGCCGCTCATCCAGAGCGTGCTGCACGCCGCCTATCTCTCAGTTGCCCATGCCTGCGGGGCAACCTCTACCGTTGCCTACTCCTTCCGGTTCCTGGCCACCATGCTCTGCGTGCTTCCAGCCACCCTGGCGATGGGCGCCACCCATTCCCTTCATGGCGGGAGCCCTCCCCGTTTCGTATCGGGTGCCTTGTGCCGTTTGGGAGAGCGGTGGGGAAACAGGCCGAGGCGTGCAGCAAAATTTCCGAGCTGGCTCTGCGGAATGCTAAAAAGTTTCGAGGACACTGTTTTTTTCGGGTAAGATAGCTGCTGTGGCCTGTGAACCGCTGGCCGTTCACGGTTCAGGCCACGACACTACCACGTCACTGTTCCGATTGCGTCGGCCTCATCCGTTAACGATGACAGCCTTTTCGGGTAACCCCGCGAGTGGACAGTGCTGTAAGGTTTGCAGATGCCTCCTGATCTCGTTTCCTCCCCGGTTTCGCCGCTCCTGCGCCGCCTCGCCATCCCGGTTGGCATCGGCTATTTTTTCAACACCATGTTCAACGTGGTAGACACCTGGTACGCCAGCCGGATCTCCACCGAGGCCATGGCGGCGGTATCTCTTTCGTTTCCCCTCTTCTTTATCATCATCGCCATCGGCGGCGGCATTTCCACGGGAGCCACCGCGCTTATCGGACACGCACTGGGGGCGGGTGAAAGGGATAAAGCCACTCTTTTTTCGGCCCAAGCCCTTTCCTTCGCTGCCTTGCACGGACTGCTGCTGACGGTGTTCGGGCTTTTGTGCTCCCCGGCCATCTTCCGGTTCATGGGGGCGGGCGGGGAATACTTCACCCTCGCTATCTCCTACATGGGCGGCCTTTTCAGCGGTGCGGTCTTCTTCGTGCTGAACCAGTCGCAAAATGCCATCCTTAACGCCACCGGGGATACCAAGTCCTATCGGAATTTCCTGGTGACCGCCTTCGCGCTGAACCTCCTCTACGATCCCTGGTTCATCTACGGCGGATTCGGCCTGCCGCCCCTGGGGCTCTCCGGCATCGCCTGGGGAACGGTGACCATCCAGGCGCTGGGAGCCGTCTACCTGCAGGTAAAGGTCCGCCAAAGCGGGCTGCTCGGGGGAGTTGGCTGGCGCGGCTTTCTTCCCCGGCGCGATATCTTCTCCTCCCTGGCCCGCCAGGGGTTTCCCGCCAGCCTTTCCATGATGACCGTTGCCTTAGGCGTCTTCGTCATCACCTGGTTTGTCGGGCGCTTCGGTAAAACAGAGGTGGCGGCCTATGGCATCGCCACCAGGATCGAGCAAATCGTCCTGCTGCCGGTCATGGGGCTCAACGTGGCGACCCTGACCCTCGTTGCCCAAAACAGCGGCGCTCTCCGCTATGACCGGGTGAAGGAGGCCATTCGCTGCGCCTTGCGGGACGGTTTGACGCTGATGGCCTTCGGGACCCTGCTGCTGTATCCTCTGGCCCGCCGGATGATGACCCTGTTCAGCTCCGACCGGCTGGTGATCGGCATCGGCGAACAGTACCTGCGCATTGCCGCTTTCGTTTTGCCCGCCTATGTCATCCTCTACATCAACACCTTCGCACTGCAGGGCTTGCGGCGCCCGCGTTTTGCGGTGGTCATCGGGATTTTTCGCCAACTGGTCGCACCAGTACCGGCCTTCTGGCTTCTGGCAGTGGGGCTTGGCTTGGGGGTGCAGGGTGTCTGGTGGGGAATCTTCCTGATAACCTGGCTCGCAGCCTTTATCTCGCTGTTGTTTATTCGGGGGACCATCCGGGATATCATGGCGGGATGGAGCAGGGAGGCGATTGTTCCCTTGCCAGAGTCCCTTCCCCCTTTCGGGAGAGGGGACTCTAACCGGGAAACATGTCCTGGTGCAGGTGAGGAAGGGGAGGGGGGAGCGTCCTGAACTCAGAAAGAGGTGGTTTGAATCTTGTCGCAGACCGCTCTCACGGCGTTCATGAACGGGACGTCGTCGCCCCAGTGGCGTTCACCGGTGGCGGAGATCTCGAACTCCTTGTCCGGATCGCTGGCGTTGCTGGAAGCGAAATGGAGGATGGTCACCGTGGCCTTACCCTCGTGCTGGCCGAAGATGGCTGGCTCGGTCGTGTAGGATTTCAGCTTGGCGAGGACCACCGGCACGTTGCAGACCCGGTACTGGTCGAGGTCCTTGGCTGAAATCACCGAGGCGCCTTCATACTTGTTGGCTACCGTGGAGCCGATCATGTTGCTGGCGGTTTCCAGGTCGGAGCTGTCTATCGAGTAGATCACGTTCGACTGTGACAGTTCCGGCCGCACCACGATGGTTTTGGGGCATCGTGCGGGTTTTTGCCCGGGTCCGAGGTAGTCGGTGACATCGGCAAAGGCGGGGAGGACAGTTAACCAGACCAGCGCCAAAGCCCCTATGACAGTCCACGATTTGCGCATAGTACCTCCCTTTTGATCGCATTGTGATCAACTTCGCCTGAAATGGTACCATCTCAAGCTCCCTTTACAATTGGAATGACTACTGTTTTTCCTCCTGGTCAGGAGCGCTCGGCCCAGGATACTTGACTGATGCCGTCCAGTTTGTATGCTTGGTCGTGTCCGGAGAGCCGGCAGTGCCTGCTCCCATTCCCCCCACCAGATCCTCTCGGCTTGCTGGTGCTTCCCCTGGATAGGCCCCGCTAATGCAGGAGTCGGCAACGTCCAAGATAATCCGCGCTACCTTTCGGGTTGGATTTCTCCTCTGCGTACCTGCCCTGGTCGCCTGGGTCAGCGGCCGCCCGTTCATATTCCCCAGTCTCGGCCCTTCCGCCTTTGTCCTGGTGCTGGACGACAAGGGACAGGTGACCGGGGCGCGGGTCATCGGCGGGCATCTGATCGGCCTGGCCGGCGGCATCGTTGCCTACCACCTCCTTGCCGATGGCCTAGGTCTCACCCACTTCCCCTCCTCACGCTCCCTCGACCTGCTCAGACTGGCAGCAAGCGGCATCGTCTCGGTCATGCTGACGACCGCGGGCATGCTGGCGGCGAAACTCGAGCATCCGCCGGCCTGCGCGACCACGCTGATCGTTTCGCTGGGGCTCTTGTCGAGCTGGTGGGACGCGGTTTTCATCATGGTGGCGGTGGCACTCATGTACGGCGTGCACAGGGTCGCTTCGCCCAGCATGCCAGGATGAAAACGGGAGGGGATCTCCAGGAGAAGCGAGGGGATTGCCTGGAAGCTGCCTGCTCGATGAACCGGTCAAGCGGCAGCGGTGGCGGCCTGCCTGGCGCTGCCTGTACCGGTTGCGGAAATGGAACCGGCCCGTCCCTCCCCCTGGCACCTTCCCCGTTTTGGGTGAGAGGACCGAGGGGAGGGGATTCGGGAGGGCGAGCTGCGGGATGTGCTGATCCTGTTAACGTGACGGAGGGTGCGGCGAGATGTGGTGGACGTTTTGCAGGATGGTGCCCAGTTCCAATGCGTTTTGCGGTGCGGCCCCGCCTGCATCGTTGTTGAAATAGATGAAGAGGTCGAGCCCGCGATCCACATACTTCTTGATCCTCTGGGCGTCTTTCACCAGCTCTGCGGTACTGTAGTAGCCATTGTAGCTTCCCTGCATGCCGTGCCGCCGGATGTAGACGAAGTCGGCCGTTACCGGTGTCTCGTCGATGTAGGGGGGCCAATCTGCCATGCACAGGGAAACATTCCTATCCTTGCAGATCTTCACCACCTCGTCGGTAAGCCAGCTGTCGTTTCTGAACTCCAAAGTGGATCGGTAGGGATATTGCTCCAGGCTGACGAGAAATTCCTCCAGCCTCTGCACATTGCACCTGAACTGTGGCGGAAACTGCCACAGCACCACTTTGAGCTTCTCCTTCAGCTCCTGGGCGGGCGTGAAGAACCGCTCCAGCGAGTTCCCCAGGTCGGATAACCTCTTCACGTGGGTGATGTACCGGCTTCCCTTGATGGCGAAAGAGAAGTTGTCCCCGCTATCCTCGTACCAGTGCTTGAAGGTTTCGGCATTGGGCGTCCGGTAGAAGGTGACGTTCAGTTCAACGGTGGAGAAGACTGAACGGTAATGGTCGAACCACTCCTTCTGCGGGAGACCCTCGGGATAGAAGTTGCCTCGCCAATGCCCGTAACTGAACCCGCTGCAGCCGATGAAAACGTTTGCCATGGTTCACCTCTCTCACTCCGTTTTAGCCGCCATCTGGCAGCAAAGGCACCAGAAACAAACAAGTTCCAATTCTACCACGATCTCTGCCAGCGAAGCCCTATCCACTCCGGACCTATCACCGGCGCCAGGTGGGTGGCGTATTGCGGCGTCACGAAAAGCTTGCCGATGCCATAAGCCAGTGCGGCCGCGGCGATCACGTCCCGGGCATGGTGGTCGCTGTTGTCGACCCTCACCCATGCCACGTATCCCGTCGCCAGCCAGGCCGGTACGCCGTACTGCCACCCGTAGCGCTCCTCCAGAAAGGATGCCCCGGCTCCGGCAAAGGCGACGTGCCCGGACGGAAAACCGAAATCACCGCCGTTTGGACGTTTCCCCCACCCGGTAAAGTTGAAGGCCAGGCGCAAGGTCGAGTTGACCAGCTGGTTGGCCAGCAAGTTGCGCACGAACTGCTTCTCTCCCTCGGTGTCGTCTTTCAAATAGGCCAAGGCAAAGGCGCCCACCGGGATGGCCGACATCACGATATGTCCCGAAATGGCATTGGCGGCCTGGGCCGGGGCAGTCGCCTTGAGGAGAGCGCATGTCATGGCGAGAAGGATCAGGCAGCGGTGAACGCGTGGCATGGAGGCACCTCGTTGGGGGGGAAGATGACGACAGTGAAGTATACCGCAGGCTTGGCGCCGGACTAGATTGTCTATGCTCAGGTTCGGGCCTTCGTTAGCGGTTGCACTAACGATGGAAATCCCTATAATGAGCTTTTTGATAACTAACAACCGGGTGACGACAGTCGCCGCTCCCGCAGGAAAGGGGAGCAATGGAGACCATATGAAAAAACTGGTCGACCTGCACCTGCATTCAACCTTTTCCGATGGTGTCCGCTCACCTGCCGAGCTGGTCGACATGGCCTGTGGGCTGGGACTCAAGGCCATCGCCCTGGCCGACCACGATACGGTGGACGGCATCGACGAGGCTATCAGCGCCGGAGCCAAATGCGGCCTTGAGGTGCTGCCGGCGCTGGAATTCTCGGTTGCCTTCCAGTCCTACCGGGACGTTCACCTGCTCGGCTACCTGCTGGATTACCACGACGATGGGCTGCGCGAGACGCTGGCGGAGTTCCGTGAGCGGCGTGAACGGCGCGGTGAGGCGATCGTGGAGCGGATCAACGAGAAGCTGCGGTTCGAGGGGCGTGATCCCATTTCCAGCGCGGAAGCCGCGGCCCTGGCGGGAGGTGCACTGGGACGCCCGCACATCGCCCAGGTCCTGATGGCCAAGGGATACGCGCAGGACATGCAGGACGCCTTCAATCACTACCTGGTTCCCTGCGACGTCCCCAAGCGCTACTTTCCGATGGACGAGGCGCTTGCCACGGTGCGCAGGCTGGGGGGCGTGGCGGTGCTGGCCCATCCCGTCACCATCACCAGCGACCGCGATCAGCTGACCGGTATCATCGACACCTTGTGCGGCATGGGGCTGGACGGAATCGAGGTCTACAACAACGTCTGCGGCGAGATCGAGAGCGCTTTCCTGAAGAACCTTGCGGAGAAGAAGGGGCTGGTGTGGACCGGCGGCTCCGACTACCACGGCATCGAGGAAGGAATCAGTATGGGGAGTGGGCGCGGCAGCATGGCCGTTCCCTACAGCTGCGTGGAGAGTTTGAAGCGGGTGAAGCAGGCGAGGTAAGAAGCCATCTTGGCGCGGTCCCTCCATGGAAGGGAAGGGAACCGGCACCTTTCGAGCCAGTCCCCTATAGACTGAAGCCATAAAAAAAGGGGACCGGCGGCTTCCGAGCCAGTCCCCTAAGAACAAAAGGGCCCCTTTTGAGGGCCCTTTTTGTTTATGCATATGTCCGCCCGAGCTCCCTCCCCTTCAAGGGGAGGGCCGGGGTGAGGATGGGGGTGCTTGCCTTAATCCTTGGACGGCTTGAAGTTGAGAACGTCCAGCTCGCTTTCCACGTCGGTTACACCTTCGACGGCCATGGCGATGTCGATCGCCTGCTGGACTTCCTCTTCCGACTTCACATGCCCGGAGAGGGTGACCACGCCGTCCTCGGCCCAGATGCAGAACCTGAGCGCCCGCGCCAGCGGGGACTTCAGCAGCTCGGCCTCGACCCGCTTGGCCAGAATCAGGTCCTCCAGTTTCGCCATCGACTCTTCTTCGCCTTCCTTGAGACGCGGGTCCTTGGAGGCGGCCACCAGGGTGTCCACCATGCAGCTCTGGGTGATCTTCGAGGTGTTGAAGACGATGTCATAACTCAGCGGATCGTTCCAGTCACGGTTGAAGTAGAAGTGGATGAAGCCACCCAGCTGGTGGTCGCTCCTCCTGATCAGTTCCCTGGCCAGATCGGGATCGATCCATTCACGCTCGGCGAACTTCTCGACCCGGTCCTCGAAGGGAGCCACGAAGCGGACCTTCAGCACGTTGCTGAGCCCTGCGATCAGGTCCTGCGCGCCCCTGCCGTACAGGATCACGTTACCTTTCTTGGCGCAGTCGAGCAGGATCAGCTCCACGGTGGCCAGGTGCGCCGCCTGCAGACGGTCCTCGGCGGTGCGGTAGGAGGGGGGCTTTTCGTCGACGCGTTCCAGGATTTCGGGAGTCAGCCCGTAACTTGGGGCCAGTTCCTCTATTTTTACCCGGTCGATCAGGGGATATTTCAGCTTTTTTGCCAATTCCTTGGCAACGGCATAGGCGCCTGTGCCCATCTCTCGGGAAAAGGTGATGATTGCCATGCATTCGCCTCCTTCTGCTAATTAAAACCACGGCATCATAACATGCAAGCATGGCTGTATACAAGGATTTTGAGCAGGTGGGATGGTGGAAATGGCCCCCACCCTGGCGGGAGGGGGCGCATCGTTGCTGTTAGTAGTTTTCCGCAGTCCGTTCGAAATAGCCTTTGGGATGGTGACAGACGGGGCAGCCAGCGGGGGGCTCGGTACCTTCGTGGATATGACCGCAGTTGCGGCATTTCCAGGTGGTCGGCTCTTCCTCCTTGAAAATGGTCCCTTCCTCCAGGGAGGCGAGCAGCGCCTTGTAGCGCTCCTGGTGGGCAAGCTCGATCTTGGCGATCCCCTCGAACATGACGGCGAGAGCGGTGAACCCTTCTTCCCTGGCCTCCTTGGCCATGCGGGGGTACATCTCCAGCCACTCGGCGTACTCGCCGGCAGCGGCGGCCTTCAGGTTGGTGATGGTGTCGCCGATGCCGCCCAGCGCCTTTAAATGCAGCTTGGCGTGCTCCTTTTCGTTCTCGGCGGTCTCCAGGAAGAGGGCGGCGATTTGCTCGTACCCTTCCTTCTTGGCCACCGAGGCGAAATAGGTGTACTTGTTCCTGGCCTGCGATTCACCCGCAAAGGCCTCCAGCAGGTTCTTCTCCGTCTTGGTACCCTTCAGTTCCGGCATCTCGGTTCTCCTTTTTTTCTCCAGATGGTTGCTGCCGATGCTGCGTGGTTACTTACTCGATCTTGACCCGCCTGACCCCCCTCGAGTTCGCTGAGGGTCGCCAAAAGCTCGCCAGGCCCGTCCTTGCGGGTCAGCTTTGCCTGGAATTCGATCAGCAGGTGCTGGTGAAGCACGTCCTTTTCGTAGCCGGCGTCGATGATGTCGATTCCCAGGGAGGACATGGCCTGCCGAACCTGGGCGGCGAAATCGTTAAGGTCCTCTCCCCAGATCTTCACGTGCAGATAGCTGTCCCGGCTGAGCTTTTTTTCGACCTGCTTGAGCAGCAGCAGACTTCCCAGCGAGATGCCGGTCACCGCTACCGCCAGCTTGAAGAGCCCTACGCCGCAGGCCACCCCCAGTGCGGCCGCGACCCACAGGCAGGCTGCCGTGGTCAGGCCGCGGATGGAGGCCCGGTCCCTGATGATGGCGCCGGCGCCCAGGAAACCGATGCCGGTCACCACCTGGGCGGCCACCCGGCCGGGATCGACCCCGACGGGGGTGCTCCCGGTGAAGTTGCCGAACAGATAATAGAATTCAACCGAGGTGATGACGAAAAGGCAGGCCCCGAGAGAAACCAGCAGGTGAGTGCGAAATCCGGCCGGCCGGCCGTGGATCTCCCTTTCCAACCCGATCATTCCCCCCAGCAGCGAGGCGAGCAGCAGCCGTGATACCAGTGCCAGCGAGAGTTCAGGTCCCAACCGGTTACTCCTCTTCTACAGAAACGGCGATGGTGAGGGTTACTGACTTGCTGCGGGAGCCGCTGCGAATGGTGAGCGGGAGGCGGAACTGTCCGGGACCGGCGGGTTGCGGTGCACCGGCGACTTCCAGTGAGAGTGGTTCCTGTGCGGGTTCCCCGGCAGCCGCAGGAGCACCCACCTCGCCACCCCCCGCCTCAACCGCGGGGCGGGCCCCGGAGCCGCTTTTTTCGCTTTCCAGGGTGGCTTCGCCGAAGGTGAATTCGTCATGCTGGCGTTCCTGTGCTGGCTGCGGAAGCTCCCTCTGCGGGGCGCCCCCTGCCATGGATGGCTGCTCCGCCGCCTGCGGTGGAGCAGGTTCTGCTGCCGGTGTTGACGGTTGGACCGGTGCTGACGGTTGGACCGGTGCTGACGGCTGGGCCGCTGCTGTCGGCGCATCCACCATCCCCATCAGGGCTTCCGGGGTAGCCACCCCCTGCACGCCCTTGCTGCGCAGGCCATTGAGCACGACCTTCACCAGGGCGAGGAGAGTCTGCAGGACCCCTTCGCCGGTCTGGCTGCTTGCCTGGAAACCGGGGAGGTTCAACGGGTTGAGGAGTTCCTCCATTTCGGCCGGAGCCTGGCAGTCAGGCAGATCGCACTTGTTGTACTGGAACACGGCCGGGATGGAGGCCAGGCTTTGGCCGTATCCTTTCAGGTACTCGATCAGTTTCTCGAGGCTTTCCCTGTTGTTTTCCTGGCGTTGTGCGCTGGAATCGGCCACAAAGACGATGCCGTCGGCACCCTTCAAGACCATTTTCCAGGCTGCCGGATCGACCTGGGTGCCGGAAACGGTGTAGACGTGGAAGCGGACTTTGAATCCGTCCACGGTGCCGTCGCCGGGAGAAGTGAAGTCGAAGAACATCATGCGGGCGTCCTGCACGTTCATCGCCTTCAGGGAGCCGCGGAACTCGGGCTTGAGCTTGTTGTAGATAAGCTTGAGGTTGGTGGCCTTGCCGGCTTGGCCCGGCCCGAAGAATACTATCTTGGCGTTGATTTCGCGTTTTGCCTGATTTATCAGAGCCATGAGAGCCCCCTTGATTATCTGCCTTCTTTTTTGCTCAACAGGATCCTGCGTGCCTGGGTGGCAATTACCGTGGAGACGTTCTTGCTTTTCGCCAGGTGGGCGAGCTCCTTCTCGGAGAGAAACTGTACGAAACGCAGGGCGTTGGGAAGCGGAGTCTTGTGGTTTTCCACCAGCGCCTTGCGGATCTGCGGGTTCTTGACCCACTCCTTGTTGGCGCAGATCACCCGCAAGATTTCGTCATTCTGGATCTGTGACTTGGCGATGGTGAGCACCTCGTTTTCCGTGATGCGAGGGTTCTTGATGGCAGCCCCCGACACGAGCTTGTTGGTGTCCTTGATCAGGAGGGTGCGCCACTCCTTGTCTCCCGTCATCGCCATTTTGATCTTGTCCGCCACCCCCATGTTCTGGGACATCTGGTACTTGGACTGAAACTCCTCGCTCTCCTCGTCGACCGGAGTTTCCTCGTCGGGGTTCTCGGCGCCCGCAGCTTCCTCCGGCTTCTTGGGCTGGTCGGACTGGTCGGGCTGCTGCGGAGCCGGCTTGGCTGCTTGGCCCTGCTGCACCGGCTGCACTGGCTGCACTGGCTGCACCGGCTGCTCTGGCTGCTCTGGCTGCACCGGCTGCACCGGCTGCACTGGTGCTGCCTGCAAGCCCTGCTGTTTCAGGAAGCTGGCAGCCTTCTCGCTCAGCATCGGGTGGGCGGCGAAAAGCTCGGCCAGTTCAGCCTTCCTGAAGTGCAACTGCACCAGCGCGTCCAGGATGTTCGGATGCAACTCCCTGTTGCCCAGAAGCTGGGTGAGGAAGGGCAACGGCAGGCCGCGCAGGGTCGTCAGCGCGGTCTTTTTTACCTCGTCATCGGCGTCGTGGCACAGATAGTACACCAACAGCACGAAATCGGTCGGCGGCAGCTTGACCTGCCCGGCGGCGGCTTTCAGCCTGTCCTGCCGCGGCTTGTCAGCTCCGATGTACGGCGCCGCTGCCGACGAAATCTTGAAGGTTACCTTCTGCGTCACGCCTCTCCTTTACTTCGCCTTCACGACCTTGGCGGTTATCCCGCTCTTCTTCAGGGCGCTGACTGCTTTCTCGGCCTTTGCCTTGTCGGGATAGCTTCCACCGCGCACCCTGGTCACGGTAACGGGAGCGGTGGCTGTTTTCAGCACGAGCTTCACACCCTTGCCAAACAGGCGGTCCTGCTCGGCTACGGCCTTTGCTTCCCGCATGTAGGAGCCGCCGTAGATCGCATACCTGCCGTTCTCCTGCAGCATGAAGGCGCCGGGGGCCGCCAGCTTGAGGCGCTCCAGTTCCTCCTTGGCTTCGTCGTGGTTGCCGAAGTCGGCGAGGAAGAGACGGTGCACCGGTTCGCCCTTCTGCACCTTCACCGTGATGACGTGGGCGACCCCCGCCTTTTTAAGCTTCGCCATCATCGGCGCCACTTCGCTTGGTGCCAGGTCACCGTTGATCTCCAGGGTGTAGGCGCCAGCAGCCGGTTTCGCAGCCGGCTTGTGCTTGGCAGTGGCAGCAGCGCCTTCTTGCCCGGCGGCCTGCTTGCCCGTCTTCTTGCCTTCTGCCTGTTTGGCTGCGGCAGGGGCTCCTTTACCTTCCTTGGCTGCTTCAACTTTGCCATTCTTGGCCTTGGCCGCTTCGGCAGCCGCAGGTTTGCCGGCTTTGGCCTGGGCGCCCGCTTTTTCACCCTTGGCGGCAGCGGCGCCGGCAGGCTTGTTCTCGGCCGGCTTGCCTTTAGCCTCGGGGGCCGGCTTGCCGGCCTTCGCCTCGGCAGGGGCGGGTTTTGCCTGCTTTGCCTCGGGGGCGGGTTTCCCGGGTTTGTTCTCCGGACCCTTCTCGCCCGGTTTGTGGGGCTGCTCGGGTTTGCCGGCAGCGGTAGGCGCCGGTTTTGCTTCCTTGGCGACCTCGGGTGCCTTGGCTCCTGGCGCGTTAGCCGCAGGTTTTTCTTCCGGCTTGGCTGACTCCGGTCCCTTCTCGGAGGGGCGCGGCGGCAGCGGCTGCTTCACGATGTTCTCGGCAGCCGGCTTGGGCGGGGGAGGCGGTGCCTCGGGGCGGGGTCTGATCAGGCCGGTGAAGAAATAAAGGTAGCAAAAGAGGAGTATCAGCAACAAGAGAAGCAGGAGGAGCATCTGCTGCGACTTTTTCTGTTCTGGCTTCTGGTCATCCGCTTCCGGTGAAAAGTTATCCGACATCTCCTTCGTCCCTCCTGAATTCCTTCACTAAATGGCAATAAAAATACCCCATCCCCACCCTCGCCCCCCCCGTGAAGGGGAGGGGAGGGTTGAAGGATGCGGTGAATAGTTGCTTCAAGCAAGGGGACAGCACCTGCGGAGCCTGGTCCCCTCGCGGGGCAGGCCGCCATGCGGGTCAGGCCGCCTTGTGGTTGTTTCCCTTCTGTGCTGCCTCGCTGATGACCTTCTGGGCCAGGTGGCTCGGCACCTCCTCGTAGTGGGAAAATTCCGAGGTGAACAGGCCGCGGTCGCTGGTCATCGATCGAAGATCGTTGGAGTAGGTGAGCACCTCGGACATCGGGACCACCGCCCTGATGATCTGGGAGTTCGCCTTGGGCTCAACCCCCACCACCTTGCCACGCCGCGAGTTGAGGTCGCCGATCACGTCACCCATGTACTCGTCGGGAACGGTGATCTTCATGTTGACGATCGGCTCCAAAAGCACCGGCTTGCACATCTCCATCGCTTTCTTGAAGGCCATGGAGCCCGCCACCTTGAAGGCCATCTCGGAGGAGTCGACCGTGTGGAAGGAGCCGTCATAGAGGGCGACCTTGAAGTCGACCACCGGGTAGCCAGCCAGGAACCCTTCCTTGGCGGCGTCCTGGATCCCCTTGTCGACAGCCGGGATGTACTGACGCGGGATCACGCCCCCCACGATCTTGTCTTCGAACAGGTACCCTTCGCCGCGCGGCTGCGGTGCCAGCTCGATCCAGCAGTCGCCGTACTGGCCGCGCCCGCCGGACTGCTTCTTGTACTTGCCCTGCACCTTGACCGAGCCGCGCACCGTCTCCAGGTAGGGGACCTTGGGGGTTTTCAGCAGCACGTCGACCCCGAACTTGCGCTTCATCTTCTCGACGATCACCTCGAGGTGGACCTGACCCATCCCCGAGATGATGAACTCCTTGGTCTGCGGGTCGCGGTGCGACTCGATGGTGGGGTCTTCCTCGATCATCCTGGCCAGCGCCGAGTGGATCTTGTCCTCGTCGTTCTTGGTCTTGGGCTCGATGGCGTAGGAAATCACCGGCTGCAGCGGCTGGGCCGGTTCGTAAACGATCGGCTTCGCCTCGTCGCACAGCGTGTCGCCGGTCACCGTTTCCTTGAGCTTGGTGACCGCAACGATGTCGCCTGCCACCGCCTGCTTGAGCGCGTGCTGCTTCTTCCCTTCCAGCTCGTAGATCTGCCCGATCCTCTCCTGCACCCCTTTGGAGGAGTTGTAGATGACCGAGTCGGAATTGAGCACGCCGGAGTAGATCCTGAAGATGGAGATCTTGCCGGTGTAGGGGTCCGAGGTGGTCTTGAAGACCAGTGCCGAGAACGGTTCGCTTTCCGAGGGGCCGCGCTCGATGACGTCCTGGGTCACCGGGTTGATGCCGGCCGCCTTGGTCCTGTCCAAAGGGGAGGGCATGTAGGCGCAGATGGCGTCCAGGAGCTGGGCCACGCCGACGTTCATGACGGCGGAGCCGCACAGGACCGGGGTGAAGGTGCTCCTCAAAACGCCCACCCGCAGGCCGTCCAGGATCTCCTCCTCGGTCAGTTCCCCCACCTCCAGGAACTTCTCGGTGAGGGCGTCGTAGGCCTCGGCCACCGTCTCCACCATCATCTCGCGCAGGCGCTTGGCCTCGTCCAGGTACTCCTTGGGGATTTCCTCTTCCTTGAACTTGCCGGAGAGGTCGTCCTCGTAGCGGAAGGCCTTCATGCGCACCAGGTCGATGACTCCCTGGAAGTTATCCTCGGCTCCCAGCGGCATCTGGATGGCCACCCCGCGGGCGCCCAGAGCCTTCTCCATGTCGTCGATGGCGCGCAGGAAGCTGGCCCGTTCGCGGTCCATCTTGTTGACGAAGGCGATGCGCGGGATCTCGAACTCGTTGGCCCATTTCCAGACCTCCTCGGTCTGGACTTTGACGCCGGAGATGGCGGAGAGGATCACCACGGCGCCATCCAGGGCGCGCATGCAGGCACGGGTATCGGCGATGAAGTTGCCGTAGCCCGGGGTGTCGACGAGGTGGATGGAGCAGTCTTTCCATTCGCAGTGGTCAAGGGAAGAGGTGATGGAGATACGACGCTTGATCTCCTCCGGTTCGAAGTCCATCGTCGAGCTGCCGTCGTCCACCCGGCCCAGGCGGTCGATCATGCCGGTGTTGAACAGGATCGCCTCGGCCAGCGAGGTTTTGCCGGCGCCCCCGTGAGCTACAATGCCCAGGTTGCGTAGTTTTGCCGTTTCATACCTTCCCATGGTGCCCTCCGTTTGAATTTGAATAAGTCAGTGACCCACCCAGAAAACGAAACCCGACCTGTGAGTAAAGCGAACGAAAACTATACCTCATCTACCTATGTCATTCCCTGTGACTGTCTCTGCGACGCCCTCCTTTATCCTTGTTGTCTCTTGCGCTCACTTCTATTATAGCCGTGATCCAGGTTTATCCAGTGCTGACCGGTTGTGCTGCCATTCTGATCCAGTGCCAGCCCTCTGCATTGACTTCAGCTTCCCGGCTATATCTATCTGTTTCTCTGGTAGATGATCCTTAATCCCTCCAGCGTGAGGAATTCGTCCACCGACTCGATGGTGGTGGACTCCGGTGCGATCAGCGAGGCCAGCCCGCCGGTGGCGATCACCTTGATCTTCTCTTTCCCTTCGCTCTTCATGCGCTGCACGATGCCGTCCACCAGTCCCACGTAGCCGAAGAAGATGCCTGCCTGCATGGAGTTCACCGTGTTCTTGGCGATGATGCTGGCGGGGCGCGCGATGTCCACCCGGGGGAGCTTGCTTGCCTTCTGGAAGAGCGCCTCCATGGAGATGGCCAGGCCGGGGGCGATGGCGCCGCCGCAGTACTCACCCTTCTTGTTGACGTAATCGAAGGTGGTGGCGGTGCCGAAGTCGACGATGATCAGCGCCTGGCGGTATTTCTCGTAGCCGGCGATGGCGTTCACGATGCGGTCGGCGCCCACTTCCTTGGGATTGTCGTAGTGGATCGGCATGCCGGTCTTGATGCCGGGGCCGACCACGTAGGGGGTGATGGAGAAATACTGCCTGGCCAGCTTTTCCAGGACGCCGGTCAGGGTCGGCACCACCGAGGAGACGATGATGTCCTTGATATCGGAGAAGCCGATGCCGGCCAACCGGAACAGGTCGTGAAAGAGGATGCCGTATTCGTCGATGGTCTTGGACTTGTCGGTGGATACCCGCCAGTCCCTGACCAGCCTGTCTTCGTCGTAAATGCCGAGCACGATGTTGCTGTTCCCGACGTCGATCACCAAAAGCAAATGAAACCCCCAAGCTTTTTCTTGTTGCAACCCTCACTTAACCCCATCCTCACCCCGACCCTCCCCTTGAAGGGGAGGGGTGTCGAGGCGAGCCCGAAGGGGCCAGTTGAGGCTGTGTTGAAGCCGCTTTTAGCTGCGAAAGTTCCCATCGCGTCCCCTCTCCTTCAAGGAGAGGGGCAGGGTGAGGATGGGGTTGGACCTGTCAGATAGGTGTTACGTCCCCGGACAGTACCGTCTCCACCTTGTCCCCTACCAGCACCAGCAGGGCGCCGAACTGGTCGACCCCCTGCACCACGCCGGAGAACTGCCGCTCGCCCACCGCCACCTTCACGCTCCGTCCGCGCATGGACGAGCGCTCCAGCCATTCGCTCCTGATCGGCCCCTCTCCGTCGGAGAGGAACCGGTCGTACAGCTCATCGATCTCGCTTAACAGGGTGCGGGTGAACGCCACCCGGTCGACCTCCACGCCGGACTCTTCCACCAGAGAGGTGGCGGGATAGCGCAGGGTGCCCCCCAGTTGGGAGAGCCGTACGTTCAGGTTGACGCCGATCCCCAGCACCACGAAGTTGACCTTCTCGGTCTCGGCGTTCATCTCGTTCAATAGCCCGGCGACTTTCTTGCCTCCGATCAGCACGTCGTTGGGCCACTTTATCTGTGGGGTGAGCTCGGTGCACTTCTCTATGGCTCGCGCCACGGCGACGGCGGAGAGAAAGGTGAGCTGACAGGCGGCCATCGGCGAGATGGGCGGTCTGAGTAAGATCGAACAGTACAGGTTGACCCCGGCTGGGGAGAGCCAGATGCGTCCCAGTCTTCCCTTGCCGGCGTTCTGCCCGTCGGCGATCACCACGGTCCCCTCGGCGGCGCCCTCCTCGGCCATCTTGAAGGCCAGGGTGTTGGTGGACTCGGTTTCCTTCAGGCAGACCAGGTTGCTGCCGATCCTGCGGGTGGCGAGCCCGGCGCCGATGTCGTGCTTGTTCAGAAGCTTCGGAGAGTCGAGCAGCCGGTATCCCTTGGCGGGGACCGCCTCGATGCGGTAGCCGGCAGCTCTTAACGCGTTGACGTGCTTCCAGACGGCGGTGCGCGAAAGGCCCAAAAGGCGGCTTAACGCCTCCCCGGAAACGAAGCCGTCACCGGAGCGGAAAAGTTCCAGGATCCTGCCGTCGACTTCGGCCTCTTTCAACGCTCCTCCATCAGCATGGAGATGTCGGCCGCTTTCACCGAGTGGGTGAGGGCCCCAACCGAGATGATGTCCACCCCTGTTTCGGCGATCGCCTTGATGGTGGCCAGGTTCACACCGCCGGAAGCCTCCACCAGCGCGCGCTTGCCGATCAGCTGTACCGCCTCCCTCATCTGGTCGAGGCTCATGTTGTCGAGCATGATGATGTCGGCGCCGGCCTCCAGTGCCTGGCCTACCTCGTCCATGGTCTCGGTCTCGACCTCGATCTTCAGGGTGTGGGGGATGTAGTTTCTGGCCAGGCGGACCGCTTCCTTGATGCCGCCGGCGGCAGCGATGTGGTTTTCCTTGATCAGCACGCCGTCGTAGAGGCCGGTGCGGTGGTTGGTGCCGCCGCCTACCCGCACGGCGTATTTCTCCAGCACCCGCAGGCCGGGCGTGGTCTTGCGGGTGTCAACCACCCGGGCGCCGGTT
>DATFAB010000042.1:0-13360 GCA_035255025.1 Geomonas sp.
CATGGGCAGGAATTGGGCCAAGCCCACGAGCCCCAGGTACCATGCGCTGCCGGTCAGCGCGTAGATCTGCCAGCCGACCGCGACTCCCTGCATCTGGTAGGCAAGGGTGGAGGCGAGCCGCGCCGACCAGAAGCGCCGAAATGGCGGGTGGCTGAGCGGTGAAGGGTGAGTCGTGATGACATCGGGGGAGAGGGGTGGCATCGCTGGTTTTGTCACGTTTCACTCAGGGTGGAGCTGTAACATCTGCATTGCGTGCACTGTTTGATGGGGTGATGGTTGCTACTATGGCCCGACTGCAAGTGATTGTAAATCTATTTCGCGCTGATGTTGACATCGCTGTTCTTTATTTCATACTACCTACCGTATATCAGGCCGTCCCGGCGCTGACACATCGGATAGAAAAGGAGGTTGGAGATGCTTTACTTCATCAAGGAAAATACCGTGCATCAGTATCCAGTGGCTAAGGGTTGTGCTGCTGTGTACCAGGATGAGCAGTTAAGAGATACCATTATCCACGGCGTGAAAGAGTGCCCCTACTGCATGAGAGAGTGGCCGGCCAACAAGAAGTGAGCTTTCGGCATGACGATCAGAGCTCTTTTTTTACGTCCCCTCCACTTCAAGGGGAGGGCCAGGGCGAGGATGGGGGGAGGCGCCAGATCGTACAGTTTAGGCAGGCAGGGCAAAAAAGCGAAGGCCGCTTCCCCGTGAGGAGCGGCCTTCGCTTTTAAGATGGTGATCCCAAGGGGACTTGAACCCCTGTTACCGACGTGAAAGGCCGGTGTCCTAACCACTAGACGATGGGACCGAAAATTGAAGCCCCTGTCCCGATGAGGGGGCAGGGGGCGTGGTAGAATGGTGAGCCGCGTTGGGATCGAACCAACGACCACCTGATTAAAAGTCAGGTGCTCTACCAACTGAGCTAGCGGCTCATGCTACTTTGTACAACCGGTGAAGAAAGCCCTCGAGGTGCCTCAAGGGCTGATTCTTTAAATGGCGTCCCCAGCCGGATTTGAACCGGCGTCGCCGCCGTGAAAGGGCGGTGTCCTGGGCCGGGCTAGACGATGGGGACGAATGGTGAGCCGCGTTGGGATCGAACCAACGACCACCTGATTAAAAGTCAGGTGCTCTACCAACTGAGCTAGCGGCTCATGCTTGCTCGGCGAAACAAGAACAACCTTATAACAAATTGGATTGGAGGCGTCAACCTCTTTTTTTAATAAATGGAGAAGAAAATGAAACGCGGACCAGAGGGGCCGCGTTTCAAGCGGTTACTTCTCGAACGGGTTCCTGAGCACGATCGTCTCGTCGCGGCGCGGGCCGACCGAAACCAGCACGACCGGGGCACCGGAGAGTGCTTCCACGCGCGCCACGTAGCGGCGGGCGTTTTCCGGCAGTTCGTCGAGGCTTTTCGCACCGGTGATGTCGTCGTTCCAGCCGGGGAGTTCCTCGTAGATCGGGGTGCACTGTTCCATGATCTCCAGGCTGGCCGGGATCTCGTCCAGGATCTGGTCGCCGTACTTGTAGGCGGTGCAGACCTTGACGGTTTCCTGGCCGGAGAGGACGTCCAGCTTGGTGATGGCGATGCCGGTCAGGCCGTTCACGCGCACGGCGTAGCGGGCCACCAGGGCATCGAACCAGCCGGTGCGGCGCGGCCTGCCGGTGGTGGAGCCGAACTCGCGGCCTGCCTGACGGAGCGCCTCCCCGGTCTCGTCGAGGAGCTCGGTGGGGAAGGGGCCGCTGCCCACCCTGGTCGCGTAGGCCTTGGAGATGCCGATGACTTCGTGGATCTCGCGCGGGCTCACGCCGCTGCCGGTGCAGGCGCCACCTGCGCAGGTGGAGGAGGAGGTCACGTACGGATAGGTACCGTGGTCCACGTCCAGGAGGGTGCCCTGGGCGCCCTCGAAGAGGAGGCTCTTGCCGGCCTTGATGTCCTGGTGCAGCAGCAGTGCCGTGTCGGCCGCGTACTTCCTGAGCACCTCGGCGTAGGGCATGTACTCGTTGTAGATCTCTTCGAAGGTGAACGGCTTGTCACCCAAAAGCTGGGTGAGGATCAGGTTCTTCTCGTCGAGGATCTCCTTCACCTTGCGGGTGAAAGTCTTCTCGTCCAGGAGGTCCATGAGGCGGATGCCGCGGCGCCCGATCTTGTCCTCGTAGGCCGGCCCGATGCCGCGGCCGGTGGTGCCGATCTTCTTGGAGCCGCTTTTCGCCTCGCGGGCGATGTCGATCCGCTTGTGGTACGGCATGATGATGTGCAGCGCCTCTGAAAGGAGCAGCGCCTTGTCGTCCTTCAGGTAGCCGTTGGCCTTCAGCCTGGTGATCTCCATGATGAAGACCTCCGGGTCGAGCACCACGCCGTTCCCGATCACGCACCTGGTTCCCTCGTGCAGGATCCCCGACGGAATCAGGTGCAGGATCACCTTCTCGTCTCCGACCACCAGCGTGTGGCCGGCGTTGTTACCGCCCTGGTAGCGCACCACGTCGTCCGCGAACTCCGTGTAGATGTCGACTACCTTCCCTTTGCCCTCGTCACCCCATTGGGCACCGATTACAACGACGTTAGCCATGATTCTCCCCTTGCCGATCGAATTTCTCTTCCAGACCTTTATCGAACAACTCTTCCCTGGTCACCACCACGCCCCGACGGTCGGCGGTCCGTACCAGGAAGAGTTCGTTGTCCTTGCACTTTTCTGACCCGATCACCAAAAGCATCCTGATGTCCATCTTTTTGGCGTAGTCGAGCGAGCTGTCGAAATCCCGCTTGATGATGTCGCGGGCGCAGGTGAAGCCGTGCCCCCTGAGCTCCTGGGCAACTTCCAGCGCCTCGCGGCGGTCGTCCTTCTGGTTGAAGATCAGGAAGTCGCGGCTTCGGCTCGCCTCCACCTCCGGTTTCCTGGAGAGGCCGGCCAAAAGCGCCATGATGTTGAAGGCGAAGCCGGTGGCCGGAGCCGGGAAGCCGTACTTGGCGGTGAGGTCGTCGTAGCGTCCGCCGGAGCAGACCGCCTCGCCTACCCCCGGCACGAAGCCTTCGAAGGTGATGCCGGTGTGGTAGTCGAGCCCCCGGATCTCGCCGAGGTCCACGGTCAGGTGGTCGGCGACGCCGTAGATGTCCAGGATCTCGATCACCTGCGCCAGGTTGTCGAGGGCCCTCTTGGAGCGGTCGTTGCCGACCATGCGGGCTGCCTCCTCGATGACCTCGCGGCCGCCGAACAGCCTGGGGAGCAGCGCGATCTCCTCCTTGACCCGGTCGGCGACCTTCTCACCCTCTAAAAGCGAGCGCACCGCGCTCACCTCTTTCTTGGCGATGGCCTCCTGCAGCGGTCTCCTGACCGCGTCGGAAAGGGAGGCCGCGTCCATGATGCCGCGGTAGAAGGCGACCTGGCCGAGGTCGATCTTGAAGCCGGAGAAGCCGAGCCCCTTCAGCACCTCGACCGCCATGGCGACCATCTCGGCGTCCGCCTCCGGAGAGTCCAGGCCTATCAGTTCGACCCCCGACTGGAAGATCTCCCGGCTGCGCCCGGACTGCATCTGCGCCTGGCGCAGCACGCGGCCGTTGTAGTAGATGCGGTGGGGGAGCGGGAGGGCGTGCATCCTGGTGGCCACGATGCGGGCGACCTGGGGGGTGATGTCGGGGGGGATGGCCAGCAGTCTGCCGGTCTGGCGGTCTTCGAAGCGGAAGGTCTTGCCGCGCAGTTCCTCGCCCATGCCGAGCGCCAGCACGTCCTCGAACTCGAGCAGCGGGGTGATCATGCGCCTGAAGCCCCAGAGGTCGAAGACGCGGTGGATGCGGCCGGCGATGAAGGTGATCTTGTCGGCGGTTTCCGGGAGGAAGTCGCTCACCCCTTTGGGGAGCGGAGCTTCGATGCACGAGGGGTTGGTCACGGGCAATCCTGAAAAATTACACTATGGTTTGAGGCCACTGCGGGGCACGCGGCACGCGCGCCGAAGGGGGCCTTTTCCCGCGCGCGGCCCGGGGGCTGCGCGCGGACGAAAAAAGGAAACCGTAACAGCATAGAGGGGGGAAGTCAACGATTAATTCCCCCTCCCGCCGCGCCTATTGGACCGGAATGCCCCTGATGGCGCTGGCTCCTTTACCGAAGACACCTTCCTTTTGGGTCACTTCCAGCACCACCAGTTCGTGGGAGCCGGGTTCGAGGAGGTAGTCCGCCAGGTACCCCTGGGTCTGCTTGGTCCTCCAGAGCTCCTCAAGGGCGGAACCGTTCCAGCTCAAGGCCACCATGCTGTATTTGGAATAGGAACGCATGTTGCCCACTACCAGGAAGCCGGTGTTCTGGGGGACGATGAGGTCGCCGCGCTCGGTGATGGTGATGCGCTGGTCGAGGAAGCGGGGCTTCTCGCTGTTACCGTAGAACCGCTCGTTTTCCGCGTCGTGCCCCATGATGAAATTCTCGGAGCCGCCGAATTTGTCGTCGCTTCTCCAGAGCTCCTTGCCTGCGTCGGAGTAGACTGCCAGGTAGCCGCTCTCGGTGAAGGCCACCGTGTAGGTGTTGCCGGCACGGTCGCCGAAAGTATTGAAGTTGAAGATGTTGGCCCCGGCCGGCAGCTTGACGGCCTTGCCCAGCTGGACAGCGCCTTTGGCAAAGGATGCATGGTAGGCGTCGCCGTAGTACTGGCCGTCGTTTCCGATCTGCTGGGCGAAGAGTTCCTTGCCCGCGCCATTCGGGGCGACGGTCCGGAAAAGGTAGGGGACTTTCTCGGCGAGGAGCTTAAAGCCGCCGGGGGTGACCTGGTAGACGCTGGAAGCTGCTTCCTCCTTGTCCATTGCGCTGACGAAGGCCAGCACCCCCTCAGGAGCGGCCAGGGTGTCCAAACCCACCACCTTCAGGCGGGAGGGTACCTCGGTCCGGGCCGCTATGGTGAACTTGGCATCCTTGCGGTAGAGCAGCAGGTCGCGTCCCTGGACGGTGAGGAACAGACCGGCGCCCGCGGCAGCCAGGGCGCTTTGGGCTCCGGTCAGGCGCGGGCTGCTCCAGAGCACCCTGGGTGCCTGCCCTGCCATGGCAGCGGCCGGGATGGTCGGGACAGGCTGCGCGGCAGTGGCTGCCGGAGCCTGGGATGGCTGCACCGCTTCCTTGGCAGGGTACCCCTTGAGGATCTCCTCCTTCAGCTTGCTGGCGAGTTTGCCCACGGAGGCGATCACCGTGTCTGGATTGTCCCCCTGTTCAAAGGCGGTGGCGAGCTGGCGGCCGGGAGCGCTCTTGGCCACGGCGTCCAGGCTGAACATCTTGCCGAGCTGTGTGTAGCTGGGAGAGACCACCACCTCTGCCTCCGCCTCGCTGTCGACTACCTCGATGCCGTCGCCGCGCAGCCTGGAGGCAAGCAGCGCCTTCAAGGTTCCCTTCAGGTTGTCAGGGGCTGGAGCGGAGACTGCGAAATCCTTGACGAAGGTTTTGATGGGAGAGGCAACGGCGACCATGGGGATCAAGAACAGGCCGAAGACGAGAACGAGGGTGGCAACAAGGGTTCTTTTCATCAGTGCTCCGCTTTTCCGGGGGATTTTTTGCTGCCGGATTATCGCAGAGCTTCCCTGTCAAGTCAAAGGGTTTCCTGAGCGGAAGGGGCCTTTGGCGCGGTGTTTCTGCGTTGCAGGAGCCGCTTTTGCGGGCATGAAAAAAGCGGGCCTTGCGGTCCGCTTTTTTCATGGTGAAATCTGTCGCCGCGAGCGCCGTCAATGGCTTGCTCCATTGCGGGCAACGGCGGCCGCCAGCTCCAGGGGGGGTCAGCTCCCGCCGGCCTGTTCCATCTTGCGCAGCATGTCGTCGGTTTCCTGGAGTTTCTGCTGCAGCTGTTTCAGTTCGGCCGGGG
Source organism: Geomonas sp. (assembly GCA_035255025.1). Classification (GTDB taxonomy): domain Bacteria; phylum Desulfobacterota; class Desulfuromonadia; order Geobacterales; family Geobacteraceae; genus Geomonas. The sequence continues at coordinate 5,824 of DATFAB010000042.1, forward strand.
TGTAGACCTTGGTCCCTTTCTTTATCTCGCGGTTCAGCTTGTGCATCCTTTTGTAGATGTCGTCGACCTGGTCCATGCAGTTCTTGGAGGCCAGGAGGCATTCATCCTTCTCAGCCTGCGACATCTGGGCAAACGCCGGGACCGTCGACATCACGCAGAAGGCGGCGGTCATCACCAGTACCATTTTTTTCATATTTCGCTCCTTTCCCTGCGGCTGAAGTTGGCTTTATGATTGTATTAAAGCACTTTCTGTATGGTTGTCAAACCCCTTTTTTTAATAAGAGAAAGCATAATGACGGTGTTTTACTGTCTCTTGTTTTCCGGTTATTTTTCAGGGCTTTTTAAAAGACTGGTCCGCATTTTTTTATGACTTGGAAGGGGGGCTGGAAGAGGGCGTCGTCTGGCTCTGACGGTAAAAAAAAGAGCTTAGACACAAAAAAAGCCGGAGAGTTGCCTCTCCGGCTTTTGGTTGATACAGGGACCTTCTTAGAAGGTGTAGTTAAGCATGACTTTGGTGGTGTAGGGGTTGTCCGGTTTGCCCGCGCTGGTCTTGTAGAAGTCGCCCAGGAACATGTAGGCGGCCGCCACGCTGGCGGTCATGTTGTCATACAGCTTGTAGCCGACTTCGGTGTTGATCTCGGTACCCAGGATGTTGCCGCTGCCGGAGCCGATGCCGCCGTTGTTGTAGTTGGGGTTGTCGGTGTAAATGCAGCCGAGGCCGACGTTGGAGTTGGCGAAGAACTTCCCGATCGGGAGGTCGTAGCCGGCGAAGGCGGTCACGATGCCGCGGCCGTTGTTGTTGAGGTCGAACACCACGGCGCGGTCGGTCTGGGCGGTGGCGTAGATGTTCCTGAACAGCAACTGGGAGTTGGACTCGTAGAAGGTGTGGCCGGAGGTGGTTGCGCCGCGCTCCATGATGGTCTGGAAGTCAGTCCTGGAGCCGCCGGTGGTGCTGGTGTTGTGGTCGCCGGAGAGGACCAGGGCGGTGATTTTGGCGGTACCGGGGCCGACCGGCACCCTGCCTGCCACGTTGGCTGCCCAGGCGGTCAGATCCTGGTGGGAGCTTAAGCCGCTGCCCAGGCTACCGAACTGGTACATGGCGAAGCCGTTGACGGTGGCCGGACCCACTTTAGCCTCGGCGTTGACGCCGAAGGTGTTGACGTAGGTTTTCTCCTGGAGGTGACGGAAGATGTCGCTGTAGAGCAGGTAGTAGTCAGCGCCGACCGAGAGGACCTTGCTGACGTTCAGCTTGGCGCCCAGGGTCATGAAGTCGCGGGTCATGAAACCGACCGTTGCGTTGGTGCCTGCCGCCACGTTGCCAGCGGCGATCTGGGCGGCGGTGAGGGTGCCGGTGCCGAAGTTGGCGGTGGTGTTGCTGTAGCCGGCAGCCGCGTTTTCGCTGCCGTAGTAGGTGTTGTTGGTAGCGCTGGTGCCGGTTGCGTCGTCGAAGCGGAAGTAGCCGCCCTGGACGGTGACCGGGCCGATCGGAGCAACGGCGGTCACGCCGGCTGCGTCGTTGTTGAAGATGATCCCTTTGTAGTTGTCGGTGAAGCCCTGGATACCGGCTTTGACCCTGACCGGAGTGGTGGGGATCTTGAATTCGAGATAGATGTTCTTGGTCTCCAGGTTGGTCTGGTCGGCGCCGATGCCGCCACCGTTGTTCCTGAAGGTGGAGTTGGAGTTGTAGGAGTTGTCACCCCAGCGGGAGTCGAACTCGAAGTGGGTCACCAACTTCAGGTCGTCATTTGCCTTTGCCTGGTACATAAGGCGTGCGCGCTGCTCGACGTAGGTGTAGGTGGGGGGATTGTTGTAGGGCCTGCCGCCCGGGTACTGGGGGGAGCTGATCACGGAAGAGCCGGCCTCTTTGCCGATCGCCACGGCGCCGGAGCCGGAGTCGTCGAAGTTGGAAACGAAACCCCTTACCCTGAACATGCCGTGAAACTCGTTTTCCAGCGCCATTGCCGGTACCGCGGTGGCCGCGGATACTGCTCCCACTGCTGCGACTGCCAGCATCGTTTTCTTTAAGCTCATCATTTCCTCCTGTTGGTTGGTTCACCGTGATTGAATTAAAATTCCTGCTACGTGATGCGGGTACCTGGACCTCCTTTAAAAAAAAGGCTCTCTTCCCGTCGCTAGGGGATCAGCGGCGGTACATGAGAGCCTGGTACTGGATATTGACGACTGGCATATGGTCGGGCATGTATCGACTCCCGTCATAGAGACGCGTCCAATAGCTCCTCAGGCCACCAAAAGCAAAACCATGTTATATAAAACTGACGCCAATATATAATTATTCAAACAAAAGTCAATAGAAAAATGGGGTTTTCATGAAAATGTGACCTTGCCCTTGCTGTTCGATCGGTGGCGGTCTCCCCGTTGTATCACCCCTTTGTCACAACCAGCTTACAGAAAGGCCGGTTTTGCACTTTTTTATCACTGGTCAGTGGGCGCTCTGGCAGAGTTCGGTGAGCACGCCGCCGCTGCTTTTGGGATGCACGAAAGCGATCAGCGCCCCGTGAGCCCCCTTGCGGGGTGTTGCGTCGATCATCCTGGTGCCGGCCTCGGTGAGCTTGGCGATGGCGGTCTCGATGTCTGCCACCTCGTAAGCCACGTGGTGCACCCCCGGTCCGTTCTTCTCCAGGAACTTGGCGATGGGGCTTTCCGGCGAGGTCGGCTCGAGGAGCTCGATCTTCGACTCCCCAATCGCTAAAAAGGCCACCTTAACCTGCTGGCTGGCGACCTCTTCGGTTCCGCTGTATGTCATTCCCAAGGTGTCGCGGTAGAACGGAACGGCCTCCTCCAGGGAGCGGACGGCGACGCCGAGATGGTTTATTTTGCTAAACATAAGAATTCCCTTATGAAAATGGTGTACCAGCATTGTGGGCTACAATAACTCAAAATTAAAACCTGTGCAAGCGGATTGAGCAAAATTTCTCATTTTTATTTTTTTTGTGCTGTAATGAGGGGTAGCAAGTCACTCTTAGTGCCGACTGTGAGACTAATTGTATCTGTTTCAGTTGCTGGCAAATAGAGTGATGCGAGCGGCAAATGATTGAACTTGTGAGTAAAAGTGCGGCAGTAACCATCGGGTACGGTGCTGGACTTGCAATGTGACTGTCGGTAGTCTGCACCCACTCCTTTTTACCTGCTTGGCGCCCCCCCTTTCCTTCGAGATGTTCAATGTGAGTAAGCTCAATCGGTGCGTGCCGGTCTCTTTCTCCGTTGAGAGGGTTGGGTCCCCCCGGCATGGTGCACGGGAGGGGTGGGCGACTGCTGCTCAGGGGTGGAACTCGGAGTACGCCCCTCGACAACGAAGTCTCGGATAACCGGGAAAGAGGGGGGCTTTAAAAAAATATTGGGGGCTCGGACCAGGCGGGGGTGGTTTATACGGGTGGCAGACTGTTTTATTTTTAAAATAATGATTTAAAGGAGTGAATACATGTAAAAACAGTAAGTTATAACGATGACGGCGCGGAAGCTCTTTCCTTTGTTGTTTTGTTTTTGACGCGCAGCTAAAATGGCGGTCTGACCTGCAAAACTCAAACTCCAGTTAAACTGTTGTTATAACGATGATTTTTGAAAAATTTATGCTTGCAATAAAATCAGCGCTTGCATATAGTTTTAAAAACTAAAACATGTGACAAGCCATGAGGCCTGAAAGGAGAGTAGGCATGCAATGCCCCGTTTGCAAAAACCGCGACCACGTAGCGATCGATTTACGCGCTGGAAGCTTCACTGAGGATCTGGTGGAGTGCAGCATCTGCGGGACCATGTGGTCCGTCAATCATGGCTTGATGGCCATCGTCAAGGACCCCATGGCCGACTCGTTCATGGAAGCGCTCTCGGCATCGGTCGAGGGCGACAATTTTTGCTTCGCGGCTGCCTAGCCATATAAAAAAAGACCCAGTTGGCACTGAGGTCTTGGTGAAAAAAAAGGCTCCGGATCAATCGATCCGGAGCCTTTTTGTTTTTGAAGCCGGAAGGGCCTACAGCACCGCTTTCAGGTACTCGGAGGTGATGGAGCGCTTTTCCTTCTCCAGTGCAGTAGCGTCGACTTCCACGAACTTCTCGTCCGGGGTGACCTTGAAGAGCGGCTGTCCCTTGGAAACGATGGTGCCGTCGGCGCCGGTCATCAGGATCTTGTCGATGGTGCCGGAGAACGGTGCGTACACCTTGTTGAACATCTTCATGACTTCGATGATGTAGAGCGGCTGTCCCTTGTCGAAGTGCATCCCCTCGGTGACGAAGGGGGGCATGCCCGGTGCTTCCTGGCCATAGTACATGCCGCCGCAGATGGCCACGATCTCGTCCGCCTTGGTGGCCGGCGGCGGAACCAGCACCTTCTTCATGCGGGCCTGCAGTTCCGGGTCGTTCAGGTATTCGGGGATGGTGATCTCCAGGTCTTCCTCGACCTTGAGGTCCCAGAACCTGGTCTGCGCCCCGATCAGGAACAGCATGCCGAGCAGTTCCAGGCCAGCTTCATAGCCGAAGTGGGCGCTTCTCACCTGCTGCCAGGTTGCGGCATCGAAGCCGCCCTGCGGCTCCTCGTTCTGCAGAATCTGGCTCAGGGTGTGGTACTCGTCACGGGCCAGGCCGAACTTCTCGCGGATGGTCCTGGAGAAGCGCAGTGCCTGCTGCAGAAGCTCGTTGTCGTGGCTCCAGATGATCTCCGCCGCCGGCTTGTGGGGACGGTGATTCATGTGCAGGTACTCGTAGGTCTCGTTCAGGACGCCGATCGGGTTCCTGAGCCAGACCACCTTGCCGTTGTCGATCCGGAAGTTCTTGGTGTTCATGGACAGCCACCCGGAGAGGAGGTGCGGGTCGCCCAGCAGCCGCTCGATCGGGCGGGTGATCAGGGTCCCCTTGCGGTCCAGCAGGGTCGACATGTTCTTCGCTTCCTTGGCTGCTACCTCAGGCTGGTCGGCGTAGGCCTCCGTGATCAGCTTCTGGTAGTGCTTCTTCATCTGCAGGAAGGCGTAGACCGGGTCCAGCTTGTTGGCGGCTTCCTTCAGGGTGCCGACCAGGGTCAGGTAGGGGACCACGAAGCGGGTGGTCGGCTTGGCCATCACGTTTCTGCCCAAAAACCAGTTGACCAGGCCGTAGTGGAATTCCAGGTTGGTGGCCAGGTCGGTGCCGCGCAGGGTGGTGGCGCGCAGGACCTCGGACATCTTCTCGTAGCTGTCCAGCCGGTCATTGCCCTTGGTAAGGAGCAGCGCGATGTTGGAGTCGTAGGCGCCGGCAACCTTGTACTTCATGAAGATGCCGGTGTCCGGGTTGACCATGCTGATCCCCTGGTCGTCGCGGATCTCGCCTTCGATCGGTTTGGACCAGTAACGGATCATGCCCCCCGCGTGCGGGGAAAGGGAGGCGTCGGTGGCGTTCAGGCGTGCCTCGACGGCGGCGTTGAAGCGGACGAAACGCTCCGGCTTGGGGACCCGCTTCTTGTGGCGTGCCAGCAGGGCCATCGTCTCCACCAGGCTCTCGACCACGAAGAAGTCGTTCTGGTCTTCCGGGTTCACGAATTTAAGCGCGTAGCAGAGTTCGGTTACCCGGTGCTCAACCTGGATCCTGGTGTTCACTTCCATGAAGTAGTGACGGTCGCGGTCCACGATGCACTCGAAGGTGGAGGCGGAGTCGAGGCCGACGGCCTTGCCGAAACGCTCGGACTCCTCTTCCATCCTCTTCAGGACCTTGAGATCGCTCTCCAGCGCTTTGACCTCGGCGTTCCTGCCGGCGGCCTTGGCGCTCTCGATGGCTGCCATCAGCCCTTCCTGGGTGACGGATACTTCGAGGAGCTTCTGCTCATGCATCTGCAGGGAGCAGTCGCGGCCGCCCAGCGCGAGGCACCAGTCGCCGTTGCCGATCAGCTGGATCTCGTTGTGGCGGGTCTGCTCGATGTTGAGCTCTACCAGCACATTCTTGTTGTCGCCGATGCCGTTGGCCTTCACCTCGTTCAGGATCTCGCGCACTAGGGCGGGAGCCTCGCCGGCAGCCTTGGCGACCATCTCGTCGGTCGGGTTCTTCTCGCCCAACAGGGCGGCGCCCAGCAGACGCTGGCCTTTGCCGCCGCCGCCACCGATCGCCTTCAGGCGGACGCGGCTCTGCGGGAAGCGCTTCAGCATCCCTGCCACTTCCTCCTGCACCTGGGCGCAGAGCTCCTCGATGGAGAAGAGGTCGATCCCCTTGTTGTAGGAGGCGTACAGGATGTGGTCGGCGAGCTCCTCCAGGGGGAGCTTGGCGTTGTCGAGGATGGTCTTCTCGCACTCCAGCCCCTCGGAGGCGGCCAGCGCCAGGAGCTTGTCGCGGGAGCCGTGTTTCTTGATCAGGGTTTTCGCGGTGACGTTGTCGATACCCGGGGTGACCGAGACGTTCACCGAAAGGGCGGTCCTTTTGGCCTCGTCCTTCTTGCCGGCCCCGGTCTGGGTGGCGGCGCAGGGGCCGATGAACTTGAGGCCAGCCTGCTCGATGGCACCCACGAACTCGTCATCCTCGGCCATGAAACCGTAGCCTGCGAAGATGGAGTCGTAGCCGTTGTCGATGGCGATGCGGATGATCTGGTGAATACGCTCGACGCGCTCTTCCTTGCTGGCGCCGGTGTAGTCGGGTACCCGGTGTACGCGGGAGGGGTCGGTGAGTTTCCTGAGCTCCGGCGCCAGGGCGTTGGCGTAGACGATGGAGTCCTTCTCGGACAGCAGGATGCCGTAGTGGGTGATCCCCATCTCCTGGTAGACGTCCATCGCTTCCATCCTGATCGGGCCGCGACAGACGATCAGCGGCTTGAGGTCTTCGCAGGAGAAGGAGCGGACCCAGGCCGAAGGCGACTTGGAAAGCCGCCGGTCGCGGTGCACCAGCGGGTTGTGTGCGTAATTGTCGTGTGACATCTGTTTCTCCAGTGACGTTAATAGACGCAGGGGGCGCTCCTGGTGAGCTGCCGCCTGCTGACAGGCCGCCTTGCGCTCCAAATTCTGAGTAGTCATATTAGTGGAACTCCCTCTGGACCGCCTGCATCGGGCCCGGTTTGTAGTGGCGCAGGAAGAAGTTGATGTTCTCGCCCAACACCTTCCTGAGATCGGTCGGCATGACCAGCGAGGAGATGGAGCCAAGCGACAGGGCCTCTTTCGGGTTCATGAGCTCCTTCTCGTAGCGGGTGTTAAGCACCGCCTCCTCGGCCCTCAGCCACTCGGCTGCCTCCTTCTCGGCGTCGATCTTGGCCAGTTCCGCCTTGACGCCAGCCTCGATGCGCTCCTGGGTGCCGCGCTTGACACGCTCGACCACTTCGCTCCTGATCTTCCTGAGCTCGTTCTTGTAGACGAACTCCTTGCCGGCCGGGCCCATGACGGCCAGGCGGGTGGTGGGAAGCGCCAGCACCAGGTCGGCGCCGGTCGGGTAGTTGTTATAGGAAGCGTAGGCCCCGCCGTAGGCGTTCCTGAGGATCAAAAGGATGCGCGGGGTCCGGATGTCCACGATGGAGTCCAGCATGGCGCGGCCGGCGTGCACGATGCCGCGTGCCTCCTGCTCGCGCCCCGGCAGGAAGCCG
>DATFAB010000043.1:0-2855 GCA_035255025.1 Geomonas sp.
GACGGCCACGACTGGCTGAACAGCTCCTTCTACTCGTTCTCGTCCATGTACAAGAGGATCTTCCGGCTGCACCGGTCGCTGCAGGTCTTTGGCCCGATGAACTTCGGCTTCAGAAGCGCCATCAAGAGGACCGCCAGGCACAAAGGCGCTTGAAGCTTTACTTCAAAAGCCTGCACACGGAGGACACAGGGGGGGCAGGGAGGACACAGGGGCTGATGCGGGTCGAGCTCTAAGCCTTGGCTTTAAGCCTTGGCATTAAACTCCCCGCCTCTAAACAATAATGCCGTTTTCCTCTGTGCCCTTTCTTACGAGGCCCTGTGTCCTCCGTGCCAATGCTTTTAAGTTTTTTGCCGTTACCTTTTTGACGGTTTTTGGAGTGTTATGAACTGTTTCATGTTTCCCGGACAGCCCCTTTCGCGTGACGCCGCTCTTCCCGATGACGCCGATTTCGCGGAGATCCGGGAGCTGGTGCGCTCGATAACCCGCCTCGACCTGGACAGCTTCCAGTGGCAGGCAGGGGAGGGGACCGAGAACGTGAAGCTCCAGGTGTACGGCGTGGCGCAGAGTCTCTACCGGCTGCGCGCCCTGCGCCGTCAGGGGATCCGCCCCGACCTGGTCACCCAGCACAGCATGGGGATCTATCCCTCTCTGGTGGCCTGCGGTTCGCTGCCGGAGCCGCTCGCCCTCGAGATGACCTGGCGGGTCGGGCTGGCCATGGCCGGCATGGCAGGGAAACAGCAGTACGCCCTGGGCTGCGTGATCGGCCTGACCGAAGAGCCGCTGCAAGCCGTGGCCTCCAACAACTCCGTCCACCTTGCCAACTACAACACCTCTCGTCATTTTCTCCTGTGCGGAGTGAAGGATGATATCTCCTCCGCGCTCGCCGAGGCCACCGCAAAGGGAGCCTTTTCCGTCAGCACCTTCGACTGCGACGCGCCGCTCCACACGCCGCTTATGGCTGCGCTGGAGCTCGACCTTCTGGAGATCTTCGCCGATTACCTCTACCTTGAACCGGTCTGCCCGCTGATCGACCACCTGGACCAGCGTCCCCTGGACGCAGCCGGCATCCCGGTCTTTTTGCTGCGCGAACTGAGCCGCCCTGTCTTCTGGGACAGGACCTACCGGGCGCTGCGCCGGGCGGGTGCCGGCAAGTTCTACGAGCTGGGGTGTGCGCAGTCGCTGACCAAATACAACCGCTGGATAGAGAGTGAAATTGCAGCCTAAGCCACTGAGCAGATACCACGAAACCCCGATCCAGGTACGCTTCAACGAGGTCGACCTCTACCGCATTGCCTGGCACGGCCATTACGTGGCCTGGATGGAGCAGGCCCGCAACGACCTGGCCGGCCGTTTCGGCCTGGACCCGGTCCAGATCGCCGCGGAGGGATACCTGGCCCCGGTGGTCTCGCTCGACGTGAAGTACCTGAGGCCTGCCCGCTTCGCCGACCAGCTCCAGGTCCGCACCACCCTGATCCGCCGGGAAACCGCCACCATCGAGTTTCGCTGCGACATCATGGGCTCAGAGGGAAAGGTGCTCGCCACCGGCCGCACCGTGCACGCCCTTACCGATCTTGACGGCATCCTGCAGTACGTCCTGCCCCAGTCGATCGCTCACAGGCTGGAGGCGCTTTTCCAACACCTGGGGGTGTGAATGGACCTTCTGCTCGTCTCGGCCAACAGGGAGAAACATCCCTATCCGGTCTTCCCGCTGGGACTCTCCTATCTCGCCGGCCCGCTCTCCGCTCGCGGGCATAGGCTGCGGGTGCTCGACCTCTGCTTCGAGGAGGATCCGGGCACCGCGGTCAGCGAGGCGCTGGCGGAATTCGCCCCGGACGCCGTACTGGTGTCCATCCGCAATATCGACAACGTGACCTATCCCGGCAGCCGGTCGTACCTGTCGGGGGTCCGCGAGATCGTGGAGCGCTGCCGGGGCAAGTCCTCCATCATCCTGGGGGGCTCCGGCTTCTCGCTGATGCCGGTGGAGCTCCTTGCCCACTTCGACGCCGACTACGGCGTGGTGGGGGAGGGAGAGGTGGTTGTCCCGGAACTGATCGCCTGCCTGGAGAGGGGAGATGCGCCGGCTTCCCTGCCGGGGGTGCTGGCGAGGGGGGCCCATCGCTACCGCCCGATCGAGCCGATCCACGATATCGGGCACCCCGACCGGGGGCTCTTCCCGGTCGCCCGCTACCACGCCGAAGGAGGCATGGCCAACCTGCAGACCAAGCGGGGATGTCCCTTCAGCTGCATCTACTGCAACTATCCGCTCCTGGAGGGGAACCGGGTGCGGCTCAGGCCGGAGCAGGAGGTGGTGGCGGAGATCCGTTCGCTGGTGGACGGTCATGGGGTAAGCTACATCTACTTCGTGGACGACATCTTCAACTACCCGCCGGCCTACGCCGAGAGCCTTTGCCGCGCCATCGAGCGGGAGAAGCTCTCGGTCAAGTGGTCCGCCTTCGTGAACCCCGGCTTCTTCAACGCCTCGCTGGTGGACGCCATGGTGGCCGCCGGCTGCGACGCCATCGAATTCGGCAGCGAGTCCGGCTCCGCGACCATGCTCCGCAGCCTGGGCAAGTCGTTCGGCGTTGCCCACCTGAGGAGCGCCTCCCGGCTTTGCCGCGAGGCCGGCGTCGATTTCGCCCATTACATCCTGTTCGGAGGGCCCGGCGAGAGCGAGGAGACCATCGACGAGACCTTCGCGCTGGCCGACGAACTGGAAGCGGTCGCCATGATCGCCATGACCGGCATCCGGATCTTCCCCGGTACCCCGCTTTACCAGCGCGCCATCGCGGACGGTGTCATCACCGCCACAACGCCGATGCTGGAGCCGGTCTTCTACCTCTCCCCCCCGATCCGGG
>DATFAB010000044.1:0-4685 GCA_035255025.1 Geomonas sp.
CCCACCTGAGGAGCGCTTCCCGGCTCTGCCGCGAGGCCGGCGTCGATTTCGCCCACTACATCCTGTTCGGAGGTCCCGGCGAAAGCGAGGCGACCATCGACGAGACCTTCGCGCTCGCCGACGAACTGGAAGCGGTCGCCATGATCGCCATGACCGGCATTCGCATCTTTCCCGGCACGCCGCTCTACGAGCGCGCCATCGCGGACGGCGTCATCACGGCCAGGACCCCCATGCTGGAGCCGGTCTTTTACCTCTCCCCCCCGATCCGGGAAACCCTCTGCGAGATGGTGGCCAAGCGGGCGCTACAGCGCAGAAACTGGGTGGCGCCGGGGATGGAGCTGAACATGAGCGACGCCATGCTGGACGCCATGCGCCGCTTCACGGTGCGCGGCCCGCTCTGGAAACAGCTGAAACGGCTCTCCCGCAGCCGCATCAAGCCCATGTAGGGCAGCTGGAAAACTGAAGCAGGAGTAGGCCAATGGAATTCCAAGACAGCTCGGTCATCGTCACCGGAGGCACCCGCGGCATCGGCAGGGCCATCTCCCTGTACTTCGCCGGGCTCGGCGCAAAGGTGACCGCCGCCTATCTCAATAACGACAGCGCAGCGCAGGAGCTCGTCCGAGAAGCGGAGCATCGTCCCGGCAGCATCGCTGCCGTCAAGGCCGACGTATCCACCTCGGAGGGGGCCAAGGCCGTGATCGACGCCGCCTGGGCTGCCCACGGCTCCCTCGACATCCTGGTCAACAACGCAGGCATCATCCGCGACTGCTACCTTCCCATGATGTCCGACGACGACTGGGATTCGGTGGTGCGCGGCAACCTCTATCCGCTTTTTCACTGCTGCAAGTGGGGCGTGCGGAAGATGATGGCCAAACGGCGTGGGGTGATCGTCAACCTTTCCTCGGTGTCGGCCTTTTCCGGCACCGCCGGGCAGACCAATTACGCCGCCAGCAAGGGGGCGGCGGTCAGTTTCACCAGGTCGCTGGCGCGGGAAGTGGGACCGATGGGGATCCGGGTGAACGCCGTCGCGCCCGGGCTGATCGAGACGGAGATGACCGCCGCCCTGAAAGCCGACCTGGTCGACCGAATCGTCGGCGCCTCCGCTTTGGGGAGGATAGGACGTGCCGATGAGGTCGCCGAGGCGGTAGGCTTTCTCGCCTCCCAGCGGGCCTCCTACATCACCGGCCAGTGCCTGGTGGTGGACGGCGGCATCGTTTAGGGACTGGCCTGCCGCACTTCCCCGGCTGTTTGGCGAGGGTGAGTGTTGACGAAGACGTTTTGCAGTGATAATTTCCCCTGATCTTACCGTTACCAGGTCTCAAGCTTCCAGGACCGGCAGGGTGATGTAGCGGGGAGGCAGCACAGGCAGTTCCTGAGCAGTGGGTAATTGCAGCGAGGTATCATGAGAAGTACCGATAACGACAGAATTGCCATAACCGGCCTCGGCATCTTCACCGCCGCGGGCAGGGATGTCCCGTCCTTCACCAAGTCGCTTTTCGACGGCACCAGCGCCATCGGTGGCGTCGACCTGTTCGATGTTACCCCTTTCCCGTCCCGCATCGGCGCCCAACTGCACGGCTTCGACCCCCTTGATTATTTCCCCGCCCGGGTTGCGCGCAAACTGTCCCGCGTCGACCAGTTCGGGCTGATCGCCGCCGGCGAGGCGCTCAAGGAGAGCGGTGCCGGTGAGCACTATTCGCCCTACGATATCGGTGTCTGCGTGGGGGCCGGTGCCTCCGGCATGCTGCAGTGCGAGGAGTGGCTGAGCGAAACCCTGGCCGGCCGGCACGGCAAGGGCTCGCTGTTGCGAGGCCTGCTCCCGGACCGGACCGCCACCTGCATTGCCGATACCTACAACCTGTGCGGCTACCAGACCAGCATCACCACCGCCTGCTCCTCCTCGGCGAGCTCCATCGGCTGGGGTGCCGACCTTGTGGCGGCGGGACGGCTGAAGGCAGCCCTTTGCGGCGGCTCCGACTGTCTTTCGCTCTTGACCTTCGCCGGCTTCAACGCCCTGCGGGTGGTCGATCCCGAGCCCTGCGCACCCTTTAGCAAGGGGCGCCAGGGAATCACCCTGGGGGAGGGGGCCGCCTTCATGCTGCTCGAGCGCGAGGAGGAGGCCAGACGCCGGGGAGCCCGCATCCACGGCTACCTGCTCGGCTACGCGGTGGCCGGCGAGGCCTATCACATGACCGCCCCCGACCCAAGCGGAACCGATTCGGCCCGGGTGATGGCGGAAGCCATCGCGCGCGCCGGCGTCTCCCCCGAGCAGATCGGCTGGGTCAATGCCCACGGTACCGGAACTCCGCTCAACGACATGGTGGAATCGAAGGCGATGAAGGTGGTCTTTGGGGAGCGGGCGCCCAAGGTTCCCCTGGTATCGGTCAAGGGCATGAGCGGGCACTGCCTGGGCGCCGCCGGAGCGGTGGAGGCCCTCGCCACCCTGGTCGCCCTCAAGGAAGGGATGATACCCCAGACCCTGAATTTCCGCGGTGCCGATCCCGAGTGCGACCTTGACTACTGTCATGACGGTTCCCGGCGAAGCGATGCTTCCATCGCCCTTTCCAACTCCTTCGCCTTCGGCGGCAACACCACCTCGCTGGTGCTGTCGAGGTGAAGCGGCAGGCGATCCTGGGGGCCGGCTCCGCAGGTTCCTGTCCCCCTGACCGGTGCTGTCCGCCTCACCGGTGCCGAAAAGTAGCGAGCAGGACGCGTAGCAAGAGGAGATTCAGTGATTAATGCAGACAACGATATAGTAATTTCCGGCGTAGCCGCGATTTCTGCCGCGGGTGTGGGGACCGCTCCCCTCATCGAGGCGCTGGCGGCCGGAACCAGCAAGCTGCAGCCGGTTCCCGAAGAGGTGATCGGCGAGAGCGGCCACCTGTGGGGGAAGGCCGACTCCTTCCGCGCCTCCGATTACATGTCGCCGCTCAAGGCGCGCAAGTTCGACCGGAGCAGCCTGATGGCTGTTGTCGCCACCGGCATGGCCCTCAAAGACGCGGCCATCGATGTTCCCTCTCTCGATGCCGGCAGGATCGGCATCGTGCTTGGATGCGGCTTTGGCGGCATCGCCTACGCCGAGGAGTTCCTGCGCGGCTACTTCACCTCCGGCACCGAAGGACTGGTGCCCATGCTGTTTCCCAACATCGTTCCCAACGCATCCGCCAGCAACGCCTCCATCGAACACAAGCTGAAGGGCCCCAACGTCACCCTCATCCAGCGCTTCTGCTCGGCCGAGTCGGCCTTCCTGATGGCCATGCGTTTTCTGGAGGAGGACCGCGCCGATATCGTGGTGACCGGCGGGGTCGACGAGCTCTTCCCCGGCATGTTGAAGGGGTTCAAGTCGATCGGGCAGCTGCACAGCTTCGGCGCCGGCTTCAGCGAAGGCGCCGGCCTGCTGGTCCTGGAGAGAGGAGCCCACGCCCGCGCCCGCAAGGCCCGCATACTGGCCGGTGTCGGCGGGGTGAGGACCATCGGCCGGCTTTCGCCGGGCCGGGAGGAAGAGGGGATGGAGAGGCTGCTGGGGGGCTGCGGCGACCCCGCCCTGATCGCGCTTTCCGGTACCGCCACTGCGGACCGCGAGCTGCTTGCCCGGCTCCCCCGGGTGCCGACGCTCGATACCGGCCGCATCATCGGGCGCGCACTTGCCATGGGGGGACTGTCGCTGACCGCTCTCGCGCTCACCCTGCAACCGGGCAGCCGCGGGGTGCAGCTGGCAGCTTCGCCGGAAGGCCCCTATTACGCGGTGGAGCTTACCGGTGGCGATCCTGTTTCATCCTGATCCTTGCAGCTATCTGCCCCACCGTCACCCGTTTCTGTTCGTAGACCGCATCCTTTCGCTGGAACCCGGCGTGGTCGCCACCGGTGAACTCGGGGTGACCGGTGAACACTACTTCCCCCCCGTACTGCTGGTGGAGGCCATTGCCCAGCTGGGCGGTATCGCCGCCGGGCAAAAGGACGGCGAGGGCGGGGTGCTGGCCGGCTTCCGGGACGTGCAGCTGCCGCCTCGCGTCCTGCCTGGGGAGAAGCTCCTTATCACCTGCAAGGTGATCAAGATCTTCGGCCCGCTGGTGCAGGTGGAAGGCGAGGTAAGCCAGGGTGGCGAGGTGCTTGCCACCGCGACCGTCACCTTGGCCATGACGGCTGGGAGCCAGCCGTAAGGGCTGTCATGGCCTGCAGCGCTGCTCTTTCCTGCTGGCAATGTCCTTCGCTACGCGGCCTCCCTTCTAGGGGAACAACAAGTAACCCCATCCTCACCCCGGCCCTCTGCTTGAAGGAGAGGGGGATGTTGCTGATGAGGGATGACTTCCGCTACAAGTCCCTTCCCCTTCAACGAAGGACAGGTTGAGGATGGGTTCACAATTCCGGCGGGTCACCCCATCCTCACCCCGGTCCTTTCCTTGAAGCAGAGAGGGCCCTGTACTAGTGGAATGAGAGAATGCCGGACGCGTTGAGCTTTTTGCCCATCGCCGATAGAGGGACCCTGCCATGACCAGACTTTTCATCGCGCTGCTGGCGCTTTTGATAACGGCCTTCTCCGCCCATGCCGCCGATCCTGCGGTCGAGGCTCTCGAGACGCTGCGGCGCGGTTTTGCCGGCACCTCGGATTTCACCGCGGAAATCACCCAGGAAAAGCACCTGGCCCTGATGAAAAAGAAGATGGTCTCCAAGGGGACCGTCCGCTT
>DATFAB010000045.1:0-25401 GCA_035255025.1 Geomonas sp.
AATAATCAGGATCGTATGCATTGCACCCTCGTCGGTAGGTTTCACCTCCACCTGATACAGGGCGAATGTGTAGAAAGTGTTACAGGAGGGTTAAAAGTTGGGAAACCGGGATGGAGGGGAGAGCTGAGGTTGGTGCATTCAGGCTGCAACAGGAGTCGGGACAACTCTCATCGGAGACGATGCGGTGGAATTCATGTAAACCGGCACCCCACCCTCGCCCTGCGTCACCTCCGCTTGAAGAGGAGGTGACGCGGGGCGGCAATAAAGCCGGGCATTCCGCAGGAAGGGTTATCCGTATGCTGCCTCATCGTGAAGGGCGCCTGCCGGCCTACTTCGGTTGATAATCGCCCGGCACGCAGGGGCCCTTGATCTGGCCGCTGCGCATGCGCGCCATGACCTTCACCGCTTTCACAATCCTGATCTGCCTGTCCACCGGAATCCCTTCCAGAATTTTCAGCACTTTTTGTCTGGTGATCTCGTCCACGTCTTCACCCCCGTGTAAGTGCCTACCTGACGGCTCAATCTTTTTTGCGCTTTGCTCGGCGGTTGCGTCCTCCACGATCTGTTGCTGCGTTATTTCCTGCCTGCGGCGACAGGCTTCGACTGCTCCTGGCCTCCCGCTTTGAGCGGCAGGATGACATTTAGCCGGCCCCAGGCGTTTTTACTGCGAAACCCCAACAATTTTGACAGAATTTGGAAAAGCCGTAACGAAAGAGGGAATTATATTTTTTTAAATCAGGAGAGACTGTCCAGGTCCCGGCCAAGGACATGGACAACTGCGCCGCGACGAGGGGATTTTTCCTGGTAACGATACGAAAGCGCCAAACGATGCCAACACCGCCAGACAGCATATTGAGACGCTCACCCCTTTGATTTCTCCCAGCAACCAGCCACCTTCAAATCCCACTAAATCCTCCTTTTTCAAAGGGGGATTTTTACACCACATCGTATATTTACTGGCAGGCGAAGCCGGAGATCATTTTCTCGAAGGCCTTGGCCGTGCCGCGCTCGTCGGCGCCTGCCGACTGTGACTGGAGCTGGTAGACGCTCCCCTTGCAGTACAAAATGGAGCTGTTCTCAACGTAGTTTTTCCCCCAGGTCGAGTAACGGTAGCCGATGCTGTAGCCGGTCACGTCCCGGAAGGAGAGCTTGCGGTAAGGGATCAGGCTGAGGAATTTTCCGTCCCTCATTTTGAGCCATTCGGACCGTTCGGAACGGTACTTCTTCTCTTCCGTCTTTGGTTCGTCGAAACGAAGGTTCTCCGTTTCGCCGATGTGGGAAAGGGTTACCACCGCCTGCGCATCCCGGCTTTTGGGGCCGATTACCGTCAGGTCGACGCCGAAGCCGCCCAGCCGTGCCGTCCAGCCGGCGGGGACGACCATGGAGATCCCGTGGTGACCAATCACGAAGGTGTGCTGGTCACCCTCCGCCTGTGGCTGAGCGCCCTGCGCAAGACCTGTCAGCCCAAGCATCGAAAATAAGAACAAACCGATCAGCCGCCCTTTCTTTTTCATCCGCCCCCCCATTCAATCCAATACGGCCGTGATGATCACCACGATGCCGACTACATTTCACGACTGTGACCGCGGTCCTCATCCTATATCAGAGTGCCCGGCCCACTATTACCCTCCGCCTTCGCTCGCTGTTCTTCAGCGCATTGTTTTTTACTATAGGACATCTTTTCACGCGCAACAGTAGAGGCAAACAGCGCAAAGAACCTGGTGCTATCTGCCTACGCTATTTAGCATATTTATTGGGCCTCGATCAATATCTCAGTAAACGTCCGTGAAAATTGCCGGAAAATACCAGCTGCAGATGCAATTCCCCTTCACGCCAAGAAGTCAGCCTCCCGCATCAGAGCCTGTCTTTGCTGGTGAAACCGAAACGGCATATCTTTGGTACGCCCCCCGGACACCGCCCGGGCGCACCGCAACCGGCCGCAAACTGGCATTCACCGGCACTTAGTGTAAAATTTCGCCTATCCATCGACAGTTAGCCCCACTGCTGCCGTCCTGGCAGCGTCACAGGAATACCGGTCCCGTGCCTCCCGTTACTCGATCGACACCGGAAGGCACATAACGAGACAAGTAACGAAATCCCTTACGGAGAGAGCATGATTTCCGCCGTCGGCAAGGTTGCCAGCATACTCCTCTGCATGGCCCAGCTCTCAGGGTGCGTGACCTACCAGGCCAAACCACTCCCTGCTGCCCCCTCCTACCCCGCCGACCCCGGCCGACTCGCCATCGCGGCGGACAGCATGCCCCTTCCTGAGCTGCGGGCACACCGTTTCGATCCCCGGGACGGTCTGGACATGACGGAAGTAGCCATGCTGGCGGTAGTGAACAACCCCGACCTCCGGGTCGCCCGCGATGAAGCCGGCATCGCTTCTGCCCAGGCCTTTGCCGCAGGCCTGCTCCCCGACCCCCAGTTGGCGGCATCGGTGGACTTCCCGACCGGCAACAGCGAGGGGAACAATTTCATCGGCTACAACTTCGGGCTTAGCTACGACCTAGGCCCCATCCTGGCGAGGTCATCGGCCAAGGCAGCCGCCGCGGCCGACAAGAGAAAGGCGGATCTCACCCTGCTCTGGCAGGAATGGCAGGTGGTCTCCCAGGCACGCCTGCTCTTCGTGAGGAATTTTGAGCAAAAACGGCTGCTGGCGGTCCTCACCGAGAACAGGGACCTGCTGGCCGACCGCTACCGGCACAGCCGCAGCGCGTTTGAGGAAGGAAACCTGACGGTCGACTCGGTTACTGCCGATTTTGCCTCCCTGCAGGACCTGGAGAAGCAGCTCAAGGAAGCTGCCCGCCACCTGCGCGAGAACTCCTTCGCCCTCAACGCCCTGCTCGGCCTCACACCCGGCAGCGAACTGCAACTGGTGGGGGGGAGCCAGTTGCCCCGCCTGGTCGCCGACCGCACCCGGGCGCAGCTGCCGCAGATCCTGTCGCGGCGGCCGGACCTGCGTGCCCTGCAGGCAGGCTACCAGAGCGAGGACCAGCGCCTTCGCCAGGCCATCATAGCCCAGTTCCCCGCCCTCAACGTCGGCGTCCACCGCGCCAGGGACAACAGCGACGTACGGAGCGTGGGGCCGGCCATCACCATCAGCCTCCCCGTTTTCAACCGCAACCGGGGGAATATCGCCGTCGAGGAAGCCACCAGGCAGCGGCTCTACGACGAGTACCAGCTCCGGATGAACGCCGCCGCCGGCGAGATCGAACGGCTGCTTGCCGACCGCCCCCTGCTTGAAAAGGAGCTTGCCGAGGTGCAGCGTGCCGCGGTTGCGGCCAGCGGGCTGGCCCAGGCCTCGGAAGAGGCCTTCCGCCAAGGAAACATCACGGAAAACGCCTACGTGGCGGCCCGGGTGGCACTTTTGGACAAGCGCCAGGACGCGATCCAGCTCGAGCAGAGTATTCTCGAACAGCAGATTGCCATCCTGGCGCTGGTCGGCGCCGTGCCGTCCTCCGGCCAAGGGAGGGGAAAACCATGAAGGGAGGCCGCTTCCTTTTCGTAGTCTTGATTACAGCCGCCCTGCACGCCACCTCGGCAACAGGAGCCGAGGCCCCCAGCGTCCTGGTCCGGGCCGTTTTCCTGCAGAAAGGGAAACTTGCCCAGACGGTGACCAGCTTTGGCACGCTGACCATGGATCCGCGCCACAGCATGACCTTGAGCTTTCCCCGCGCCGGCAGCCTTGCCCGGCTCTCCGTGTCGGTCGGACAGGTGGTCGGCAGGGGCGAGCCACTGGCAGCCTTCGTGACCGACCCCGCTGCCGTGCAGGGGTACCGGCAGGCAGTCGCCACGCTGGAGTACGCGCGCGGCGAACTGGCGCGCACCGAAAGCATGGCCGCGCAGAGGCTCGCCACCCGGTCACAGGTGGCCACCGCGCGCAAGGCGGTATCCGATGCGGAGGCAACCGTTACCGCCCAGAACAAGGTCGGCATGGGGCGGGTCACCGAAAAACTCGCCGCACCTTTTGCCGGCGTCGTTACCTCGGTAACCGCCAAAGAGGGAGACACCCTGGCGGCCGGCGCGCCGGTACTCCAGTTGTCGCGCCGGGACCAGCTGGTGGCGGTGCTCGGGGTGATGCCGGAGGAAAGCAGGCGCATCCGGGCCGGCATGGGGGTGCGACTCTCCTCGGTGTTCGATCCCCGTCTGAGCATGCACGGGACCGTGCGGGAGATCCACGCTCTGGTCGACCCGCAGACCCGCCTGCTCGATGTGCTGGTAACCATCCGCAGCGGCTCCAGGACGCCGCTGGCAGCAGGAAGCAGGGTGCGGGGCGAGATCACCACCGGGGAAAGCTCCGGCTGGCTGGTGCCGCGCTCGGCGGTACTGCGCGATGCCGGAGGCTCCTATCTCTACCAGCTGGCCGGCGGGCGGGCCCGGCTGGTACGGGTGACGACGGGCGTCGAGCGCGGCGAACAGATAGCGGTGACCGGCAAGCTCGATCCCAGCCTGAAGGTGGTGGCGGTCGGCAACTACCAGCTCTCCGACGGCATGCCGGTGCGCGAGGAGCGTCCATGATCCTGGGAGAGTGGATGCAGGGGCACCGCAGGTCGATCCTCTTCCTGGTTGTCCTCTTGGCGGCGGCAGGTGCGGTGCTCGGCTTCCAGCTGCCGGTCGCCCTCTTCCCCAACGTCGATTTTCCCAGGGTCGCCATCACCCTGGACGCCGGGGACCGCGACGCGCAGCTCATGGAGATCCAGGTCACCCGCCTGGTCGAGGAGGATGTCAGGGCGGTGCCGGGGGTGGTCTCCGTCCGCTCTGCCAGCAGCCGCGGCAGTGCCGAGATCTCCGTCAATTTCGACTGGGGAACCGACATGATCTCCGCCATGCTGCAGGTGGAGTCCGCCGTCGGCCGCGCCCTCCCCGAGCTTCCCGCCGGCACCAGCTTCGAGGTGAGGAGGATGGACCCCACCGTCTTCCCGGTCCTAGCCTACAGCCTCACTTCCGACCGGCGCTCTTTGGTGGAGTTGCGCGACATCGCACAGTACAAACTCCTGCCGCTTCTTTGCGGTGTGAACGGGGTATCGCGGGTCCAGGTGATGGGCGGGGACCAGAAAGAGTACCGGGTCACCGCCGACCCGGACCGGCTGCAGGCCTACGGACTCACCCTCGACGACCTCTCCCGCGCCCTCTCCGCCGCCAACGTGATCACCGCCGTGGGGCGCCTGGAGGACCACTACAAGCTGTACCTCGCCATGTCCGACACCCGCCTCGCCACCCTGGAAGACATCGCCCAGACGGTACTGATCAACGGCCCAAACGGCGTCGTGCACCTGGAGGATGTGGCGACCGTGCAGCCGGACACCGTTCCCCAGTGGCTGCGGGTGACCGCCGACGGCCGGGACGCGGTGCTGGTCAACGTCTACCAGCAACCCGGGGGCAACACCGTGCAGATCGCCCGGGATATCAAGTCCAAGCTGGCCGGGCTGCAGGCCCAGATCCCCCAGGGGGTCACGGTCAGTAACTGGTACGACCAGAGCGAGCTGATCCTCGCCTCGGCGGCCAGCGTGCGGGACGCCATCATGGTCGGCGTAGTGCTGGGCGCCGCGGTCCTCCTCATCTTTCTGCGCAGCCTGAAGATCACCCTGGTCGCCATGGTGGTGGTGCCGACCGTGCTCGCCTCCACTATCGTGCTGCTCCACGTCTTCAACATGAGCTTCAATATCATGACCCTGGGAGGCATGGCGGCGGCGGTCGGCCTGGTGATCGACGACGTCATCGTGATGGTCGAGCACATCATGCGGCGCCTGAGGGGAGCGCAGAGCGTGCAGCCCGGACTGGTGCTCAGGGCCTCGCGGGAATTCCTGCAGCCGCTGGCAGGCTCCTCCTTTGCCACCATCGTCATCTTCCTCCCGCTCGCCTTTCTAAGCGGCGTCACCGGCGCCTTTTTCAAGGCACTCTCCTTCACCATGGCCTGCGCGCTGGCCATTTCCTTCCTGATAAGCTGGCTGGCCGTCCCCATCCTGGCAGACCGCCTGCTGGGCGAGAAGGAGGCGAGACGGGAGGAAGCGGGGCGCCTAACCAGGAAGGCGCACGACCTCTACGGGCGCATTCTGGGGAAGATTCTAAAAAGGCCGCTCTGGATGCTCGCCGTGGTGATCCCGCTGCTGATCGTCGGCTACCTGGGATACCGCGGGGTCGGCTCCGGGTTCATGCCCACCATGGACGAGGGGGGCTTCATCCTGGACTACCTGTCTCCCCCCGGCACCGCCCTTTCGGAAACGGACCGCCTGCTGCGCCAGGTCGAGAAAATCATCGTCTCCACCCCGGAGGTGCAGACTTTCTCGCGGCGCACCGGCACCCAGCTGGGGGGAGGCCTGACCGAACCCAACACCGGCGACTTCTTCATACGGCTGAAGCCGCTGCCACGCAGGGCCATCGACGAGGTGATGGACGAGATCAGGGGGAAGGTCGAGCAGCAGGTGCCGGGCCTGCAGATCGAGCTGGCCCAGCTGATGGAGGACCTGATCGGCGACCTGACCGCGGTGCCGCAGCCGATCGAGATCAAGCTCTTCGCCGACGACCAGGCACAGCTGGCGGCGACCGGCCGCCGGGTGGCCGAGGCGATCGGCAAGGTGCACGGGGTGGTCGACGTGAAGGACGGCATCGTGCTGGCGGGTGACGCGCTGGATATCAAGGTGGACCGCGCCAAGGCGGCCCTGGAGGGTGTCGACCCGGAGGCGGTCACCAAGATGCTGAACAACCGGCTGACCGGCATCGTTACCACCGAAGTGCGGGAAGGGATCAAGATGGTGGGGGTGAGGGTCTGGACCCCGCCGCAACAGCGCTCCAGCGAATCATCCATCGCGCGCCTCTTGCTGAGGGCACCGGACGGCCACCTGTTCCCGGTGGGGAGGGTGGCGTCGGTAACGGCGGTTAGCGGTCAGCCCGAGATCGCCAGCGAAAACCTGAAGCAGATGATCGCGGTGACCGGGCGCATTTCCAGCAGGGACCTGGGGAGCACCGTCAAGGAGGTCCGCCAGACCCTGGCAAAGCCTGGGCTGATCCCGGCCGGGGTCTATTTCGAGCTGGGCGGCATGTACCGGCAGCAGCAGATCGCCTTCCGCGGACTGATCGGCGTCTTTGTGGCCGCCGTGGCGCTCGTTTTCCTGCTGCTGCTCTTTTTGTACGAGCGGTTCGCCATCGTGCTCTCCATCGTGGTCATCCCCCTTTTGGCGCTCTGCGCAGTCTTCGTCGGGCTGTGGGTTACCGGCACCGAACTGAACATCTCTGCGATGATGGGCATGACCATGATCGTCGGCATCGTCACCGAGATCGCCATCTTCTACTTCTCCGAATACCAGGAACTGGCGGAGACGATGGACCCGGCGGCGGCCCTGGTGCAGGCGGGCAAAAACCGGATGCGCCCCATCGTGATGACCACGGTGGTGGCGATCCTGACCCTGCTGCCGCTGGCCTTGGCCATCGGACAAGGCTCGGCCATGCAGCAGCCGCTGGCCATCGCCATCATCTCGGGGCTGCTGGTACAGGTCCCTTTAGTCCTGGTCATCATGCCCGCCCTCTACCACAGCATGGCGAGGGCCGGCTCCCGCCGGTAAGAGGACGCGGCCACATTGACGCCGGTGCTGGAGGTGGTCAGGGCTGGGTACATGGTGGCAGACGGCGGCGGATTATGGCGAGGTGGCCTACGATTATCTGAACGATGGCAAAAAGCAGCCAGCCCGGTTCCGCCCCTGGCGCAAACCCGGGGACGGAACCGGGGCGGGCATCAGGGGCGGATTTTTTCGTATTCCTTGTACAGCATGTTCTCCTCGCTGCGCAGCCTCCTCGATATGGTGGCGAACAGGTTGCCGAAGGCCTTGGCGAATTCGATGTCGATCGGCGCGTCGTCACGCGAGTACTTCTGGAAGAACTCCCCTGCCTTCCTGGTGATCTCGTCCATGTCCCTCGCGTAGAAGTCCACCGTCCGTTTCAGGGCGGGATCCTTCTCTGCCGCGCCGTGCAAGACGGGATAAAGCTGCAGGTCCTCCTTCTTCAGGTGGGCGAGAAGGCTTGCCTGTGCCGATAACAGTATCTGGTGTGCCTCCTTGTTGGTGACACGGGAATCCTTCAAGCGATCGAGCAGAGACGTGATAGCCGAGTGGTCCTTTTTCAGTTCATCTATCAACCTTGCCATGGTTCTTCTCCTTCAGCTTTAGTGGCGATTGCCTTTTAACTGACAGTAGCCCTGTCGGAGACGGATGTGTTTGACGCACGTCAACTTCCCCTACCCCACGGCCGGCAATCGTTTTTCCTTCCATCCCCCTCGTCCGCCTGCGGGGTTGATCTGGAATAACATGGCTTTGTCATTGACATCCGGCCGGATAAAAGGCTAAGTGTTACCCCATCCTCACCCCGGTACTTCCCCTGAAAGCGGAGGTCGATTCCGGGGAGCCCAATGTCTGCAAGGAGTGAGGGTAGCAAGCTCTCCCAACTGTCATGAAAAAACTGCGCGGCAATATCGGCAAGCTCTACGCCTTCTCCTTCCTGCAGATGACGCTGTTCCCGATGGCGATCATCACCTTGTTCTGGAAAGACCACATCGGCCTGTCGCTCACCCAGATCCTTCTTTTGCAGAGCGTTTTCTCCCTGGCCACCCTCGCCCTCGATTACCCTGCCGGCTACATCAGCGACCGGGTCGGCTACCGCTGCGCGCTGAACATCTCGGCAGTACTGGGAATCATCGGCTGGGGGATCTACACGGTTGCCTCCTCCTTTGCCACGGTGCTCCTCGCCGAAATCACCCTGGGCATGTCGCTATCCTTCATCTCCGGCTCCGACAGCGCACTTCTGTACGAGACGCTGCGCGCGGAGGGAACCGAGCAGGGGTATGCGCGCCACGAAGGGAGGATGAACGGTTTCGGCCAGATCGGCGAGGCAGCCGGGGCGCTGATGGCCGGGGTCATCTACGCCCGGTCGCCGGTGCTCCCCTTCATCCTTCAGGTGGGGGTGTGGATCGCGGCGCTCAGCGTGACCAGGAGCATGGTGGAGGCCCCTCGCGAACGGGCCATCCATGCACGCTCCCACCTGGCCCAGGCCTTTGCCACCGCCGGTTATGCCTTCGGCAAAAACCGGCACCTGCGCTACATCATCCTCCTCAACACGGTACTCGGCATCTCCTCCTTCTTCCCGGTCTGGCTGATCCAGCCCTACATGCAGCACGCGGGGGTCCCGCTGGGGTGGTTCGGGCCGGTCTGGGCCGGCGCCAACCTGGTGGTGGCCCTGTGCGCCCTGGCCAGCCACCGCCTGCACGGCGCGCTGGGCGACCGCGGCATGGTGACGCTGTTCGTCGGCCTCATCTTCGTCGGCTACCTGGGGCTGGGCATGACTGGTACGGTGTGGGGTTTCCTCTTCTACTACCTTTTGACCTGCATGCGGGGTTTCAGGGGACCGATGATGCTCTCGCACACCCAGGGCGAGGCCCCATCCATCCACCGGGCCTCGGTCCTCTCGCTGCAGTCGGTCTCCTTCCGGCTCCTTTTCGTCTGCACCGGCCCGCTGGTGGGAAAGCTTGCCGACCACGCCGGGGTGCGCCAGGCATTCCACTACCTGTTCTTCGCCTTCCTGGTCACCCTGCCCCCGCTCGCCATCCTGTTTTTGAAAAATTGCGGGAGCCCAGCCGAGGATCGCGCGCCGTCCCGGGCAGGCGGAACCTCACCGTGATTTGGCGGACCCTTTAACAATAAACACCAACGAAAAAGTAACCTACCGATAGCAACCACTTGATATCATTACAATGGATCAAGGGGCCTGGCTTTTGCATATTTTGCGGAATGGCGACACCCCCTCTTTTCCATAGCAAAACATACCCGCGGCCACCGTCCCTCCCTCGCCGACACCGGGCACCATCCTCGTTCCGCCCTCGCCGCCGCGACCTCCTGGCTGCCGCCGTCATTCTTCTTTTGCTCTGTGCGCTGCTCCCATCCCATGCCCTGGCGCAAAACCCGCCCGCCGACGACCTCACTACCAAGAGCCTCGAGGAGCTCATGGAGATCAGGGTCGCCACCGTTTTCGGCGCCTCGCGCTTCGAACAGAAGGTGACCGATGCCCCCGCCTCGGTGACCATCATCACCGCCGACGAGATCAGGAAGTACGGCTACCGGAGCCTGGCCGAAATCCTGCGCAGCATCCCCGGCGTCTTCATCACCAACGACCGCAATTACAGCTACATCGGCGTGAGCGGCTTCGACCGGCCCGGAGACTACAACGGCCGCGTCCTGCTGCTGGTGGACGGCCACCGGATGAACGACAGCATCTACGGACAGGCTCCCATCGGCATGGAATTCCCGCTGGACGTCGATCTCATCGACCGGCTCGAATTCATCCGCGGCCCAGGCTCCTCCCTGTACGGCGCCAACGCCTTTTTCGGGGTCATCAACATCTACACAAAATCGGGAGAAGGCGTGCGCGGAGCCGAGGTGTCCGCCTCCGCTGCCAGCAGGGAAACCTTCCAGGGTCGGCTCACCTACGGCAACCGGTTCGGCAGCAAGCTGGAAGGACTCCTCTCCGGCACCCTCTACTCCAGTGAAGGTTACGACCGGCTCTACTACCAGGAGTTCAACTCCCCGGCCACCAACAACGGGGTGGCAACCGATGCGGACCGCGAAACGGCAGGCAACCTGTTCGGCAAGTTCACCCTGGGCGACTTTACCCTGAGCGGGGTCTACTCCTCGCGGGAAAAGCACATCCCAACCGCCTCCTTTGGCACCGTTTTCGACGACTCGCGCACCCGCACCACCGACCAGCGCAGCTACCTCGACCTTAACTACGCCCATACCTTCGACAACGACCTGGGCCTCAAGGCCAGGCTCTTCTTTGACGACTACCACTACTACGGCAATTACGCCTACGATCTGACCAGCGCAGGGCTGCCGGCAACCATAGCGGTCAACAAGGACACCGCCTACGGCGAGTGGTGGGGAGCGGAGTTGCAGCTGACCAAGACCTTCTGCCAGCGGCACAAGCTGACCCTGGGTTCCGAGATCCGCGACAACATCGTCCAGGAACAGAAGAACTACTTCGACGAAGCCTCCCTGCCGGCCAGCTTCCGGGTCCCCATCCTCGACGACCGGAGGCGCTCCTACGTGTGGGCCGTCTATTTCCAGGACGAGTTTCACCTGCTGAACAACCTGATCCTGAACGCCGGGGTCCGCTACGATCACTACAGCACCTTCGGCGGCACCGCCAACCCGCGCGCGGCCCTCATCTACCACCCGCTGCAAAGCACCGCCCTCAAGTTCATCTACGGGGAAGCCTTCCGGGCACCCAACGCCTTCGAGCTCTACTACAACGACGGCGGCGCCTCCCTCAAAGCCAACCCGGACCTGAAACCGGAGAAGATCTATACCTACGAGCTGGTCTGGGAGCAGTACATCGGTGAGCACCTGCGCTCCTCGGCCTCCGGCTTCTACTATCGGATCAACGACCTGATCAGCCAGCAGGTCGACCCGGTGGACGGCCTGCTGGTATTCCAGAACATCGACCGGGTGAAGGCCAGGGGGACCGAGCTGGAGCTGGACGGCAACTGGGGGGACGGCTGGCAGGGAAAGGTCAGTTACACCTACCAGGACGTCGACCTGGGTGACGGGGCGCCGCTCAGCAACACCCCGCACAGCCTGGTCAAGGCGAACCTGAGCGCCCCGCTGGTCAAGGACAGGCTTTTCGCCAGCCCGGAACTGCAGTTCACCGGCTCCCGCGCAACGCTAAGCGGCGGCAAAACCGACGGCTACGTGGTGGTCAACCTGACGCTTTTCAGCAAGGAACTCGTCAAGGGGCTGGAACTGTCGGCGAGCGTGTACAACATCTTCAACAACAAGTACGGCGACCCTGGCTCCTCCGAGCACCGGCAGGCCGTCATCACCCAGGACGGGCGGACCGTCAGGGCCAAAATCACCTACCGGTTCTGACCGGGCAGCTTAGATAGAGTGAGCGGAAGTTACAGCAACTTCCGGATCTTTCAACGTAAAGGGTATGCATGCACCTGCGGCATTTGACAGCGCTGATAGTAGCTTTGATCCTGCTTGTTGCCGCACGGGCACCGGCGGATACCTCCAGCTACGGCGAATACCAGGTCAAGGCCGCCTTCATCTACAACTTTGCCAAGTACGTGGAGTGGCCGGCCGACACCTTCGAAAGCAGCAGCGACCCCATCGTGGTCACCATTCTGGGTCCCCCCCCGAACCAGGAGGCGTTCGAGGCCATGAGGGGAAAGAGCGTGCGGGGGAGAAGGCTGGAACTCAGGTTCGTCAAGCGGGCGGATGAGATCGGCACCACCCACATCCTGTATGTCTGCGACTATGAACGGGACCGCCGCGGCCATGTGCCGGACTCTTACCGCAACCAGGGGGTGCTGACCATCAACGACCTCGACCCCTCCGGCCCCTGCGGCGGGGCCGTGATCTCCTTCGTCATGGTCGACAAGAAACTGCGCTTCCAGATCAACCTTAAGGCGGCACGGAAAACAGGACTGAAAATCAGCTCCCAGCTGCTGAAGCTGGCAAGAAACGTCGTGGAGTGACGAGAGAGCATGAGAAACCCTCTACGCAGATTGTCGTTAAAGAACAAGATCATCAGCATCATCCTGCTGACCACCAGCGTCGTTTTGTTCGGCGCCTGCCTGGTCATCGTCCTCTACGAGGGAATAGCGACCAAGAGGGAGGGCATCGAAAAGCTGGAAGTGCTGGCCAACGTGATCGGCAGGAACGTATCGTCGGCGATGCTGTTCGACGATCAGCAGTCGGCGGCGGAAACCCTCGCCGGACTGCGCTTCAATCCCCACGTCACCGAAGCCTACCTGTTCACCAGGGAGGGGAAGCTCTTTGCGGCCTACCGCAGAAGCAAGGCGCTAGAAGAATCCGCGGAACCCCTGTTTGCCCCGCCGCTGCAGGCCGATGTCAGGAAGGAGACGGGCTTTTCGGAACAGCGGGTTTCCAAGCGGATCTACAGCGAGGACAAGGTCATCGGCACCATAGTGATCGCCTCGGACCTCGAGGAACTTTTGGGGAGGCTGGGGTGGTTCCTGTGCGTGTTCGGCAGCTTCGCGGTCAGCCTGTTCGGCATCGCCCTCTACCTCTCTTACAAGCTCCAGGGGCTGATCTCCACCCCCATCCTGGAACTTGCCAAGGCCATGAAGAGGATCTCCACCGACCGAAACTACTCCATCCGGGCCAGCAAGGAGTACGAGGACGAGATAGGCGCCCTGGTGGACGGCTTCAACGAGATGCTGTCGCAGATCGAGGTCCGGGAAGACAAGCTAAGCCAGCTTGCCCATTTCGACAGCCTCACCGCGCTCCCCAACCGGCTGCTCTTCCAGGACCGGCTGTCCCAGGCGACCCACCTGGCGCAGCGTACCGAGAAGCGGGTCGCGGTGCTCTTCATTGACCTGGACAACTTCAAGGACGTAAACGACACCTACGGCCACCGCATCGGCGATCTGCTGCTGCAGGATGTGGCCCAGCGCCTGCGCAGCCACGTGCGCAAATGCGACACCCTGGCCCGCCTTGGGGGGGACGAGTTCGTGGTGCTGCTCCCGCAGATAGAGAACACCGAAAGCGTGATCAGCGCCGCCGACAAGCTGACCCGTTGCCTCTCGCACCACTTCAACCTGGAGGGGATCGAGATCTTCGTCACCGCCAGCATCGGCATCTCCTTTTCACCCAGCGACGGCAGCTCGGTGGAGGCGCTGGTCAAAAACGCCGACGCAGCCATGTACCATGCCAAGAAGGTGGGGAAGAACTGCTACCAGTTCTTCTCACAGCACATGCATGAGGAGGCCAGCAGGCGCCTTAGCATGGTGAAGAGCCTGCACCGCGCCCTGGAGCGGCAGGAATTCGTCCTCCACTACCAGCCGAAGTTCTCTGCCGAGAGCGGCCTGATCGTGGGAGCGGAAGCGCTTTTGCGCTGGAATGACCAGGACGAGGGGCTGATCCAGCCCAGCGACTTCATCCCCGTTGCCGAGGAGAGTGGCCTCATCGTGCCGATCGGCGAGTGGGTGCTCAGGATGGCCTGCCAGCAGATCAGGCAGTGGCGGCAGATGGGGATGCCGGTATTCCCGGTGGCGGTGAACGTATCCGCCTGCCAGTTGCGAAGCCAGTATCTGCCGGCGCTGATAAAGGAGATCCTTGAGGAGACCGGGGTCAAGCCGGAGCAGCTGGAGCTGGAGGTGACGGAAAGTGCTGTGATGCACAACGTGGAGGATGCGACGGAGACCTTGAGCGCCCTGAAAGCCATGGGGCTCCGCATCGCCATGGACGACTTCGGGACCGGCTACTCCTCGCTCGCCTACCTGAAGCGCTTCTCGATCGACTGCCTGAAGATAGACCGGTCGTTCATCAAGAACATCTCCCACAACCGCGACGACAAGGCGATCGTCTTCGCTATCATGGCGATGGCGAGAAACCTCAACCTGCTGGTGGTAGCCGAAGGGGTGGAGACCAGGGAGCAGTTCATCGCACTCAAGGAAAAGGGGTGCCACGAGGTACAGGGGCACTACTTCTGCACGCCGCTCCCCGCTGACGAATTCATCGCTTTTGTGGCTGGACGGGAGCCCGAGCGTGAGCCGGTATCCCTGCAACTCGCAGCGGATCTTTCCGCCTGAAACAGGGACAAAAAAAGTCCGCAGGAGCGGCTTTCCCCGGACGGGAGCTGCCACCTGCGGACCGTTACTGCCGCAATCTGCCTCTGACAGACTTGCTGTTGCCGAGAGTCGCTACTGACGGGTCCGGCTACTGACCGGACTCGAGCCGCCAGGGTTACCGCCGCTATCTTTCGCCTTTCACGCAATCGGCCACGGCTTCGCCCAGGTCCTTGTGCATGCCGCTCAGGCTGCCGCCGGTGAAGCCCATCCTCACGTAGCCGTCGATATTGCAGTTACCGAGCACCTCGCCCGATGCCGAAACCAGCTTCCAGTTGGAGTCATAGCTGGCCTTGCCGACCCCGAAGCCAACAAACCAGCGCAGCGCCCGGTTGCCCGACTCGTAGTTGGCGAATTCGCCGGTCAGCCGGTAGGCGTCCTTGTCGTTGGCCACCACCTTGATCCCCTCATCCTGCAGCTTGTCGGTGAGGACCTCTTTCAGCCCGAGCATCTCCTCCTCCAGGCTTGGCGACTTGCTTTGGTTGTCGATGGACAGGGTCACGCTCTTGGGCCGCTCGGTCACCGGCTTGGCGACCCTGAGGCTGGTGTTGGCACAGCCCGACACCAGCGCGGTCCCCACCAGCAGCAATGCTACGCTTTTCGTCTTCATATCCACCCCCCGCATTTAAATTGGTACGGTTTCATAACACACAGCTTAATTTACAGTCAAGGATTAAAGACAACGCAGGACGCTCTGGCAGTCGCGCGTAACAGGCCGAAGCCACCAGGCTGACCGCTACCGACTGGCGCGATCGTCCCTAAAGTCCCCCTTTGAAAAAGGGGGATTTAGGGGATTTGAAGATGGCCCGCGGCCCGGAGAAATCCCCCCCAGCCCAGGGGGAGCAACGAGCGGAAGAAGGCGGCTCACCGGTTAAAAAGAAAGGCCAGGATCCCGAGGGATTCCTGGCCTTTGCATACCGTGGATCTTTTGGTCAATCGTGGCACTCGTACTGCCGGAAGGTCTGCAAAAGCCTACGGGAGGCGGCCGAAGGGGTGGTGGCGCCCAGGATGACCGCCTGCTGTACCTCGCCCAAAAGCGAAGCCACCTGGTGATGACTGAGAAACAGGCTTTTCAGGTCGTCCATCAGCATGGACCACATCCAGTCCACCGCCTGCTTGCGGCGGGTCTCGCACCTCTCCCCGGTGCGGTCCATGGTGGAGCGGAAATCGCTGAGCATCTCCCACACCTCTTCGATCCCCTCGTGCCTGAGGGCACTCACGGTCTGTACCGGCACCTGCCAGTTGCGGCTCTTGGGGCGCAGGATGTGCAGCGCGTTCAGGTACTGCTGGCGGGCGAGCTCCGTTTTCATGGGGTCGATGTCCGCCTTGTTGATGATGATGCCGTCGGCAAGTTCCATGACCCCCTTCTTGATCCCCTGCAACTCGTCACCCGCGGTGGCCAGCTGCAACAGCAGGAAGAAGTCGACCATGGAAGCCACCGCGGTCTCCGACTGCCCCACCCCCACCGTTTCCACGATGACGATGTCGTAGCCTGCGGCCTCGCATAAAAGCATGGTCTCCCGGGTGCGCCGCGCCACCCCTCCCAGCGTGTCACCGGCGGGAGAGGGCCTGATGAAAGCGTTGGGATCGCGGGAAAGTTCCTCCATCCTGGTCTTGTCCCCCAGGATGCTGCCGCCCGTGATCTGCGAGGAGGGGTCGACGGCCAGCACCGCTACCTTGTGGCCGCGTGCGGTGAGGTAACTGCCGAAAGCTTCGATGAAGGTGCTCTTCCCTACCCCGGGGACGCCGGTGATGCCGATCCTCAGCGTGTTCCCGGTGTAGGGAAGGAGCATGTCCAAAAGCGCGTCCGCCTGTTGGGCATGCTCCGCCTTTTTACTCTCGATCAGGGTGATCCCTTTACCGAGAGCCCTGATCTTGCCGGCACGGATGTTCTCCGCAAGGGTCTGCAGATCCATCAGGCCGATCTCTTCCTTTTAATGGCCTCGAGGGTCTCCTTGGCCGACTTGGCGATGGGGGTGCCGGGTCCGAAGATGCAGGAGGCGCCGGCGGCGTAGAGTTCCTCGTAGTCCTGGCGGGGGATGACGCCGCCGCAAACCACCACGATGTCCTCCGCGTCCAGCTTCTTCAGCTCGGCGATCAGCTGCGGGACCAGGGTCTTGTGGCCGGCAGCCAGCGAAGAGACACCCACCACGTGCACGTCGTTTTCCACCGCCATCTTGGCGGTCTCCTCCGGCGTCTGGAACAGCGGTCCCATGTCGACGTCGAAGCCGGCGTCGGCGTAGGCGGTGGCCACCACCTTGGCGCCCCGGTCATGGCCGTCCTGGCCCATCTTGGCGATCAGCAGGCGGGGACGGCGCCCTTCCTGCTCGGCGAAGTCGTTGATCTCCTTCCTCACCTTTTCGAACTCATCGTTTTCTTCGCACACTTTGCCGTATACCCCCGAAACGAGTTTGATCTCGGCCTTGTGGCGGCCGAACACCTTTTCCATGGCGTCGGAGATCTCGCCGACCGAGGCGCGCTTTCTGGCGGCCTCGATGCAGGCGGCCAAGAGGTTCCCCTCCCCTCCCTCGGCGACCCTGGTCACGGCAGCCAGGGCAGCCTTGCAGTCGGCCTCGTTACGCTCGGTACGAAGCCTCTTCAGGCGGGCGATCTGGGCCTCGCGCACCGCGGTGTTGTCGATATCGAGCACCTCGATGGGCGTTTCCTGGGCCAGCTTGTACTTGTTGACGCCGACGATGACGTCCTTGCCGGTGTCGATGCGGGCCTGCTTGCGGGCGGCCGACTCCTCGATCTTCAGCTTGGGCATGCCGGACTCGATCGCCTTGGTCATGCCACCCATCGCCTCGATCTCGTCGATCAGCTTTCTGGCCTCGCTGATCAGCGAGTTGGTCAGGGTCTCCACGTAGTAGGAGCCGCCCAGGGGGTCGACCACCCTGGTGATGCCGGTTTCCTCCTGGATGACCAGCTGGGTGTTCCTGGCGATGCGGGCCGAGTGGTCGGTGGGAAGCGCGATCGCCTCGTCGAGGGCGTTGGTGTGCAGCGACTGGGTGCCGCCCAAAACGGCCGCCATCGCCTCGATGGTGGTCCTGATCACGTTGTTGTAGGGATCCTGCTCGGTGAGGCTCCAGCCGGAGGTCTGGCAGTGGGTCCTGAGAGCCATGGAGAGCGGGTTCTTGGGGTTGAACTGCGACATGAGCTCCGCCCACAGGAAGCGGGCGGCCCTGAGCTTGGAGACCTCCATGAAGAAGTTCATGCCGATGGCGAAGAAGAAGGAGAGACGCGGCGCGAACTGGTCGACCGGCAGCCCCTTGGCGATGGCGGCCTTCACGTACTCGAGGCCGTCGGCCAGGGTGAAGGCCAGCTCCTGCACGTTGTTGGCGCCCGCCTCCTGGATGTGGTAGCCGGAGATGGAGATCGAGTTGAACTTCGGCATGTGCTGGCTGGTGTACTCGATGATGTCGGCGATGATGCGCATGGAGGGTGCCGGCGGGTAGATGTAGGTGTTGCGCACCATGAATTCCTTGAGGATGTCGTTCTGGATGGTCCCCGCCAGCTTGTCCTGGGGAACCCCCTGCTCCTCGGCGGCCACGATGTAGAGGGCCAGGATGGGGAGCACGGCACCGTTCATGGTCATGGAGACCGAGACGTCGCCCAGCGGGATGTCCTTGAACAGGATCTCCATGTCGAGGATGGAGTCGATGGCGACCCCGGCCTTGCCGACGTCACCTACCACGCGCGGGTGATCGGAGTCGTAGCCCCGGTGGGTGGCGAGGTCGAAGGCGACCGAGAGTCCCTGCTGGCCTGCCGCCAGGTTCCTGCGGTAGAAGGCGTTGGACTCTTCGGCGGTGGAGAAGCCGGCATACTGGCGGACCGTCCAGGGGCGGCCGGCGTACATGGTGGCCTTGGGACCGCGCAGGAAGGGGGCGAAGCCCGGCACGGTGTCCACGTTTTCCAGCTTCTCGAGGTCAGCCAGGGTGTAGAGAGGCTTCACCGCGATCCCTTCCGGTGTGTCCCAGGTGAGAGAAGAGGTATTTTCCTTCTTCAGCTCCTTGGAGGCCAACTGCTCCCAGTTCTGCAAGGTCTTCTTTTCGAATTCCGCCATAGCATGCTCCGTGTAATGTATTTCCCGTTTTGCTCCATGGTGGGCAGACTGTCAGCAGGGCGGCAAGGGGGTCATCGTTTACGATAACTGTCCTCGTTAGCTGGACGCTTTCGCCGGGGTACTGGCTCCGCAGGTGCCAGTACCCCTCATGCCGCTACCCGACCCGGTCATGCCGCACCAGGGGCTCACCAGGATTGGTATTTTGCTACAAGCCGCATCTTCCCCTGTTCATCGTTCTCACCATTATCTCCGTGTCGCCCTTCCAACAGTCCCCTCTCCCTCCGGGAGAGGGGGAGATAAACGAGCTGGAAGAGATAAAGAACAGCTGAAAGCGGGACAACGCCGTGTGAAAGTGAAACTTCAACAGGCCGTGACGGAAATCACAGCCTGCTGAAGTAACGGTAAGGTATCAGTAAGTATCACATCCTGTGCCGGGAATGAAGCAGAAAAACGCTGTTCCCTCTAATTATAGGAATCGTGTATACCGGAAGCGGCAGCTACAGGTTCCCCTGCTGCGCGTCCACCACGGCGATGGCGGCCATGTTGACGATGTCATCCACGTCGTCGCCACGCTGCAGGACGTGCACCGGCTTGTCCATCCCCATCAGGATCGGGCCGATTGCCTCCCCTTCGCCTAAGTGGTGCAAAAGCTTGTAGCAGATGTTCCCCGAGTTGAGATCCGGGAAGATCAGCACGTTGGCGGTCTGCTTCAGCTTCGAGAAGGTGAAGCCGTCTAAAAGCTCCTGCACGACCGAGGTGTCCGACTGCATCTCGCCGTCCACCACCAGCTCGGGAGCGCGCTCCTTGACGATCTCCACCGCCCGCTTGACCTTCTCGGTGTGCGGGTGCTTGACCGAGCCGAAGTTGGAGAAGGAGAGCATGGCGACCCGGGGCTCGATGTCCAGCATGCGCGCCTTCTCGGCTGCCAGGATGGCGGTCTCGGCCAGCTCCTCGGCGGAAGGATCTATGGAGACGGTGGTGTCGGCCAGGAAGAAGACCCCCTTCTTGAAGACCATCATGTAGAGGCCGTGCACGCTGGAGAGCCCTTCCTGCGCGCCGATCACCTGCAGCGCCGGACGGATGGTTTCCGGGTAATGGGTATCGATGCCGCCTAACAGGGCGTCGGCGTCCCTCTTCCTGACCATCATGGCGCCGAAGTGCACCCGGGACTTTCTGCGCATGGTGCGGTTCGCCTCGCTCATGGTGAGCCCCTTGCGCTGGCGCATGGCGTACAGTTCCTTGGCGTAGCCTTCGGTCAATTCGGAGTCGGCGGGGTCAACGATGGGAACGTTGAGATCCATATTGAGGCCGGCCATGGCCTCCTTGATCTTGTCGCGGTCGCCGAGCAGGACGGGGATGGCGATGTTCTCGTCCACCAGCACCTGGGCCGCGCGCAGGATCTTCTCGTTGTCACCTTCCGGGAAGACGATCTTCTTGGGATCGCTCTTCGCCTTGTTGATGATCATGCGCATGATCTCTTTGGACATCCCCTGCGAGGACTCGAGCTGCTCGACGTACTTCGCCATGTCCTCGATCGGCTGGCGGGCGACGCCAGACTCCATGGCGGCCTTGGCGATGGCGGGTGCCACGTGCAAAAGGACGCGCGGGTCGAAGGGCTTGGGGATGATGTACTGGCGGCCGAAGGAGAACTTGCAGTTGCCGTAGGCCTTGCAGACCGAATCGGGCACCTCCTCGCGGGCGAGATTGGCCAGGGCGTGCACGGCGGCAACCTTCATCTCCTCGTTGATCGAGCTCGCGTGCACGTCCAGCGCCCCGCGGAAGATGAAGGGGAAGCCGAGCACGTTGTTCACCTGGTTCGGGTAGTCGGAGCGGCCGGTGGCCATGATCACGTCGCTTCTGACCGAGAAGGCCTCCTCCGGGGTGATCTCCGGATCGGGGTTGGCCATGGCCATGATGATGGGATCGCGGTTCATGGAGGCGACCATGGCCGGGGTAAAGGCCCCCTTCACCGAGAGGCCGTAGAGAACGTCGGCCCCCTTGGCCGCCTCCTCGAGGGTCCTAAGCGGCGTGTCGGCGGCGAACACCTCCTTGTAGGGGTTCATCCCTTCCACTCTCCCCTTGTAGATGACCCCCTTGGAGTCGCACATGATCAGGTTCTCGTGCTTCACCCCCAGGGCGATGGCGAGCTTGGCGCAGGAGTTGGCCGCGGCCCCGGCGCCGTTGATGACCAGCCGGATGTCGCCGATCTTCTTGTTGACCAGTTCCAGCGCGTTGATGAGCGCGGCGGCGGAGATGATGGCGGTGCCGTGCTGGTCGTCGTGGAAAACGGGGATGTTCATGGTCGCCTTCAGCTTCTCCTCGATGTAGAAGCATTCCGGGGCCTTGATGTCCTCCAGGTTGATGCCGCCGAAGGTCGGCTCCAGCAGCTGGCAGGTGCGGATGATCTCGTCCGGGTCCTCGGTGTTCAGTTCGATGTCGAAGACGTCTATATCGGCAAAGCGCTTGAAGAGGATGCCTTTTCCTTCCATGACCGGCTTGCCGGCCAGGGCGCCCAGGTTGCCCAGGCCGAGGACGGCGGTACCGTTAGACACCACGGCGACCAGGTTCCCCTTGGCGGTGTACCGGTAGGCAGCGGAGGGGTCCTTCTCGATAGCGAGGCAGGGCTGGGCGACACCCGGCGAGTACGCCAGTGAAAGATCGGCCGCCGTCTGGCACGGTTTAGTGGGGACGACTGCGATCTTACCTTTGCGACCGCTTTCGTGGTACTCCAACGAATCCTTGAATTTTGCCATTGATCGTTCTCCTTTGATGGTCACAACAACGTTGAGACAATTGCATGACAACTGTGGGCACTGCCCACCCTGCGCAATCTGGCCAAGCCCAGCACGGGCGGCACTTCAGGTACTCAACCCCAATTAAGCATCTGACATCACAACCCGCCCGCACTGGACCCGCCAACCGGAACTACTAGCAGAAGCCGTCCCCCCTGAGCCTGCCGAAGGGGCAGCGACCTCCCCGTTCGCCCTGAGCCTGTCGAAGGGCAAGCTTCCTCTCCCGTTCGCCCTGAGCCTGTCGAAGGGCACCACTCCCATCCGAGAGGACGAGTGCCGGCCAGGCCGTCAACCCAGTTACAGCACCGCGGCGAGGTACTGGGAAGTCAACTCCCGCCGCTCTTTTTCCAGCGCCTTTTCGTCCACCTCGATGAACTTCTCGTCCGGGGTGACCTTGAAGAGCGGCTGCCCCTTGGTGACGATGGTGCCGTCGGCACCGGTCATCAGGATCTTCTCGATGGTCCCGGAGAACGGCGCGTACACCTTGTTGAACATCTTCATCACCTCGATGATGTAGAGCGGCTGCCCCTTCTCGAAGTGCATCCCCTCGGTGACGAAGGGGGGCATGCCCGGAGCTTCCTGGCCGTAGTACATGCCGCCGCAGACCGCCACGATCTCGTCCGCCTTGGTGGCCGGAGGCGGCACCAGCACCTTCTTCATGCGGGCCTGCAGTTCGGGGTCGTTCAGGTAGGGAGGTATGATGATCTCCAGGTCGTCCTCCACCTTGAGGTCCCAGAACCTGGTGTGGATGCCGATCTGGAACAGCATGCCGAGCATCTCCAGCCCCGCCTCGAAGCCGTAGTGCGCGGCCCGGATCTGCTGCCACATCTCGGCGCTGAACTCGCCCTGGGGCTCCTCGTGCTGCAGGATCGCGCTCAGGGTATGGTACTCGTCGCGGGCCAGGCCGAACTTCTCGCGGATGGTCCGGGAGAAGCGGAGCGCCTGCTGCAATAGCTCGTTGTCGTGGCTCCAGATCACTTCCGCGGCCGGCTTGTGCGACCGGTAGTTCATGTGCAGGTACTCGTAGGTCTCGTTCAGGACGCCGACCGGGTTACGGAGCCAGACCACCTTCCCGTTTTCCATCCGGAAGTTCTTGGTGTTCATGGAAAGCCAGCCGGAGAGGAGGTGCGGGTCGCCCAGCAGCCGCTCGATGGGGCGGGTGATCAGGGTCCCCTTGCGGTCGAGCAGGCTGGAGATGTTCTTGAGCGCCTTGTCCAAAAGCTCGGGCTGGTCCGCGTACTGTTCGCTCACCTTCCTGGCGTACTGCTTCTTCAACTGCAAAAAGGCGTAGACCGGGTCGATCTTGTTGGCAACTTCCTTCAGGGTGCCGACCAGGGTCAGGTAGGGGACCACGAAACGGGTGGTCGGCTTGGCCATCACGTTCCTGCCCAGAAACCAGTTGACCAGGCCGTAGTGGAACTCCAGGTTGGTGGCGAGGTCGGAGCCGCGCAGGGTGGTGGCGCGCAGCACCTCGGACATCTTTTCGTAGCTGTCCAGGCGGTCCTCGCCCTTGGTCAAAAGCAGCGCGATGTTGGAGTCGTAGGCGCCGGCCACCTTGTACTTCATGAAGATGCCGGTATCGGGGTTCAGCCGGCTGATCCCCTGGTCGTCGCGGATCTCGCCTTCGATCGGTTTGGACCAGTAGCGGATCATGCCTCCGGCGTGCGGGGAGAGCGAGGCGTCGGTGGCGTTCAGGCGCGCCTCCACGGCGGCGTTGAAGCGGACCATGCGCTGCGGCTTGGGAAGCCGTTTCTTGTGCCGGGCCACGATGGCCATCGCCTCCACCAGGCTCTCCACGACGAAGAAATCCTCCGGGTCCTCGGGATTGACGAACTTCAGTGCGTAGCAGAGCTCGGTCACCCGGTGCTCCACCTGGATCCTGGTGTTGACCTCCATGAAGTAGTGGCGGTCGCGGTCCACGATGCATTCGAAGGTCGAGGCGGAATCAAGTCCTACCGCCAGGCCGAAGCGCTCCGACTCCTCCTCCATCCGCTTGAGTACCTTGAGGTCGCTCTCCAGGGCCTTCGCCTCCGCCTTGCGGCCGGCCTCCTTGGCCCGGGCGATGGCGGCCAAGAGACCCTCCTGGGTAACGGAAACCTCCAGGAGCTTCTGTTCGTGCATCTGCAGGGAGCAGTCGCGTCCCCCCAGCGCGAGGCACCATTCGCCGTTGCCGATCAGCTGGATCTCGTTGTGGCGGGTCTGCTCGATATTGAGCTCGATGAGGATGTTCTTGTTGTCCCCTATCCCGTTGGCCTTCAGCTCGTTCAGGATCTCGCGCACCAGCGCCGGAGCCTCGGCAGCCTCCCTGGCGATCAGGGCGTCGTCTATCTTCTTGGCGGTGAGAAGTGCCGCCCCCAAAAGGCGCTGCCCCTTGCCGCCACCGCCGCCGATCGCCTTCAGGCGGACCCGGCTCTTGGGGAACTTCTTCAGCATGGCCGCGCATTCCTCCTGCACCTGGGCGCACAGCTCCTCGATCGAGAAGAGGTCGATCCCCTTGGCGTAGGAGGCGTACAGGATCAGGTCGGCCAGATCCTCCAGGGGAAGCGCCTGGTCGCCGAGCTGCTGAGGGTCGCAGTCGAGCCCGTAGGAATCGACCAGGGCGAGCAGCTGGTCGCGGGTCGGGTGCTTCTTCAGGAGGGTTCTTGCCGTGACGTTGTCGATGCCGGGGGTGACCGAGACGTTCACCGAAAGGGCGGTCCTTTTGGCCTCGTCCTTCTTGCCCGCCCCGGTCTGGGTGGCGGCGCAGGGGCCGATGAACTTCAGCCCGGCCTCCTCGATGGCCCCCACGAACTCGTCATCCTCGGCCATGAAGCCGTAGCCTGCGAAGATGGAGTCGTAGCCGTTATCGATGGCGATGCGGATGATCTGGTGGATGCGCTCCACCCGCTCTTCCTTGCTGGCGCCGGTGTAGTCGGGCACCCGGTGCACCCTCTTGGGATCGGTCAGTTTCTTGAGCTCGGGCGCCAGGGCGTTGGGATAGACGATGGAATCCTTTTCGGAAAGGAGAATGCCGTAGTGGCCGATCCCCATCTCCCGGTAGACGTCCATGGCCTCCATGCGGATGGGCCCCCGGCAGACGATGAGCGGCTTGAGGTCTTCGCAGGCAAAGGAGCGCACCCAGGCGGAGTTGGAGAGGCCCAGCCTGCGGTCACGATGAATGAGGGGGTTATAAACGTACTTGTCGGAAATCTGTGCCATGCTGGTTGCCTCCGGATTATATGCCGTCGGGAACATCGGCCGTCCCACCCGCTGGCTCTGCGCAGACATGTGCGCCTCCACTGCCCACTGAAGGTCGAAGCTCGCCTTGCTCCCCTGTCCGTTTCCCGTTCCTGCCTCGGTAGTGGTCGTCATATCAGTGGAACTCCCTCTGGACCGCCTGCATCGGGCCCGGCTTGTAATGGCGCAGGAAGAAGTTGATGTTCTCGCCCAGGACCTTTCTGAGATCGGTCGGCATGACCAGCGAGGAGATGGAGCCAAGCGACAGGGCCTCTTTCGGGTTCATGAGCTCCTTCTCGTAGCGGGCGTTCAGCACCGCCTCCTCGCTCCTCAGCCAGTCGGCCA
Source organism: Geomonas sp. (assembly GCA_035255025.1). GTDB lineage: Bacteria > Desulfobacterota > Desulfuromonadia > Geobacterales > Geobacteraceae > Geomonas. Next base: position 25,052 of record DATFAB010000045.1, read on the forward strand.
CGTCCTTCTCGGCGTCGACCTTCGCGTACTCCGGTTTCACGCCGGCATCGATACGGTCCTGGATGCCGCGCTTGACCCGCTCGGCCACCTCTCCCCTGATCTTCCTGAGCTCGTTCTTGTAGACGAACTCCTTGCCGGCCGGGCCCATGACGGCCAGGCGGGTGGTGGGAAGCGCCAGCACCAGGTCGGCGCCGGTCGGGTAGTTGTTGTAGGAAGCGTAGGCCCCGCCGTAGGCGTTCCTGAGGATCAAAAGGATGCGCGGGGTCCGGATGTCCACGATGGAGTCCAGCATGGCGCGGCCGGCGTGCACGATGCCGCGTGCCTCCTGCTCGCGCCCCGGCAGGAAGCCG
>DATFAB010000046.1:0-18779 GCA_035255025.1 Geomonas sp.
TAGCACTAGGACTTACGGAAGTTTGAAAATTTAACCGATTCGACAAAGCATGTCAAGACAAAATCTCACCCTAGAAGGAAATTCCCGTCTCACCACCGCCTTGCCGCGCTCGCTTTGCCCAGCTGGAGAGGGTCTGGGGGGAAAGAAAGCGGTAAGCTACCACAGGGGCGGGGCTTGAGATCTCCCTCACCCCGGCCCTCTCCCGGAGGGGGAGGGGGAGCTGAATCGGGTGGGGTAAGGGCAAAAAGAGTTACGGGAGACGCAACGCCTCCGGCGGATAGAAAACCTCCATCAGACAAAGACCGTGCGGCGGGGCCGTTATGCCGGAAACCTGCCGGTCTCCCTCGCGCAGAAGCCGGGCCACGTCGCCGGAGGATCTTCTCCCCTGACCCACTTCCACCAGCGTCCCTGCCATGATGCGCACCATGTTCCTGAGGAAGCCGCTGCCGTTCACATCCAGATGGATGAAGCGTCCCTCCTGCACCAAGTCGAGGGAGTTGATGGTGCGGACGGTGGTCTTCGCGGCACAGCCTGCGGCCTGGAAGGCGGCGAAGTCATGCTCGCCCACCAATTCCGCGCAGGCGGCCCGCATGGCGTCGAGGTCGAGCGGCCCGGCCAGCCGCCAGGCGATGCGGCGGGCAAGGGGCGAACGGAGCCGGTCCTGCAGTATGGTGTAGCGGTAGTGCTTGCAGGTCGCATCGAAGCGGGGGTTGAAGGCAAGGGGAACCTCGGCCGCATCGCGGACGGCGATATCGTCCGGCAGCATGGTGTTGAGCCCTTCGCGGAAGGCGCGCAAGGGCAGCCCCTTCTCCGTGTTGAAGCAGGCGACCATGCCCCGCGCGTGGACACCGGCGTCCGTGCGCCCCGACGAGCGCAGCCTGGCCGCCTCGCCGAGCATCCGCTCCAGCGCCCCTTCCACGACCTCCTGGATGGCGACGCCGTTCGGCTGCACCTGCCAGCCGGCATAGGCCGTGCCGTCATATTCGATGATCAGCTTGATATTGCGCATCACGTAACCTGCACTGTTACAACACCCCTCAACTCCCCCTCACCCTCCGGGAGAGGGCTCCCTCACCCCCTCCCCTCTCCCGTGGGGCGAGGGGGAACGGCGTGGGACGGTGGAAAAACCTACTTCAGGTACTTCTCGATCAGGATCTCGGCGATCTGCACGGCGTTGGTCGCGGCGCCCTTGCGGAGGTTGTCGGCGACGATCCAGAGGTTGAGGCCGTTCTCGATGGTGGCGTCTTCGCGGATGCGCCCCACCAGGGTGGCATCCTCGCCTGCGGCGTCGATGGCCATCGGGTATTCCCTCTCGGCCGGATCGTCGACCAGCTCGACACCCGGGGCGTCTTCCAAAAGTTCCCTCGCCTTCTCGGCGGTGATCTTTTTACCGGTCTCGATGTTCACCGATTCGGAATGGCCAAAGAAGACCGGCACCCGCACGCAGGTAGCGGTAGTCTTGATATCCGCCCCCATGATCTTGACGGTTTCGTTGACCATTTTCATCTCTTCCTTCGTGTAGCCGTTGTCGCAGAAGGAGTCGATCTGCGGCAGGCAGTTGAAGGCGATCCTGTGGGGATAGACCTTGTTTTCAGCCGGGCGGCCGTTCAAGAGCTCGCCGGTCTGGATGCGCAGCTCGTCGATCGCCTTGTTGCCGGTGCCGGAGACCGCCTGGTAGGTGGAGACCACGATCCTCTTGATGGTGCCGAAGTCGTGCAGCGGCTTCAACGCCACCACCATCTGGATGGTCGAGCAGTTGGGGTTGGCGATGATCCCCTTCTTCTTGTAGCCGGCGATGGCTTCCGGATTCACCTCCGGGACCACCAGCGGGACATCGTTGTCCATCCGCCAGGCGCTGGAATTGTCGATGCAGACCGCGCCGGCCTTGGCAGCCGAAGGGCAGAACTCCTCGGAGCGCGCGCCGCCCGCGGAAAAGAGGGCGATGTCGATCCCCTCGAAGCTGTCGTGGGTCAACTCCTCGACCGGCACCGACTTGCCGCGAAACTCGAGGACCTCGCCCGCGCTCCGGCTGCTGGCCAGCAGCTTGATCTTGCCCACCGGGAAGTCGCGCTCCTCAAGGCACTCGATCATCTGGGATCCCACCGCGCCGGTGGCGCCTACCACTGCTACGTTCCAAAGCCTGCTCATATTATGTTCTCCTCTTTCTGGCAGGGCGTTGCCCTGCCGCCATCTCTTTCCAGCTCGCGGGGGCAGCCCGCAACAGCCACAAGCAATCCCCCCTGTCCCCCTTTTATCAAGGGGGGGACCTGATTACGACAGATCACTCTCGCGCCCCCCCGCGGCGTCCCCTCCCCTTCAAGGGGAGGGAAAGGGTGAGGATGGGGGTACACGAACAGTACCTCAAGACAAAAACAGGAGCGCGCCCCCGGTCCTGCTGCGAGGGGACGCGCTCCATTGACGATACTGCTATTGGCAAAGCCGGATCTGCCGCCTTACCTTTCCTTCAGGATCTGCAGCATGCGGCGCAGCGGCTCGGCGGCGCCCCACAAGAGCTGGTCGCCGCAGGTGAAGGCGGACAGGTACTGCGGCCCCATCTTCATCTTGCGCACGCGGCCGACCGGGACGGTCAGCGAGCCGGAGGTGGCGGCGGGGGTGAGCTGCGCCAGGGTGTCCGCCTTGTTGTTGGGGACCAGCTTGACCCACTGGTTGTCGTTCTTGATCAGCTCCTCGATGTCGGCGATCGGCACGTCCTTGTTGAGCTTGATGGTCAGCGCCTGGCTGTGGCAGCGCATGGCGCCCACGCGGACGCAGATGCCGTCGACCGGGATCGGGGTGCTGGTGCCAAGGATCTTGTTGGTCTCGGCATACCCTTTCCACTCCTCGCGGCTCTGACCGTCCTCGACCTCGCGGTCGATCCAGGGGAGCACGCTGCCGGCCAGCGCGAAGCCGAACTCCTTCTTCGGGATCTCCTCGCCCCTCAGGGTGGCGGTCACCCGGCGGTCGATGTCGAGGATGGCCGAGGAGGGATTCTTCAGTTCGTCGCAGACGGCGCCGTGCAGGACGCCCATCTGGCAGAGGAGCTCGCGCATGTTGGGCGCGCCGGCGCCCGAGGCGGCCTGGTAGGTCATGGAGGTGATCCACTCCACCAGCCCGGCCCGGAACAGGCCGCCCAGGCCCATCAGCATCAGGCTCACCGTGCAGTTGCCGCCGATGTAGTCCTTGATCCCCTTGGAGAGGGCCTCGTCGATCACGTTGCGGTTGACCGGGTCGAGGATGATGACGGCGTCCTTCTCCATGCGCAGGGTGCTGGCCGCGTCGATCCAGTAGCCGTTCCAGCCGGCCTTGGCCAGTTCGGGGCGGACCGCCTTGGTGTAGTCACCACCCTGGCAGGTGATGATGACGTCCAGTTTCTTCAGCTCCGAGATGTCCGAAGCGTCCTTCAGGGTCCCGGCGTTCATCGGGGCGGGCTGCCCCACCTGGGAAGTGGTGAAGAAGACAGGCTCGATGCCTGCGAAGTCATTCTCCTCCTGCATGCGGTGAAGGAGAACAGAGCCAACCATGCCACGCCAACCGACAAGTCCGACTTTCATAGTTCGTTTCCTTTTTTATATTGGGAATAGGTACTGGTACCGTGCTGTATTCTCTTCCGCCTTTACAGGTTGGCGATGATGGCGTCGCCGATTTCCCTGGTGTTGACCAGCTTCTCGCCTTCTTTCTGCTGGTAGATGTCCCTGGTGCGGTAGCCTTCGTCGAGCACCTTGGCGACCGCCTTGTCGATGGCGTCGGCAGCCTCCACCATCCCGAAGGAGTAGCGCAGCATCATGCCGGCGGAGAGGATCTGGGCGATCGGGTTGGCGATACCCTGGCCTGCGATGTCCGGGGCGCTGCCGCCGGAGGGCTCGTACATGCCGAAGGAGCCTTCGGCAAGCGATGCGGAGGGGAGCATGCCGAGCGAGCCGGTCAGCATGGCCGCCTCGTCGGAAAGGATGTCGCCGAACATGTTCTCGCACAGGATGACGTCGAACTGCTTCGGCCATCTTACCAGCTGCATGGCGGCGTTGTCGACATACATGTGGGAGAGCTCGACGTCCGGGTACTGCTTGGCGACGCCGATCACGATCTCGCGCCAGAGGACCGAGGTGGAGAGGACGTTGGCCTTGTCGATGGAGCAGACCTTCCTGCCGCGCTTTTGGGCGGCCTTGAAGGCGACATGGGCGATGCGCTCGATCTCGGGGACGCTGTAGCGCATGGTGTCCACGCCGACCCGGGCGTTCCCTTCCCCGTCGATCCCCTTGGGCTGCGAGAAGTAGATGCCGCCGGTCAGTTCGCGGATGACCAGGATATCGAAGCCGCCGGCGATGACCTCTTCCTTCAGGGAGGAGGCGCCGGTCAGCGACGGGAAGATGATGGCCGGGCGCAGGTTCGCGTAGAGGCCGAAGATCTTGCGCAGCGGCAAGAGGGCGCCGCGCTCCGGCTGCTCGTCGGGGGGAAGCGTTTCCCATTTCGGGCCGCCCACCGAACCGAACAGGATGGCGTCGGCCGCCTTGCAGATGTTGACGGTGGTTTCCGGAAGGGCCCGCCCCTCAAGGTCGATACCGGCCCCGCCTACGTTTGCGGGGGTCCGCTCGAAAGTGACGTCGTAGCGCTTCTCGACCGCATCAAGCACCTTCAGTGCTTCGGCCATAACCTCCGGACCAATGCCGTCACCCGCCAGAACCGCTACCTTAAAAAGCTTTCCCATTCGCAAACCTCCAGGTTGGTATTAAATTGGCGATTCTATTAGCGGAGCCGTCACATTGTCAACATAAAAAGGCCGTCAAACATAGGTTTAACGGCCTCACACAAGGGAACTCTTGCTGAACCCATCCTCACCCCAGCCCTCCCCTTGAAGGGGAGGGGGAGTTCTAGATAGCGGAATTGAGTTAATAGGGGGAGAGAGTTTCGACAGCTGGTCCCGGATTCCCTCTCCTTTCCAGGGGGACGGGGAGTTCGATAGCGGAATTGAGGCGGTACCTGCAATAGTCTCTGCTGTTGGCCCCACGTCCCCTCCCCTTCAAGGGGAGGGACAGGGTGAGGATGGGGTTGAGGGGGCGCACCTAGGGCGCCTTGATCTCCTCGCTCTTGGTCTTGAGCTTCTTAACCAGTTCGGGATAGCCCTGGCTGTTGATAATCCGGTTGAACTGGCCGCGGTAGTTGGAAACCAGGCTCACCCCCTCGATCACCACGTCATAGACCTTCCACTTCCCCCCCTTGTTCATCAGGCGGTAATCGAGCGAGTACTCGTCCCCCTTGGGCGCGATCACCTTCGACTTCACCTCCGCGTACTGCCCTTCCACGTTCTCGTTCAGGTAGACGATCTTCTCGTTGTGGTAGGATTCGATCTTGCCGGCATAGGAATTTTCCAGCAGCGTCTCGAAGAGGGCGATGAACTCTTTCTTCTGGGCAGGGGTACGCTCCTTCCAGTGGGTGGCGAGCGAACGCTGGGCCATCTCTGCATAGTCGAAGATCTGGCCGATCGCCTGTTTCAGCTGCTGCCTGCGTTGCGGCTCCTTCGCCGGCTTCTTCATTTCCGGATCCGAAACGATCTTCACCACCTGGTCGACCACCAGCTTCACCTGCTCGGTGACCGAGGGGGCTGCCAGCGCGGGAACGGCTCCCGAAAGAAGGGTGATGGTCAGCAAGATCAAGAACGCGTGTCTCATGTTTCAGCTCTCCTGTTTTGCTGTTCGCCTTGGGGGCTGCGCCCCCTGGTCGAACTTGCGGTTTATCTTCATGAATGATATGGTACCATTTCCTTTAATGTTCTGGTTCGGGAACAGCATACCACCCGACCCCGATTAAGCAAACGTTAATATCACTATTGTCCATAAATTACAGAGAGTTACCCCCATCAGACCTATGACGGAGCCAATTACGGAACATCTCCCATCATGGAGGAAACATGATCTCTCTCCCTCGCCCACTGCAGATGGCCGCCTCCCTCTGCCTGTTAGCCGTCACCGCCTGCTGCCCGGTATCAAAACAAGTTCTCATGGGTAATCCGCAGGAACCATATCCCCTGTCCGCCGCTCCCAAGGTCGGCGAGATCGTGCACATGCCGACCGGCACCCTGGTCAGCCGCACGCAGATGCTGGACGTCGCCGGGGACGCTCGGGTGGTCTACGTCGGCGAGACCCACGACAACCCCGCCTCCCACCGGCTGGAACTTGAGGTCCTGCAGGGGATGGAAGAGCGCCATCCCGGCCAGGTCGCCCTGGGCATGGAGATGTTCACCCGTTCGCAGCAGCCGGTCCTGGACCGCTGGACGGCCGGCGAACTCGACGAGAAGAGCTTTATCAAGGCGGTGAAGTGGTTCGACGTCTGGAAGATGGATTTCGACTACTACCGCGACATCCTGCTCTTCGCCCGCGACAAGCACATCCCGGTCCTGGGGCTGAACGCGGAGAAGGAACTGGTGAAGGCGGTGCGCGCGAAGCCGGTCGACGAGCTCACCCCCGAGCAGAAGGCGCAACTGCCGGAACTCGACATGAGCGACATCTACCAGCGCGGCACCACGGAAGGGATGTTCGAGGGGCACACCCACGGCAAGATGCACGTGGAGGCGTTCCTGCGGGTCCAGACCCTGTGGGACGAGACCATGGCCGACACCGCCGCCCGCTACCTGCAGAGCCCGGCCGGCAAAGACCGGCACCTGATGGTGATGGCAGGCGGCAACCACATCAACTACGGGTTCGGCATACCGCGCAGGGTCTTCCGGCGCCTGCCGACCTCCTACCTGTTGATCGGCGGCACCGAGATCGCGGTCTCGGCAGGGAAGAAGCCGGAGTACATGAATGTGGAACTGCCGGATATCCCCATGCGCCCCTACGACTTCCTGAACTTCCTCTCCTATGAGACCCTCCCCAAGCACGGAGTGATGCTGGGGGTGGGGTACGAACCGGCACCCTCCGGGAAGGGGCTGGAGGTGACCAGCGTGGTGGCCGGCTCCAATGCCGAGCGGGCCGGGGTCAAGGCCAAGGACATCCTGATCGCCATGGACGGCGAGGCGCTCGCCGACAGCTATGACCTCGCCTACGCCATCAAGAAGAAGAAGGCAGGCGATCACTCGACGCTCGAGCTCCTGCGGGATGGCAAGCCGCTGAAACTGGAGGTCACCTTCCTGCCCACCGAGCCGGAGCAGAAACCGGAGCAGAAAAAACCATGACAACACCTTCCACCGGTCCCCACGAGTTCGCCATGGATGCCTGGATCAGCACGGCACCCTTCGAGAGGCTGCTCAACATCACCATCGAAAAGGCCGCCGACGGCCGGGCGACGCTCACCATGCCGTTTTACCGGGAGTACGCCAACGGCGCCGGCATCATGCACGGCGGTGCGCTGGTCAGCCTGGCCGACACCGCCATCGTGATGGCAATCAAGAGCATCCTGGAACCGGGCTCCCACTTCGCCACCATAAAGATGGAGGTGAGCTTCCAGCATCCCGTCAAAAAGGGGGTGGTGACCGCCCGGGCCCAGGTGGTCTCCAAGGTCGAGCGGACCATCGAGGGAAAGGTCACCGTCTTCGACGAGGACGGCAGGGCGGTCATGCAATACGCCACCACCTTCAAGATCGCCCGCGACACCAGGCTGCGCGGCATCACCTTCGCCGACGGCGCGGCCTCCGCGCCGGACCCGAGCACCGTACCGGAAAAGGGGTAGCCCCGGCCAAACCTAAGCCTTCACAGGGCCAGGCCACCCCGCTGAATTTCCTTTTGTGCCGCCACTTTCACGGTGAACCGGTTGTTGACGGCGCAGCTTTCGTCATGACATCCTGTACTCACTTTGCCAAGCCCTGCAGTCGTCAGCTATCGACACACGACGGGAGCGCACATGAAAAGCCGCCTCAAGCTCGGTGGCAGCCGGGAAACCAGTAAGATTGTCGCCATCTACGCCGTGTTCGGAAGCGCCTGGATCTACCTTTCCGACACCATCCTCAGCTGGTTCGTCAACGACCCCCAAACCATCTCACACATCAGCGTCCTCAAGGGACTTGCCTTCATCGTCGTCACCTCGGCCCTCCTCTACCAGCTGATCGCCCGCTTCGTGCGGCGCGACAGTGACGCCTTCGCGCAACTGGTGGAGAGCGAGGAGCGCTTCCAGACCATCTACGACAACGTCAACGATGCCCTTTTCATCCACGATCCCTCCTGCGGCCGCATCGTGGACGTCAACCGGACCATGTGCGCCATGTTCGGCTACAGCCGCGAAGAAGCGATCGGGCTGGGGGTCCAGGAGCTGAGCCTGGGCGAGCCGCCGTACTCGCAGGCGGAGGCGCTGGCCCATTTGAGGCAGACGGCGCAGGGAGTCCCGCTGATCTTCGAATGGCGCAGCAGGAAAAAGGACGGCGCCCTCTTCTGGTCCGAGGTCAACATGCGCAGCGCGACCATCAGCGGCCAGGAGCGGATCATCGTGATGGTGAGGGACATCGCGGCGAGGAAGGAGGCTGAGGAGGCCCTGCGGCAAAACGAGGAACTGCTGAAAGTCCTCATGGAGGAGATGCCGGTGGGGATCGGCTGGACCGACGAAAGCGGCTCCGTACAGTATCTCAACAGCTGCCTGATCGAGTGGCTCGGCTACACGCTTAGCGAGGTGCCGACCATGGATCTCTGGCTGTTGCGCGCCCTTCCCGACCCCGGCTACCGGGAGACCATCAGGGAAGCCTGGCACCGCGCCATCTTGGAGACGCGGCAGCACGGGACGGCAGGCTCTCCCATCGAGGCCAAGGTGACTTGCAGCGACGGATCTTTGCGGCACGTGATCATCAACATCCGGCTGGTGCACAGCCGCATCGTTTACATCTTCACCGACGTCACCCGCTGGCAGTCGGTGCAAAAGGAGCTTTTGAAGACGCAGAAGCTGGAGTCGCTGGCTGTCTTGGCGGGCGGCATCGCCCATGACTTCAACAACATCCTGACCGGCATCCTCGGCAACATCTCCTTCCTCGGCCTGCTCCTGGAGTCGACACATCCGGCCAGAAAGCCGCTGGAGAATGCGGAAAAGGCATCCCTGCGGGCGGCAGAACTCGCGCACCAGTTGCTGACCTTCGCCAAAGGGGGGCAGCCGGTGAAGAAACCGGTCCCGGTGGCAGAGCTGATCCAGGAATCGCTCAACCTGGCCCTGCGGGGGGCCACGGTAGCCGCCGTCGTCGATATCCCGCCCGGCCTCCACGCCATCCTGGCCGATGAAGGGCAGATGAGCCAGGTCTTCAACAACGTGATCATCAATGCGCTGCAGGCCATGCCCGAGGGGGGCGCCCTGACCGTGCGGGTGGAGAACGTCTCCCTCGACGCCGACAGCGGTATCGCCCTTCCCGCCGGAGAGTACGTGAAGCTCTCCTTCACCGACCAGGGGTGCGGCATCACCGCCGAGGACCAGCAGAGGATCTTCGATCCCTATTTCACCACCAAGGCCGGCGGTACCGGCCTGGGCCTGGCCTCGGTTCACTCCATCGTGGCCAAGCACTGCGGCAGGATCGAGGTGGCCTCCACCCTCGGAGAGGGAACCACCTTCACCTTCTACCTCCCTTCCGCCGGCGAGGCCGTCCCTGCGCCATCCCTCCCCGCCGCTCAGCCGCCAGTGGAGATCTGGAACAAGGGGACCATCCTGGTGATGGACGACGAGGAACCGATCAGGACCCTGACCACCGGCATCCTCGAATTCCTCGGCTACTCGGTGATCACCTGCGCCACCGGAGAGGAAGCGGTCAGGCTCTACCGGGAGGCAAGCGAGGCGGGAGAGCCTTTCCTCACCGTCATCATGGACCTGACGGTACCCGCCGGCATGGGGGGCAAGGACGCGGCCAAAGAGATCCTGGCCTTCGACCCGGCTGCCCGGCTGATCGTCTCCAGCGGCTACTCCAACGATCCGGTGATGGCGCGCCACGCCGAGCACGGCTTCCGCGCCGCCATCGTCAAGCCCTACCGGAGCACCGAAATCCAGCAGGCGCTCAACCTGCTCAGGGAATCCTCCGAACCCGCCAGTTAACCCTCCTGACGGCGGGGCACCGACTGAAGCTTCCCCGAAGTAGCGGAACCGCAGAACCTCCCTTAAAGCGGCTGAACTTTCCTTAAAAACTTTTCCTAACCAGGCTGAACTTTTCCTAATTCGGCTGAACCTTCCACAAAACATTGACCAAAGTCAAAAATCTTCAGAAATAGCAAGAAATATTCCTGTTGACCGTGCAGTATTGAGCGGAGTACAGTGAATCATCGCCGAAAAAATACCCTCCTAATTGACGTTTTCGAAGCCTGCTGTAATTGATTCCGCACCTGCTATTTCCGCATTGCCACTTCGAATCATAGGGTTCACATCGGCAATAGATACTTCTAGCTGCAACTTTATTACAGCTGATTATTATCTTTTTACTGCTGCTGATGCTGATACAGCAATAGCATGCTGCCGCTGTATCTGTATGGCTACGCCTGTTACCAATGCAGGCAAGCGCTGCATCCATAACCAAGGGTAGCGGTGATGTCGCTACCATAGATCCCAAACACCAGCAAAGGAGGAACATACATGCCGATAAAAGCACGGACAGCTGCTTTGATGCTTTGCACACTCTTGATGGCCGCCTGCGGGAAGCAGCCCGCCGGTCAAGCTCAAGGGAAGCCAGCGGCCGCCCCGCCCGCCGAGGCAACTGCCTGGTGGAAGACGGAAGGACAGCCCGGCGGCGCTGCCGCGGCAGCCAAATTGACCGGCGCCCCCCTCCCCGACTGGAAGCAGGTCGATTCCGCGCTGGCCTCCAAAGGAAAGGAACTCTTCGCCGCCGACTGCGCGTCCTGCCATACCTTTGGCAAGGGGGCCGCAGCGGGCCCCGACCTGCAGGGGGTCACCCACCGGGACAGCGCCCAGTGGAGCGCGAAATTCATCTCCGCTCCGGAAAACCTGGTGAAAAGCGACCCGCACGCCCAGGAACTGATGAACAAGTACCTCGTCCAGATGCCCAACTTCCACCTGAGTGCCGACCAGATCCAGGCGATCAACGCCTACCTGCGCCAGCAGGATGAAACAGCCGCCAAGGCGAAGTAGCGCGGGTGGAAAGGCCGCTTGCAGGCAAGGGGCGGCAGAGCTGAATTGCAGATGAATTGAAAGGGGGGCAGAGATATCGATCCGATCACATAGCAAGGAGTAACCGAATGGCAATATCTGCAAAAAGATGGCTGATGGCGCTGCTTGTGGCGGCGGCCGCGCTCGGCACCGGCGCCGGCTGTGCCCGGCAGAAGTCGGCGGCGGACGAGGTTTACGTGAAGCCCGGCGACCACGACAAGTACTACGCCTTCCTCTCCGGCGGCCACTCCGGCCAGGTCTACGTCTATGGCATCCCCTCCGGGCGGTTGCTCAACGAGATCCCGGTCTTCTCCCCCTACGCCCGCACCGGCTACGGCTTCGATGAGGAGACCAAGAAGATGATGGCCGGCTACACCTGGGGCGACGCCCACCATCCGGCCATCTCGGAAACCAACGGCCAGTACGACGGCCGCTGGCTGTTCATCAACGACATGCCGCATGCCAGGCTGGCCCGCATCAACCTCTCCTCGTTTTTGACCGAGGAGATCACCGGGCCGATCCCCAACGTGTCGGGGCTGCACACCTTCCTGCTCACCCCGAACACGGAGTACGCCCTGGCCGCCTCGCGCTTCTCGGCGCCGATGCCGCTCGGCACCTACCAGCCGATCGACAGCTACGCAAAGACCTTCGACGGCGTGATCGCCGCCATGAAGATCGACCCGAAAAGCGGGCACATGAGCCTCGACTACGAGATCAAGACGCCCCCCATCGACCTGGACATCTCGGCTGCCGGCAAGGGAGCCAGCGAAGGGTGGGCCTTCTTCACCTCCTACAACACCGAACTCTCCTACACCGACATGGAAGTGGGGGCCTCGCAGCACGATCAGGACTTCGTGGTGGCCGTGAACTGGAAGGCGGCGGCCCAGGCAGCCCTGGAGGGTAAGTACACCATGGTGGGTGGCGCCAAGGTGATCGACCCGGCAAAGACCCCGGGCATCATCTACTTCCTTCCCACCCCCAAGAGCCCGCACGGCGTGGACGTCACCCCGGACGGCAAGTACATCGTCGCCTCCAGCAAGCTCTCGCCGACGGTCACCGTGCACAGCTTCGACAACATGATGAACGCCATCCGCAAGAAAGACTTTGACGGCTCCTGGCGCGGCACCCCGGTGGTCAGGTACAAGTCCACCATGGTCGCCGAAGTCCCGGTAGGCCTTGGCCCGCTGCATACCCAGTTCGACGACAAGGGGTACGCCTACACCACGCTGTTCGTCGACTCCGCCGTGGTGAAGTGGCAGCTCGGCAGCTGGAAGGTGCTCGACAAGATCCCGGTCACCTACAACCCCGGCCACCTCGCGGTGGTGGGGGGCGACACCACCAAGCCGGAAGGGAAGTACCTTTTGGCCATGAACAAGATCACCAAGGACCGCTTCCTGGGGGTGGGCCCCGACTTCCCGACCATCGCCCAGCTGGTCGACATCACCGGCCAGAAGATGCGGCTTTTGCTGGACTTCCCGACCATGGGCGAGCCTCACTACGGGCAGATCATCGCCGCCGACAAGCTGAAACCACTCAGGTTGTTTGACCTGGCAAAAAGCTCCGCCCCCGGCGTGGTGCACTCCGAGCAGGAGGCTGGCATCACCAGAAACGGCAACAAGGTGGAGGTGAAGATGGTGGCCATCCGCTCCCACTTCAAGCCCGACAACATCGAGGTCAACCAGGGGGACGAGGTGACCTTCCATGTGACCAACACCGAGCAGGACGAGAACATCGCCCACGGCTTCGCCCTCGACTTCACCAACCTGGACATCGAGGTGGCGCCCGGGGAGACCAAGACCGTGGTATGGAAGGCGGACAAGCCGGGCGTCTATCCGTTCTACTGCTCGAACTTCTGCTCGGCGCTGCACCAGGAGATGCAGGGGTACCTCGCCGTGCGTCCCAGGAAATAGGAGGTGTTAGATGAAAGGAATTGCCGCCCTCACAGGCAAAATGGATCGGCGGGAGAGGATCCTGCTCGCGGTCTCGGGCCTGCTGGTGCTGGTTGCCTGCCTGATCCCGATCTGGCAGATCAACCTGCTGTCGCCGCAGTACCCGGAAGGGCTGCACCTGGTGATCCGCGCCCAACATATCACCGGCAACGTGCAGAGCGTCAACATCCTCAACCACTACATCGGCATGAAGCCGATCTCCGACGCGGCCTTCCCGGAATTCGGCTGGATGAGGCCGGCGCTGCTCACCGTCGGCGGCCTTCTGCTGCTCATCCCGCTGCTGGGTCGGCGGGAGCTGGCCAACCTGGGGCGGCTGCTGCTCTTTTCCTTCGACGGCTACATGATGTGGGACCTTTACCGCTGGCTGTACGACTGGGGGCACAACCTCGACCGGCGCGCGCCCATCACCGTGCCGCCCTTCACGCCGCCTTTGCTTGGCGTCAGGCAGATCGCCAACTTCCACGTGTTGAGCATTCCCAGCTGGGGCGGCAGCAGCGTGATGCTCGCCACGCTGCTCGGGGGGTATAGCTTATGGCACGCCATGCGGCACTCCTCCTGACCTGTTGGCTGGCCTTGCTGGCCCCGGCGCTGGCCGGGGCACAGGAGCTGCGGGTCACCTCCGGGCAAAGCCTGCAGCAGACGCTGGCCCTGGCGCGCCCCGGCGACACCGTCAGCGTCCCGGCCGGCACCTACCACGGCGCGCTGGCGGTGCCCGCCTCGGGCATCACCATGGTCGGCGTGGGGAGACCGGTGCTGGACGGCGACGGCAGGGGAACGGTCGTGCTGGTGGTCGGCCACAACGTGACCCTGAAGGGCTTCCGCATCACCAACAGCGGCAAGAGCCCCTACGGCGACGACTCCGGCGTGAAGTTCATGAACACCAGCGGCTGCGTGCTGGAAGATAACGTCATCGACGGCGTCTTCCACGGCGTCTTCCTGCAGAACTCGCCCGGCAACACGATCCGGGGCAACCGGATCACCGGGGCCGCCCCGCCGGGAGCCTACGAGGGATGGGGCGACGGCGTCCACGCCTGGAAGTCTTCCGACAACCGGCTGTCAGCGAACCGGGTCTCCCACTTCCGCGACGGCTTCTACCTCGAGTTCGCCGCCAATACCGTGATCGACGGCAACAGCTCCTTCGACAACCGCCGCTACGGGTTGCACTTCATGTTCATGGACGACAGCCGCTTTCTCCGCAACGAGTTCAGGCAGAACCAGGCCGGCACCGTGCTGATGTACTCCAAGCGGATCCTGGTCGAGAACAACACCTTCCGGGACAACCGCGGCCCGGTGGGCGCCGGCCTGCTGTTCAGGGACAACAGCGATAGCGTGGTGCGCAACAACCGCATCATCCACAACACGGTCGGCCTCTTCATGGACGGGGCCAGCCGCAATCGTATCGAGGGCAACCTCCTGGCCGGCAACGGCTGGGGGCTGCAGCTTTATGCCAGCTCGATCGGCAACAGCCTGGCCGGCAACACCTTCTTCGCCAACGATTACGAGGTGGCCGTGGACATGCGGGACTCCCGCAACCGGCTGCAAGGCAACTACTGGAGCGGCTACCGGGGCTATGACCTGAAGGGAAGCGGACGGGGCGATACCCCCTATTCGCCGGTTTCCCTGTTCTCCTTCCTGGCCATGCAGTTTCCCGACCTCTACGCCTTCGCGGGAAGCCCCGCCATCCGGGCGCTCGAATTCGCCGCCAGGCTGCTGCCGGCCCTGTCACCTTCCACGCTGCGCGACGAGCACCCCTTGATGCATCCAGGGAGGACCAACTATGGTCAAGGTTGAGGGAGTAAGCCACTGCTACGGGAAACGGGAAGTCCTGCGGGGGATCGACCTGCAGGTGGAGCGCGGAGAGATCTTCGGCTTCCTGGGCCCAAACGGCGCCGGCAAAAGCACCCTTTTGAAGGCGGTGGTGGGGCTGCTGTCGCCCAGTGCGGGGAACATCACCATCGACGGCATCAACTTGAAGGCGGACCGTCGCAAGGCGCTGTCCCGGGTCGGCTTCGTGCCGCAGCGGGTCGGCTTTGCCAGGCACCTCAGCATCCAGGAGGTACTGGAATTCCACGCCAGCCTGAAGCAGCTCCCCCCCGACGCCGTCACCCGCTCGCTGAAGAGGGTGGGACTCGAGCGAGCGAGCAAACGCCTGGTGGGCGAGCTTTCGGGAGGGACGCTGCAGCGGCTGGGGATCGCGCAGGCCATCCTGGCCGATCCGCCGCTGCTCGTCCTGGACGAGCCGACGGTGGGGCTCGATCCGCAGGTATCGGCCGAGTTTCGCGAACTGCTAAAGGAACTCAATCGTGAAGGTGTGACGGCGATGGTGACCTCCCACCTGCTGGGTGAGGTGGAACTGCAGGCGAGCAGGGTGGCCGTCCTGAAGGAGGGATCGGTGATCGCGCAGGGGACGGTGGCGCAGTTACTCACCGACTCCGGGCTCCCCTCATCCCTGTGGGTGAAGCCGTCCGGCGACCCGGGCCGGATCGTGCCGGTCCTGCGAGGACGCGGCTATCAGTGCGAACAGGTAGGAGCCGACCTGCGCATCCCGGTGACGGCCGAGCAGGCGTTACAGGCGCTGGATGCACTGCGGCAAGCGGGGGTCGAGATCATCTCTTTTTGGACCACCACGCCCACCCTGGAAGAGGTCTTCCGCTGGGTGGTGGAAAGGAGCGGTAATGAAACGAATAGCTGTGGCGGCAATGCTGTTGCCGTTGATGATTGCGGCCTGCACGGCGGGACCGGAGCCGGTCCGCTGGGGTTCGGATATGTGCGACCAGTGCCGCATGATCTTGGTTGATAAGAGGTTCGGCGCGGAACTGGTAGCCAAGCGGGTCTACAAGTTCGACGGCCTGGACGAGCTGGCCAGGTTCCAGGCGGCGCACCCGGAACAGCGGGGAACCGCCTACGTCACCGACGGCGAAAGCGGCAAGCTGCTTGCGGCGGGGGGGGCGACATTTCTGGCCTCTCCGGAGCTGAGGGGTCCCATGGGGGGGAACGTGATCGCTTTTGGGCAGCGGCAGGCAGCCGAGCGGTTCGCAGCGGAGCACCACCTGCAGGGGGCCCGCTATCTGGCCTTCCCGGAAGCGCTCAAGGAGAGCGGAGGAGGGGCGGATGCGGGCCGTTAGGATCATCGCCTGGCGGGAGCTGCGCGACGCCCTGCACAGCCGCTGGCTGGCCGGCTTCGGCATCCTGTTCGCCCTTTTGACCCTGGGCATCTCCTACTACGGCCTGGCCGGCTCCAGGGAGGCGGGCTTCCAGGGGTTTGGCGAGGTGTCGGCGAGCCTTTTGAACCTGATCCTGTTCACCGTCCCGATGGTGGCCATGGTGCTGCCGGTCACCAGCCTCACCTCGGACGAGGGGCTGCTGATCCTGCTGACCCAGCCGCTTGGCCGCGGCGAGGTGCTGCTCGGCAAGTACCTCGGCATGCTGGGCGCGGTGGAGGGGACCCTTTTGGGGGGACTGCTGCTGGGGGGTAGTGTGGTGATGGCGCAGACCGGCAGCGACTACCTCGGCAATTTCCTGCTGCTGGCAGCGCTCACCTCGGTGCTCATCTGCCTGTTCCTCGCCTTCGGAGTGGCCATTGCCGTCAGCTGGCGCGACCGCTCCAAGGCGCTCGGCATGGCGCTGGGGGTCTGGTTCGTGCTGGTCATCCTCTACGACCTCTTGGTGTTCGGGCTTACCGTGTCGGGACCGGGGATCTCCTTGAAGGCCCTGCTTCTGCTGGCACTGGCCTTCAACCCGGTGGATGCCGCGCGGGTGCTGTACCTGCTCGCCTCGGGGAGCAGCAGCTTTGTCGGGGTGACCGGCGCGGTGCTGGCCGAAACGCTCGGTACGGCGGCGGGGATGGCGGCACTGATCGGGCTGTTCGTGGTGCAGCTGTCGGCTACCTTGGCCGCGGCAGGCTTCATCTTCCGGCGCAAGGCTTTTTAAGCAGGGAGCAATCGGCCGCACCGACGCCGAGTTTTTTACTCCCACTCCCCGGTCGCGTAGCTCAGGTTGGCCAGCGCCATGTTGTAGTTGAAGATCGCCTGGAAGTAGGCGGCCCGCATCTTGGCGTACTGCTGCAGGGAGTCGAAGATCTCCTTGGCGGGGCCGATGCCGAAGTCGAAGTTGGCCAGCGCGGTCACCGCCCATTTCTTGGAGCTCTCGTAGCCGGTCCTGGTCGCCTCGATCCCCTTGGACGCCTCCAGCCCCTCGTCGTAGAACTTGGTGATCTCCAGCGGTATGTTTTCGTCGGCGAACTGCCGGGTGGAGAGGAGCCGGTCGTACTGGGCCTGTTCCTGGGAGACCTTGGCCGAGGTGATGCCGAAGTCGAGCTTCCACTTGAGCCCCAGGGCCGCGCCGGCCCAGAAGTGGTTGTAATCATCCGGGACCCACGGGTTGTTGATCCGGTCGCGGCCGGGCGACCAGGCGCCGGAGACGATGGCCCCCACGAAGAAATCCGGGTAGCGTGCCGCCCTCGCCCCCGCTACCAGCTGCTCGCGGGCCTTGAGCCCCTCCTTGACCTGGCGGAACTCCGGGCGCCCCGCCTGGGCCCGCGCCACGTAGGCATCCAGCGGGCCGATCGGCTGGTCGACCTTGGAGAGCCTGGCATCGGCCAGTTCCAGCTTCCCGTCCGGTGGCACCCCCACCTTGACCTTCAGTGCGGACAGGGCGAGCCGCTCACCCTTTTCGGCCTCCGCCAGGTACTTGTCCACCTCTCCTCCGAAGGCATCCAGCTTGTAGAGATCGGCCTCCTCGACGTTGCTGGAATTCTGGTCCAGCAGCTTCTTGGCCTTGTCCTTGGCCTGGGTAAGATCGTCCCGCACCTCGGCAAGCAGGTTTTTCAGCTCGCGCGCCAAAAGCACGTCGTAGTAGTACTCCTTCACCTTGACCACGACCTCGTTACGCTTTTGCTCCTTGCGGGCCTTTTCCACCTCGATGCCGTGGGTGGCCGCCGACATGGCGTGGGAGATCTTGCCGAAGCTGTAGATCGGCTGCACCGCCATCAGGTCCCCCTTGGTGTACCAGGTCCAGCGGTCGGTGGAGTTGATGCTGTCCGGCGAGTAGATCTGGTTCCCCCTGGCCTGCGGGATCGGCCCGGTGAGTCCCAGGAAGTCGACCTGCGGCAGCCGGTAACCTTTGGCCTCGGAAAGCTTGGCGCTCATCAGCTCGACGTCGGCCTGCGCCTCCCCCATCTCCGGGGCATGGACGACCGCGCGGGTGACGCACTCCTTCAGGGTCAGGGCCTCCTCGGCAATGACCGGAGGGGGCGTCGCCGTCAGCAGCAGGGTCGCCAGCGCGGCGACGCCTGCGCTGCGCAACCAGCCGCCGGCACCCCCCTGCAGCGAGGGGGACAGGCTGCCCCCGGCACGGCTAACGACCGATCCGATCACCATCGATACCCGTTTCATCGCACCCTCCTCCACCGCGGAAAAGCCGCGGCCGCGTCACCTTGATAAAACCTGTCGGTGATATACCTACAGCATCAACGCCTCTCTCCCACCACCATCACTCAACCTGCCCGTGGATGTACTTGCTCAAGAGCTCCTCGAGATCGACCGACGACTCGGTCTCCCTGATCACCCCCCCCTCCTTGAGGGGGATATCCGAGCCCCCCGGTTTGAGGAGCAGGAACTTGTCGCCGATGATCCCCCTGGTGCGCACCGAGGCGATCACGTCGTCCTGCAGCTTCACGTACCGGCGCAGCTTCAGGCTGACCCTGGCCCGGAAGTTCTTGGGGTCGAGCGAGATCTCCTCCACCCGGCCGACCTCGACCCCGGCGATCTCCACCGAGGCCCCCTT
>DATFAB010000047.1:0-7159 GCA_035255025.1 Geomonas sp.
CTACTAAATAATGAAAGGGGCGCCTCCCCGGCGCCCCTTTCTCTTTCTGACTTCTCTTTCTGACTTCTCTTTCTGACTTCTCTTTCTGACTTCTCTTTCTGACTTCTCTTTCTGACTTCTCTTTCTGACTTCTCTTTCAGAGCTTCCTTTCAGAGCATCTTTTCCAGCCGTTCACCCAGCTCCCTATTCCGGTCGAAGGGCAACGAACATCGAGCTGTTGTTTCTCCGCAGCAGCACCTTCAGGTATTCCCCTTTCTTAACCGAGGTAATCGCCTTGCCGTAATCGGCCACGCTGTTGATGCGCATGCCGTTTATCTCGCGGATCACATCCCCCTCCTGGAGCCCGGCCCGGTCGGCGAGGCTGTCCGGCTGTACCTCGGTGATCACCACTCCCCGATCGCTTTTCAGCCGCAACTGCTGCGCGCGCTCCGGCGTCAGGTCCGCCACCTTGACTCCCAGCTTGTCGCTGGTGAGCGCCACGTCCTCGTCGCTGCCGTCCTTCATCTCCTCGATGGTGACCGGCACGGTCTGCTGCTTGTCATCCCGCAGCAGCACCACCTTCACCTTTTTGCCGACCGGCGTGCTGGCCACCAGTCGCGGCAGCTCGCTCATCTCGTGGATCACGTGCCCGTCAAATTCCAGGATGATGTCTCCACCCTTGATGCCGCTCTTTTCGGCGGGGCTGTCCTTGGTAACCTCGGCGACCAGCGCACCCTTCTCGGCTTCCAGCCCGAACGACTTGGCCAGCTCCGGGGTCACCATCTGCACGGAGACACCCAGCCAGCCACGGGTCACCTTGCCGGTCTCCTTCAGCTGGGTCAGGATCGCCTTGGCCATGTTGACAGGGATCGCGAAGCCGATCCCCTGCCCGCCGGCCAGGATGGCGGTGTTGATGCCGATCACTTCGCCGTTGGCATTGAAGAGGGGTCCGCCGGAGTTGCCTGGGTTGATGGAGGCGTCGGTCTGGATGAAGTCGTCGTAGGGCCCGCTGCCTATCACGCGCCCCTGGGCGCTGACGATGCCGGCGGTGACGGTCTGGGCCAGCCCGAAGGGATTGCCGATGGCCATCACCCACTCGCCTACCTCGAGCTTGTCGCTGTCGCCCAGGGGGGCTACCGGCAGCTGCCCTTTGGCATTGATCTTAACCAGCGCCAGGTCGAGCTTCTCGTCACGCCCCTTGAGCTCCCCCTTGAACTCACGTCCGTCGGTGAGCTTGACCTTGATCTCGTCAGCCCCCGCCACCACATGGTTGTTGGTGATGATGTAGCCGTCATCGCTGATGATGAAGCCTGAGCCAAGGCTCTTCTGCTTGTAGGGATGCCGCGGCGTGTCGAAGAACTTGTTGAAATATTCCTGGAAGGGGTCCATCCCGTAGGGATGCTGGTGATTCTGGACGGCAATGGTCTTGGAAGTGCTTATGTTGACGACGGTGGGTTTCAGCTTCTTGGCGAGCTTGACGAAGTCGGGGGTCACCGCCGCCGCCCAAGCGCTACCCGAGAAAACAGAGGAAAGGAGAAGGACGACTGCCAACAACCTTGTGACAATGGCTACCTGCATGGCTACCTCCTGAATTTTGGGTAGCGTAAAACTAATGCCGGCGCCGGATTTTGTCAAGAGTGCGAAAGGGGCACAGGGGAGGGGGGAGAGCACAAAAAAACGGACGACACCGGCTCTTCGAGCCAGGACCGTCCGTTCAGATACCTCATCCGAGACACCCCTCCCTCCGGAGAGGGAGGGGGCTCGTCATGATCGAGGCCGCGGCGACCTAAGGTGGTGGAAGTTTTTTCTGCCGCGGTCGGACTACTCTTCTTCTTTGAGGATGTAGCCAACGCCCCTCACGGTGTGGATCAGCTTCTTGTCGGCGTCGCGGTCGATCTTCTTCCTGAGGTAGTTGACGTATACGTCGATGATGTTGGTGAAGCTGTCGAAGGTGTAATCCCAGACGTGCTCCGCGATCATGGTCCTGGTCAGCACCTGGTGCGGGTTGCGCATGAAGTACTCGAGCAGGCCGTACTCCTTGGCGGTGAGATCGATCTCCTTCTCCTTGCGCCAGACCTTGTGGGTAACCGGGTCCAGACGCAGGTCGGCGAAACGGATCTCGGCGCCGCGGTCCAGTTCGCTTCTGCGCATCAGCGCACGCACCCTGGCCAGAAGCTCGGCAAAGGCGAACGGCTTGGTGAGGTAGTCGTCGGAGCCGGAGTCGAGGCCTGCCACGATATCTTCAACCGAGTCCTTGGCGGTCAGCATCAGGATCGGCGTCACGTTTTTCCTCTCCCTCAGGTCCTTGAGCACGGAGAGGCCATCCTTCTTGGGAAGCATCCAGTCCAGCACGATCAGGTCGAACTGCTTCTCGAGGGCAAGCTTCAGCCCTTCCTCGCCGTCAGCCGCCGTGGTCACCTCGTACTGCTCCTCTTCGAGGCCGCGTTTAATGAAGCTCGCGACCTTCTTCTCGTCTTCCACCACCAAAATTCTCATGTTGATTTCCTCTCTGTTGTGAATATGTCTTTCGCTCAATCGTGCCTTATTTCACCATGGAGCCTGCTCAGTATCTCGGCTGCGGACTCCTCCACTGACTTGTTGGTAACGTTGATCACCAGCCAGGCCGGATGGCCCCGATAGTAGCGGCGGCAGTAGGTGAGCTCTTCCTCGACCTGCTGATAATCCGCATAGTTGCCGCGCGGGCTCTGCCTCAGGTTCCTGAGTCGCGCGCTCCTGATGTCGACCAGCCGCTGGGTGTCGATGATCAGGCCAACCACCCGCTCCGGCTCCACCTGCTCGAGCTCCGGCGGGGGATCGATCCCCTTGATGATCGGCACGTTGGCCACCTTGTACCCCTTGTGGGCGAGGTACATGGAAAGCGGCGTCTTGGACGACCTGGAGACCCCCACCAGCACTATATCGGCCTTGTGCAGGTTGCGCGGCTCCTGTCCGTCGTCCTGCTTGACCGTGAAGTCCACCGCCTCCATCCTGCGGTAGTAGTCGGAGTTCATCTCGTACTGCAGGCCGGGGAGTTTCTGCGGCCGCATCTCCAGGAATTCCGCGAGCTTGTAGAGAAGCGGGGTGATCAGGTCGACCGCCTCCAGCTGCCGTAACTCGGCCTGGTCCTTGACGAACTGGGCGAGCTCGCTGTTGACCAGGGTGTAGAAGATGATGCCCGGCTCACCGCTCACCTCTTCGAGAGCCCGCAGGATGTCGTCCTGGTTGCGGATCGAGCCGACCCTGTGCAGGCGGACGTCGATATCCTTGAACTGGGTCAAGGCAGCGCGCGCCACCTTCTCGACGGTCTCGCCGGTGGCATCCGACAGCAGATAAACGTGCCTCATTGACGATAGCATCGGAAACTTCCTGGAAATCTGGGTCTTTGGCAACGTTACAACGCAACGGCCGCACTATTCATTAGATATATACCATGGTTTTTCATTTTAGGCAAAACTAAAATTTAATGGGAAAAAGTTCTATTGCCGTGTGCGGGAATGTCTAATGTTTAATTTTAATTAAACGTAGCCCTGCATACCGTTTTTGTCAAGGTTTTCATTGGCATCTCTCCTGCTTTTCTGGTAGGTTAGACCCCTGAAAGCCACCCAAAAGGAGCACCAGAGCCTCATGCAAACAGACTGGGCTGAAATCGCCTGTGAAGTACCCGCCGAAATGGTCGACACCGTAGCAGACTTTCTCGTTGAGCTGACCGGCAACGGCGTCGGCATCGAAAATCTGCACGTCGACACCTTCTCCCTCGACACCCTGGAGGACACCCCCACCAAGAGCGTGAAGGGATACCTGCCGCTGGACGGCTCGCTGGAGCAGATGCGCATCCGGGTAGAGCATTTCCTGGCCGAGCACGGCCCCTCCTTCCCCGGCTTCGTCTACCACCAGCCGGTGGTTACCGTGATCAAGACCGAGGACTGGGCCAACAACTGGAAGGTGCACTTCAAGCCGGTGCGCATCGGCCAGCGGCTGGTGATCAAGCCGACCTGGGAGGAGTACCAAAAGCGCCCGGGAGACCTGATGATCGAGATCGATCCCGGCATGGCCTTCGGGACCGGGGCGCACCCGACCACCCGCATGTGCCTGGAGTCGATGGAACGGATCTGCTTCAACGAAAACGGCGGCAAGCTCCCCCGGCGCCTGCTGGATGTGGGGACCGGCTCCGGCGTGCTGAGCATCGCCGCCTCCCTGATGGGTGCCGAGGAGATCATCGCCATCGACATCGATCCGGAGGCGGTCCGGGTGACCGAGGAGAACCTGGCGGTGAACAGGATCAGCTCGGTGCAGGCCTCCACTACGCCGCTGGAGAAGATCGAAGGGGAGTTCGGAGTGGTGGTGGCCAACATCCTGGCCGAAGAGCTGGTGCGGCTCGCCGCTGAGCTCACCGCCAAAGTGGCGCCGGGCGGCTGGCTGATCCTGTCCGGCATCCTGACCGAGAAGGAGGAGTTCGTACGCGCCGGCTTCCCGGATCTCGCCCTGCTGGAAAATCCCAGGGATGCCGAGTGGAGCTGCCTCACCCTGAGAAAGGCGAACTAGCCGATGAGGAACTTTTTCCTCGGCGACAACGAGGTCTTGGGCGACCTCGTCACGGTGACCGGAGAGCTGTACCGCCACATGGCGCGGGTGCTCCGCCTGAAGGAAGGAAGCGAGGTGGGGCTCACCGAGGAAGGCGGCCGCCGCCTGCGGGGGGTCATCGAGGAGGTGGGAGCCAAGAGCCTCACCGTCCGGGTAACCGGCGAGGAAACGGCGCCCGAGGAGGAAAAAGGTCTGCGGGTCACCCTCTACCAGGGGATGCCCAAGGGGGAGAAGCTCGACCTGATCCTGCAGAAATGCACGGAGCTGGGGATCTCGGAGGTGGTGACGTTCGAGGGGGAGCGGTCGGTGGTGAAGCTAAGCGGCGAGCGCTCGGCTTCGCGCCTGGGGCGCTACCAGAAGATCGTGCAGGAGGCGGCCCGCCAGTCGGGTCGCCTTTCCGCTCCGGCCGTCTCCATCGGGGGAACTCTCGAGCAGGTGGTCAGGGAAGCCGACCAGACCTTAAAGATACTGCTGTGGGAAGATGAGCTGAAAAACGGACTACGCGCCGTGCTGGAGTCGCACAGCCAAGCACCGGAGTCGGTGGCCATCGTGGTGGGGCCGGAAGGAGGGCTGAGCGCCAGGGAGGTGGAGCGGGCCATCCAGAGCGGCTTCACCCCGGTCACCCTCGGCCGCCGCATCCTCAGGACCGAGACCGCCGGTCTTGCCATCCTCTCCATCCTCCAGTTCTACTGGGGCGACCTCGGCTGACCTGCCCGGCCTACCTGGCCAGCGAAACCGCCAGCGAGGAGATGGCCAGCAGCAGGGAGACTACCGCCACCACCGCCAGCATCTTCTGCCTGGCGACCATCACCTCCAGGGCCTTGCCGAGCTCTTCCACGCGGGCGGTGGTCTGCAGGAGGGTGTCCGCCAGTTTGACGTTCTCCTCACGGAGCGCTTGCAGCTCGTCATGCAGGTCATGCTGCGCCCCGGCCAGGAGCCTCTCCTTCACCCGCTCTACCAGGTCCACCACCGCCGGCGCGTTCTGCACCATCCGTCCCCAAGGAACGTTGGTTGCCGCTGCCTTGATGATCTTCCAGATTACTCCTGCCATGCTCCCTCCCCTTATTGGTTTTCCATCACAGGCAGCCTTTTGCAGCTGCAGTCACCGGCGTGTCGGCTTCCCGGCTGCTCCCAAGCGCTTCAGCGTCCCGTTACCTCGCCAGCTCCAGAAACCTCTTCGCCATCAGCGGCCCTTTGGCCGCGTCTTCGTGCTTGAAGAAGACGAAGGCATCCTGCCAGCCGGACGCCCTGATCCTCTTGACCCAGTTCTTCAGTTCCGCGACCCCGTAATCCTCGCGCCGCAGCCGCAGGTAGCCCCAGGCTGCGGTCGGCACAAAGGGAACTTCCAGCAGCTCCTCCGCCTCGGCAATGCACAGCGCGGCGTCCCGGCGTCGCAGCAAGGCGTAGACCTCCTCGTCGAACCAGGATTCGTGCCGGAACTCGAGAGCGACCCGGTAGCGCGGCGGGAACAGTGCGAGAAAATCGCGCAGCCGCGCCAGGTCCTTCTTGAGCCCAGGCGGCAGCTGGAACAGGACCGCTCCCAGCCTCGTCCCCAGCACCCCGCTCACCTCCACCAGGTAGGAGACCGGGTCGTCCACCTCCACAAGCCGCTGAAAATGGGTGATCCGCTGGGGAGCCTTCAGCACGAATTTGAAGTCGTCCGGCACTTCCCCCGCCCAGTGCTCGAGCAGGGCAGGTGTCGGCATCCGGTGAAAGGTGTTATTGATCTCCACGGTCCGAAACTGTGCACCGTAGAAGCGAAGCATCTGCTTGTCAGAGAGATCCTCCGGATAGAAGATCCCTTTCCATTCGGAGTATGAGTAACCGCTGGTGCCGACATAGAGATTCACGTGTCACCTCACAGCCCCTCCTGCGACCTTCATGTTATACATCACACGCTGGAAAGTCACAATGTTTTCTAATCAACCAACAGTTCCAGAGACACTCCCCTTTGATGCTGGCACGAATCGATGCTGCGGTTATCTGCATTACCGGCGGCCCCTGCTCAATTGAGAGCTCTTCCCCGAAGCCTGAGAGAGTGCCCTGCGCAACAGGTTGTTTCTCCACCTGTTCATACGGATAGTATAGTTGTATTTGAAAATTTAAGAGAGTGTTGAGCGCGGGGCCAATGACTGTGGATGGAGTCACTTCAGGCAAAGCGATGGAGGTCAGCGCACGAAGAGAAACTTGCCGCACGACACCGGCAAACGGTCCTTTTGACGGTGGACCAAACAAGATCGGGGGGGTGAACCTCTCCCCGTTGGCAAAGGTGGGCTGAGGGCGGATTTGCCGTTTGCGCAGCCGGCAGCTGAAGGCAATACCCCTAAATCCCCATTCGCAAAGGGGAACTTTAAATGATGGCAATAAAAAAAGGCGGGAATCCTCTCTGGAATCCCGCCTTTTCTGCCAGTTGCTATTTTTCCTTTCAGGCGATCAGGGCAGCCAGCTCGTCGCCGAAGGCTTCTTTCTGCCAGCGCTTGAGCAGAGTCAGCTGCGGCGAGGAGGGATCGGCCAGCGCCTCGAGGAGGGTGTTGTTGGCGACCAGTCCCACGCCCAGGCCGAGTTCGGAGGCCTTCGCCTCGCGCCACACCTTGAGCTT
>DATFAB010000048.1:0-5346 GCA_035255025.1 Geomonas sp.
CGATCTCCTCCAGCATCCGCCGCCGGTAGAGCGCCACACAGGCGGACGGGATCAGGATCTCCTGCACCGGTTCCAGGGAGAGCTCGCGGAAATCCCTCCCCCGGTAGTCGCCGCGGGACATGGCGTCCCGGCAAAAGGCCAGTCCCAGGGAATCGACCCGCTCCGGCCGGAAGTAGTTCAGGATGCGGGCCCCCACCATGCCGGCCTGCGGGTGCCGGTCGGCCACCGCCACCAGCTCGGAGAGGAAAGAGGGCTCCGCCTCGGTGTCGTTGTTCAAGGTGACGATCAGCTCGCCGCGCGCCTTCGCCAGTCCCGCGTTGTTTCCCCCGGCAAAGCCGCGGTTTTCAGGAAGCTCCACCAGCTCCACCCAGGGGTGCTCCGCGCGCAGGTAGGCTAGCGAGCCGTCGGTGGAGCCGTTGTCCACCAGCACCACCTCGAAATCGCGGAAGCTTTGGCGCTTGAGGCTCGCCAGGCAGTCCGGGAGATGCTCGAGGCCGTTCCAGTTGACGATGATGATCGATACACGCATGGGAATGGTCCGTTCTGGCTGCGGGAAAAAACGGGACGGCTGTCCCGGCAGGCTGGGAAACCCGGGGGCTCTGCGCGGAGAAAGTCCCACGCTTCGCACGGCGATGACGCTGATCGGCCGGATTCCCGCGGAAAACCGGCACAAAGAGGTCCGCAGGATGCGCCGCCTTGGCAGGCGCACGAGCTGGCCGAAGAGAACTCCGAACCGGCCTGCGGGGAAGCCGCCAACAAGGGGAGATCCGCCGCCTCTTCACGATCTGTATATATGAACGGCCGCAGGTAATGCAACGCAAATCGGGAGAGGGATGCTTTTTTGGTGTGATTCTTGTAGGCTTTTCGCACAACGTGCTTTTTGTTGCTTTTTTACCGCCAAAAGGCTGGTACCTATCGAGGGAAAATGCGGATTCTTGCAGTAATTCCAGCATATAACGAGGCCGAAAACGTCGGTGCGGTGATCGAGGATCTTCGGTCATTTGACTGCGACGTCCTGGTGGTGAACGACGGTTCCACCGACGAGACCGCCGCCGTCGCCCGGCAGCACGGGGCAGCGGTGATCACCCACCCCTTCAATCTCGGCATCGGCGGCACCGTGCAGACCGGCATCAAGTACGCCCTGGAGCGGGGCTACGACGCGGCCATCCAGTTCGACGGCGACGGCCAGCACCGGGCCGACCAGATCTCGCGCATCGTCGGGCTGGTGGCAAGCGGCGAGGCCGATCTGGCCATCGGCGTGCGTACCGTCCCTGGCGGCTACAAGATGGGGGTGACCCGCAAGATGGGGAGCCAGCTGTTCCAGGTGGTGATCCGCCTTCTGTCCGGCAAGGTGATCAACGATCCCACCTCCGGCTTCCGCTGCTACGGGAAAAAGGCGCTGCAGCTCTTCTCGCGCTGCTACAGCGACGACTACCCCGAGGTGGAATCGATCATCACCGCGGCCAGAAACGGCCTGAAGGTGGAGCAGGTCCCCGTGCTGATGCGCGGCAGGCTCTCCGGCAACTCCTCCATCACCCGCAGGAAGTCCGCCTACTACATGATGAAGGTGATGCTCGCCCTGGTGGTCGACTCGATGCGCGAGCGGGAGAAGATCCTGCTGGGGGATGCCTAGCACATGGATTGGGCAAGAACCGTTTCGCTCGTCCTCGCCACGGGGATCTTCGCGTTTATCATCTGGCTGGTCCGCGAAAGGCGGCTGCGGGAGAAATACGCCATCCTCTGGCTTTCCACCTCGGCCTTCATCATCCTGCTCACCATCTCCCGGAAGGCGCTGGAGGTGGCGGCACTCTCCATCGGCATCTACTATCCGCCGTCGCTGCTCTTTCTGGTCGGCGTGCTCTTTTTGATGCTGGTGGCCATCGGTCACTCGGTGACGCTGTCGCGGCTTTCCGAGAGTAACCACAACCTGGCCCAGGAGATCGCCCTGCTGCGCAAGCAGCTGGAGGACGAGCGCTCCGCCAGGGAAGCGCAGTGCGGGGGAAAGAAGTAGAAGTTGTATTGTCCTGTTTGCAGGTGTGGACCTCGATGTTCCTTCCGGAGTCGTCGGGGTCTTTTTTTCTTCGCCGTTGCCTAGTGCGCCCGTAGCTCAGCTGGATAGAGTACCTGGCTTCGAACCAGGGTGTCGGGAGTTCGAATCTCTCCGGGCGCGCCAATCTCACCCGCCAGCCATCCCGCCCTCTGCCCCCCTGGTAGGTGCTCCCTCAACTCGCTTTCCACTCGCTTCTTCCTCCCTTTTCAGGCAGAGAGTTACACGCTGGCAACCGCCCATGCCAGGCGGAGCGGCGGCTATTCGGCCAGGTGGGCGTGCCCCCAGGCGCACATCTGCTCGAGGATGGGGTAGATGCTTCGCCCTTTCTCGGTGAGGGAGTATTCCACCTTGGGGGGGACCTGGGGGTAGACCTCGCGGTGCACCAGCCCGTCGGTCTCCAGCTCCCTCAGCTGCTGGGTCAGCATCTTCCTGGTGGTGTCGGAGAACTGCCGCTGCAGGTCGGAGAAGCGCATGGTCTGCTGGGCCAGGTGCCACAGGATCGAGCTCTTCCACTTGCCCCCCACCACCGCCAGGGTCACGTCGATCCCGCAGCGGTACTCCTTGTCGCGGTAGACCATGATCTCCGCCGTGTTTTCTGCCATTTACTCTCTCCTTCTTTTTCCGTTGCCCGATGGGGCTCATCCTCTGCTGCCGAAGTTTCTTCGGGATTTTCCATGGCGCCAGGTGTAAAATCCCCCCCGGCCCCCCTTCGCAAAGGGGGGAGTGAACCTGGAGCTCCCGGCGGGTGCTATGTACCCTGCAGGATACTGAGTTCCGTAAAAGTACGTTATTGACCGAAAAAGGCGTAAGGCGGATTATAGCCGCCATATCCGGCCGTGGGAAGCATTCTTTTGGCCGCAACGACGACAGGAGGGATCGGGATGAAGGTAGTGGCTTTTAACGGCAGCCCCCATGGGGAAGGAAATACCTGGCATGCGCTGAAGATGGTGACCGCGGAACTGGAGCGGGAAGGGATCGAGACCGAGATCGTGCAGGTCGGCAACAAGGCCGTCAGGGGATGCACCGCCTGCAATATGTGCGCGAAAAACAAAAACGAGTGCTGCGTGCTGCCGGGCGACCCGGTGAACGAGTGGGTGCAGAAGATGAAGGAGGCGGACGGCATCCTGATCGCCTCGCCGGTGCACTACGCGGCCATGGGCGGCACCATGAAGTCCTTCCTGGACCGCGCCTTCTACGTGGCAGGGGCCAACGGCGGCCTGTTCCGCCACAAGGTGGGGGCTTCGGTGGTGGCGGTGCGCCGCTCGGGGGGCCTGCCCACCTTCGACCAGCTGAACAACTACCTGATGTACTCGGAGATGCTGGTGCCGACCTCCAACTACTGGAACGTCATCCACGGCACCTTGCCGGGTGAGGTTGCCCAGGACAGCGAGGGGGTCCAGATCATGCGGGTATTGGGCAAGAACATGGCCTGGCTGCTCAAGCTGGTGGCG
Source organism: Geomonas sp. (assembly GCA_035255025.1). Taxonomy (GTDB): domain Bacteria; phylum Desulfobacterota; class Desulfuromonadia; order Geobacterales; family Geobacteraceae; genus Geomonas. The sequence continues at coordinate 3,502 of DATFAB010000048.1, forward strand.
CACGGCAAGGGTGCCATCACCCCCCCGGAAAGGGAACCGAAGACCTTCCTCAATTTCATCCACTGACGCAAGGAGAGAGCCGATGCTTGATTTCACCGTTAACGAGGAGACCTGCACCAGGTGCGGCGAATGCGTCGCCGACTGCCCGACCCGCATCATCTCCATGGAAGAGGGTGGCTATCCCTCCATCGCCGGGGAGGCGGAGGCCTCCTGCTACCGCTGCCAGCACTGCCTGGCCGTCTGCCCGACCGGCTCCGTTTCCATCCTGGGACGTTCGCCCAAGGAGAGCCTGGAGCTTTCCGGGCAGTATCCGGCTGCGGCCCAGCTGGAGGTCCTGGTCAGGGGGCGCCGCTCCGTGCGCCGCTACCGGCAGGAGAACCTGGACCCCGGCCTGATCACCCGCCTGCTGGAGAGCGCCTGGTACGCACCCACCGGGATCAACACCCGCCAGGTACGCTTCACGGTGGTGGACGATCGCGACAAGATGGCCAGGCTGCGCGACGAGGTGATGGCGGGGCTTGCCCAACTGGTGGCGGGGAATGCGCTCCCGGAAGGGCTCTCCTTCTTCGCCGACATCGTCCGGCAGTGGGAGGAGCACGGGGTGGATACCGTCTTCCGCGGTGCTCCCCACCTTCTGATCGCCTCGGCGCCGCAGGGGGTGGTTTCCCCGCTGCAGGACACCATGATCGCCCTCAGCTACTTCGAACTGCTGGCCCAGGCCAGCGGGGTGGGGACGGTCTGGTCGGGACTTGCCAAGTGGGCGATCGCCGACCTGGTCCCGCAAACCCGCCGCACGCTCGGCATCCCGGAGGACCACCTGGTCGGCTACGCCATGGCCTTCGGGCCTCCTGCGGTGCACTACGCCCGCACCGTCCAGCACGCCCCGGCCATCATCCACCGGGTTTAGAGGAAGGGGGCCATCCTGCAGGGGGCCTGGCTCGGCCGGCGGTAACGAAAACGGCGGCGCTGAGACCGGAAGAGATCCGGCCGGCGGCCGCCGTTTTTTTGCTGGGGGGGCTTGCTGCTTCGTCTGGGGGAATTTCCTTACGCTTTGCTGTGGATCCAGGAACACCGTGCCGAACTGCTGGCTGAATACCGGAGGTTGAACGAATGATGAAGGCACCATTGATAACTGCTGTCACGGTGGCGGGGCCCCTGCAACTCCTGATCTCCTGGAAAAGTGGCGAGGTTTTGGCCTGCGATCTTTCCCCGACGGTTGCACGTCACGCCGCTCTTGCCCCGCTTGCCGATGCTGCCGTCTTCTCGCAGGTAGCCGTGGAAGAGTGGGGACACGGGCTTGATTGGCCGGGCGGCCTGGATATGGGGGCCGACCGCCTTTACCAGGTTTGCCGCGAACAGGCCGGGCTGCTGTCGCCGGCAGGGTTCGACCAATGGATGCAGAGAAATAACCTTTCGCTCTCTACTGCTGCCGAGGCGCTCGGCATGACCCGTCGCATGATAGCCCACTATCGCTCCGGCACGCGTCCCATTCCGAAAACGGTGCAACTCGCCTGTATCGGCTGGGAGGCTCAGCAAAAGGCTGCCTAGCTTCTGTCAGGTCCTGATTTCCCCAAGCCACGAGCCACTTCAAATCCCCCTGAAGTCCCCTTTTTCAAAGGGGGACTTCGCAGCAGAGAAAAATGGCGGCGCTGAATCCGGTGGAATCCGGCCGGCGGCCGCCGTTTTTTTGTTGGCGGGGCCGCATGAATGGTCGCGATGATGAGCGGACCCTGCGGCAAAGGAAAATTGACCGTATCTGTGGGGGGACTTCGGAGGGGGGAGCGTTTCTGCCGTCGCGGGCTTCCCTCACCCCGGCCCTCTCCCGGGGGGCGAGGGGGAGTGGAC
>DATFAB010000049.1:0-46504 GCA_035255025.1 Geomonas sp.
ACCAAGGGGGCGCAATCGGGTACCGGGGTGGGGCTGTTCATGTCCAAGACCATCATCGAGAAGAACATGAACGGGCTGCTCACCGTGCGCAACCTGGCCGGTGGCGCCGAGTTCCGGATCGAGGTGTAGGCAGAATCAAAGGCGATCTCACCGCAGAGGCGCAGAGGGCGCGGAGAATGGCATAAAGAGAAAGCTTTTTACAATAACGCCCTTCTCTGAGTCTTCGCGTCTCGAGTGAGCGCAGCGAACGGGCGGTTCCTCTTTGCCGGGGGGGCGGACCGTCTGGCCACCGGCAAGACCCGCATGACTATCTCCTCCCTGCCGCCGGCTGGGAGCCCGAGAAGATCAGCCGCTTGATGACCTCCGCCTGCTCCTCCTCCTGTGCCGCCAGCTCCTCGTAGCGCTGCCGCTCCTTGGGGAGGGCGTCTCCCACCTGCAGCGCAAGCCGCCTCAGCATGGCCGCTTTTTCCTGCATGGCGGCCAGCGCCGCGAACAGCGCCGAGCCGATCTGCTCGCTCTGGTCCGCCACCAGGCTGTCGGGGAGATAGCTGTGCCCCACGTGGCAGCGGAAGCGCCGTATGATCCCCTCCTGCAGTTCCCAGAGTGCCCCGTGGCAGGCCGGGCAGCTGAAGGCGGTAGGCTTGCCGATCGACCTCATGTCACCGATGTCGGATTGCAGCATGGCCGCCTTGGTTTCGATGGACACCTGGTCCGGAACTGCTCCGGTTTCCTTGCCAACCGGCGTCCGGGCCAACTCGGTCAGCACGCCGCCGATCTGCACGAGCGGCAGGCAATGGTCGACCTCCACATGCGCCATGGCGTTTCGCGGCATGCAGGGAAACAGGGCGTCGGAGGGATCCTGCACCACCGCCTTGCCTCCGCAGCTCTTCACCGCCCACAGGCCGGCGGTGCCGTCGTCCAGGGTGCCGGAAAGCACTACCCCCACCACCCTCGGCCCGAAGGAGCAGGCCGCCGACCGGAAGAGCGGGTCGATGGCGGGGCGGTGCCGGTTCTCGCGCGGGCCGCGCAGCACGCGCATGTGGTCCCCTTCGAGCAGCAGATGGTGGTCGGGGGGCGCCACGTAGATGTGGCCCGGCTGGAAGGGGGAGTTGTCAGCGGGAAAGAGGGCGGGAAGCTTACTTTTCCTGTCCAGGATGGCGGCCAGCAGGGGAGGGGCGTCGGGGGCGATGTGCTGGACTATGAAGAGTGCGGCGGGGAGATGGGGGGAGAGTTCCTGTACCAGGGTCTGCAGCGCCTCGACACCTCCCGCCGAGGAGCCGATGACGATGATATCGTGTCCTTGCATGCTGCCTCCTTTCGCAACGGGGCGAAGGTACAACCGGTGGCTCGGTCTCCTCGCTTCCTGCCGGTCCATCCGCGGGGCAGGCGGTGGGGAGGTCGACGGTAACAGCGGACGTCCTGCTAAGCCACCATGATCATACTACAAAAGCCTGCAGCGCCACAAACCGGCGGGGCGGGGTATGTCGGGCCTTCCATATGCTTTTTCTTATTTTCTTCCGCCCATTTTTCGTGTAACTAAGGGGACGGTGGCTGACGAGTGGCGCCGGCTTGTCATGCCTGCCGCAGCTCTGTCACGCGGCGGGCTTGGGACCTTTACCGCGGCACCTTAACAGATTCTTTATACGCAGGAGGAGCCGGGGACGATGGCCAAGAAAGGCAAAGAAAGCGCGAAGAGCCCGCTGGAGGATGGCAGCGTCAAGAAAGCAGCGGGCAAGGCGGTAGCCGGGGCTGTCGACGAAACTGGCGGGAAGAGCGCCAGCGGCTCCCGGGGAAAGGGGGGCGGCAGCTCGAAAAAGAGCGCCAGCCTGCCGGCTGACGGCCCGGTCAAAAGCGCCGGGGCCGGCAAGGCCAGCCAGCGGGGGAGGGCGAGCGGCAAGAAGGCCAGCTATGTAGTCGGCATCGGCGCCTCCGCCGGCGGAGTGGAGGCCTTCGGCGAGCTGATGGAGTTCCTGCGCCCCTCCTCGGACATGGCGTTCATCCTGGTCCAGCACCTCGATCCCACCCATGAAAGCATGCTGACCGAGATCCTGCAGCGCCGGACCAAGATGCCGGTGGAGGAGGCCACCCAGGGGATGACGGTCATGCCGGGCAGGGTGTACGTGATCCCTCCCAACCGCCAGATGACCATCAGGAAGGGGACCCTCAAGCTGGTGCCGAGGGAGGCATCGGTCAAGTTCACCCCCATCGACCATTTCTTCACCTCGCTGGCCGGCGAGCTGAAGCACCTCGCCATCGGCATCGTCCTCTCCGGCACCGGTTCCGACGGCACCCAGGGGCTGCGCGCCATCAAGGCCGAGGGGGGGGTGACCTTCGCCCAGGACGAGACCGCCCGCTACGCGGAGATGCCCAAGAATGCGGCCCACGCCGGCGTGGTCGACTTCATGCTCTCCCCCCGGCTCATCGCGCAGGAACTGGCCCGCATCGGCCGCCATCCGCTGATCATCCCCGAGGAGGTCGAGGAGATCCCGGAAACCGGGCACAAAGAGGTGCAGGTGGCCGAGGTGGAGGAGATCGGCTCCATCTTCCGGCTGCTGCGCCAGTCGAGCGGGATCGATTTCTCCAACTACAAGCCCAATACAATCCGCCGTAGGATCTCCAGGAGGATGGTGGTGGCCAAGGTGGAGAAGATCTCCGAGTACCTGGAGCTGCTCAAGAAGAACCAGGCCGAGCAGCAGGCGCTGGCCAACGACCTGCTCATCAACGTGACCAACTTCTTCCGCGATCCCGAGATCTTCACGCTCCTGAGGGAGCGCGTGCTGCCTGACCTCTTGAAGCAGAAACTGCCGGGGGTGCCGGTCCGGGTCTGGATCGCGGGCTGCTCCACCGGCGAGGAGGCGTACTCGCTGGCCATGTGCCTGAGCGAGGCGGCCGGCGAGAGCAACGGGCGGGTGCCGATCCAGATCTTCGCCACCGACATCAGCGAGTGGGCGGTGGAACGGGCACGCTCCGGCATCTATCCGGACAGCATCATGGCCGACGTCTCCAAGGACCGGCTGCGCCGCTTCTTCACCCGGGTGGAGGGGGGGTACCAGGTGAGCAAGAGCATCCGGGACCTCTGCGTGTTTGCCCGGCAGGACCTGGCCAAAGATCCCCCCTTCTCGCGCATCGACATGATCTCCTGCCGCAACGTGCTGATCTACCTGTCGCCCATGCTGCAGAAGAAGATCATCCCGACCTTCCACTACGCGCTGAACCCCAGCGGCGTGCTGGTGCTGGGCTCCTCGGAGACCATCGGCGGCTTCGCCGACCTGTTCACCCTGCTGGACAAGAAGCACAAGGTCTACCAGAAGAAGCAGGCGGTGTACCGCCTCAATCACGACTTCGAGGTGGCCGGCTACGAGGATAAGCCGGGGCTCCCCAAGAAGGCACCCGTGCTGGAGACGGTACCGGTCTTCGACGTGCAGCGGGAGGCGGACCGCATCATCCTCGCCTCCTACGCGCCCGCCTCGGTGCTGATCAACGACGAGATGGACATCCTGCAGTTCCGGGGCAAGACCTCGAACTACATCGAGCCGGTATCCGGCACCGCCAGCTTGAACCTGATGAAGATGCTCCGGGAGGGCCTGCTTCTGGAGGTGCGCGCACTGGTGATCCAGTCCCGCAAGGAGAATCTCCCCACCCAGAAGAGCGGGGTGGTCATCCAGGTGGACGGCAAGGAGAAATGGGTCGACCTGGACGTGGTGCCGGTGCGGGGCCCCGACACCAAGAAACCCCACTTCTTCCTGGTGCTGTTCAACGAGGCGGTGCCCCCGCCGCCGCCCGAGGAACTGCAGCGTAAGTCTCCACGCAACCCGGAGCTGCGCCAGCTCGAGCAGCTTCGCCAGGACCTGCAGGCCACCCGCGAGTACCTCCAGTCCACCCTGGAGGAGAAGGAGTCCATGAGCGAGGAGTTCCGGGCGGCGGTGGAGGAGATCCAGTCGAGCAACGAGGAGCTGCAGTCCACCAACGAGGAGCTGGAGACCGCCAAGGAGGAGCTGCAGTCGACCAACGAGGAGCTGATCACGGTCAACGAGGAGCTGCAAAACCGCAACTCCGAGCTCTCCCAGGTCAACAACGACCTGGTGAACCTCCTGAACAACGTGAGCTTCCCGGTGGTGATGCTGACCACCGACCTGCGCATCCGCCGCTTCACTCCGCTGGCCGAAAAGATCCTCAACCTGATCCCCTCCGACGTGGGGCGGCCGCTCTCGGACCTCAGGCTCTCCATCCTCTTCCCGGAACTGGAGGCGATGATCAACGACGTGGTGGATACCCTGGCCCCGCAGGAGCAGGAGGTGCAGGACAAGGACGGCCGCTGGTACATCCTGCGGGTGCGCCCCTACATGACGCTGGACAAGAAGATAGACGGCGTAGTGATGGCGCTTTTGGACATCAACGAGATGAAGCAGCACATGGTTCAGCTGCACCAGGCGCAGGCTTTCGCCGACGCGGTGATCAAGGCGGTCCCCGCCCCGCTGCTGGTGCTGGGACCCGACCTGAAGGTGGAGGTGGCAAACAGCGCCTACTACCACCTTTTCAACACCTCGGCGGCCGAGACCGAGGGGAAATACCTCTACACGCTGGGAGAGGGGTGGAATGTCCCCGAACTGCGCCGCCGCATCGAAAAGATCGCCTTTCCCGGCGGCTCGGAGGAAGAGTCCATCACCGAACAAGACGGCTTGACGGTGGGGGGCAAGTCCCTGGTTCTGACCGGCAAGCGGGTGCAGTGCGCCGAAGGAGAGCGCATCCTGCTCTCCATCGTGGCGAAGGAGCCGGATTAGCCGGGGAGCAGCCTGAAGGGGGGCCGTTGGTGGGGGCGAGCCCACGGGCGGCGGCCGCCTGGGAGCCATCTGCCGGCTGCTTCCTGCTGCCGGAGAGGGAATAGCGGCAGGTTTGACTCGGGCTTCCGCTCATCCGGAACGACTGCCAGAGCTACCGCCGCCGGTTGCGTTTTCATTTGTACAAAATAATTTAATTCCTCTAGTGATATTCCGGAAGTTTGGTTATAATGGCCCTCTTTCTCTCCCGGATTGCCTTATTTCAATGAAATCCCGTTTTTATTTGTGACGGAAGAATCGTCTCCAGCGAGGCTGTTCGTGGATCATGGTGCACTTGCCATTACCGAGGAATCACCGCAACCGGCTGAAGCGAGCTCCGGCAGCATCCCTGCCGTAGTCGGCATCGGCGCCTCCGCCGGGGGGCTGGAGCCGCTGGAGCGCTTCTTCCGGCAGCTGCCGCCCGACACCGGCATGGCTTTCGTGGTGGTCCAGCACATGGAGCCGGGACCAGACCTGCTGTTGCCGGTGCTCCTCCAGCGCAGCACGCGCATGGAGGTGTGCCAGGCAACCGACCGGACCGCCCTGCAGCGGGACCGGGTGTACGTGGTTCCTCCCGGCTGCTACCCCTCGCTCCTGAAGGGGGTGCTGCACCTCTTCGCCCCCAGCAACGCCATCCCCCAACGCCACCCGATCGATTTCTTTTTCCGCTCCCTCTCCGGCGACCTGGGCGAGCGCGCCATCGCCGTCATCATGTCTGGGGCCGGACAGGACGGGACCGCCGGGGCCCGCACGGTCAAGGAGCATGCCGGCCTGGTACTGGTCCAGGAACCGGCCAGCGCCCACTTCCGTGGCATGCCGGCCAGCGCCATCGATGCCGGTCTCGCCGACCTGGTCGGCAAACCGGAGGAGCTGGCGGCAAGGCTTGCCGCCTGCGGCGGCAGGTTCGCCCTGCGGGGGTGCATGCCGCTGGGGGCCAGGAAAGAGGAGCGCGCACCCCTCGACAAGATCGTCATCCTGCTGCGCGACCGGACCGGTCACGACTTCGCCCCCTACAAGCCCAACACCCTGTTCCGGCGCCTCGAGCGGCGCATGGCCATCCAGCTGGTGGACAGCCTGGACACCTACCTGCGCTTTCTGCAGGCAAACCCGCAGGAACTGGACCTGCTGTGCCGGGAACTGCTGATCGGCGTCACCTCCTTTTTCAGGGATCCCCACGAGTGGGACATTCTGGAGCGCGTGGTGATTCCGGCCTTGCTTGCCGACCGCAAGCCGGGCTCGGTGCTCCGCGTCTGGACGGCTGGCTGCTCCACCGGGGAGGAGGCTTACTCGCTGGCCATCGCCCTGCACGAGGCGGTGAGCCGGCGCGGAGCCGAGCAGGCCTGCCGCATCCAGATCCTCGCCACCGACGCGGATGCCAGGGCCATCGAGCACGCCCGCCGCGGGCTCTTCCCGGCGGCCATCGAGGAACAGCTCTCCACCGAGCGGCTGAACCGCTATTTCGTCCAGCAGGGGGGCTGCTACCAGATCTGCACCGAGATCCGCGAACTGATCACCTTTGCCGGGCAGAACATCCTCACCGATCCCCCCTTCATCAAGCTCGATCTCCTGGTCTGCCGCAACCTGCTGGTGTACCTGGAGTCGGACTTCCAGAAAAGGATGCTGCCGCTTTTCCACTACGCGCTGAAGCCGGACGCCTACCTGTTCCTGGGGCAGGCCGAGTCGGTGGGCGCCGTCAGCGACCTGTTCGCCGCCGTTGCCGGTAACTCCAGAATTTACCGCCGCCAGCACGCCCCCTGCCGTGAGCCCATTGCCGCCCCACCTGCCGGGCTGCCCGCCCGCAAGGGCGCGGCCGACGCGGAACAGCCGGTCTCCGACCTGCAGAGGATGGCAGACCAGCTGCTGCTTCTCCACCACTCTCCTCCCGCGCTCCTGGTCCGGCAGACCGGCGACATCGTCTACATAAACGGCATGGTTGGGAAGTACCTCCAGCTCAGTTCCGGCAAGGTCAACCTGAACCTCTTCGCCATGGCCGGCGAGGAGCTGGGCGCCGTGCTGCCGGGGGCGTTCGCCAGGGCGTTGCAGCAGGACCGGCCGGTGACCATCAAGGGGATCGCCCTCCCCGGCAGGGAGAGGCGGCTGCTCGATGTTACCCTGGAGCTGCTGACCAAGGCCGAGCCGTTGCGGGGGCTGGTGCTGATCCTGTTCAGGGAACTGACTCCGCCGCCGCGCAAGTCGCGCGGTAAGGATGTCCGGGTGGCCGAGCTGCAATGCGAACTGGAGGACCTTCGCGAGGAGATGCGGAACTACCGGCTGGAGATGCAGGACACCAGGGAGGATCTGGGCGCCACCAACGACGAGCTGCAGGCCACCAACGAGGAGCTGCAGTCCACCGTCGAGGAGCTGCAATCGAGCATCGAAGACCTCTGCACCACCAAGGAGGAACTGCAGTCAGCCAAGGAGGCGACCGACAGGCTCAATATCCGGAAACGAGAACGTATCGAGCAGCTGCAGGCCAGCCTGGAGGAGGCCGAGCACTTTCTGGACAGCACCGGGATCGCCACCATCTTCCTTGACCAGGCGCTCTGCGTCCAGCGCTTCACTCCCCAGGCAGGCGGCGTTTTCCGGCTGCTCCCCCAGGACGTGGGGCGGCCGCTGTCGGATCTTGCCTGCGGCCTCGACTGGAGCTCGTTGCCCGAGGAGGCCGGCAGGGTCCTGGAGACCGGGGTCCCCCTGGAGAGGGGGGTATCCTGTTGCAGGGACCGCCGGCGTTACCTGGCGATGATCGCCCCCTTCCGTCGCGGGGCAGCCAGGATCGAAGGGGTGGTGCTTACCTTTTGTGACGTTACCTCCCTGGTTGCCTGAGGGCGCAGCCACACGGCGGGAAATCCGGCCCTGGCCGGCTGGACCAGGACCATTTTTACCAAGCGAAGTCATCGGAGGAGTCGATGGGCGAACAACTGCAGAGAAAGGATGATGGGGGGCTGACCCGCGAGGCGTCGCAGCGCCTGCTCCACGAACTGCAGGTCCACCAGATCGAACTGGAGGTGCAGAACGAGGAAATCATGGTGGCCCGCCTGGAGGCGGAGGCGGCGGTGGAGCGCTACGCCGACTTCTATGACTTCGCCCCGGTCGGCTACCTCACACTCGATGCCGACGGCATCATCAGGTCGGCCAACCTGACCGCCGCCACCATGCTGGGGATCGAGCGCAGCCGCCTTACCGGCCGGCATCTGGAGTCCCTGATCTCTGAGGGGCGCTCGCAGGTGCGCGCCACCCTGCGCAACGTGTTCAGGTTACGGGGCAAGGAGATCTGCGACCTGAAGCTGCACGAGGGGGCCGAGGTGGCTTATGTAAGGATGGAGGCCACCACCTGCCGCTCCGGGATCGAGTGCCGGGCGGTGCTGATCGACGTGACCGTGCAGCACCGCGCGGCCGAAGAGATCCGGCTTTTGAACGCCGAACTGGAGGGGCGGGTGCTGGAGCGGACCGCCGCCCTGGAGGCGACGCTGAGGGAGCAGGAATCCTTCAGCTATACGGTATCGCACGACCTGCGCGCCCCCCTGCGCAACATCAACGGCCACCTCGCCATCGTCCAGGAGGACTTCCCGGAGCTCCCGGCCGAGGTGGTGGGGCACCTGGACCGGGTCCGCGAGCTGACCTGCCACATGGGGGCGCTGATCGACAACCTGCTCAACCTGGCGCGCATCTCCCGCTCGGAGCCTGTCAGGGAGCGGGTGGAGTTGAGCGAGATGGTGGAGGAAGTCGTGACGCTTTTGCGCGAGTCCGAGCCGCAGCGCGAGGTGGAGTTCGTTGTCGAGGAGGGGATAGTGGTGCAGGGCGACCGTGCCTTGCTCACGGTGGTGATGGAAAACCTGCTAGGGAACTCCTGGAAGTACACCTCCAAGGTCGAGCACTCCCGTATCGAGGTGGGGAGCCTCCTGACCTGCGGCAAGCAGGTGCTCCGGGTCAGCGACAACGGGGTCGGCTTCGACATGGCTTTCCGGGACCAGCTGTTCGGCACCTTCACGAGGCTGCACGGGCCGGAGTACGGCGGGGTGGGGGTCGGCCTTGCCACGGTAAAGCGGATCATCGAGCGGCACGGCGGCGAGATCTGGGCCGAGTCGAAGGTGAACGAGGGGGCCTCTTTCTATTTCACCCTTGGCTGAGCGCCGCCGGCCTCACGCCACGCAGACGAAATCGACTTCCTCCCGCCATCCCAGTTGCCCCGCACTCTGCCGGAAACTGTCGCGCGCGCCGCGCAGGCCGATGGCGACTACCATCTTTCTTCCCTCCAGAACCAGCTCCGCCGGGCGCAGTACCGGCGCCCCGTGCAGGATTCTCCCCACCTTGCGCGGGTCGATGTCCAGCCAGTGGCTGACCTGGATCCCCTCCGGGGTCAGCAACCTCTGCCAGGCCCTGGCCTCCTTCCCCGCACCCGCCAGCACCACTTCCGTTACCTCCCTCAGAAATCCCCGGCGCAGATGATGCAACTTGCAGCGGCGCATGGCGTCGGCGGCATAGGCGTCCATGGTCCTGGTGGCGCGCTCGGGGTGGTCCCGCCAGAAGAAAAGCGGCTCCGCTAGCCGGGCGAAACGGGTGCCGGCGGCCGCCATGCGCAGCCAGAGGTCGTAGTCTTCGGCCCAGCCCAGGTCGCGGTAGCCGCCCAGCGCCTGCAGGATGGAGCGGCGCGTCATCACGGTGGGGTGGACGAAGGGGGACTCCACGAAGAGGTCGCGGGTGATGGCAGCGTGGCTGGCGAGGGAGTTTTGCCAGCGCTCGTAATCGAGCATGCCGCGCCGCAACCCGCTGCGGGGGAAGTGGCGGAAAGACGATGCTACCAGGCCGGTCTCCGGGTGTTCCTGCAGGTAGGCCGCTTGCCGCTGGAAACGGCGGGGGTGGCAGATGTCGTCGCCGTCCATGCGGGCAAGGAAGTCGCCGCGGCAGGCGTCGAGACCTGCGTTGAGGGCGGCGACCAGCCCCGCTCCCGGCAGCCTGATCACCCGCACACGGCCATCCAGTGCTGCGGCCTGTTCCAGGATGGCCGGGGTGGCATCGGAGGAGCCGTCGTCGACCGCTACCAGTTCCCAGTCGGCCAGCGTCTGGCGAAAGAGGGAGTCGAGGGCTCCAGGCAGGTAGCGCTCCTCGTTGCGAACCGGCATCAGCACGGAGAGTAAAGGTCGGTGAGTCATGGGGAGCGTTCTACACCATTTCGCCGGCAATGTCCCGCTTTTCCGTGCCTGCCAGGGGGCAAAGGAAAGTCTTACCTCTTTCGAACTCCCCTTCCCATTCCTGTTCCTTCAGTCTCCTTCCTCCCGGCATTCCCGATGGAGAAGGGACGCGAGACAGGGATGGCAAAGGGGGGAGATTAATGCAAAGCCGCGCCGGACCCACACCTGGCTGGCCCGTTTAGCCAGTGGAGGGTCCAAAAGGAGAGAGTGCCTCATTAGCAGCAGCAAAACCTGCTTGAAATTACGTGTTTGTCTGTGCTAGAACAGGATTTCATGTTGACACCTTTGCACCGATAAAACTAGAATGTCGCCAAGTGTTAGGCGATAAGATCAACAATTCGGCGAAGTTTCCCTTCGAGCCCTTGCCCCCTGTCAGCCTAAGGCGGCGCAGCCGCTTTCACCGCTGGTCTCCCTGCCCCTGCGGCTGCGGGGAGACAACCAGCCGTTTCGCAGTCGTTCCCCCCTTTCATACCGGCCTAATCGCCACCCGGCTTGGCGCCACTAGGCGTAAGGAGACACGATGCACCGACTCTTCACATCAGCATTGACAAGAACGGCCCTGAAAGCCGCCCTGATGGCCCTGACCGTCGCGGCCGCCCAGCCCGCGCTGGCCGCCGAAGACAAGGGGATGGCCGCCGTGTACTGCGCATCCGACGAACTCCCTTTCATCGGTGAGCTGCTTCCCTCCATGCGCTGGGTCACCGAAGATCCCAAGGCCAAGGCTGAACTGGCGCTTACCCCGCTGCAGCAGACCAAGTTGCGGGAGAGCGAGGAGAACTTCGACGCCGGCCTGAAGAGCTGGCTCAACAACCAGCCTCCCAGCCCGGGCAAGGCCACCATGGCCGAGATCAAGGGGGTCGGGAAAATGGTGGAGGAGGCACGCAAGCGCACAGGCGACGTGCTGAAACCGCATCAGCTTTCCCGCCTGAGGGAACTCATGCTCCAGAGAGTGGGACTTTTGTCGATCCCGAAGAAGGATCTGCAGCAGGTGCTCCGGCTGGAGAGAAGCCAGGAGCGCTCCATCGACGAGATCCGCTCCTCGGTGTTCGCCGGCATGGACAAGAAGGCAAAGGTGGTGGCCACCGACGGCCGCTGCAAGCTGGTCAGGGCCCCGGCGACACCGGAGATGAGCAGGCTGCTGGCGGAGAGCGAGAAGTCGGTCTACCGCCTGCTGAGCAAGGAACAGAAAGAAATGGTGGAAAAACTCAAGGGTAAGCGGTAGCCGCGTGCTGCCTTTACTCCCCTTTGTGGAGGGGGACCAAACATGGAAGCAGCAATAGAGAGACTCGCGGTCGCCGAGGCCGCTGACATGTCCCGTGCGGACATCATGAATCTTCTCCTGGCCAAGGGGGAACTGCAGCAAGGCCTTTTCGAGATGGCCCGCCAGGTGAGACAGGAGGCCGGGCAGGCCGACGTGGTACTGCGCGGGGTGATCGAGATTTCCAACGCCTGTCACCGAAGCTGCGACTACTGCGCGATGCGCGGTCCCAACAACGAGCTGAACCGCTACACGATGACGGCCGACCAGATCCTCAAGCTGGCGGAGAAGATCAAGGAGAGCGGCATCGGGATCTGCTTCCTGCAGGCAGGACAGAACTCCTGGAACGACGCCCTGATCGCCGAGGTCATCCCGGTCATCAAGCACGAGATCGGCCTGGACGTCATGCTCTGCCTCGGCGAGCGCCGCCAGGAGGTTTACGACAAGTGGGTGGAGCTCGGGGCCAGCGCCTACATCCTCAAGTTCGAGACCTCGGACGCCACCCTCTTCAACAAGATCACCCACAGCCAGCTGGACAACCGGCTTCAGTGCCTGGACCGTCTCAGGAAGGCGGGGATGAAATTCGGCACCGGCAATATCGTCGGCATTCCCGGGCAGTCCATGGAGAGCCTGGTGGACGATATCCTGCTCGGGCTGAAGATCGGCCCCGATTTCATCAGCACCTCCCCCTTCATCCCCAACAGCAATACGCCGCTGGAGAAGTTCCCCAAGGGGAGCGCCGACATGACCCTGAACACCATGGCCATCCTGCGCATCCTTTTGAAGAACCCGCTCATCCCGTCGGTGAGCGCCCTGGAGACGGTCTACCCCGAGGGGCAGACGGTGGGCTTGAACGCCGGCGCCAACGTGCTGACCATCAACTTCACCCCCAAGAACAACCAGGAGATGTACAAGATCTACTCCGAGCAGCGTTTCGTGGTCAGCCTCGACCATGCATTGCGTGCCATCGAGCGGGCGGGGCTCAAGGTCCGCCAGGGGGGGCACTGACACGTCCTTGGCTGGGAGGATGACTTGGTAGCGGGCGACTCGCACCGCAGTCCACTGCAATCCCCCCTGTCCTCCTTTATCAAGGGGGGGCGTGATGGCCGGATTTAGGAAATGATCCTCCCCCGCGTCATCTTCCCTTCAAGGGGAAGCTTGCCCTCCGAAGCCTTCAGGCGAAGGCGGGGGACCGGGTGAGGGTGGGTTTTAAAGGTTCTTACTTAAACTGACAAAGGAGAAGGTAGACATCATGAAACGAAATTTCGCCCAGAAAGGGCTGCTCCTCGCCGCCTTCGCGCTGGCCCTTCCTTTCAGCGCCTCGCTCGCGTTCGCCGAGCCGGCCGCCAAGCCGATTACCATCGAGATCAACAGCAAGAAGTCGCTGGTCAACATGATGTCGGTGGACTCCACCAACCTGACCGAGAACGGCATCAAGGCCGCCAAGCTCTTCTACGACTTCCTGGAGAAGGGTAACCGCAAATCGGCCGAGGAAGCCTCCCAGATCTACGACCAGATCATCCCCAAGGAGAACTTCGGCGGCGACTACACCGCGCTGCAGTGGCTGATCCGCTACTCGCTCGCCCCCAAGGCGGAGCAGCAGCATTTCGCCAAGAACATCTACGACCAGGGGTTCCTGGATTTCTTCGCCGCCAACGACTACGCGCAGCTCAAGGAATACCTGATCCGCAAGTACAAGCTCGCCAACATGCAGGACAAGGACCCGGCCGAGGGGATCAAGCGGCGCGCCTTCCTGGAGGACTTCATCCTGTTCGAGAACCCGCGCCGCGAGGAGTGGGAGAAATCCTCCAAGATGGTTGAGTCGCTCCACCTGAAGAAGGGGGCCAAGGTGGTGGACATCGGCTCCGGCCCGGGCTACTTCACGCAGAAGTTCTCCAAGGCGGTGGGTGACACCGGCAAGATCTACGCGATCGACACCGTGCAGGAACACCTCGACTACATCAACAACTTCGACACCAAGCACGGCATCAAGAACATCCAGACCGTGCTTACCGAGGACCACACCATCAACATGGCCGACAAGGAGAAGGTCGACGTGGCCTGGATGTGCTCCCTGTACCACATCATCTACGTCACCTACGTGGAAGCCGCCAAGGACCAGTTCGTGGAGAGCATCAAGGCCGCGCTGAAGCCCAACGGCACCCTCTACATCGCCGACAACGGCATCGTGCCCGACGGCGTGCTCCCGTACCACGCACCCTACATCGACAAGCGCCTCCTGATCGGGCAGCTCCAGGCCTACGGCTTCAAGTTCGTCAAGGAGTACCAGTTCATCCCGCAGCGCTACATCCTCGAGTTCAAGAAGCAGTAGGGCCAGGGGATGATCGACGGCAATGCAATAGGGGCCATGGCCGCCCTGGGATCCGCCGCCTCCTGGTCGCTGGGGGCGGTGCTCTTCAACCGGCTGGGTGAATCGCTTTCCTCCTTTGCCATGACCCTGGTGAAGGGGGCGATGAGCGTGGCGCTTTTGGCCCTTTTGACCCTGCTGGTCGGGGGCTACAGCGTGATTGGGCAGGAGGCCTTCGGCTACCTGGCGCTGAGCGGCCTGCTGGGGATCGCCCTTTCCGACACCTTCTTCTTCGCGGCACTGAAGGAACTCGGCCCGCGTGACATCGTGCTTTTGGCCACGGTCGGGCAGGTGTTCACCGTGGTGCTGGCGGTGGTGCTTCTGGGCGAGCGGCTTCCCTACAGCGGCTGGGCCGGCATCGGCCTGATCCTGACCGGTATCACGGTCGGCATGGTGGCCGGCCCCTCCGAAGAGGGGCGCTCATCCGTCAAGGGGATCGTGTTCGGCCTGATCTCCGTACTCTCCATGTCCATCTCGGTGATCCTCACCAAGAAAGGGCTGGAGCACGTCTCCACCCTGTACGCGACCACAATCAGGATGCTGGCCGGCACGCTGGGGATGCTGGTGGTAGGGATCGCCACCCGCCGGATCGGGCAGTGGGTGAGCCCCTTCAAGGAGTCCAGGCTTTTGTGGCGTTTTCTGGCCGCAGTCTGCGTGATCACCTTCGGCGGCTTCTGGCTGGCCATCGTCGCCTTCAAGTACACCACGGTGGCGGTGGCCAACAGCCTGATCTCAACCGAGCCGATCTTCATCCTTCCCATCTCCGCCTTCGTCATGCGGGAGAAGGTTACTGCCCAGGCGGTAGCCGGCGCCGTGATCGCCACGGTAGGCGTGGTGGTGCTCTGCACCAGCGGGGCGGTGGCAGGGTAGGGACTGGCAGGAAAGGTCCCCGAGGTCCCCTCCAGGAGACGGACGGGGGAAGGACGGGTTCAGGGCGTCCCCTCCCCTTCAAGGTGAGGGTCAGGGTGAGGATGGGGTTGGCCGGGCGGATCAGCCCACTGTAACGTAGCGGCTTCGCCGCGTAACAAAGAGAGGTTACGACAGTGTCAAGAGTACCTGCCGAAAAGAAAGCCGAGATCATTGCCAACGCACAGCGATTCCTGGAACAGTACCGCGAGCTGAAGAAGCTGGGGTTCATCAACAAGACCGGGGATTTCTTCCCCTCGGTGCACTATCCCCCCATCACCATGTACGAGCCGATCTCCCAGGAGGCTATGTTCACCGGCTACACGCTCCCCGAGGACGGTCTCTTGGACATCTACGCGCACATCCCGTTCTGCCTGCAGCGCTGCGTGTTCTGCCACTACCCCGTGAAACTCGGCAACGGCTACGAGACGGAGAAGGACAAGTACCTCGACACCCTGGAAAAGGAGATGGACCTCTACCTGGAGGTGCTGGGCCTCGACAAGATCAAGGCGCGCTCCATCCTGGTCGGCGGCGGCACCCCGACCTTCCTGACCCCCAAGCAGCTCGAGCGTTTCCTGAAATTCTTCACCAAGCGGGTCGACCTCTCCAAGTGCAGCCAGTTCAACTACGACGTGGATCCCAACACCCTGATCGGTCCCGAGGGACGCGAGCGCCTGAAGATCATGCGCGACTACGGCGTCGACCGGCTCACCATCGGGGTGCAGTCGCTGGATAACGAGATCCTGCGCGGCATGAACCGCCACCACAACATCGACGAGGCGCTCGAGTCCATCACCGAGAGCCGCAAGTACGATTACCAGCTGAACATCGAGTTCATCTTCGGCTACCCCGGCCAGACCCTGGAGGGGTGGATCGACGAGATCGACCACGCGCTGACCCTGGACGTGGACGAGATCCAGCTCTACAGGTTGAAGGTCGATGCCTACGGCGACTATCAGGGGCCGATCAAGGACCTGATCGAGAACAAGGGGAAGCGGATCCTCACCGACGAAGAGACGCTCACCATGAAGAGGATCGGCATCGACATGCTGACCGGCGCCGGGCTCACCGAGAACATCCGCCGCGTCTTCAGCCGCACCAAGAAGCACTTCTCGCGCTACGCCTGGAACCAGTGCTGCATGCTCTACGACCAGATCGGCCTGGGCCTCACCGCCTTCAGCAGCCTGAGGAACCGCTTCGTGCTGAACACCCAGTATTTCGACGAGTACTACGCCGCCGTCGAAGCCGGGAGACTCCCCTTCAACCGGGGCGTCGTGCGCAGCCAGGAGGAGCAGGAGCGCTGGGGCATCATCCTGCCGCTCAAAAACAGCTACATCACCAAGTCGCTCTACAAGGAGAGGACCGGCGTGCCGCTGGAAACGGTCTTCCAGGAGAAGTTCAAACTCCTGAAGGAGCACGGGCTCGTGGTCGAGGACGACAAGAAGGTGGAGACCACCCCCCTGGGTGCCTTCTTCGCCGACGAAGTCGTGCAGCAGTTCCACAGCGCGGACTACATCCCGTTCCCGCGCGAGGAATACGAGGAAGCCATCCTCAACCCGTACCATCTCCAGTGAGGTGATCCCTTACTTTCTCCCCCTCCTTAGACAAAGGGGGGCAGGGGGGATTTGCCTTTACGTTTCGCCGCATGTCCAGTAAACTCCGCTCTCTTTTACCAACACCCCCTCTCCCCACGGGAGAGGGCCGGGGTGAGGGAAGCCTGGCCCCGGCGTGGATATTTCCCTCACCCTAACCCTCTCCCGGAGGGAGAGGGGACCGCCGCTAGTGGAAAAGGGTGAAGGTCGGGGTGGGCACTGCCCCACCAGTTTTGAATAGCACGGTGGCCGACGCCACCCTGCAACTTCCGAAAAAGACAACGGGTCGCGATGAAGAAAACAGTCATCACAATTGCCGTAATCGCTGCCGTCTTGCTGCTGGCGGGCATCCTCTTCCCGCACCGTCCCCCGCAGCAACAGTTCAGGACCATCGCCGTCGAGCGGGGCGAACTGGTGTCCACCGTTTCCGCCACCGGAACGCTGGCGGCGGTCACCACCGTCCAGGTGGGCACCAACGTCTCCGGCACCATCCAGAAGCTGTTCGTCGATTACAACAGCAAGGTCAAGGCTGGCCAGGTCATCGCCCAGATCGATCCCGCCCTTTACAACGCCAAGGTCAAGGAGACCCGCGGCAACTACCAGAGCGCCGTGTCGAACGTGGAGAAGGCCAAAGAGGAACTCACCGACGCCAGGAGGACGCTTGACCGCAACAAGAAGCTCTTCCGCGACGGCATCATCTCCCAGGCCGACCTCGATGCGGCCGATACCAAGTACAAGGTCGCCGTTGCCGCCCTCAATGCCGCCGAGCACAGCGTCAAGCAGAACCAGGGCATCTACGACCAGGCCGCCACCAACCTCGGCTACGCCACCATCACCTCCCCCATCGACGGGGTGGTGATCTCGCGCGACGTGGAACTGGGACAGACGGTGGCAGCTTCCTTCCAGACCCCCACCCTTTTCACCATCGCCAAGGATCTGAGGAACATGGAGATCCGTACCAGCGTGGACGAGGCCGACATCAGCGCCATCAGGCTGGGGCAGCCGGTGACCTTCACGGTGGACGCCTATCCCAAGGACGTCTTCAAGGGCAAGGTCTCCCAGATCCGCAAAGCACCCATCATGACGCAGAACGTGGTCACCTACATCGTGGTGGTCAGCGTGGACAACCCCGGGGAGAAGTTGATGCCGGGAACCACCGCCAACGTCACCATCGAGACCCAGCGCAAGAACAACGTCATAAAGGTGCCCAGTTCAGCCCTGCTGTTCTCCCCCGATTCCGAAGAAGAGAACGGCTCCGCGCAAGCCAAGAAAGACGGCGAACGGCTGTACGTGCTGCGCGACGGGCGGCCGGTACCAATCAAGGTCACCACCGGCATGACCGGGGACAGCTACGTCGAGATCGTCTCCTCCGAGGGGCTCAAGGAAAACGACCAGATCATCGTGGAGACCGTGACCGAGAAGAAGAAGGAATCCCCCTCCAGCAGCGGCCCGCCCCGCGGCGGCGGACCGTTTTAGCAAGTTGGCAGCGTTCTAGCAAGTTGGCAGCGTTCGGCTTGCCGTAACTCATCTCCCCTTTCCGAACGCCCCCTCTCCCTGCGGGGGAGGGCCGGGGTGAGGGAGGCGTCATATCTTCGTGGAAAGTTCCCTCACCCTAAACTCTCCCGGGGGAGAGGGGACATCAGGCGGGATGGACTTACAGGGGCGGAGATTCAAGAGGTCCTATTGGAAGAGCTCGTCCGTTTCAGCGACGTTTTCAAGATATACGAGATGGGAGAGCAGCGCGTGGAGGCCCTCAGGGGGGTGAGCTTCTCGGTGGCGAGCGGCGAATTCGTCGCCATCATGGGCGCCTCGGGGAGCGGCAAATCCACCTGCATGAACATCCTCGGCTGCCTGGACGTGGCCACCCGCGGCGACTACTTCCTCGAAGGGGTTAACACCAGGAACCTCAACAAGCGCCAGCTCGCCTCCCTGCGCAACTTGAAGCTCGGCTTCGTCTTCCAGGGCTTCAACCTGCTCGCCCGCACCAGCGCCCTCGATAACGTGGAACTGCCGCTGGTTTACGCCAAGCTTCCTTCCGCAGAGCGGAAAGCCAAGGCGTTGCGGGCCCTGGAGCGGGTAGGGCTGGCCGACCGGGCGGGCCATTTCCCGAACCAGCTTTCCGGCGGGCAGCAGCAGCGGGTGGCGATCGCCCGTGCCCTCGTCAACTCCCCGTCCATCATCCTGGCCGACGAACCGACCGGCAACCTCGACACCAAGACCAGCGAAGAGATCATGGCGCTTTTCCGCGAGCTGAACCGGGACGGCATCACCGTCATCATGGTCACCCACGAGCCCGACATCGCCGCCAACGCGCGCCGGAAGCTGTTGTTTCGGGACGGTACGATAGTCGAGGACCTGACCGGCGGCCAGTAGGGTGGGGACCGCCCTGAGTATTTGAATCGCGCCTCCTAGTACAAAGGCAGGCACTGCCCGCGCTACCGATAACCTCCCCCAAAACGTCCCCTCCCCTTCAAGGGGAGGGACAGGGTGAGGATGGGGTTACAAACCAATTGGATCTTGCCCAGTCCCTGAAAATTGCGCTTAACGCCCTGCGGGTCAACAAGATGCGTGCCGTGTTGACCATGCTGGGCATCATCATCGGCATTGCCTCGGTGATCGCCATGGTGGCTATCGGTGCGGGGGCCGAGAACATCATCTCCCAGGAAATCTCCAGCATGGGGAGCAACCTGATCCTGGTGATCCCCGGCTCCACCAAGACCGGCGGGGTGCAGATGGGGCCCGGCGCCATGCCGACCTTGACCACCTCCGACGGCGAGGCGATCAAGGCCAACTGCCCGTCAGTGGAGGCCTCGGCGCCCAACATCCGCGTCATGAGCCAGATCGTTTACGCCAACCAGAACTGGTCGACCCAGGTGACCGGCGCCAATGCCGACTTCCTGGTGGCGCGGGACTGGCCGATCGTGAGCGGCCGCAACTTCACCAAGTCCGACGTCGACGGCGCCACCAAGAACTGCATCATCGGCAAGACCATCGTCAAGGAGCTGTTCGGCTCCTCAGCCGACCCCGTCGGCAAGATCGTCCGCATCAAGAAAGTCCCCTTCCGGGTGATCGGCGTCCTGAAGAAAAAGGGGCAGTCCGCCCAGGGGGTCGACCAGGACGACATGGTGTTGATCCCCATCACCACCGCGCAGCGAAAGGTGTTCGGCAACCCGTTCCCCAACGCTGTGGGCGCCATCATCGTCAAGGCCAGGAACAAGAACGCCATCAGCCGGGCGGAATCGGAAATAACCGCTTTACTTCGGCAGCGCCACCACATCGGCGCCAAGAAGGACGACGACTTCACGGTCAAGAACCTCTCCGAGATCCTGGCGGTCGCCACCAACTCTTCCCGCACCATGTCGCTGCTGCTGGCCACCGTCGCCTCCATCTCGCTATTGGTGGGAGGGATCGGCATCATGAACATCATGCTGGTGTCGGTCACCGAAAGGACCCGCGAGATCGGCATCCGCATGGCCATCGGCGCGCGCGAGGAAGATATCCTGCTGCAGTTTCTTACCGAGGCGGTGCTTTTGACCCTGCTGGGCGGGTTGATCGGCATCGGGCTGGGCGTGGCAGGCGCCACCGTGGTCTCCAAGATCTTCAGCTGGCCGATACTGGTCTCCGTGAAAGCCGTCGCCGTTGCCGTTGTCTTCTCCGCCTGCGTCGGCATCTTCTTCGGCTTCTACCCCGCCCGCAAGGCCTCCTCCCTCAACCCCATCGACGCGCTGAGGTATGAGTAGATTGCCGACGCGTCCGGAGAGGGCGAACCATCCGGGCGTTGTTGCATTTTAAGTAGCGACTTCGTATACTTCGGGCGAGGAGAGACGCCATGGAACGAATCATCACTGTTCATGTCGAAAAGTTGCCCGAAGGCTACTATCTTGTGACCTCCAACGAACTGCAGGGGCTGGTGGCGCAGGGGCGAACCATTGCCGAGGCCATGGAAATAGCCCGCGACGTGGCGCGCCGGTTGCTCGAAGCTCAGCAGGAGCACAAACAAACAGCCCCAGAACAGCAGCTGTCGGATTCCTTTGATATACCCCTGGTGGTCGGTTCCTGATGGGGAGGCTGTCCGGGTTCCGCTGTCGCGAGATTGTGCGGCGCTTGAAAAAGTTCGGGTTTGCCTTTGACCGGCAAGCCGCCGGCAGCCACGAAATCTGGTACGCGAGACAACTGGTCGCTACACGACGATTCCAAACCATGCCGGAGAGATGCCCGAAGGAACGTTTTGAGCAATTCTTCAACAAGCCGGCATCTCGCCCGATGAATTTCTGCAAAGCTAACGCCGGCGCACTGGAAAACCATGATTGAAATTGCCGGACTCAACAAGACCTACCAGACTCCCTCCGGGCGGGTGCATGCCCTCAAGAACATCGACCTCAGCATAAAACGCGGCGAGATCTTCGGCATCATAGGCTTCAGCGGCGCCGGCAAGTCCACCCTGATCCGCTGCCTGAACCGCCTGGAAGAGCCGGACTCCGGCACCATCCGGATCGCCGGGCGGGAGATCACCCGTCTGGATCCGGCGGGGTTGCGCGAGGCGCGCAAGAAGATCGGCATGATCTTCCAGCACTTCAACCTGTTCGAGTCGCGCACCGTGTTCGGCAATGTCGCCTTTCCCCTGGAGGTCGCCGGGCACTCGAAGCCGGAAATCGCCCGCCGGGTCGCCGAGATACTGGAACTGGTCGGGCTCGGCGACAAGGCGCATGCCTACCCGGCGCAGCTCTCCGGCGGACAGAAGCAGCGGGTCGGCATCGCCCGCGCCCTTGCCAACGACCCGGAGGTGCTGCTGAGCGACGAGGCGACCTCATCCCTCGATCCCAGCACCACCGCCTCCATCCTCGACCTTTTGCGGGACATCAACCGCAAGCTCCGGTTGACCATCGTGCTGATCACCCACGAGATGGAGGTGGTCAGGCATCTTTGCGCCCGTGCGGCGGTCATCGAGGCCGGTGCCATCGTCGAGGCAGGGCCCCTGCTGGAACTCGCCTCGCGTCCGCAAAAGGAGATAACCCGGCTGTTCTTCAACCCGCGCAGGTCGGAGTGCCAGGCCGGTCTGGAGACAGAGGAGGCGACCATTGGCTGACGACCTGCTGCCGCTTCTCACCACCGGGCTCGGCGAGACCCTCTACATGGTGATCCTGTCCACGGCCGCCTCGCTCCTTCTGGGGCTGCCTTTGGGCGTGGCGCTGGTGGTTACCGAGCCTGGGCATCTGCTGCCCGCCCCCAGGCTCAACAAGGTGCTGGGAACGCTGGTCAACGTTACCCGCTCCTTTCCGACCATCATCCTGATTGTGGTGCTCCTCCCGCTTTCCCGGCTGCTGGTCGGCACCACCCTGGGTGCCACCGCCGCCGTGGTGCCGCTTTCCATCGGCTCGGCCCCTTTCCTGGCGCGCATCATCGAGAGCAGCCTGAAGGAGATTGACCGGGGGAAGATCGAGGCGGGGCTGGCGGTGGGGGCGACTCCTCTGCAGATCGTGCGCAAGGTGATGATCCCGGAGTCCCTCGCTTCGCTTACCCTGGGGATCACCATGGCCATCATCATGATCATCGGCTTCACCGCCACCGCCGGAGCCATCGGGGCAGGGGGGCTGGGGAGCCTGGCGGTCCGCTTCGGATACCAGCGCTACCGCACCGACGTCATGCTCGCCACCCTGGTGGTTTTAGTGCTGCTGGTGCAGGGGGTGCAGTGGGTGGGAAATGTGATTGCGCGCCGGATCAACCGGAACCGGCACAAGTTCGGGTAGAAAGATACAGGAGGTACAGGTGAGATTTCGTGTAGCTATCAAGCTTCTGCTGCTGGTCGCGCTGGTGGTGATGGCGGCCTGCAAACAGGCGGGGAACGAAAAGGGTACGGCCGGTAACGGTGGCGGCGTCCCGCTGCGGGTAGGCGCAGCCCTGGTGCCGCACGCCGAGATCCTCAACTTCATCAAGCCCCAGCTCAAGAAGGAAGGGGTGAACCTGGAGGTCGTGGTGCTGGACGAGGAGGGATGGATGAATCCGGCCCTGGCCGAGAAGCAGATCGATGCCAACTACTTCCAGCACGTCCCCTACCTGAACTCGGTCTGCAAGGAAAAAGGGTACGCTTTCGCCGTGGCCGCCAAGGTCCATGTGGAGCCGATGGGTTTCTACTCGCAGCGGATCAAGAGCCTTGACCAGCTGAAGGAAGGCGCCACCATCGCGATCCCCAACAACCCTTCCAACGAGTACCGCGCCCTGGCGCTGCTGGAGAAGAAGGGGCTGGTGAAGCTCAAGCCGGGTATCAAGGACTTCTCCGCCACCCCGCGCGACATCGTGGAGAACCCGCGCAAACTGAAGTTCGCCGAGGTGGAGTCGGCGCAGCTGGTGCGCTCGCTTGCCGACGTGGACGGAGCCGTCATCAACACCAACTACGTGCTGGACGCCAAGCTGGACCCCGGCACCGCCCTGTTCCGCGAGGAGGCCGACTCCCCCTATGCCAACGTCATCGTGGTGCGCAAGGGAGAGGAAAACCGCCCGGAGATCCGGAAGCTGGTAGCCGCGGCGACCTCGCCCGAGGTGAAGAAGTTCCTGCAGCAGAAGTACGGCAATGCGGTGGTACCAGCTTTCTAAGCCGCGACATGTCAGTAACCAAGAAAGGACCGCCATGCTCTACCGAAAGAAACTTTTGTTGCCGTTTCTCCTGCTCGCCTGTCTGGTCCAGCCCGCCCATGCCGCCGGTCCGGCCGCGGGAAGCGCGCTGGTCTGCACCCCCGGCAAGTTCCGCACTGTGCAGCTGCTGTTCGGCATGTCCGGCAAGGACGGCAGGGGCGTGAGCGAGCAGCAGTGGGAAAGCTTCCTGGCAGCCGAGGTCGATCCCCGCTTCACCGGTGCGACGGTTACCGAAGCCGCCGGCCGTTACCTGGACAAGCAGGCCAACAAGCTGTACCTGGAAAAGGCGAAAGTGGTGACGCTGGTGGTCCCCTGTACGCAGGCTGCCGATCGCGACATCGACGACGTCATCCAGACCTACATCCGGCGCTTCGACCAGGATTCGGTCGGCAAGGTGGAGCTGGGACCCACCAT
This sequence comes from Geomonas sp., assembly GCA_035255025.1. Lineage (GTDB taxonomy): Bacteria > Desulfobacterota > Desulfuromonadia > Geobacterales > Geobacteraceae > Geomonas. Next base: position 23,175 of record DATFAB010000049.1, read on the forward strand.
CCTGGAAGAGAAGGATCCCTCCTGGACATCCCCCCGGATCGGCACCTCCCGCAAATGATCGGCGGGCTCCCAGAGCCCGCCCCCCTTCGATAATCCCCTTCGATAGTCCCTGCTGGTTACCTGGTCGGCATTCTCTGCCCGACCTTAACGGTCCTTTACGTTTTAATGATTGACACTTGGAGTCTAAAGGTATAAATCAGAATGAACGTTCATTCAGTGGGGTAGCAATATGGATTGCAGTGACAAGAAAGAGTGTCGCGAAAAGAAGGCGGCTATCATTCAGGCGACGGTGGATCTGGTCAGCGAGCACGGGTTCCACGGCGCACCCATGGCGATGGTTGCCGAGCGCGCCGGCGTCGCAGCCGGCACCATCTACCGGTATTTCGAAAGCAAGGACGTGCTGATCAAGGCCACTTACCAGGACCTGGAGCAGCGCCTGCACGAGAAGGTGCTGCAGGGGTACCCGGAGCAGGGGACGCCGCGCGAGAAGTTCTTCCATTTCGCACGGGTGTTGGTCAAGTGGTGGACCGCCTCCCCCGTAGAGTTCCGCTTCGTGGAGCAGTTCCACAATTCCCCTTTCGGCGTCGCCCGGCGCCGGGACAAGCTGCTCGGCAAACAGAGGGACCTCTGCTGGGACATCTTCAACGAGGCGCTGGAGCAGCAGGGGGTGAAGGACATGCCGTTACCCATGCTGTTCGCACTCGCCTTCGGCCCGTTGATCCTCAGCTGCCGGGACCACATCCACGGATTCATCACCCTCGACGACGGCATGATCGAGCAGATCATCGAGGGGTGCTGGAATGCGGTCAAGCGCTGAGCCCGCCCGCAGTTTCTGACTTACCAAGATAGGACTTACCGACCATGCTAATCAAACTCCTTCCCATTGCGGTCGCGGTGACCTGGGTGGTCATCATAGGTGTCTGTCTCTACCCGCGACAGAAATGATCACAGCTTGAGTCCCGGCAGTATCAGGGACCCGGCATTTCCATTAAAACGATGAGGTGTTGCATGCAAAACAGCTACAAAATCAGCTTCCTTGGCGCGGTCGCCCTCGCTTCCGCCCTGATGACCACCGGGTGCGGCAAAGGCTCGGCCACGCCTGCCACGGCAGCCGTGCCGCCGATGGGCCCTCCGGAGGTCTCGGTGGTAGAGATGAAGCCCCAGTCGGTCGCGCTGACCACCGAGCTTCCCGGCCGGACCTCCCCCTACCTGATCGCCGAGGTACGGCCGCAGGTGGGGGGCATCATCCGGAAGCGGCTGTTCACGGAGGGGTCCGATGTCAAGGCGGGACAGGTTCTCTACCAGATCGACCCGCTCCCTTACCAGGCCGCCTACGGCAGCGCCAAGGCAGCGCTGAGCAAGGCGGAGGCCAACCTGGTGCCGCTCAAGCTCAAGGAGCAGCGCTACAAGCAGCTGGTCTCCATCAACGCGGTCAGCAAGCAGGATTACGACGATGCGGCCGCCGCGGTCCGGACCGGTGAGGCGGAGGTCGAGGCGGCCAAGGCCAACCTGGAGACCGCGCGCATCAACCTCGCCTACACCCGGGTGACCGCTCCCATCGACGGGCGCATCGGCAAATCGCTGGTCACCGACGGCGCCCTGGCGACCGCCGGGCAGGCGACTGCGCTCTCCACCGTCCAGAAGCTCGACCCGGTCTATGTGGACGTAACCGAATCGAGCGCGGACATGTTGCGGCTGCAGCGCGCGCTGGCGGGGGGCAAGCTGAAAACCGGCGCCGGCAAGGCACGGGTGAAGCTCTTCCTGGAAGACGGTGCCCCGTATCCGCTGGAGGGGACCCTGAAGTTCTCCGATGTCACGGTTGATCCCAGCACCGGCTCGGTCACCGTGCGCACCGTCTTTCCCAACCCGAAACACACCCTGCTGCCGGGCATGTACGTGAAGGCGGTCCTGGAAGAAGGGGTAAGCTCCAACGCCCTTTTGGTTCCCCAGCAGGGGGTGACGCGCGACCCGGCCGGCAACGCAGTTGCCATGGTGGTGGGTGCCGGCGAGAAGGTCGAACCGCGCATCCTGAAGGTCACCCGGACCATCGGCGACAAGTGGCTGGTCGAGGACGGTCTCAAACCGGGTGACCGCGTGATCGTGGAAGGGATCCAGAAAGCCAAGCCGGGTACCCAGGTGAAGGCGCTTCCCTTCGTCGCCAAGGCGGCCCCGGTCGCCGGCGCACCCGGCGCGCAGCCGGCGGCAGCCCAGCCCGGAGCAGCGGCACAGCCGGCGGCAGCCGCCGCCAAGATGTAACTGCGAGCTCACTTCGCCTGGACCTGAAAGAAAGGGCCTCTCAAGTCCCCCTTTGAGAAAGGGGGATTTAGGGGGATTTGCCGTTTGCCGCAACTGCCAAGGCAAATCCCCCCTAGCCCCCCTTTGTCAAAGGGGGGAATAAGGCCTCCTCCCCCCGCGATGGAGCCGTCCACTTTTCATTTAGCAACGGAATAAGGAGTTTCCCCGATGCCTCGTTTTTTCATCAATCGCCCGATCTTCGCCTGGGTCATCGCGATCATGATCATGCTGGCCGGCGCGCTGGCGGTCAAGACTCTGCCGGTCTCCCAGTATCCGCCGATCGCGCCGCCCCAGATCACCATCAACGCCGTGTATCCCGGAGCTTCCGCCCAGACCGTGCAGGATACGGTGACCCAGGTCATCGAACAGAAGCTGAACGGCATCGACAACCTGATCTACATGTCCTCGTCCAGCGACTCCGCCGGCGCGGTCGCCATCAACCTCACCTTCAAGGCGGGGACCGATCCCAACATCGCCCAGGTGCAGGTGCAGAACAAGCTCCAGCTCGCCACCCCGCTGTTGCCGCTCATCGTGCAGCAGCAGGGTATCTCGGTCCTCAAATCGACCAAGAACTGGCTGATGGTGGTCGGCCTGGTCTCCGAGGACGGCGTCCTGGACAGAAGCGTCCTCACCGACTACCTGGTCTCCAACGTGCAGGACATCGTGAGCCGTGTCGAGGGGGTGGGCGAGGTCACCATCTTCGGCGCCCAGAACGCCATGCGCATCTGGCTGAATCCGGACCGGCTCAACAACTACCACCTCACCACCGGTGACGTGACCAAGGCCCTGCAGTCGCAAAACGCCCAGGTCTCCGCCGGCCAGTTCGGCGGCATGCCCGCCAACATCGGCCAGCGGCTGAACGCCACCATCACCGCCCGTACGCTTCTGCAGACCCCCGAGCAGTTCGGGGAGATCATCCTGCGCACCAATCCCGACGGCTCCACCGTGAAGCTCAGGGACGTGGCGGAGTGCAAGATCGGTACGGAAAACTACGACATCCAGTCCTTCTATAACGGCAAGCCGGTGGGCGCCATGGCCATCAGGCTGGCTGCCGGCGCCAACGCGCTCGACACCGCCAACCGGGTGCGGGCGAAGATGGATGAGCTCTCCCGCTACTTCCCCAACGGCGTCAAGACGGTCTACCCCTACGACACCACGCCCTTCGTGAAGATCTCCCTGGAGGAGGTGGTGCACACCCTGGTGGAGGCGGTGATCCTGGTCTTCGTGATCATGTTCCTCTTCCTGCAGAACTTCAGGGCGACTCTCATCCCCACCATCGCAGTGCCGGTGGTGCTCCTGGGGACCTTCGGGGTGCTGTCGGCCAGCGGTTTCTCCATCAACACCCTGACCATGTTCGCCCTGGTCATCGTCATCGGCCTCCTGGTCGACGACGCTATCGTCGTGGTGGAGAACGTGGAAAGGATCATGAGCGAGGAGGGGCTCTCGCCGCGGGAGGCGACCATCAAGTCGATGGCCCAGATCTCCAGCGCGCTGTGGGGGATCGTGACGGTGCTCTCGGCGGTGTTCGCGCCGATGGCCTTCTTCGGGGGCTCCACCGGCGTCATCTACCGCCAGTTCTCCATCACCATCATCTCGGCCATGGTGCTCTCGGTGACGGTCGCCATGACCCTAACTCCGGCCCTGTGCGCCACCATCCTTAAGCCGGTGGCCAAGGGGCACTCGGCCGGCGAGAACGGCTGGTTCAGCTGGTTCTTCCGCCGGTTCAACCGGGCCTTCGATTTCGGCAGGGAAAAATACGAAGGCATCGTCGGCCGCTCCTTCGGCAAGCCGCTCCGCTACCTGGCCGTTTACGTCGCCATCGTCTGCTGCATGGCCTATGTCTTCCTGCACCTCCCCACCTCCTTCCTGCCCGACGAGGACCAGGGGATCCTCTACTGCCAGGTGCAGCTTCCCGCCGGTGCCACCACGGAGAGGACCCTGGCCGTGCTGAAACAGCTGGAGAACCACTTCAAGGAGAACGAGAAGGACTCGGTGGAGGCGGTGCTCACCGTGGGCGGCTTCAGCTTTGCCGGGCGTGGCCAGAACATGGGCCTTGCCTTCGTGAAACTCAAGGACTGGAAGCTGCGCCAAAGCCCGAACCTGCGGAGCAACGCCGTGTTGGGACGCGCCAAAGCCGCCTTCTCCAAGTTCAGGGACGGCCTTGCCTTCGCCTTCGCACCGCCAGCGGTGGTCGAGCTGGGGCAGGCCAACGGCTTCGACTTCCAGCTGCAGGACAGGGGCGGCCTCGGCCACGCCAAGCTGATGGAGGCCAGAAACCAGCTGTTGGGGATGGCCATGAAGAACCCGAAACTGGTCGCGGTGCGTCCCAACGGCCAGGACGACTCCCCCGAGTTGAAGCTCGATATCGACGACGTCCGGGCGGGATCCATGGGTGTTTCCCTGGACGACGTGAACAACGCACTCTCCACGGCCTGGGGTAGCTCGTTCGTCAACAACTTCATCCAGGACGGCCGCGTCAAGAAGGTCTACCTGCAGTCGGATGCCCAGCACCGCATGGTGCCCGAGGACATCAACAGGTGGTACGTCCGTAACAGTAACGGGGACATGGTTCCCTTCTCCGCCTTCGCCACCGCCCACTGGCGCTATGCCTCGCCGCGCCTGGAGCGCTACAACGGCATCCCGTCCGTGGAAGTCATGGGGCAGGCCGCTCCCGGGGTGAGCACCGGCGAGGCCATGTTCGAGATGGAGAAGATGGCTGCCAAGCTGCCGCCGGGGATCGGTTACGAATGGACCGGCCTCTCCTATGAAGAGAAAAACGCGGGGGCACAGGCCCCGGCTCTCTACGCCATCTCGCTGCTGGTGGTGTTCCTGAGCGTGGCCGCTCTCTACGAGAGCTGGACCATCCCGTTCGTCAACCTGCTCATGCTGCCGCTGGGCCTGGTGGGCGCGGTGACCGCCGTGAAGCTCCGCATGCTTCCCAACGACGTCTACCTGCAGATCGGCCTGTTGACCACGGTCGGCCTTTCCACCAAGAACGCCATCCTGATCATCCAGTTCATCAAGGAGCAGATGCACCAGGGGCTCGGGCTGATAGAGGCGACCAGGGCGGCGGTGAAGATCAGGCTGCGCCCGGTCATCATGACCTCGCTCGCCTTTTTCTTCGGCACCCTGCCGCTTGCCCTCACCAAGGGGGCGGGCGCGGGGGCCCAGAACGCCATCGGCACCGCGGTGACCGGCGGCCTGTTGTCGGCCACCTTCATCGACCTGATCTTCATCCCCTTCTTCTTCGTGCTGGTCTCCCGGATCTTCGCGAGGAAGAAGGAGGCCCACCAGCCGGCAACAGCCGGGGCTGCGGTCGAAGCGGTCGGGGAAGAAGGGGCGGACAAACCCGCGGTACCTGCCACGGAGGTTATCTAGATATGAATCGTAAAGCAGTTCTCTCCCTCGCCATGGGAGCCGTGCTGGCCGTGACCGGCTGCACCATGGCGCCCAAATACACCCGTCCGGCCATCCCGGTGCCCAATGCGTTCCCGAACGGCCCGGCCTACCAGGGGACCGCCGCGCAGGGGCCGGCCATGGCGGACATCGCCTGGCAGGACTACTTCGTGGACGCCAACCTGCGCAAGGTCATCGCGCTCTCGCTGAAGAACAACCGCGACCTGCGGGTAGCCACTCTCAACATCGAGCGGTCGCAGGCCCTGTACCGGGTGCAGCGCTCCAACCTCTTCCCGGCGGTGAACGGCACCGCCTCCTACGACGCGCAAAGGCTCCCCGGCACCGTCTCCGGCTCCGGCAGATCGGTGGTCACCCATGCCTACAACGTGGGGGTGGGGGTAAGCTCCTACGAGATCGACCTGTTCGGGCGCGTCCGCAGCCTGAACGAGCAGGCGCTCCAGCAGTACTTCGCCACCGAGCAGGCGCAGCGTGCGGTGCAGATCAGCCTGGTGGCCGAGGTGGCCAACGATTACCTGAATCTGGCCGCCGACCGCGAGCGGCTTAAAATCGCCCAGGACACCCTCGCCGCCCAGCAGGCCTCCTACGACCTGACCAAGAGCCGCTACGACATGGGGGTTGCCACCGCCCTCGACTTAAGCCGTGCCCAGACCACCGTCGAATCGGCGCGGGTCGACATCGGCCAGTACACCGAGCAGATCGCGCAGGACGTGAACGCCCTCGAGCTGGTGGCCGGCTCTCCCGTACCGCCCGAACTGCTGCCGGCCGGCCTCACCTCGGTGACCGCGCTGAAAGAGGTGGCTCCCGGGCTTCCTTCGGAACTCCTCACCCGGCGTCCCGACGTGCTGCAGGCGGAGAATCTCCTGAAGGGTGCCAATGCCAACATCGGCGCCGCCCGGGCCGCCTTCTTCCCGCGCATCACGCTGACCACTGCCATCGGTACCTCCAGTAACGAGCTGGTCGGTCTCTTCGCCGGCGGATCCGGCGCTTGGCTGTTCATGCCGCAGATCAGCGTGCCGATCTTCAACGCCGGCCAGAACAGGGCGAACCTCAAGGTCGCCGAGGTCGACACCAGCATCGCGGTCGCCCAGTACGAGAAGACCATCCAGGTCGCCTTCCGCGAGGTGGCCGATGCCCTGGCCCGCTACGGCACGGTGGGGGGACGGTTGACCGCTCAGCAGGCACTGGTCGATGCCAGCGCCGACAGCTACCGCCTCTCCAGCGCCCGCTTCAGCGGCGGCGTGGATAACTACCTTTCCGTGCTGGACGCGCAGCGCTCGCTGTACACCGCCCAGCAGGGGCTGGTCACCCTGCGCCTCTCCAGGCTTGCCAACATGGTAACCCTCTACAAGGTGCTGGGTGGCGGCGCCGAGCCGGTGAAGGGAACGATGTAGCCGTAGAAAAAATGTAAGAGGATTCAGGAATAGAAAGGGGAGCCGGATATCCATCCAGCTCCCCTTTTTGTTGGTAAGGTCTTGGCAGCCAAACCCGATGACGATGCCAGAGACAACTGATCATCACTCCAACGTCCCCCCCTTGATAAAGGGGGGACAGGGGGGATTGCTTTGGGAAGCTCAACACCAGTTCGTCCCTCTTGTTCCCCCCTGCCCCTCTTGCAAAAAGCCCGGCACCCTTGACAATTGAGCGAGTGTAATGCCAAGGTCTGCCGGGGGCCCGATGAGAAAGCCGACGGTAAAAAACCGCCTCTACCTCTGCCTGCTCTGCCTGGCCACCACGCTCCTGGCGGCAAAGCAGTTCGTCAGCGTCGGCTACTACTCCGTCCTCCACGACGACACGGTTACCTACGTCGGCTGGGCCCGTCAATTCCTGCAGGGACTGCGGGAAGGGGTATGGTATCCGCGCTGGATGCCGGACGAGTGCCGGGGCTACGGCTGCCCGACCTTTCTGCTCTACCCTCCGCTGTCGTTTTACGCTGCCGCCGCCTTTGCCGAGTTGACCGGCTCGCTGCTGTTGGGCATGAACATGGTCCGCTGGCTGGCGCTCTATCTGACCTCGCTGGGCATCTACTTCCTGCTGAGGGAACACCTCACTCCAAGAAGCGCCTTTCTGGCCGCCCTTTGCTATCTCCTCTTTCCCTTCACCGTGCTGCAGCAGTACCTCTGCGGGTCCTTCGCCGCCACCGTGTCCACGGTGTGGTTTGCACCCATCCTCGTTCATCTGCTGCGCTACCACCGCAATCGCCACTGGGCAGCGGTGATCTGGGCCGGCCTCTGCTATGGCGGTCTGCTGCTCACCCACCTGATAAATGCCTATATGTTCAGCTTCGTGATGGGGGGGCTGCTTGTCTGCCTGGCGACCGGCGGCAGGCGAGTAGCGACGCTATGGGCACTCCCTTTGGTCATGGCCATCGGCGCCCTGGTCTCGGCCGCTTACCTGTTGCCGCTTGTCTGCGAGCGGGGGGACCTGCAACTCGCCTCCTTCGTAACTCAAGGCGCTGGCTTCGACTACCGCTACTTCTTCCTTTTTCCCAGCCGGGTCCATCTCATCCCTCCCTCCGTGTTCTGGCCCCGTTTTTACCGTCTGTACCTGGTCCACGAACTGCTGCTGCTCGGCCTGCTCGGCTACGCCCTGCTGCGGCTGGTCAGGGTCGGCAGGACACCGGGCGACTTCCAGAATACCGGCGCTCCCCTCTGCAGGCTGTTCGCGGTGCTCGCACTACTCACTCTCTATCCGACCATCGGCGCCTCCCAATGGATGTGGCGCCTTGTCCCGTTTTTCAATTACATCCAGTTCCCATACCGCTGGCTGCAACTCTCTGTCTTCCTCTGTACGCCGGTGGCCGGCTGGCTTTGGGCCGTTCAGGAGCGGGCATGTCCGGCGCGGACGTTTCGGGCAAGCGTTGCCATGACCATGGTAGCCATGGCTACCGTCGCTGTTTGCTGGATCCAGCAGGCCCATGGCCTGACCGGGAAGGAACTGGCTGCCCAGGCTGGGCCATCGCCCCCGGAGCACCTGCCGGTGGGAGTGGAGGCCGGCAGCCTTCAGCGTGCGGCCAGGACGGCGGTGGTCGAGGGGAGGGGAACCGCGGCGGTGCTGCGCTGGCAGACCACCCGGCGCCTGGTGGCGGTGATGGCGGGGGAGAACCTCACCATCCGGCTAGGCACCCTCCATTTTCCCGGTTGGAGGGCCTATCTGGACGGCAACCCGCTCACCCTGAAGGCCGAGGCGGGTTCCGGCGCCATGCTGGCGCGCGTTCCTAGCGGCAGCCATCGCCTTGAGCTGGAATTTGTGGACACCGGGCCAAGGCTGCTGGGCAAGGCGCTTTCGCTGGCCTCTCTTACGCTGCTGGCAGGGTGGCTGGTGGCACTTCGCCGCACCGGACGCAGCACTGCCTGTCCCAGCTTGCCAGGGGACGGGGCAGGGTGAGGACGGGCCGGGAAGCGAACCGGCACCCCGGAATCCGCCCGCCGCCCGCGCTGAGCCGTTTCAGGTGATGCAGGGAATTGGCGTGCTAAACTGTTCTGGTCACGTACCCTGCGGCAGAGGAGGTCGGCAATGGACGAAGACGAACTGGCTAAACGGACCAACCCCATCATCATGGTGCTGGAGCGGCGCAAGCAGGAGATGGAGTGGAGTTCCGCCGCGGTGATGAGGATCTTGCGAAAGCGGGCGGCCAAGAGGTTGCTGAGCGAGACCGCCAGCGGCCTTGACCAGGGGAAAGAAAAGGAGTGAAGAACGGGGGCGGCGACAGAGCATGACGGCAAATCGCCTGCCGACGGATCCTGTCGCCGTCCCGGCGAGGCCCGAAGGTTAGAAGCTTGACTAGAGCTAACTCATTGATTTACTATAAAAATGTAAGAGAAAGAAGCATGGAGGTGTCTTATGTTTGAAAAGAACGAAAGGAGCATCCTGGAAAGTGGGCAGCGTCAACAGGGCAGTCTGCAGAAGCAGGAGAGCCGCGGGTTCCACTCTCCGCTAGCACAGATGGACCGCCTTTTTGACGAGATGTTCAAACGGCCGTTCTTCTCGCTCTGGAACACGGGTATGGGTGGGGAGACCTCCGAAAGCCTCTATGTGCCGATGGACATCTACGAAGACGGCGAATCGGTGATCGTCAAAGCCGAGATCCCGGGCATGAAGAAGGAGGATTTGAACGTCCAGCTTACCCCTGACAGCATCACCATCTCCGGCGAAAAGACCAGTGAGAGAAAGGTACACGAAGGTAACTACTACCGGTGCGAAACCTCCTCCGGTTCCTTCAGCAGGACCTGCCATCTCCCGGTGGAAACCCTTTCCGACAAGGCCCGGGCCACCTTCAAAGACGGTATCCTGGAAGTCAGGATTCCCAAGAGCGAAGAGGCCGCCAAACGCGTGAAAAAACTGACCATCGAGTAAAACGCAACAAGTGAATAGGCAGTAACGGCCGGTGGCCGGAGAATAATGGCTGCGGAATTTTTCCGCGGCCATTGTTAATTCAGGGACGGTGAGAGACTTCTCACATGCTTCCTCATTTGACCGAGGTGGCTTGCCAGATCATTAAATATTGTATAATTTTGATGCAAGGTCATACTCACCACCCGGAGATTTCTGTGATAACCACCAAGATGACTCAGGAAAAGGCACCTCTCGAAGGCCCTGTTTCTCCCCTCCTCACTGCCGAGCTTACCGCCGTATCGGAACCAGCGGGTGCGAGCGCCCAGCCCCTCGCTGTGTCTGCGATGGCAGGTGCGGACCCGCAGCCGTTGGCGGTGACGGCCTCGTTCCCAGTAACGGCGGCGATTTCCATCCAGGAAGGCGGGGGGGCTCCCCCTCCTGGAAAAGGTGTCAAGGCCAAGCCGGCCAAGGCGAAAGCGGCTAAAGCGGCGGTGAACCCGAAGTCGGCCAAGGCCAAAGCGGGGAAGCCGGCCACGCCCAGGGAGAAAGCGGCCAAGGCTGCCGCCGTCAAGCACAAAGAGGTCGTTGCCGAGTTGGAAAGCCCGTTCGACTTGACGGACAGCGAATGGTACCTGAACCGGGAGCTGACCTGGCTCCAGTTCAACCGTCGTGTCCTGCACGAGGCGGAGGATGAGCGCACGCCGCTTCTGGAACGGCTGAAGTTCATCGCCATCGTAAGCTCCAACCTGGACGAGTTCGTCATGAAGCGGATCGGCGGCTTGAAGCAGCAGATCGGCGCGGGATTGCACGAACTTACCCTGGACGGGCGCACCCCTCGCCAGCAGGTGCTCGAGTCACAGGCGGTGCTGCGAGACATCAATGCCCACACCAAGGAAGCGTTCCACAAGGTCCGTCAACTGCTGGAGCAGAAGGGGATCACCATCGAGAGCTACGAGACGCTGACCGCCAAGCAGAAGAAGCAACTGAGGGAGCATTACCACGCCAACATCTATCCGCTGCTGACGCCGCAGGCCATCGACCCGGCCCACCCGTTCCCCTTCATCTCGAACCTGTCGCTCAACCTGCTGGTCACCCTGCGCTATCCGAAGTCCCGCGAACTCTCGCTGGCGCGGGTCAAGGTGCCGGTCGGCCTCGGTTCTCCCCGCTTCATCAGGATCGGCAAGGCGGATCACTTCGTCACCCTGGAAGAGGTGATGATGAACAACCTGGACATGCTCTTCCCGGGGATGCACATCGTCGCCTGCGAGATTTTCAGGGTGACCCGCAATGCCAACACGGAGAAGGACGAGGAGCAGGCCGACGACCTGATGGCCATGATCGAGTCGGAACTCAAGGAGCGCAAGTTCGCCCCCATCGTCAGGCTGGAGATCGGCACCGGCATGGAGCCGCTGCACCGGGGGAGGCTGGCCGCTGAGCTGGAACTGGACGAGGAGAACGACGTCTTCGAGGTCTCCGGCATGCTCGCCATGCGGGACCTGTTCGAGATCGCCAGGCTGGATTACCCGCGCCTGCACGACCCCGCACATCATCCGATCGACCACCCGCAGCTTTTGACCACCCGCAACATCTTCCACACCATCCGCGATGCCGGCGGCATCCTGCTGCAGCACCCCTACGTCTCCTTCTCCACCTCCGTCGAGCGCTTCCTGCGCGAGGCGGCCGAGGACCCCAAGGTGCGCGCCATCAAGATGACCCTGTATAGGACCTCCAGCCAGAGCCGGATCATCGAGGCTCTTTTGCAGGCGGCCCAGAACGGCAAGCAGGTGGCGGTGGTGGTGGAGCTGAAGGCCCGCTTCGACGAGGCGACCAACATCCGGCTGGCCGAGCAGATGGAGGAAGCCGGCATCCACGTCACCTACGGGGTGGTGGGGCTGAAGACCCACTGCAAGGTCATCCTGGTCGTGCGGCAGGACTACCAGGGGCTCAGGCGCTACGTGCACATCGGCACCGGCAACTACCACGCCGAGACCGCCCGCATCTACAGCGACCTGGGACTCATCACCTGCGACCAGGCCATCGCCGAGGATGTCACCGAGCTCTTCAACTACCTCACCACCGGCTTCACCGCCAAACGCAACTACCAGGCCCTGATCCCCGCCCCCAAGTTCCTCAAAAAGGGACTTCTCGCGAGGATCGAGCGCGAGGTGGCGCTGCACCGGGAAACGGGTGGCGGGCTGATCAAGTTCAAGATGAACGCCCTGGAGGACGGCGACATCGTGAAGGCGCTTTACCGCGCCTCCCAGGCCGGGGTGAAGATCGACCTCTATGTGCGCGACACCTGCACCCTGCGCCCCGGCATCCCCGGCTTGTCGGAAAACATCCGGGTGGTCAGCGTGGTGGGGCGTTTCTTGGAACATGCCAGGATCTACTACTTCAGAAACGGCGGCGCCGAGGAATTCTTCATCTCCTCGGCCGATGCCATGAAGCGCAACCTGGAGGCGCGGGTGGAGGTCATGTGCCCGGTGACCCTGCCGGAACTGACCCGGGAGCTCTGGAGCATCTTCGAGTGCGTCGATGCCGACCAGCGCTCCGCCTGGGACATGCAGCCCGACGGCAGCTACCTCCAGCGACGGCCGGCGGAAGGGGAAAGCATGGAGGGAACCCACCAGATGCTGATCGCACTCGCCCAGAAGCGGCTCAAGGAATCGCTCAAGAAGCAGGTCAAGGTGAAGTTCCGCTGACAGGAGGCGTTTCGTCGGCTGATGGCGAGCCATCGCCTGCTCCCTGGCCGGGGGGCGCATGGGAGCAAAGGACATGACGGCGGTGAGTGCCGCTGCGCAGGGTTGTTGCACCGGATTCGGGGGCGGCGATAAAAGGTGACACTCCTTTTTATACGCGCTGGCATATTTCTTGGACCGAGGGAATCGCCTTCCACAATCTCAAAAGGAGGTGGCCGAGATGGCGGAAAAGAAACCAACCTGCGTCTGCACGGGCGATCATGAACGGCACATCTGTTTCCTGCACAGCAAGGGGCGGGTCGAAGAAGTGGAGAAGCTGACCGACAACCCGACCGTCACCTGCGCGATCTGCCTGGTCAATGCCAATTCCCCCGATAACGTCTGCGCTCCCACCACCCTCGGTGGCGGCTTCAAATATTCGGACATGCGCGACAGCAAGAAGGTGATTTGCGACAGCGTGATCGTCCAGCACTCTGCCGATTCCGAAGAGGAGGAGTAGGCCGACAAAGCCGCCCCACAGGCGGCTTTTCTCGTGGTAGCAGGTCTCCCGCACCCAGGCTTACTCCTGCCAGTCAACTTGTCCTCCCGCCTCTGCAACACGCCGAAAGAGCACTATACTTTTCCAGGTGTTGACGTAGGGGCAGCCGCTCCCGTTTCACCCGCACCATGCTCTGCAAGAGGGTGCGATTTTCGATCTTTCGGCGCCCGGCTCCGGCATTTCCCGAAGGGATGCAGAAGCGGAGACGAAGCCTTGGAGATACCATGTTCCCCATTGATACCACCCTTGGCAGGAGGGTCGTCATCCCCTGCCTCGCCCTTATGCTCGGCGCCTGCTCCACTCCCCAGGAGGGACCGGGCATCGCTTCCCCCGTTGCGGTAACACCCTCCGAGACCACGCCCCGGCTTCACCCCGAGCTCCGCTGTGAGGAACCGCCACCCGCCGGGGTCTGCACGGACGTCGAGTTCCAGGACCTGTTGCGCATCCCGCAAAAGATTGAAGATGTGCCGGCAGTTGCCGGTGGCAGCGTCGGCATGGGGGACGGCTGCCAGAACTTCCTGGTGGACCGGTTCCAGGCCAACTTCTTCAAGCCCTGGACCTCGACCGCCCCCATCTATGATCCTCGTGAGTCCAAGACCTTCATGGTCGAGGAGGCCACCGCAACCTGGAAAGGCCTGAACAAACGCAGGGTTCCCCGGAAGGTGTTGCAGCAGCTGCTGGAAAACTGTGCCCTCGAACAGTTTCCCTCCCGAAACGCCGCGGCGATTGCCGTCGCTCCCGGCCACCTGCGGGGGCTGCCCACCCAGCAGCCGATGTACACCCCACGGGAAGATGCCCCCTTCGACATGCTCGCCTTTCCGCAGCTGAAGCTCAACGAGCCGCTGCGGGTACTGCACGTTTCGCGGGATGGGGCCTGGTACTTCGTGGAAAGCGCCTCTTCCAGCGGCTGGGTCGAGACCCGTGACGTCGCCTTCGTGGACCAGTCCTTTATCGATGCCTGGATCAAGGCTCCGAAGCTGGTGATCGTCCGCGACCAGGCGGCCATCCCCGACGGCAGGGGGATCGCCACTTCGCTCGTCAAGCTGGGAACCGTCCTGCCGCTCTCCGGCCAGGGCGATCGCCATTGGACGGTGACGGTCGCCTCGGCCGCGGACGGGGGTAAGGCGGTGGCCAGGCCGGTGCAGATCCCCTCAGATGCGGCGGCCCCCTTCCCGCTGGCCTTCGACAGCCAGAACGTGGCCATGGTCGGCGATCAGCTGCTCGGCCAGCCCTACGGGTGGGGAGAGCTCTACGGCCTGAGGGACTGCTCGGCCCTTTTGCGCGACTTCTTCATGCCGTTCGGCGTCTGGCTGCCGCGCACCTCCGGGGACCAGATCGCCTCCACCGAACATCCGGAGCGTTTCAATCACGCCACGGCGCAGGAGAAGGAGGCGCTGATCAAGAGCAAGGGGGTCCCGTTCCTGACGCTTCTCTACAAGCCCGGGCACATCATGCTGTATGCCGGGATGGACAGGGACGGCCAGCCGCTGGTGTTCCACGCCTCCTGGTCGGTGCGGGTGAAGAACGGGGAGACCAAGACCCTGATCACCGGGGTCTCGGCCCTGACCACCCTCAACCTGGGGCAGGAACAGGGGCTGGAGCCAGGCTGGTCGCTGCTTGAGAAGATCACCCAGATGGGGACCATAACCGGGCGCTGCAGGTAGGGGGGGAAGCTCCCGATCGAACCTTCATATCTGCGTGGATGCCACCCTCACCCCAGCCCTCTCCCGTGGGGAGAGGGAGTGCTCGGAAAAGTGGAGATGGCTTAACGGCCGATGCTGGACAGGTGAGGGCGGAAAGGGGAAAGAAAAAAGGCGGACCCGGTTATCCGGATCCGCCTTCTTCGTGTTACTGCCGTTTTTCCGCCCGTCGCTGGGGTGTCGGTTGCCGGGCTGAGCGGCTGTTAGCCGAGGATCTGCTTGAGGTCGCCTTCGGCGGTGCCGATCGGGCCGATGTTGAAGTTCTCGACCAGGAAGTTCAGCACGTTCGGGGTGATGAAGGCCGGCAGGCTCGGTCCCAGTTTGATGTTCTTCACGCCCAGGTGGAGCAGGGTCAGCAGGATGGCGACCGCTTTCTGCTCGTACCAGGAGAGGATGAAGGAGAGCGGCAGGTCGTTGACGCCGCAGCCGAAGGCGCCGGCCAGGGCCACTGCGATCTGGATGGCCGAGTAGGCGTCGTTGCACTGCCCGATGTCCAGCAGGCGCGGGATGCCGCCGATGTCGCCGAAGTCGAGCTTGTTGAAGCGGTACTTGCCGCAGGCCAGGGTCAGGATCACGCAGTCGTTGGGGACGTTCTCTGCGAATTCGGTGTAGTAGTTACGGCCGCTCTTCGCGCCGTCGCAGCCGCCGATCAGGAAGAAGTGACGGATGGCGCCGGTCTTGACCGCGTCGATTACCTTGTCTGCCACGCCGAGCACCGCGTTGTGCCCGAAGCCGGTGAGGATCTCCTTGCCGGGGTTCTCGTCGAAGGCCGGCAGTTCGAGCGCCTTCTGGATGACCGGGGAGAAGTCGAAGCCGTCGATGTGAGCGACGTCCGGCCACTGGACCAGGCCCCAGGTGAACAGGCGGTCTTTGTAGCTGTCGGCCGGGCGCTGGATGCAGTTGGTGTTGAAGATGATGGCGCCGGGGAAGCTGACGAATTCCTTGGCCTGATCCTGCCACGCGCCGCCGAAGTTGCCGGCCAGGTGCGGGTACTTCTTGAGGCCCGGGTAGCCGTGCGCCGGCAGCATCTCGCCGTGGGTGTAGATGTTGATGCCTTTGCCCTCGGTCTGCTTCAGCAGCTCCTCGAGCATGCGCAGGTCGTGGCCGGAGACCAGGATCGCCTTGCCGGCCTTGGTGCCGAGCTGCACCGGGGTCGGCACCGGGTGGCCGAAGCTGTCGGTGTTGGCCTTGTCGAGCAGCGCCATGGTGGTCAGGTTGGTCTTGCCGCACTCCATGGCCAGGCCGACGAAGTCCATCAGGCCGAGGCTCTTGTCAAGGGTGGCTGCCAGCGCCTTGTGGGTGTAGGCGTAGATCTCGTCGTTTTCCTGGCCGAGCACCAGTGCGTGGTGGGCGTAGGCTGCGTAGCCCTTGATGCCGTAGATGATGATCTCCTGCACGCTCTTCACGTCCGGGTCGATGGCGGAATCCTTCACGCCGTGCTGTGCGCCCAGGGCGACCAGCTCTTCGGTGCTCCCTGCCTGGAACGGCTTGGCCGCCTCGGGAACCGGGCCGGTGTAGGTGCCGCCGTTCACTTTCTCGAAGAGCGCCTGGGCGCGGTCACGCTGCTTGGCGGCTTCGCGCACCAGCTTGGCGATCTCTTCGGCGTCGAAGTCGACGTTGGTGACGGTGGTGAACAGGCCGTCCAGCATGAAGCGGTCGATGTCCACGTCTTTTGCCCCCTTCTGGCGGGCCTTGTCGGCCCAGAAGGAGATCCCCTTCATGGCGTAGACCAGCAGGTCCTGCAGGGCGGCCACTTCCGGCTTCTTGCCGCAGACGCCTACTTTGGAGCACCCTCCGTTTGCCGCCTGTTCACACTGAAAGCAAAACATGTCCATTTTTTCCCCCTGTACTGTTGTGTTGGTAGTAGTTGCGTTATTGGTCGATTTCGAAAATCCCAGCCAGCTTTTAACCTTGTCGATCATCTCAATTCTCCGTGCCCCGGTTCGGAGCGTTTTTTTTGATAGGAACCGGCGACACGGTCGCCCTCTCTTCCTTTATGTCAGCGGTTTCGCTCTCTCGCGGCCGCTTCCGATGGTGTAACCTTACCCGCGGCTCGTCGATGGGGCCTTGACCTAAGTCATAAAAACGTACAATCTGTGCATCCGGGTCTTTTTTGTCGGAAGGGGAGGGGGCGCGGGGCTGCCGGGCCCACTTGCTGCTGACAACAACAGCCGCATTTATTAAAATACTGGTGGATGGAAATACGCCTGCGGGCAGCTCGTGGCAGGCTGGAAATAAAGGAAAGGTAGGTAGCGACGTGAACCACACGGAAAATGTCAGGAAGCTTTCTCACTTAAGGCCGCTGTCACGGCTGACCGGCATCTCGCTGCGGGACCTGATGGTCAGCGTCCTCCCGCTGGTGCTGCTCACCGCCGCGGTCATCTGGCTCGCCTTCTGGTACGTGCAGCCGGCGCCCCCCAAGAACATCACCATCTCGGCGGGGCCGCCGGGCAGCGTCTTCATGATGAACGCCGAGAAGTACCGCAAGATCCTGGCCAGGGACGGCGTCAACCTGAGGGTCATCCCCTCGCAAGGGTCGCTGGATAACCTCCAGCGGCTGATGAATCCCAACTTGAGGGTCGACCTGGCCTTCGTGCAGGGCGGGGTGGCCACCGGCATCAACGTCACCCCGCTGGTTTCGCTGGGGAGCGTCTTCCACGAGCCGCTGGCCATCTTCTACCGCAGTCCCGGCCCCCTCCCCCTGCTCTCCGGCTTCGCCGGCAAGCGGCTGGCGATCGGGCCGGAAGGGAGCGGAACCCACATGCTCGCCCTCATCCTGCTCAAGGCAAACGGCATCGAGCCCGGCGGCAGCACCGAGCTCCTCAGCCTGGGGGGGAGCGACGCCGCGCAGGCGCTGTTGAACGGAAGGGTCGACGCCGCCTTCCTGATGGGGGACTCCGCCACCCCTCCCGTCATGCGCCAGCTGCTGTGGACCCCGGGCATCCAGCTCTTCAACTTCCAGCAGAGTGCAGGCTACTCGCGGAAGTTTCCCTACCTGCTCGATCTCGACCTCCCCATGGGGGTGTTCGATTTCGGCAAGAACGTGCCGCCGCAGGACATCCATCTGATCGGGCCCACGGTGGAACTGGTGGCCCGCAAGAACCTGCACCCCGCGCTCTCCGATCTGCTCATCGAGGCTGCTCGCGAGGTGCACAGCAAGCCGACCCTTTTGCAGAAGGCCAACGAGTTCCCCGCCCCGCTGGAGCACGAGTTCACCTTGAGCCCCGACGCCAAGCGCTTCTACAATTCCGGCAAATCGTTCCTCTACCGCCGGCTGCCGTTCTGGCTGGCGACCCTGCTGGACAGGACACTGGTGGTCTTCGTCCCGATCGTGGTGTTGTTGATTCCCGGGTTGAAACTGCTGCCGGCCATTTACCAGTGGCGCATCAAGTCGCGTATCTATCGCTGGTACGGCGCCTTGATCGCCATCGAGCGGGACATCCTGGCCCACCCCTCCCCGAACGAGCGGGTCGAGCTTTTGGCCCGACTGGACGAGATCGAGTCGCAGGTCAACAAGATGAAGATGCCGCTTGCCTATGCGGAGCAGTTCTACGTGCTGCGCGACCACATCAAGTTCGTGAGCGACCGGTACCGGGGTGAGGCCGAGGTGCACTGAGGCAGGGAGGCCGGGAGGCAGGGAGGCAAATCGGTGGCCACGGAGAAAATCCGGGAAAATCCGAAAAGAGCAGGGAGTTGGTTTAATACCAGTTCCCTGTTTTTTCCGAGGTTCCCGGATTTTCTCAGTGGCTCTTTTTTTGTTTTGGGCTTCTTGCGGAATTTAATTGAAGACGCTGCCGACCATGGCCCGGTAGATGTCGGGGCGCAGGACGAACTGGACGGTGGACGAGGTGGCGGTGCCGAAGGAGACTGCCTGCTCCCCCCCGATCGAGGAGTTAAGCGAGAAGATCGGGCGCAGGTTCAACCCGAGCTGCTTGAGATCTGCTTGGAAAACCGGGCCGTGAATTGTGGCGAATTCTGCCAGCCTCTCCCAGATCGGCAACATTTCTACGGGGATTGAAATACCATTGGCGAGGTGTACGAGGTCCGGCATGTCTGCTCCTGTGTCGATATACCCTGTCATATCGACCCAGGCCTGGGAAACTTGAGACCTGCCGCGCCCTTTTCAGCTGCCGGCGGCCTCCAGGCTGGCCGCCGCGGGCCCTCCCGCCTCGACCGCTTTCGGCTCGGCGATCCCCGCCAGTTTCCATCCCAGGCAGACCGCCATCCCCAGCAGCCCGGTTATCAGCAGGATCACCCCGTGCCAGCCCAGGGAGGTCCAGAACACCCCTCCCACGGTACCCGAGATGCTGGAGCCGAGATAGTAGCTGAACAGGTAGAGCGAGGCCGCCTGCGCCCGGGCGCTGCGGGCCCTGCTCCCCACCCAGCTGGAGGCTATGGTGTGGGCGCCGAAGAAGCCGCAGGTGAGAAGCGCGATGCCGGCCACGATGGCTGCCACCTCACCCGACAGCGTGACGAGCGCTCCCGCTCCCATGGTCGCCAGGCAGATGAAGAGCATCCGGTTGCGGCCGTGCCGCTCCACCTGGCGCCCCACCGCGGAGGAGCTGAAGGAGCCGAGCAGGTAGACCAGGAAGATGCCGCTGACCGCGGAGTGGCTGAATGAGTAGGGGGGCGCCAGCAGCCGGAAGGTGATGTAGTTGTAGAGCGTCACGAAGCTCCCCATGATGAAGAAAGAGATGCCGTACAGGCAGAGCAGCGCCGGGTCCCGCAACTGCTTGGCGAGGGAGCTGAACAGGTAGCCGACCGCAAAGGGGCGCCGGGGGGCAGTGGAGGGGGGGAGTGACCTGGCGAAGCAGACGCTGAGCGCCAGGCAGCCCGCACCGATCACCCCCAGGGCCAGCCGCCAGGAGAAATGCTGGGTGACGGTCGCCGTGAAGATCCGGCCGGTCATGCCGCCGATGGCATTGCCGCTGATGTAGAGACCGATGGCGGAGCTAAGCGATGAGGGCTCCATTTCCTCGCTCAGGTAGGCCATGGCAATGGCGGGAAGGCCGGCCAGCGCCACTCCCTGCAAAAGGCGCAGGGCCAGAAACGACCAGAAACTATGGGTGACGGAGGTGAGCAGGGCGAGCAGCGAGGTGACTACCAGCGAGCAGACCATCACCGGTTTTTTGCCCGCGGTATCCGAGATGCTGCCGGCAAAGAGCATGGCGACCGCCAGCGCGCAGGTGGTGACGGAGAGCGGCAGGCTCCCCAGGGCGGCGTGCAGTCCGAATTCGCCGGCGAAGACCGGCAAGAGCGGCTGCACGTCGTAGAGCGTTATGAAGGTGACGAAGCCGGCGGCAAAGAAAGCCAGGTTCACCTGCTTGTAGGTGCGGGTGCCCCTCTTGATGGTGCCCATCTGGTTTTTCTCCCTGGAGTAACGGATGCAAAGGAGATGCAAGCGATGATGGAATGATATCCCTTGCCCGATGATAAGAAAAATATATAATACTTATCTTATCGATAACAATTGGTGATGGAGAGGGCGGCATGGACGTTCGGCAGCTGAGGTATTTTCTGGAGGTCAGCAGGGTGAGCAGCTTCACGAAGGCGGCGGATGGGCTGCGGATCGCCCAGCCGGCCATCAGCATGGCCATCAAGAAGCTGGAGGAGGAACTCGACCTGGTCCTCTTCAACCGGCAGGACAAGAAGGTGTCGCTCACCGCGGAAGGGGAGATCTTCCTGGCCCACGCCCGCCGCATCCTGGAGGACCTGAAAGCCGCGGAACTGGAGATGGGCGAGCTGAAGGGGCTCACCAGGGGGGAGGTGAGGATCGGCATCCCGCCCATGATCTCGGCCTACTTCTTCCCGGACATCATCAGGGATTTCCACCGGCTCTACCCGCAGCTGCACCTGTCGGTGTTGGGAGAAGGGGCCGGGCGCATCCAGCGCATGATCGGGCAGGGGGAACTCGACATGGGGGTGGTGGCCGGGGAGAGCTTCCCCGACACGCTGGAGGTGCGGCACCTGATACGGGAGGAGGTGGTGGTCTGCGTGCCTCTCGATCACCCGTTCGCAGGGAGGGAGAGGGTCACCCTGGACGAGTTCGTCCAGCAGCCGCTGGTCTTTTACAAGGAGGGATACTTCATCCGGGAGTTTTTCCTGGAGGCCCTCAGGGAAACGGGCGCCACCCCCAACATCATCTTCGAGACCAACCTCTTCTCGCTGGTGAAATCGCTGGTAAGGAACGGGACCGGCATCTCGACCTTTTTGAGGATGGTGGTGGCCGCCGACGGCGACCTGGCCGCCATCTCTTTCGATCCCCCTCTGTACCTCGATCTGCTGATTGCCTGGAAGAAGCACTTCTACCTGTCGCGAGCCAACCGCGCCTTCGTGGAGTTCCTTTTGGCGAGGGCGGAACAGATGAAGGTGGCAACCGGCTAGCTCAGCAGCTCGATCAGCTTCGCCGCCATTCGCGCCGGCGGCAGCACGAAATCCACCGCACCGGTCTCCACCGCTGCTTTCGGCATCCCGTATATGGTCGATGACTTCTGGTCCTGGGCGAGCGTGATGCCCCCTAGCTGCCTGATGTGGCGTATCCCTTCCGCACCGTCCTTCCCCATGCCGGTCATGACGGCCCCGATCAGCTTGGAGTTCCAGCACGGCCTGGCAAGGGAGAGCATGGTGACGTCCACCGAGGGCTGCACGTAGTTGACCCGCGGCCCTTCGCACAGCGCGACCCGCTGATTCCCCTCCAGCTTCAGGTGAAACCCTCCCGGCGCCAGGTAGACCATGCCAGCCCTCAGGCATTCCCCGTGCTCCGCCAGCCTGACCGGCATGCTGGCCGCTGCAGAGAGCCCCAGTGCGATCCGGCGGTCCATGTGCGGCGTGATGTGGAGCACCACCAGGAAGGCCGCCGGCAGCGGCGGGAGCCGGCTGAACAGCTCCTTCAGGGTGATCGGCCCCCCGGTCGAGATCCCTATGACCACCAGGTTCCTGCTCATGCACGCACGCTGTCCAGCAGGATCAGGTAATACTGCAGCGACTCGATCAGCTGGTCGGGGCCAAAAGGCTTGGTCAGGTAGTCGGTCACGTATTCCTGGATCCCTTCCATCTTCAGGCCGGGCTCACCCATGCCGGTCAGCATGACGATCAGGTTGCCGGGGTAAAGGCCGCGGCGGGCTATCTCACGGATGGTGTCCCAGCCGTCCATCTCCGGCATCATGACGTCCATGAGGATCACCCCCCGGAACCCCGCTTCCAGCTGCCGGAGGCATTCGGCACCGGAGGCCGCGGCGGTGACGGCCAGCGCAGCGCATTCGCAGACGATCTGCACGGAACTGCGGACAAAGTCGTTGTCATCCACGATCATTATAGAGTCGTTCATGCGTGCTCCCTTTTTCATGCAGGCGCTCCGGCTCCTCCCGATTGCCTGCCTCAGCTCTCCCGGTTGCCAGATGCTTCACGGCACTTCCCATGCGGGGCCGGCTCACCCTGCCGGCTCACCCCGTAAACGCTCTCCCCCGGACAGCCTGAGGGTGAAGCTGACCGTGGTCCCCAGGCCGGCACCGCGGCTCTCGGCCCAGATCCTCCCCTGGTGGTTCAGGACGATTCTCTTGCAGATCGCCAGCCCCAGACCTTGCGTGTTGAGGTCGTGCCTGGCCGCGTCCACCTTGAAGAACTCCTCGAAGATGCGATCGGTCTCCCCCGGCTGCAGGCCGATGCCGTCGTCGGCGACCGAGACCACCGCCGTCTCCCCCTCCACCAGCGCCGACACTGCTACCTGCCCCCCTTCGCTGGCGAAGCGCGCCGCGTTGGAGAGGAGGTTGTCGAGCAGCAGGTTCAGCTGATCGGCCGCCGCCAGCACGGCGAGGCCGGGGGCGACCTGGTTCCGGCAGTCGATCCCCCGCTGCAGGAAAAGGGATCCGCAGCCGGCCAGGCAGCCGTCCACGGCTTCTCTCAGCAGGACCGGGCCTTGGTGCAGCGGGGTCTGCTGGCAGGAGAGCCGCACCAGTTCCTGCGCCTTGCTGCTCAGGGCCTGGATCTGCCGGGCGCTTTGCTGGCAGATGTCGAGCATGCGGGTGAGGTCCGGATCCTGGCACTTCCTGCCGATCATGGGGAGCAGGGCGCAAAGTGGCGTCAGCGGGGTCTTCAGGTCATGCCCCAGTTGCCTCATCAGTGCCTCCATCATGCTGGCGTGGTGCAGCTGCGCCTCCAGCCGGGAGCGCTCCTGCTCGCTTTTCCTCAGCTCGGTCACGTCTCTTAGTGACTGGATCCCCCCCACTTTTTTCCCCAGCAGGTTGTAGAGCGGGGTGGCCGCACTCCACATCCAGTACAGACGGTCTCCCACCAAGACCCTGGCCTCGGCGGTCAGCGTCTTGCCATCGCTCTTCACCCCCGGGTAGTGCC
>DATFAB010000050.1:0-24989 GCA_035255025.1 Geomonas sp.
GCGGTGCACGTAGCTGATCGAGGGGATGGCGTCGATGATCCTTTCATCCTCGGTGACCAGGTCGAAGTGAATCGGCTCGGGGAGTACCGGGTGCTGCGGCCCGAGCGGTATGATGTTCCTTTTGGCCATGGCCGCTCCTTACCGGTCCTGCCCGACGGGATGCTCCCCCGCGCTTGCAGCCGTCTCCGCCTCTGGCTTAGCCTCCACCTCCGCCCCCACCTTCGACTCCGGCTGGGCCTTCGGCTGCGGGGGCTGCGGCAGCTTGACGTTTTCCAGGCTGAACGGCCTCCCCAGCGCGGTCCGGTACAGGGTGCCCCGGTAGTCGACGGCGATGTGCTCGATGACCACGCCGAACAGGTCGTGGATCTCGTTCTCGTACAGGAAAGCGCCGGGGTAGATCACGCTGATGCTGGGCACCTCCTCCTGCGGCCTCACCAGGAAGCGCAGGTTTTTCAGGCGGTACTCCCGGTCGAAGGAGTAGGTGAGCTCGTACCCCCCGGCAAGCGTGCTGCAGCCGATCTGGACCAGGCGGAAGCCTTCCGAGAACAGTTCGGCCACCATTCCCACCAGGTCGCACTTCTCCACCTGCCTGATCTCCTGGGGATCCCTCATGGCGGGCCGTCTCCTCGTCCTGCGCGTGCCGCGTCCTTTGCTTCCAGGATCTCGCACGCCTTGATCATGCCGTCGATGATCGCCTCGGGCCGGGCCGCGCAGCCGGGGACGTAGACGTCGACCGGCAGCACCTGGTCGACCCCGCCCAGCACGTTGTAGCAATCCCGGAAAACGCAGCCGGAGGTGGCGCAGATCCCCACCGCCACCACTACCTTCGGGTTGGGCATCTGCGCGTAGAGGTTCTCCACTACCTGCCTGCTGTTGCAGTTGACCGACCCGGTGACCACCAGGATGTCGGCGTGCTTGGGATTGCCGGTCATCACCATGCCGAAACGCTCCAGGTCGTAGAGCGGGGTGAGGCTCGCGATCAGTTCGATGTCGCAGCCGTTGCAACTGGTCGCGTTGTAGTGAAGCAGCCAGGGGGAGCGTTTGAACCAGCCCATGTAGCACTCCGGGTGTTCAGCGCATCAGGCTGAGCACGATGATGTTCGACACCCCTGCCACCGCCGTGAACAGCCAGGCGCTCAGGAAGGTAAGCTGCCACTTGAAGCGGGCATAGTTCATGTCGATGAAGATTGCCAACAGGTAGACTGCCAGGGCCATGACCAGGGCGAGCCACGGGTTGAAGGCGAAGAAGAGGTAGACCATGCCGAGCAGCAGCACGGTTTCGTACCAGTGAGCGATCTCGATCAGGGCGAGCCCCGGCCCGGAAAACTCGGTGGCAATCCCGCTCACGATCTCCTGGTGGGCATGACGGGACAGGGAGAGGTCGAAGGGGGATTTCCTTAACTTGATGGTGAGGATGTAGAGGAAGCCGGCAAAGACCCCCGGCAGATGGAGGATGAGCGGCGCGTGGTGCTGGGCGATGGTTCCCACCCGGAAGCTCCCGGTCACCTGGTACATGCCGACCGCCATCAGGATGACCATCGGCTCATAGGCCACCATCAGGATGATCTCGCGCTCCGCCCCCAGGTGGCTGTAGGGGGAGCTCACGCTGAACCCGCCCAGGACGAAGAAGGTACCCGCCAGGGCCAGGCTGAAGATGGTCAGGAGCAGGTCGGCGCCGGAAAAGAAGAGGGCGCCGGAAAAGACGGTGAAGATGAGGAAGAGCAGGATCGGGAAGTCCTGGAACTTGTTGACGATGATCCGCTCCTTGCGCATCAGCTTCAACACGTCGAAGAACGGCTGCAGCACCGGCGGCCCGTAGCGTCCCTGCAGACGGGCGCTCAGCCTGCGGTCGATGCCGGCCAGCACTCCCCCGGCCAGCGGGGCCAGGAGGGCGAAGGCCAGCATCCGCTGCGGGATGCTCAGCGACTTGATCACCGCGTAGATCTCGTTCATCCGGCCGCCACCCCGAACATGATGAAGGTGAGCGTCAGGGACACGAAGACCCCGACGTTGCACAGACGTTCCTCGCCGAAATACCTCTCAAGGTAGTAATTCCTCAGCTCGACGGGGAGCGTGGCTCCCATGGCCCCCTGGAAGGTCGTGTGGTCGATATTGCCGCCTCCCAGGTAGGTGCCGACCCGCTTGTAGTTGCGGTCGAGAAAGCCGTAGTAGAGAAGTCCGAGGGGGAGGATGATCAGCAGGCCGAGCATGATCACGAACACCATCAGCAGGTTGAAGCTGTCGACGACCGGAACCGTTCCGAAGATCTCCTCGAGGTAGGGAGTGATGAGGTGGAAGGAGATGAAGGGAAAGGCGAGGGTGACCCCCACGGTGGCGGCCGCCAGGATGCCGAGGGTGATCCATTCCCAGCTGCTTACCCGGTGCTCCACCACCTCGGCCACGCCGTGCCTGATGGAGATGATCTTCCCCATCCACTTGGTCCAGAAAAATATGGTGGCGGCGCTGCCGTAGGCGAGGATCACCGCCATGGCGGGGTTACTTTCCACGAACGCCTTGAGGGTGATGAACTTGCTGATGATCATGCCGAAGGGGGCGAGGAACATGCCGGCCATGCCGGTCATCATGATGGCGGTAAGCCTGGGCAGGCGCATGATCAGGTAGTCCATGTCCTCGATGTCGCGGCTGTCCAGCTTGTACTCGATGATCCCCACGCACAGGAAAAGCAGCGACTTGGCGACCGCGTGGAAGATGATCAGAAGGAGCGCCGACCAGAGCGCGGCGCTGGTGTTCACCCCGGCACAGGCGACGATGAGCCCCAGGTTGGAGATGGTCGAGTAGGCGAGCACCTTCTTGGCGTTACTCTGCGAGATGGCGATCAGGGCCGCGACCAGGAAGCTCACCCCGCCGATCAGTGTGAGCATCTTGGCGGCGGCAGTGTGCTCCATGACCGGCGCCACCCTGAGGATGAGGTAGACGCCGGCCTTTACCATGGTGCTGGAGTGAAGCAGCGCCGACACCGGTGTGGGCGCCACCATGGCACCGGTGAGCCAGGATGAGAAGGGGAGTTGCGCGGATTTCACCAGCCCGGCGAAGGCCAGGCAGGCGGCGGGAAGCAACACGGTCCCCTTGTCGAGATGCAGGAGCTTGTCCAGCTCCATGACGCCGGAGGTGGATTTTAGGTGGACAAGGCCCACGGCGAACAGCACCCCGCCCAAAAGGTTCATGTTCAGGGCGCGGAAAGCGCTGTCTCGGGAGGGCTGGTCGTCGCGGTAGCCGATCAAAAGGAAGGAGCAGAGGGTGGTGAGCTCCCAGAAGAAGTAGAGCCAGAGGAGGTTGTTGGAGAAGATGATGCCGAACATGGCCGACAGGAAGAGGTACATGAGAAAGGCGAAATAGCGGCGCCGGTCCTTCACCTCCGGGTAGTGCTGGTGGTATTCCGGGAGGTAGCCGATCCCGTACAGGCAGATGGCGCTCCCCACCACCCCGACGATCAGCGCCATGATCACGGAGAACTTGTCCACGAACAGCGCGTGTTCCACGGCGACCGGTTCCCCTCCGTAAAGCTCCAGGGTGAGCATGAGCGCGGACTGGACGATGACTAAAAGCGCCGGCAGGCAGCGTGCCGACCGCCAGGAGAGGTAGAGGATGAAAACGGCGATGGCGAGCTCGATGACCAGCATGGCGGCGTCGATGAGTGCGCTCTGCAAGGGGAAAAAGGCCGGGCCGCGGTCCAGGTTGGCGATCAGCAAAGAGACGGCGACTGCACAGAGTGCCGCGTTGGCGGCGGCACCGGCCGCTTTCCTGAGGGCGGGCCTGCGCGGTGCCGCCAGTGCCAGCAGGGATATCGCCAGGGGAAACAGGATCAGGAACAGTACGCTCTTCATGTGCGAACCTCCCGCCGTCAGACACCAAATCCCGGCCTAGAGGAACGGGAAAAGGGACGCCTGACTGTTTTCCCCGCGAAAGCTCGTCCTATGTTGCGGGAAAGCGACCACTACGACCTTAAATGGTACCGATTTTTACGTCGTTAGCCAGCCCGTTTGGCAAAGTTTCCGGTATTGCCTGGAGAAATGAGGCTGCCGGCCGGGAAAAAGCGCGCTTTGCGTGGGCCGCACCGGCGGATTCTCCCTGTCCTTGCCAACTTTTTTTCCCCATCCGGTTCGCGGACACCGTTTTTTGCACCGGGAAGCCCGGCCGCTTTCCCGCCTCTTGCCGGTAACTATCCGCAAAAGCGTGCTTCAGCGAGAGCGGCGCTCGCTTGGCATGGCAGCTGCAAAAGAAGAGGTTTTCTGGTCACGACTTTGCGAAGGGGGACGTATGTTGATCAAAGGTGTGCGTCTTCAGCGGAGAGGTAGTGCGGAGATCACGGCTCTGTTTGCAGCTGTCCGCCCCAGGAACGGGAGGCGGCCGGGCGTTTGGGGCGGGAAGAATGGGGTGAAGAGAAAGGCGGGCGAGCGCCGCGCCTTTCCCATGATCGTGCTGCAGGGATGCCGGGAGCCGTTTGCCAGGAAAAAGCAGCGTTCACAACCGGCCATCCATGCGCTGAGGTAAGCGCTCTACTTCTCTCCTTTGGCAAAGAGCTCCTTGGCAAGTGTGGCCGCGCTCATCGAGGTAGGCCAGCCGGAGTAAAAGGCGAGGTGGGTGATCGCCTCGATCAGCTCCTCTTCACTGACACCGTTTTCGAGCGCCCTGGGCAGGTGTAAGCGCAACTGCTCGGTCCGGTTGAGGGCGATCAGGGCGCTTACGGTGATCAGGCTCCTGTCGCGCTTGGAAAGTTGCGGGCGCTCCCAGACGTCGCCAAACAGGACGTCATCCGTCAACTCGACCAGCTTGGGGGCGAAATCGCCCAGGATTTTTCGGGCGGGGCCGGGCTTTTTGCTCATGACGTCACTCCTTTCGGGACAGCCTCCTTCGCTGCTGTCCTCTGGTCATTTCCCACCGGACCTCTCGCCTCTCCACTTTTAAGGAAGACGTGTCGAAGAAAAGAGTCGGGGGACATTCCTGTTCCGTCGGCTTAAAGGGGGACTGGCACCTGCGGAGCCAGTCCCCTTCGCATTTTCCCCTTCAGGTGGCTACTCGGACTTCAGGGAAGCCATGTCGATGGAGAAGCGGTACTTCACGTCGGACTTAACCAGCCGCTCGTAGGCTTCGTTCACCTTCTGGATGGGGATCACCTCGACGTCGGCGGTGATGTTGTGCGCGCCGCAAAAATCGAGCATCTCCTGGGTCTCGGCCAGGCCGCCGATCAGCGAGCCGGAGAGGCTGCGCCGCCCGAACAGCAGCGCGAACGGGGAGACGGAGAGTGCTTTTTCCGGAGCTCCCACCAGGGTGAGGTTGCCGTCGATGCCGAGCATGTTGAGGTACTGGTTGAGGTCGTGCTCGGCGGAGATGGTGTCGAGGATGAAGTCGAAACTGCCGGCCTGCTTCTGCATCTCCTCGGCGTTGGTGGAGATGATCACCTCGTGGGCACCCAGCCTGAGCGCATCCTCTTTCTTGCCGGGCGAAGTGGTGAAGACGACCACGTGGGCACCGAAGGCACGGGCCAGTTTGACCCCCATGTGCCCTAGTCCCCCCAGCCCGACCACGCCGACCTTCTTCCCCTTGCTGACGCCGTGGCGCCGCATGGGGGAGTAGGTGGTGATGCCGGCGCAGAGCAGAGGCGCCACCCCGGCAAGGTCGAGGTTGGCAGGGACGCGCAGCACGAACCTCTCGTCCACCACGATGCTTTCGGAGTAGCCGCCGTAGGTGACGCCTCCCAGGTGCTTGTCGGGAGAGTTGTAGGTGAAGGTAGCCTCCGGGCAGAACTGCTCGAGGTCCGCCTTGCAGTTGGGGCAGGTGTGGTCGGAATCGACCAGGCAGCCGACCCCCACCAGGTCGCCCGGCCGGTACTTGGTGACTTCCGAGCCGACCCGGGTGACCCGGCCGACGATCTCGTGGCCCGGCACGATCGGGTAGACGGTGGGCATGATGCTGCTCCACTCGTTTCTGACGGAGTGGAGATCGGAGTGGCAGATGCCGCAGTAGAGGATCTCGATCTGCACGTCGCGCTCGGTCGCGTCGCGGCGCGGGATGGTGGTGGAGGCCAGCGGAGACGTCGCGCTGGCGGCGGAATATGCTTTGGCGTTGAACATGGCTTTCTCCTCTTCCGTGATCTTTCCGGCGCGGGCCGCCGCCGGAAGCTGTTGGAACCTTTGCTTTAACGGCCGGTCAATTGCTCGAGCTTTTCCGGATAGCGGGCCCCCTGCACGGCTATCTTCGACGAGGCCTCATCGATCTCGCGCAGGTCGTCGGAGGTCAGCCGGGCGGCAAGCGAGCCCAGGTTCTCCTCCAGGCGCTCCAGCCTGGTGGTGCCGGGGATGGGCACGATCCACGGCTTCTGGGCGAGCAGCCAGGCGAGCGCTATCTGGGCCGGGGTCGCCTTTTTCTTGCCGGCTATCCTGCCCAGCAGATCAACCATGGCCTGGTTGGCCTTCCTCGCCTCGGGGGTGAAGCGGGGGAGAGTGGTGCGGAAGTCGGTGCTGTCGAAGCTGGTCTTCTCGTCGATCTTACCGGTCAGGAATCCCTTGCCGAGAGGGCTATAGGGAACGAAGCCGATGCCGAGCTCCT
Source organism: Geomonas sp. (assembly GCA_035255025.1). Taxonomy (GTDB): domain Bacteria; phylum Desulfobacterota; class Desulfuromonadia; order Geobacterales; family Geobacteraceae; genus Geomonas. The sequence goes on from DATFAB010000050.1 coordinate 6,568, forward strand.
CGAGGGTAGGGATCAGCGCCTGTTCGGGGCGCCTCCACCACAGCGAGTATTCGCTCTGCACCGCAGCAACCGGCTGGACGGCGTGGGCGCGGCGGATGGTCTCCACCGCCGCCTCGGAAAGGCCGAAGTGCTTGACCTTGCCTTCCTGGATCAGTTCCTTCACCGCTCCCGCCACCTCTTCGATCGGCACCTCCGGGTCGACGCGGTGCTGGTAGAACAGGTCGATGGCCTCCACCCCCAGCCTTTTCAGCGACGCCTCGGCGACCTCCTTGATGTGGGCGGGACGGCTGTTCAGGGCCGGCGCCCCGGTCATCCCCCTGGGATCGGTCCTCGGGGTAAGGTCGAAGCCGAACTTGGTGGCGATCACCACCTTGTCCCGCAGGGGGGAGAGCGCCTCGCCCACCAGTTCCTCGTTGAGGTACGGGCCGTAGACCTCTGCCGTATCGAAGAAGGTCACCCCGCGCTCCACGGCGGTCCGGAGCAGCGCGATCATCTCCTTTTTGTCCTTGGGCGGTCCGTAGGAAAAGCTCATTCCCATGCAGCCCAGCCCCAAAGCCGAGACCTGCAAGCCGCTTTTTCCCAATGTTCTTTTTTGCATTCCCATTTCTCCTTTGACCAGTATGGGCGAGGCAGTGAGTGCCGCCTGCCTGCTCTCTAGCTGTAAAAGATACCCGGTTGACGCCGGTTTGCACCTTTTAGCTAACTGGATGGTACTCCTGCAGCGACCAACAGCGGTATCCCGATCCTGTTCATTTATTGCCCGATCCTCCTTTGGCTTCCATAATCGTGGCAACGGAAAGCCGGAGCGGGGTCTATCCCGGCTGCGGGAAAGGGGAGCTGGACCCGCCTCCCGACAGGATTGGAGCATGAGAAGCTGGAAGCTGTCATGGCAGAGCTGCTGAAGATAATTGCCCGATGGGCCGGGCAGGGAGAAAGCATGCACAAGCAACTGTCCTTGCAGGGAGGCAGGCGCCTGCTGTCGACGAAACCTCCGCATGCGGGGAACCGCTAGTCTTGTCGCGGCCGGTATAAGAGCACTGCGCCATCTGTTTTGGCTCCCCAATATCTCTGAGAGATTGGCCGGGATTACTTATCTATTGCCAATTAGAAAGATGTATGGCAATAAGATGCCAAAGAGGGCGCGCCGGTGCGAGCCGGCTCAGGTATTGATGCAATGTAATGGTTGGAGGAGTGATGTTTCGCAGGATTTGTTCCCTGGTAGTGCTGCTGCTCGTGCTGTCCTTTGCCCATTTCGCGCAGGCCATGACCGTGTACATGATGGACGACTCGGAGATGGAGGCGCAGGAAGCCTGGAAAGAGGGGGATAACGTCTACCTGCGGGTGGATGGCGACACCGTGCTGACCCTGCCGGCCTCCGAGGTGAACCTCGCCAAGTCGGGGGTGGTGATCCAGCCGGCGCGGAAAACGGGCGCGGCCCCTGCCAGGAGGGCCGCACTGCCGGAGCCAAGGAGCGAGGCCGAGGTGGTGGACCAGCTCATCGAGGTCGCCGGGTTCCGCAGGGATTTGAACGACCTCTTCGGCCGGATCGGCAGAGGCGAGACCGAGGAACTGCTGGCGCAGACCTTTTCCCCTGCCATGGCGGAACAGCCCTTCAAACGGTCCCTGAAGAGAAAGCTCTCCCACGTGGAGCTCAACTCGGTACTGAAGTGGTATAAAAGCCCGCTCGGTTACAAGGTCGTGGAGGCAGAGTCCGTGTGGGTCTACAACGGGAAGGAAAAAAGGCTCACCTACGTGCGCCTGGAATCGGTGCCCGGCCACCGGGAGAGGATGAATCTGGCCCGGGAGATCGACCGGGAGACGGGAGTTTCCGAGGTCGAGGCACGGGAGATGGCCGTCATGCTCCGCAAGATGATGAAGTCGATCCCGTCCGACTTCCCCGACGCCAAGGAGATCAAGGCGCGGATCGAGAAGGAGATCCCCAAGCTCAAGGACACCCGCAAGGAAAACGTAGAGAAGATCGCCTATGCCTACCGCTACTTCTCCCTGGGAGAGCTTCACGAATACCTGAGGTTCCTCCGCTCCCCCATCGGCCGCAAGTACATGGCCGCCGTACGGGAGGCAACCGAGGCGCTATTCCAGAAGGTCGCCATCAACATGGAAAAGGATTTCCGGCAGGAAGTCAGACTGTTGAAGTAGGGTGAAGCCCTGGCCGCAACGTGCTCAGTCAGGGCTTTTTTACCCGCAAAAACCGGGCAAAAAAGGGCTTTCTGCCATTTTTTTTTCACATCCGGTTCCTGCCGCGTTATTTTTTCGCACCTGTCCCCTCCGCACCCCCTTCACAGGCGGCGCCGCTAACTACCGTTGAGGATTCTGTTAATTAACAATAAATTGTCTTGGCATGCCTACTGCAAAAGAAACTGGCAGAGGCTGTCCCGGCGGTGGCAAGACCGCACCGGGGGCTGCCGGCAGTATTCCTTTGCACGAGGCTGCTATGAACGCGATCGAGCTTATTCAGGCGAACCGGTTGACCGAGGCACGCGCCCAGCTGATTGCCGATGTCAACGCGTCCCCCGCCGATGCGGGCAAGCGGGTACTTCTCTTTGAAGTCCTCTGCTTTTGCGGGGACTACCGGAAGGCGGAACAACACCTGGACCTTTTGGTCGGGCAGGACCTGGCGGGACGGACCAGTGCCAGGGTCTACAAGGCCTTGCTGGCTGCTGAAAGGGAGAGATCGGAGGTGGCCGTGGGGGCGAAACGTCCCCATCTGCTGGGACCGGCACCCCCCTACCTGGAGGCGCACTTCGTGGCCCGGGCGCAGCTGCAGGCAGGGGACATCGCGCGGGCTGCCCGTTACTTCCGGGAACTGGAGGCGGAAAGCGGCGCGCTGTGCGGCACGGCCAACCGCAACGAGTTCCAGGGGTTCCAGGACAGCGACGCCATGCTCGCCCCTTTCCTGGAGATCTTCATCCACGACCGTTACCTCTGGCTTCCCTTCCGGGACCTGCGGGAACTCTCCGTGGCGCCTCCCCATACTCTGCTCGACCTTTTGTGGGCGCCGGCGCAGCTCTCCACCTGGCAGGGGATCACCACCAGTTGCTTCCTGCCGGTCCTCTATCCGGCGACCTACGGTCACCCCGACGACATGGTGCGCCTGGGCAAGATGACCGACTGGCGTGAGCTGGGAGGGGGGATTTTCCGCGGGGCGGGACAGCACGTGTTTTTGGCGGGGGATGAGGAGTTGGCCCTGCTGGATATCCGTGAGCTCCGCTTCCTGCCGCCTGCCGAAAGCGAGGAGTGGGAGAGCGACCTGCTGGCCGTCCACGGACAGCAGGAGGGCCGTCCGGTCACCTGCGGGGCGCGCCCTTGATAAAGCGGTCGCGGCTGGTGGCGTCCGGCAGCACGTCGGCCAGCTGGAGGTGAAGCTAGCAGGAAAGTGGGGGGGAAGGCGCTACGCGAACTGCAGAAGGCGTCACTTGTACTGTTTCCAGACTACACCATCCGACTTGTATTTGGTGACGGACTGCGAGTCCTCGATGTTGCCGTCGAAGGCATCGTTGTCATCCCAGATTATCCCTTCAGGCATCATGATCTTGACGATGGTGGTATCCTTGCCGACTACCCTGGCGCCGATCGCTCTCTTCTTTTTGGCTATGTCCGGCCGGTTGAAAGCCAGGGAGAACTCGGCCCGGACCGGGGACTCTGTCTGGGCTGCCGCCTTGAATTCGTAGAAACCGTCACCCGCGGTTGCCAGGATGGCGGCCAGGGTCTGCGGCGTGGTTAACACCATTTTGGGGGTCAGGTAGTCGACGTTCCTGCTCTCCTCGATCGACATCGGCTGGTTATGCAGTTTCTTGGGATACTTCTGGTACACGATGTAGACCTTGATCTTGCCGCTGGCCAGGTCCTTGCCGGTCAGTTCCAGCGACAACTCACCGGTGGGAGGGACCGCAACGGCATGCTTGAGAGGATTCGGGATCGTGCCGGCGGCCTGACCGGGCGCTTTCGGCACGTCTGCGCGCAGGCGCGGCAGTAAGGGGAGGAAGCCGCTGCCGCTGCCGCCAGGCCCCCCTTTGCCCGTTCCACTTCCCTGCACCCCGGCAGTTGCTCCTTGGCCCGGTCCGGAACCTGCCTGCCTGCTACCCCCTGATGCGCTGGTGGTAACAGCAGCGGATACGCCGCCTGAAAGTGAGGCGACCTTTGTTTTGGCAAGCGGGGTGGCTGGACCTCCCACCGGTGTCCTCCCGGAGCCTCTCGCCGCGCTTCCAGCCGTGGCTGCTCTGGCTGCAGCTTCCCTCGCAGCGGCATCTCTCGCGGCAGCGCTTCTAGCAGCAGCTGCCCTAACCGCTGCCTCTCTAACCGCTGCCTCTCTAACCGCTGCCTCTCTAGCCGCTGCCTCTCTGGCTGCCGCTTCCCTGGCTGCCGCTTCCCTGGCAGCCGCTTTCTTAGCCGCCACCGCTCTAGCCGCCGCCTCTCTGGCCGCCGTCTCTCTGGCCGCTGCTTCCCTGGCCGCCGCTTCCCTAGCCGCCGTTTCTCTTGCTGCTGCCTCTCTTGCTGCGACCTCTCTAGCCTCCGCCTCTCTAGCCGCCGCCTCTCTAGCTGCGGCCTCTCTGGCTGCGGCCTCCCTGGCCGCCGCCTCTCTGGCCGCTGCTTCCCTGGCCGCCGCTGCCTTGGCTGCCGCTTCTCTGACTACCGCCTCTCTGGCTGCCGCTTCCCTGGCTGCCGCTGCTTTAGCTGCGGCCGCTTTAGCCGCGGCCTCTCTGGCCGCCGCCTCTTTAGCTGCGGCATCCCTTGCTGCCGCAGCCCTCGCGGCAGCCTCAGCCGCTTCCCTCTCCGCCGCGATTTTGGCCGCCGCTGCCTTCGCCGCCGCCTCTCTGGCCGCGGCCTCTCTGGCTGCCGCCTCTCTAGCCGCCATCTCTCTAGCTGCCGCTTCTTTTGCGGCCGCTTCTCTCGCCGCCGCCTCTTTGGCGGCCGCTTCTTTAGCTGCTGCCTCTTTGGCCGCCGCTTCCCTGGCTGCCGCCGCTTTAGCCGCTGCCTCTTTCACCGCCGCCGCCTTGGCCGCGGCCTCTCGAGCTGCAGCCTCTTTGGCCGCCGCCTCTCTGGCCGCCATCGCTTTAGCTGCTGCTTCTCTGGCTGCCGCCTCTTTTGCTGCCGCTTCCTGTGCCGCTGCGGCTGCTCTCTCCTTGGCCGCCTGCGCTGCCGCTTCTTTTGCAGCGGCAGCACGTGCTTCGGCCTCGGCTTGTGCGTCAGATTCTTTAGCGTCAGCGGCGGCGACCGTACTCTTCTCCGGCCCCTTGCGCTGCACGGAAGTGAAGGAGGAGAAGGCGAGGTCGCCCGAAGGATCGGGGGTATCTGCTACTTGCGGGATAGGCGGTGTGGCTGCTGAGGCGGGAGAGGGGACCGTGCTCGTCGCGCTGGCTGTGTTGGTTGCCGGATCTGTGAATGGTTCCTTCTCTTCCTGGGCGGCGGGCTGTGACAGCTGGGCGTCGGCCGGAACCGGGGCGCTCGTGGAGAGCTCGACCGGCTCCGGCAATAACGCGGTGGAAAGCCAGATCACTCCCTGTTCGCGTTGCCACTCGGAGGTGAACAATACGAACAGGCAGAGGTGCAGGCACAGTGAACATATCCCCGGGCGGGAAAATTCGCTCAGCCAGCTATCACGCCGTCTATAGAGACGCATGGCGAACTCCCCCGAACCGAGCCTAGTGTTTGAAGACGTCGTAGATCTTCACGAGCGCCGGAGCCAGCAGCACCACCAGCAGGGCAGGAAAGACGCAGAAGGTGAGCGGGAAAATCATCTTCACGGCGGTCTTGGCTGCTCTTTCCTCGGCGAATTGTCTCCGTTTGATTCTCAGTGAGTCCGAGTAGGTGCGCAGGGTCTTGCCCAGGCCTGTGCCGAATTTCTCGGTTTGCACGATCATGGAGACGAAGGACCTGACGTCGTCCACCATGGTTCTTTCTGCCACTCCCTTTAGCGCCTCCATGCGGGGGCGGCCGGCGTTTATCTCCAGGATGACCTGGTTCAGCTCCAGTATCAGGGGGTCGTCCTGGTGCTCGAAGTTGTCGATGGTCCTGATCAGTGCGGCGTCCAGGCTGAGGCCCGCCTCGACGCAGACGGTGAGCAGGTCGAGGACGTCAGGGAGCGAGTGGAAGATCGCTTCTTTGCGCCAGGAGGCTCGGCGATCCAGCCAGAAGGATGGGGCCAGGTAGCCGAAGATGGCCAACGCGATGGCCAGCAAAAGGGTGTTGGCATGGCTGAGTTGCCCGTGGGGAACGGCATACAGGAACAGGAACAGCCCCGGCAGCAGCACGGCCAACAGCAGCTTGCTTCCCAGGAAGACGTAGACCCTCTCCGGCCGGAAGCCGGCGGCAACCACGGTTTCCCGGTAGGTGAGCAGCTCCGAAGGCTTGACTTTCAGCTTCTGACCCAGGTCAGCCAGCATCACCTGCCACTTGGCCGGTGTGTGCAGCAGCGTGACGTGTTTCTTCTCCTCACGCGGCATCAGCTTGTCAAGCCGGGCTTGCAACTCGCTGCCCCTGCTCAGCAGACGGTAGGTCACGGTGCCGCTCAAAAGCGCCAGACTCGTGAAGGTGAGGACTATTATTACAGTGATCATGGCATCCTCCCCAGATCCTCAGATCCTGATATTGACGATCTTCCGAATGAACAAAAAGCCGATCACCTGTGCGACCATGGCCCCGATCAGCAGCGCCTTGCACAGCTCGTTGGTGAAAAAGAGGCTGGTGTAATCTGGACGCAGCACGTAAAACATGGCGAAGACCGCGATCGGCAGCAGGATCAGCACGTAGCCGGAGACACGTCCCTCCGCGGTCACCACCTGCACCTGCCTGCGTATCTGCAGGCGGGAACGGATGGTGTCGGAGAGCTTGTCGAGAACCTCGCTCAGGTTGCCGCCGGTTTCGCTGTTGATCCTGATGATGGTCACGAAGAAGCGCAGATCGAGGCTGTCGATCTTGTCCGGCAGCGTGGCCAGGGAATCGGCCATCCGCATGCCAAGGTTCTGCTGCTCGTAGGCCTGCTTGAACAGGGGGCCCAGAGGCTCCGCCATCTCCATGCCGACCAACTCAACGGCACCGGTCAGGGAATGCCCGGCCCTGAGTGAGCGGGCGATCATGATCAGTGCGTCCGGCAACTGCTCGGTGAAGCGGTCTTCGCGGTCTTTCTTGCGGTAGGCGAGTAAGACTCGGCAGCCGATGATCACGGCGAAGGCGCTGACCAGCGCAACGCCGAGGTTCCCCCTGAGCAGGAAGAGGATCAGGAATACGGTGAAGGCGCCGATGCCGGTGCCGACCACGAAGAAGAGTGGGGAGACGTTCAGTCCGGCGCGCTCCACCGATCGCTTGACCCTCTCCATGAGAGGTACGCTGGTGAAGAAGGTGTCGAGACGGTTTTTCCCCTGCAAAAGTGCTTCTTTTGCTGGCTTGAGCTGCTCACTTCCGGTGGCCATCATTTTCAGGCGCATCTTGGCGCGGGCCGCCGGTGACTGTTTGGCGTTGACCCCTGCCACCACCAAGACGAACACCCCCAAAAAGACGGAGACGAATACCAGCGCAATTGTGGCTACCATGACTTGGCCCTCCCCTCAAAGATCTCGGGTGGCAGTTCGTAGCCGCACAGCTTGAAGTGTTCGGCGAAGCGGGGACGGACCCCGGTCGCCGTGTACTGCCCGAGTATCCGCCCGTCGGGGGCCACCCCCTGTCGTTCGTAGACGAAAACGTCCTGCATGACAATGGTGTTCCCCTCCATGCCGGTGATCTCCGAGACCTTGACCACCTTGCGGGTGCCGTCGGCGAACCTGACCAGATGGATGATCACGTTGATGGCGGAGGCGATCTGCTCGCGGATGGCGCGGTCGGGGAGGTCCAGGCCGCTCATCATCACCATGGTCTCCAGGCGGCTCATGGCATCGCGCACCGTGTTGGCGTGGATGGTGGAAATCGAGCCGTCGTGGCCGGTGTTCATGGCCTGCAGCATGTCCAGTGCCTCGGCGCCGCGCACCTCGCCCACGATGATGCGGTTGGGGCGCATGCGCAGGGCGTTTCGCACCAGGTCGCGCTGGGTCACCTCGCCGCTCCCCTCGATGTTGGGGGGACGGGTCTCCAGCCGGACCACGTGGGCCTGCTTTAACTGCAGCTCGGCCGAGTCCTCGATGGTGATGATCCGCTCGTCGTCAGGGATGGCGGCGGAGATCACGTTCAACATCGTGGTCTTGCCGGTGCCGGTGCCCCCGCAGATCAGGATGTTCAGGCGGGTCTTCACGATCCCTTCCAGGATCTTCGCCACCCGCTCGTCCAGGCTACCCAGCGCCATCAGGTCCTTCATCCTGAGCGACTCGACCCCGAAACGGCGGATGGAGAGGGCCGGGCCATCGATGGCCAGGGGCGGGATAATGGCGTTCACGCGGGAACCGTCCGGCAGGCGCGCGTCCACGAAAGGGGAAGACTCGTCGATCCTGCGCCCCACCTTGTTGACGATCCGCTCGATGATCTGCAAGAGGTGCTTGTTGTCCCTGAACACCACGTCGGTCTTCTCCAGCTTGCCGCGGCGCTCGATGTAGGTTGAGTGGCAGCTGTTGACCAGGATGTCCGAGATGTCGGGCGAGCTCAAAAGCGGCTCGAGAGGTCCCAGTCCGAAGGTCTCGTCCTGCACCTCCACGATCAGCCTCTCCCGGTCCTGCCGGCTCAGGGGGACCCCTGCCTCCGCGATCAGGATCTCTATCACGCGGCCGATCTCTCCCGCCAGCTCCCCGCTTCTCAGGGTGTCCAGCTTGCTGAGGTCGATCCGCTCGATGAGCATGTTGTGGATGCGGCTTTTAAGCTCCTGGAAGGAAGGGGGGAGCCGCATGGCACGGCTTTCTTCGTTACTGAATAACATAGGGGCCTCCTTGTGGGTGCCTGGCGGGTAGGGGCTGGCTGCGGCCTCAACCGGTCAGCTTGTCGGCCAGCTCTTCCAGCGCCTTTACCACCGGCGACTTGGGATAGCCGGTCACCAGCGGCACCCCGCGATTGATCGATGCCTTCACGTCCGCGTACCCGTTGGGGATCGCGTGGAAGGATTTCATGCCCACCACCTTCTCCAGGTCCGAGATGGAGATCTCGTCCCGGTTGTTGTACCGGTTGACCACCAGTTTGAGCCGATCCCCCAAGTCCGCGCGCTGCAGGGCTGGGAGGTGCCGCTTGGCGTTGCGGACCGCGGGGAGGGAGAGGACCGTGTTGTACAGGATACGGTCGGAGGCTTGCAGAGCGGCCATCGTGACGTGGCTCAAAGGGCCGCCCAGGTCGATGACGGTGTAGTCGTAGAGGGCGCGCGACAGGCCCACCACTTCGTGCAAAAGCTCAGGCCTCAGTGAGGCGCTCTCCCACGGCTCTTCCGAACCGGTCAGCACCTGCAGGCCGCTGTCGTGCCCGACCATCACGGTCCTCAGGTAGTTGGCGTCCAGCTCGCCAGCCTTGGCGGCCACGCTGATCAGGTTGTAGCGCGGCGACAGGTCAAGGAAAGCGGGGACGTCGCCGCTGCAGGGGTTCAAGTCGATCAGGGCGGTCTCCCGGCCCTGCTGGCGACCCCTGAGCGCCAGGGTCGCGGCCAGGTTGACCGCTATGGTGGTGGTCCCCATCCCCGCCTCGGGGTTGTAGACCGAGATCACGGTTCCCTGCTTGGCAGCGGGTCCGGAGAGCAGGGCGTTCAGGCGGGCCACCTTCCTGACCGCCTCGGAGAGGTCGTTCGCCTCCACCGGCTTGATCAGGTACTCCTGGGCGCCGGCCCGGATCAGCTTCAATATCCAGTCCGGGTTCTTCTGGGCAGCCGCCACCAACAGCGCACTGTGAGGGAAGCGTGCCACCAGGAATGAGGCCTCCTTCACCCCCCGGTCGAGGTCGTCCACGTCCAGGATGATGAGCTGCGGCTGGCCGGTCTGGATGAGGTGCAGCCCCTGCTCGAGGTCCTCGGCCGAGCCCAAGAGATGGAGGTTGTCGCCGCACGACTTGAAAAACTCCTGGAGCCCTTGTTCGCTCTCCAGGTGGCGGCCGATCATAACTACGCTAAGTGGTGATTTCATAGTCGTCCCGGTACAGGTGGTGGTTTATGCCCGCCGGCGCATGTGCCGGCGGGGTTACTGAACGAGCTGCGGGAACTGCGCCACCAGGTTTGACGGGGTGCCGCCGGAGGAACTGCCGGACAGCGTCGTGTCGAACCTGACGAAGTAGCCCGTGATCTGTTTCGTCTGGTTATCGGAGCCGGTAATGTGGAAGGTCGCGAAGCCGATGACCGGCATCTGGCTGCCGGTGTCGGCCTTGCCCAGGGAGTCGACGATGGCCATGATGACGTCCTTGCCGACGTAGGAGGAGGCGATGTTGTAGAGGTTGGCCTCCGCCCCGTTCTGGATGAAGATCTTGTCACCGTCGCTGATGGCGGGTACGGTGCTCGGATTCTTCAAATAATCCTGGATGGTCTTGTCCGAGTTGCTGTTGGTCGTGAACGAGGTCCACTGGCCCGTGTAGCATCCTGCCCCTCCCGGCAGGTAGGGGGTGCTGATCTTAATCTCAGTGGGCGGTGACGGCAGCGGGTTCTGGTTGAAGTACTGGGTGGTCATGCAGGACGACAGCGCCATCGGGAAGAGGAGGCCCGCCGGCGCGGAACCGGCATAGCCACGCATTGCCACCGACGCCTTGGAACTCACCGCCGCGCTGTTGGTCCCCAGAACCTTCATGAAGAAGGTGGGTACCTCGCCGCCGTTGCTGCCGTCGGCCCTCGCCACCTTGACCCTGACCGCCGGGACATCGTTGGCTGTCAGGTCGCTGGCCAGCGTGGTGCTGGGGGTCAGCTCGTGGTCGCCGGTCCATGCCAGGTTCCAGTAGCCGACGGAGACGTCGCCGTCGCGAAGCGGAGTTTTGCCGCTGTCGGAGCTGTTCTTGGCGATGAAGTCATTGGCGGCCTTCCGGGCATCGTTCCACTGTGGATTGAGGACACCGCCGCTCCCCCCCGAGGAGGGGAAGAGGGCGACCGCGCCCGCCAGGGCCGAGGCGTCCGCGTCGTTTTGCAGCTCGCCCCTGACCACCTGCAGGTGCCCACCGTCGACCACCAGGCCGACCAGCCCCAGCAGCACCACCATAAGGAGTGCCACCAGGACCAGAACCATTCCTTTTTCGTTGCGCCAGGATGCTAATTTAGGGTCGTTGGTATCCATTTCATATCCCTCTCTTGCTCCGGACTGAGTGATTTGTCGGTCGGCAATTCAGGCTTGACTCCGGCAGGAACCACGGCTGCCAGGCGTGGGGTGATGCAGAATACTAGTTCTTTCTCTTTTGTGTCGTCCTGGATGGAGCGGAAGAGTGCCCCCAGTATCGGGATGTCACCCAGGATGGGGATCTTGGACATGGTCTTGATGGCTTCCTTCTGGAGGAGTCCTGCCAGGATCAGGCTCTCGCCTTCCTTCAGCTGGACCTGGGTGCGCACCTCGCGGGTGTCGATGATCGGATAGCCGTTGACGGCCAGGGTCCCCGCTATGCTGCTCACCTCGGCAGGGTCGATCTTCAGCGAGATCATGCCGCTCTCCAGCACCTCCGGCCTGAAGTTCAGCTTCACCCCCACGTCAATGAACTCGATGGAGGTGGCCGAGAGGGCGCCTACGCCGGAGACGTAGGAGATGGGGATCTTGCTGCCGGCCAGGAACTTGCCTACCTGTCCGCTTCTCACCAGCAGGTTCGGTTCGGCCAGCACTTTCGCATGGTTCTTGGTGACCAGCGCCTTGAGCAGGGCCCCAATACCCGGCTTGAAGACTGAGACACCTAGCTGGTAGGCGTCCAGCCCAACTCCGGCCGCGCCATTAAGGGCGCCCAGTCCGGAGGAGTTGGCGTTGATACCGTCGTTGGAGAACTTGGCGTTCAGGTTGGTGTTCGGAAAGGGAGCGCCAACCAGGTTGGAGAAGCCTTCCCCGCCGGCGCCTTTCGTCAGCAGGCTGATCCCCAAAGATTTCAGGGCGTCCTTGTCCACCTGGGCGACCTTCACCTCCAAAAGGACCTGCTGCGGCTGCTCGACCTCGATCTGGTCGATCACCTTGAAGGAGACCTTGGAGCCTCCTCCGGCCGACCGGTCGAAGGAGGAGCTGGAGGCGGCCGAGTAGGAGGAAACGCTGGTGTCCAGCGGCTGGTCCGAGCTGCCGCCTCCCCCTTCCGCCTTGGCGGCGTAGGCGTTGGCGAGCTGCAGCGCCCTGATCTTGGTATATTCGTGCTTCACCTTGCCGGTCAGCACGATGGTGTCGTTAGCGAACTCGACCTTGATGGTGTCGTTGGGGGCTGCCTTGTTGATCTGGTTCTGCAGCACCTCGAAGTCACCGGTCACGTGGATGTCGAAGAAGGAGGTCTTGTCGTTCTTGTCCCAGACGATCAGCGAGGTGGAGCCGATCTTCTTGCCGTTGATCTGCACCTGGGTAGGGGAGATCACCACCAGCTCGGCGATTTCAGGCGAGGCTACCGAGACACGTTTGGACGGGTGCTGCAGGTTGAGCAGTACACTGTGGTTCACTACCACGTCCGTGGAGACGCCGGCCAGGGCGAGCACGGGGAGCAGAAGCAGCATCAGCAGGGGAAGCAAGACAGTTACTGCTGTGGGGCGCGGTTTCATGGATGAACCCTCCTAGTTGGGAATAGTGCATAGCATTTATTCGGATGGGAATTCTCCGTTGCTTCTGGCCGACCCCTTGATGATCTCCATCCGGTAGAGATTGGAAGGGGCGGGGGCAGGTGCAGCCGCCTTGGCCACCATCTGGACCTTCTTGACCTTGACCACCCGCACCGGGGGGCTGGCCACCCTGGCCGGGGCAGGCTCGCCGCCGCCAAGCGCCTTGGCTACCGTGGCGCCGCCGGTGTCGACCATGGCCACGTCGGTCACGTTCCTGAGCAGGAGCTGCAGGGATCCCTTCTTGGTCCCCACGATCAGCTTCTCGGCGTCACCCGGTGCCAGGTCCAGGGTGGCGGTGGGAACCACCACCGGTTTCCCCTCCTTCTGGTCGGTGACCTGCCCGGTGGCCAGCACCGGCACGTTCTGCAGGATCACCTTGGCGATGTTGTTCTCCTGGTCGGACCTCGACCCGGGCTGGGGGATGTTCAGCACCACGTCGACGCGGCTGTGGGGGGTGAGAAAGCCGGCCACCCCGGCCACCTCGTTGATGGCAACGGTGACCGCACGGTGTCCGGCCGGCACCAGGTAGGACATGACGCCGGCGCCAGCGCCGGCGGCACCGTTAAGCGGCAGCAGCTTCTGCTCGGTGACCGCGTCGCCGGCCACCAGTGGGCGCACTGCCACCCGCCCCTTGAGTGCCGCGGGATTGGTGCAGGCGCCCGGAGGCACGCTCTCCTTGGGCCACTTCACCAACTTGACCATCGGGCTGTCCAGGGCGGTGCCGACCGGTATGTCGGCGGCCGCAGTGGCGATCGTCACCCCTTGCAGGCTATTGGCGGCCTGTTTCTTGAGGTAGCTGTAGACGCTGACGGATGCGAACCCCGCCAAGACGATGGCTGTGACGGTGGCAACTGTTATCGCATTTGGTCGATTCATGGCTTCCTCCTCTGCAGGCACTGTGCGCCTGCCCTCAAATTAGTATTCATAGCGCATTGATGCCTGACCGGTGAGGGTGAGGCCGTTTAGCTGGGTGATCAGGAGAGGTACTACCGACTGGAAAGGCATGCTGGCGGTGACCGTGATGGTGCTGCCGCTGGTGAAGCCGGCAGGGGTGCTGCTCACTACCACGCTGAGCCCGGTGCTGTCGAAGGGGATGAAGTTCTTAACCTGGCTTTCCACGTCGCTGGTGCTGACTGTTTTGGATACCGAGGCCATGCGGGCGCCTTCGCGTGCGGCGAGGTTCAAGCTGTTCCGCATGTACATGACCCTGCCGAATTCGATCATGCCGAAGAGGAGTGTAACCAGGAGGACAACCGAGAGGGCTAATTCGACTAATGCTGCCCCTTTTTCATCATTGAATTTCATGGTTCCCTTCCTCCCGCCGGCACCTGTCCCGCTGCGGAGGAAAATCCGCTGGTAAACTGGGGCCGGCGGCTAAAGTGATCAGGTCAATACAGGTCAGGCTAAGGAGTGGTTTAGCATCGGACGTGCCAAAGTGATGTCTCGTTAAATCATGTGGTTAGCCGGGGTAGGGAGAGGGACGAGCTGTATACTTTAGCGACAACGAGCCAAGAAGTTGGCATGGTGTGAAAAAGGCGCACCTAGGCATTTACGGCAGCGGCTACGGCTTACAGCCGTCCTGATGCGCCCGTACCAGGAGCGCTCCTTGTTCGGGATAACCTAGACAAGTTTTTAGCAAGGGTACTCTGGGAAGGGGCTGGCGAATCTAGGAGCTGGTCGAACTTTGGCTAGCAAGGGGCTGGGGCTTGGGGCTCATACAAAAAAGCAGGTGCTGGTTGGCGGCCTCAGCCACCGTCCTACACCTGCCAGCTGCATCTCGCGGTTGACGGGACAGGCAACCCCCTCGCCTGGGACAGGCTGGGAGTGGCACGCTAGAACTGTTCGGGCCGGCAGCGCTGCCGCCGCCGACCCGCCCGCTTAAATCGAGGATGAGAACCATGCAGCAGACGGAGATGGCCCCTTCATCTTCGTCCGCCCTTACTGTCGAAAATCATGGTTCTCACCCTCTTTCGATGTCCTGGCCGAAAAGGCTTCGGTCGGGACGAGAGTGGCGCGACTAACCGCCTATGGCGGTGGCGATCGACTGGAATTTAGTGCTAACGTTGGTGCCCAGGCCTGTTACCGCTGCGACTGCAACCACGGCGATGAGGGCGACCATCAGCGCGTATTCGACCATGGTGGCACCTTTTTCGTTGTCCAGAGTGGAATCGATCCTGCTGCGAATCTTAACGTACATAGGGATGAGAGCTCTCATTGTCACTTCCTCCTTTTCATTTAATTGATTGCCTTGCTGATCGGGCGGCCACCGGGGACTGGCGACCTGCCCTTGCTGCCTTCCTGCCCTACGAGATGAATAATTCATGATTCAGTTACTTTTCCTATAGCATTCACTGTGCCAAACGAAAAAACCCGTAAAATCTGCAGTTAGCGCTGCCCTTTCCGTGAAAATGTTATATCGGATGTAGACAAACAGCCAACTTCTTGGCATCCTTGTAACCCAGACCTCCTTTACTTCCCGAATATCACTGCATTTCCCGGTAACGCCGGTTTCGAGCCCGTCACCTTCGGGGCGCCGGGATGACAATTTTTTTGCAGGGGACTTTTACGAAACTGCCGGCCGCGTACCCGGTACTGCCCGTTCCCGGGCAAGTATGGCCGGCTTTATCGCTTCCCTTGGCCAAACGGACAGCTCCGAACGCGACACCTGTACGATTTTTTGCAGCCACCTCAAAAAACGGGAGCAGTGGCGATGAAACGACCGAGGACAGCCAAGAAGCAGGTACTGCTGGTGGGGGGGGAGCCGCACCTTCTGACCACCTGCAAGCTCCACCTGGAAGTGAACGGCATCAGCGAGGTGCTCACGGTGAGCGACCAGCACAAGGTGCTGCCGCTTCTTGACAGCGGGGAGGTGGCGGTCGCCGTGCTCGACCTGGGCGAGCCGGGGGCGGGGCTGGAGTTGCTCTCGCAGGCGGTGCGGCAGGACCTCCCGGTGATCGTGACGGCAGACGACCGGGTGAACAGCGCGCTGGATTGCCTGAAGCTCGGGGCCTTCGATTATCTCGCCAAGCCGCTCAACCACGGCCGCCTGGTGGAGAGCGTGCAGAAGGCGCTTGACCGGCAGTGCGGCGAGGCGCCGGAGGAAAGCGGGGAAGGGGATGAGGGCGAGGAGCTGCCGGGGGGCAGGGGGCGGGTGCTGGACGAAGAGAGCCGGCTGGCGGTGTTCGCCGAGCTGGTGACCCGCAACAAGAAGATGAAGGAGCTCTTCCGCTATGCCGAGGCGCTGGCCGCCAGCCGGCAGCCGATCCTGATCCTGGGGGAGACCGGCTCGGGCAAGGAGCTGATGGCGCGCGCCCTCCACAAGCTGAGCGGCTGCAAGGGGGAGTACATCGCGCTGAACGCCGCGGGGCTGGACGACCCGATGTTCTCGGACGCCCTGTTCGGGCACCAGCGCGGCGCCTACACCGGGGCGGACCAGGCCCGGGAGGGGCTGGTGGCGCGGGCGGCCGGGGGGACCCTGTTCCTGGACGAGATCGGCGACCTGAACGAGCTTTCCCAGGTCAAGCTCTTGCGCCTTCTGCAGGAGGAGGAGTACTACCCGGTTGGCTCCGACCTGGTGAGAAAGAGCCATGCCCGCGTACTTTTGGCCACCAACCGCGACCTTCCCAAGAGGATCTCCGAGGGGAGGTTCAGAAACGACCTCTACTACCGGCTGTGCAGCCACCAGGTCCGCATCCCCCCCCTTAGGGAGCGGCCGGACGACCTGCCGCTGCTTCTGGAGCACTTCATCGAGCTGATGAGCCAGCGGCTGGGGATCGAGCCGCCGAGCTATTCGAAGAAGGTGCTCGAACTCCTGGAGGGGTACGACTTCCCGGGCAACGTGCGCGAGCTGCAGGGGATGGTCGACGACGCGGTGCTCTGCAGAAAGGATGGCCTCATCTCGGAGGTCCCCTTCGTGCGCACCATCAGCGCCGCCCCGGTCCCCGAGGAAACTCCCCAGATCCCCCGCGAGGAGAACAGCATCGAGCAGCTCCTGGAGGCCGTCTGGGGGCACTTCCCGACCCTGCGCGAGGCCGAGGACCTGCTGATCAACACAGCCCTGGAGATCGCCAAGGGTAACCAGCGGATCGCGGCCGGCATGCTGGGGCTGAACCGGCAAACCCTGAACATGCGGCTGAAGACGAGACGGGAGCGGCCTCATGACGACCACCCCCCGGAGTAGTGCGGCCAGAAAAGAGGGCGCCACTTTCCGGGAAAAGAGCGATAACCACGAAAAAATCCCCCATCAGAGCCGGTGGGGGATTTTTTTATCTCGAAAAACGCCGGGCGGGCTAGAGCTTCATGCTGCCGCCCAGTGACTGGTACAGCGTCATGCTGTTTTTGAGCTGGCTCAGCCTCCCCGCCGCCAGCGATCTTTCGGCGTCCCGCCGGCTTTCCTGCGCATCCAGCCAGGACTGCAGGGCCGTCGACCCCGCCCGGTAGCGGATCTCCGCCAGCTGCTCCGCTTTTTGCGACAGGGAGAGCGACTCTTCCAGCTGCCTGACCTCCTCGGCGTCATTGCTGCGGGCCGAGAGGGCATTCTCCACGTCGCTCAGGGCCGAGTAGAGGGCCTGCCTGAAGTTGACGACCGCTTCCTGGTAATCGGTCCTGGAGATCTCCACGTTGAGCTTCATGGTATTCCATTGGATGAACGGCAGCGAGAGTCCGGCACCCAGTAGCGCATAGGGATTCTTGATGACCTCGACCAGGCTGGTGCTGCTGGTGCCGAGGGAGCCGGTCAGGGTGAAGCTGGGATAGTAGCTCGCGCGGGTAGCGTCGACCGTCGCCAGGTATTTCTTCAGCCGCAGCTCGGCAGCCTGCAGATCGGGGCGCTGGGCGAGGATAGCGGCGGGAAGGCCCGCCTCCACCTTCGGGAGCGCTCCGGAGGGGAGGCGTTGCAGTTCGGGCAGCTTGTTTTCCGGCGCCTGGTCGAAGAGAATCGCCAGGGCGTTACGCGCTTCGCTTCGCTGCTGTTGCAGCTGGGTCAGCTGCGCTTTCTGGCTGACGACGGTCTGTTGCGCCTGGACCTTGTCCAGGGCGGCAACGGAACCGGCCTGATATTTCACCTTCACCAGCTCCAGGACTCTCTCGGCATTGGCGATGCTCGCTTCCACCGAGGCTATCCGGTCATTGAGATAGGCGATGGTCCAGTAATCGGCCGCCACCGTGCCGACCAGGGTCAAGGCGGTGCTGCGTCGGTCCCATTCGGTTGCTTCCGCCTCCCACCTGCTGGCGTCGCGCGCGCTGGCGAGCTTCCCCCAGAGGTCCACTTCGTAGCTTGCCGTAGCGGCGGCCCCGCTGGACTTAAGCTCGCCATGGTTGTCCAGGTTTCTCTGGTAGCTTGCGTTCACGCTGGCGGAGAGGTTGGGTGTCAGGTTGGTGTCGGTCAGCTTTGACGAGAGCCGGGCCCGTTTCACCTTGATGGCGGCGGCAGCCAGGTCGTTATTGGTCCTAAGCGCCCGCTCGATCAGCTCGCTCAGGGTGGCATCCTGGAAATCCCGCCACCAGTTTTCTTTGGCGGCGACGGAAGAGCCGGTGACCGCCGGGGCCTGCCACTTTTGCGGCACGGAAAGCTCCGGGCGGACATACTGGCTGCGCGGCAGCAGGCCGCCGCACCCCCCCAGCGCCAGGGAAATAATCATCATGAAGAGGTACCTGCTGGTGCAATGACGCGTCATATAAATCTACTCCCGTGCCAGCGCTTCGATGGGGTCGAGCCGCGCCGCGTTGCGCGCCGGCAGGAAGCCAAAGATGACGCCGATCAGTGTCG
>DATFAB010000051.1:0-23247 GCA_035255025.1 Geomonas sp.
CCCGGTGAAGACGAGGACGGCGCACATGCTGGTCACCCAATGGATCATGGTGCTGTGGAGGAAGATGTTCACCACCGAGGCGATGATGATACCCACCAAGCCCATGAACAGGAAACTTCCCCAGGAGGTGAGATCGCTGCGGGTCAGGTAGCCGAACAGGCTCATGACACCGAACATCCCGGCGGTGACCAAAAAGGTTGAGGCGATCGACGACGAGGTATAGACGACGAAGATCACCGACATGGTCAGGCCATTGAGGGCAGCGTACGCCAGGAACAGCATGCTTGCGGTGGAGGCGCTCATCCTGTTAATGGCGCCGCTGATGGCGATCACCAAGCCGAGCTCACCCAGCACCAGTGCGTAAAACAGGATGCGATTGCCGAGAATAGCCTGCAGCAGTGCGGGCGACGAGACGCTGAGCAGCGACACCAGGGCGGTTACCGCCAGACCGCCTCCCATCCAGCCGAATACTCCCCTCATTACACCGCTTTGCGCGACAGGTATAGACCTTGAAGCAGTCTGATATCTTTCCATTTTTACTCCCCTTCCGGTTTAGGAATTGACCGCCTGACCGCCGTTTACTCCGGAGGAAAGGCTGCTACAATTTACACCACTTCGCCACGCCTTGTCACCAGCTTAAAATCACTCGTGTTTTTCAATCCCCAACAGCAGCTTATTCCCGACAGGAGGTGTCCTATGTTCCGTAGATTGACTGTCCTCATCTGCCTGGTCTCCTTTTCACCGGCAGCGGCTGGCGCTCAGGAATTGTCGGTACTAGCAAGATCATCCGAACAGGCGGCTGAGCGGCCTGCTGGGGAGCCAGGCAAAGAGGTGAATCTCTACCCTGCACCTGACAAGGAATCCCCCCAACTGGTGATGGCTGCCAATGACCAGCAGACGGCAGCAGCGGAGGAGCCACGACAGCATAAGACCCACACGGGGCTCACCCTCAAGGAGTTCGCCGAGGTGCACTTTGGCGAATACCGCTGGGTCTACTGGGTTGGAGCAGCGACCGGCCTGGTCCTGTTGCACGTATTCGCTTTCGGCCACTGACGGGAGAGCCGACCGGAACGGGCCTCCCGTTCCGGTCATAACCAGCTGTAAAAGACCTGTAAAGCCCTGCACGCCGCCTTCCCTGCCCCACTCCCCTCTCCTTTCGTGACTAACGCCGTCCAAGCACTCATTCCAGCGGCCCCTCTTTTCAGGCACCCTGCGCTTCAGGGGCAAGGCGCTCGGGACAGCCCCCTCCCCTTCGATAAATTCTTAATGCTGGCAGGATTGGCAGAAAAAGGTAGAGCGGTTACCGAAGCGCCCGCGTTTGATGGCACTACCGCAGGTGCGACACGGTTCACCCTCGCGGCCGTAAACGTTAAGGACCTGCGGAAAGTAAGCGAGCTTCTCGCCGCCGTCTCCGGAGAAATCCATGGTGGATCGGCCGGTGGCAATGGAGGCGGCCAAGACCTCTTTGACGGCCTTTACCAGATGTAGACAGTCGGTAGAAGAGAGGGCACCGGCCTGGGTGCTGGGAAGCAAACCGCAGCGGAAAAGGGATTCGGCAGCATAGATGTTGCCGACCCCGGCCACCACCGAGCTGTCCATGATGAAGGGCTGGACCGCCACTTTGCGACCCCGGCTTTTCTGGTACAGATAATCTCCGCTAAAAGCTTCGGTCAGCGGTTCCGGACCGATAGCGGACAAAAGCTTGTGCTGCAATGGATCGGAACCGGTCCAATGGATGGAACCAAAGCGGCGGACATCGTTAAGCCTCAGCATCCCCCCAGAACCGAAAACGATATCCAGGCAGTCGTGCGGGCCTGCCTGGGTTCCGACTTTGACCATGCGCAGATGGCCGGTCATCCCCAAATGAACCAGCAGTGAACCGGTTGAGAATTTCAGGATCAGGTACTTGCCACGCCGCTCTACAGCTCGGACCACCTGCCCCTCCAGTAGCAGGGCGAGATCCGGCGGCACGTGGTGGCGCAACTTCGGGCTGTGGATGGCAACCGCAGTAACCCTGTTGCCGACCAGGTGACTGGAAATTCCCAGTCTGGTGACTTCTACTTCGGGCAATTCAGGCATCGGGTTTCCTTGGCAACTGCACGCTACTTTTCGATCGCCATGGGCATACAGACGTTATCAGGGGAATTGGCCTCCGCGCCGCAGGTGAAGCAGACCACGGTCGGATGGTCGGTGATGTGGGCGATTTCCTCACTGCGACCCTGGCTCTTCAACAGGCAAATATGGCCGGTATGGGTTGCTCCGCAGGTGCAGGTTGTTTTGCTGGTCATGAAGCTGCCTCCTTGTCTTGTGATTTGTCATCTTTACTACCTGTCCATCCTGCAGTCAAGCCTGCAGAATTACATGAGTCCCTCTCATTTTGACCAAGGGCCTTATCTCCCCTATCACGTTTTAACCATCGCCGCCGTAGATTCATGCTGATTGTGACAGGAACGTGGCTGCCTTAACTGCGTCAGGCGGCTAAAATCGGTGACAAGTGCCTGATTGCTCGCATAAAGAAAAAATCACCGAAGTAAAAAAGGTCAGTTTTTTCTAATTGATTACATTTTAATTTAGTGTATATTTATGGCAGCTTTTGTTTTAGTGATGACACGGAACTGCTGTCGTAATTTTGCAGTATGTCCTTAACTTTGCAGACAGCTTTCTTTGTCAAGATCTTGTTTTTCTGCCTTGTCGTCAAGAAGCGCCAACAAGGTGCGATGGTGTGCGGAGCTTGGAGGCTGATATGGGTCAAATATCGGGAGCCAGCAATAGATCGACGCGAATTTTGGCAAACAAACCGCCTGTTAGCCCAAAGGAACGCCCGCAGACCATGGCAAAGCCAGCCGATGTGCAAGCGCTGTTCAACAAGCTGTTCGGCAGTATCAAGCTTGGCCTGTACCACACCGATGCCAACGGCAACTGCTTGTGCAGCACCGGCAGCAAACCGGCACACCTTTCTGGCCCGAACCAGTCCGACTCCCCTCTGTTCCTTCTGACGGACGAGCACCAGCACCTTTTGGCCACCTGGAGCACCTCGCTTTCCTCCGGAACCAACTGGTCGCAGGAGCTCACCTACCTCGATTCCGATGGAGCGTACCGCCGAATTCTCGCTACCGCAGGTCCCCTCTATAACGAAGCAGATGACCTGGTCGGCTTCCTCGTCTGCAACACCGATGTCACCCAGCGCGTAACGGACCGGGAACAACTGGCTCTAAGCGACGACCGGAACCGGTTAGCCATCGAAGCCGCCCGTGCCGGCGTCTGGGATCTGGACGTTCTGGATAATCGCTGTTACTTCAGCCCAGCTTTCCTGCAGATTCTAGGTTATGAGCAAAACGGCATATACAGTGACCTTGGCTACTGGGAAGAGATGATCCACCCTGATGATTTGCCGTTGGTTCGCAAGGCCAAAAAAGAGTGCTTAGAAGGCAGCCAATCAGGTTTTGACATCGAACTCCGCATGAAGACCAGGGAGGGGACCTGGAAACATTTTCAATGCAGCGGAAAGGTCAGACGTGATCTCTCCGGCGGTGCCCGCCGGGTGGCAGGCACGCTCATCGACATCAGCGAAAAGAAGAAGGTGGAACTGATGCTGCGCATGGAGCGGGACCTGATGGACCTGATCACCACGGCCAGCCCGGTTGGCATCGTCTTTATAGAAAAAAGCGGCAACATCGCCTTTGTGAACCCGTGCGCCGAAAGGATCCTTGGGCTGTCTAGGGAACAGATGGTCGAACGTGGCTACCACATCCCGGTCTGCCACCTGGTCGCCACGGGCGATGCAAGCAAGCCGGGCGATGAGCTTCCCTTGATCGAGGTTCTCCAAAATGGTGGTGGCCTCCCCTATACCTGCCTTCCCGTGAGGCGCGCAGACGGCGTGAGGGTGCTGCTTTCCGTGAATGCGGCCCCCTTCCACGACCTCGATGGAGAAGCAGGTGGCACCGTTGTCATCATGGAGGACGTGACCGAACAAAAACAGCATGAACAGGTTGTGGCGGACGGCGACCGCCTGCTGCGTGAAACACAAAAAATGGCCAGGCTTGGCAGTTATGTGCTCGACCTGGCCAAGGACCAATGGGCATGCTCGAACACGCTCTCCGAGATCCTGGACCTGGACGAGACAACCCCCATGACCTTGCTGGGGCACCTGGAAATGGTGCATCCCGAGTACCGGGAGAAATTCATAGACTGTTACCTGGCGTCCGTTGTGGAATCGAAGCCTTTCGAGATGGAGTACCCGATCAGGCGCTACCATGATGGCGTCGAGCGCTGGGTCGCTGAATATTGCGAGCTCAAAGCGGATGATGCTGGCCGACCCTGCCGGTTGGTGGGTATGATTCACGACATCACCGAACGAAAGGAGGCCGAGGACGCCATCCGCAACCTCAACGACGATCTCGACCGCAGGGTCATGGAACGTACTTCCCAGCTGGCGGCGGCCAAAAGGGAGATCGAATCGTTCTCCTACTCGGTATCCCACGACCTGCGGGCACCGCTGAGGCATATCAACAGCTTCTGCGCAATGCTGATGGAGGACCTCGGCAGCGCTCTTCCCGAAGAGGCCCGTTACTGCCTGGACCGCATACAGACCGCCAGCACCAGGATGGCCAAGCTGATCGATGACCTGCTCACCCTGACCCAGGTGGGGAGGACCAAGATGAAGCGGGAGCGATTCAACCTGAGCAAGGTTGCGGCTGAAGTTGCCGGCATGCTGCAAGAAACCGAAGAGGGTTGTGCGGCAGAGTTCATTATCGAGCAGGGGCTCACCGCCCAAGGTGACAGCATGCTGATCAGGTTGGTGCTCCAGAACCTGCTGGGCAACGCCCTCAAGTATTCAGCGGGGAAAAAGGCACGTATCGAGTTCGGCAGAACAAAGATAGGCGGGAAAGCCGCCTTCTTCGTCCGCGATGACGGCGTAGGCTTCGACATGGCCTACGCCAACAACCTCTTTCAGCCGTTCCAGCGCCTGCACGGTGCAGAATTCGAAGGAACCGGCATCGGGCTGGCAACCGTCAAACGTATCATCGAACGCCACGGCGGAATCGTCTGGGCGCAGGGAAAGGAGATGGAGGGAGCCACCTTCTATTTCACGCTCAACCGCCCCTCTGCTGCCGTCCATACCGCACCCGACGCCGCCAAGTAGTGAGCAGCCCTCTATAATTTAAAACCACGGTTCAATAACAGTTGGAGCAAATCAGCGCCCCCTCCCCGATCCAAACTCTTTGCCATTGACAACCAATCTTCCGTCGTTCCCAGCCATCCTGCCATGACAGTTAATCACCTGCCAACATTGTCAGCAGCTTCTCGCCACTTGTTTTAAAAATTACCGACCCCTTAAAAATATTTCTACCATTTTACAAAACTATGTTTTATGATGTGCCCCGCAAGTCGAAGGAGCTGCTTGCCTTGACGGATTGATTAATCCTGTCTAAACCGATACGTTGGTACCGTTCAATGGTGGGAGGGGAGAGGAAGTTTATGAGGAAGACGCACGAAATGGTGGAAAAAGCACTTGTGACGAGCTTACTTAGAGGCGAACCTTTGCCGGGGAGCCAGCTGCAAAGCGAGCGGGACCTGGCTGCCCGTTTCGCGGTGAGCAGGGCAACCGTCCGGGAAGCCCTCCTGAAGCTGCAAAAATCCGGCTGGATCTCGGTGCAACAGCGTCGAGCCACCATCGTCAACGATTTCTGGTCCAGTGGCGATCTCGACCTTCTCTCTTCGATAACCAAAAACAGTGAACCATTCCCCGACGATCTCACGCTGCATCTGCTGGAACTGCGCTGCCAGTTCGCGCCGGATTACGCCCGCCGCTCGGTGCAAAGAAACAGCCTCAAACTCGCTGAATTTCTCGGCAGGTATCCCAAACTCCGCAACAGCCCGGGCAGCATGGTCAAGTTCGATTCCCAGCTGCACCTTACCATGGCGGTATTGTCGGGCAACAAGATTTACCCGCTGATCATGAACAGCTTCGCCGAGCTCTACTCGAGATTGAAAGGGGATTTCTTCACCAGCCAGGAACACCGGTCGCAGGCGCGGGAATTCTACGGGGAACTGCTGGATGCGGCCGTCTCGGGGAATGCAGAGGGCGCGGAATCGATCACCCGCTCTGCCATGCACCAGAGGCTGGAAAGCTTTCAAAGAAGCCGGAACCGGCAATAGCGGGCCAGTCGTTCAGCTGAGGTGGAGGCTATCAGGGGTAGCTGTGGAAGTTTGAGAGGTGGTCAGAGAGAGTAAAGTAGAAGGTGGCGCCGGCGCCCACCTCGGCCTCCGCCCAGATTTTGCCGCCATGCCGGTGTATGATCCGTTGCGCGATCGCCAGCCCTACCCCATGCCCCTCGAACTCCCCTTCCCGGTGCATCCGCTGGAAGACCCCAAAAAGGCGGTCGGCGTAACGCATGTCGAAACCGACACCGTTGTCGCGCACGTAGTAGACGTTGTCACTGCCTTCCCGCCTCACCCCGAGTTGGATCAGGGCCGTCTCCTCCCTTGCCGTGAACTTCCAGGCATTCTCCAGCAGGCACAGCATGGCTGCCTTCATCATGCGAGGGTCTGCACAGATCGGCAGGATTTCCGGGGCAGTAAAAATCACCGTCCTCTCCGGAGCAGTTCCTTGCAGCCCGGCGGCCAGCTCCGAGGCGAATTGGCAAAGATCGACGTTTTCCGGAACCAGTTCCTTGGAAGTGGCACGGGAAACCTTGAGCATCGCTTCAAGGAGAGCTTCCATCTTCTGGCCGCTCCGCAAGATGCACTCGAGGTACTCCTTGGCATCCGGCTGAAGCGTCTCGCCGAAATCTTCGTCCAAGGCAGCGCAAAAGCCGGTGAGATGTCTAAGCGGCGCGCGAAAGTCGTGCGAAATGCCGTAGATGAGGGACTCCAGCTCACGACTTTGTGCTGAATAGGCC
Source organism: Geomonas sp. (assembly GCA_035255025.1). Classification (GTDB taxonomy): domain Bacteria; phylum Desulfobacterota; class Desulfuromonadia; order Geobacterales; family Geobacteraceae; genus Geomonas. The sequence goes on from DATFAB010000051.1 coordinate 6,903, forward strand.
TGCTCCCGCCGCACCAGACACTCCCTTAACCGGCAAATCTCCCGCTGATCTTCCACCCGCGAGTGATTTTCCAGCCGCTCCATTTGAGCTTTGGCAGCCAATTCCGAGCGGGAGGTGACCAACTGGTTCTCGAGGGAGCCGACCAGTTCGAACAACTCATCTTCCAGGTGCAGGCGCAAGGAAAGCTCGCGTTCCATCTGTCTCAGGGCGCCCGCCAGTTCTGACTCTGTCATCGGACGGGGATCGCACTCTCTTTTCGACATCCCTTCCATGTTCGACTCCTCCAGAATTGGCCACAGGTTTTCAGGATTGCCGGAAAACAAGGTGCTATTTTGCCACAAATTCAAGGGGAGTACCAAGTAAAATTATTACCGACTAATCTAGCTGCCATCCCTTACTCAAGAGTCGACAGATACAGCTCGCTGACTTCGTTAAAAAGACCCACCTGTTCCAAAGCACTCCTGAGCGGCTCAGGATCGGCTAGAAAATCGCGCATGAAATAAATTTCTGATGCCTTTATGTAGGTGATGACCGGGTCGACCAGGGAGTTTCCGAAGATTCTTTCCACGACTTCGCTGACCTTTTCCACCTCCGCGAACCGTTTGACCAGCCTGGCGCGCTCCAAAAGCTTCCTGATGTAAAAAAGGATGGTCTGGTCAACCCCTTCTATGGAGTACCTGTGGGCAGGAAGCACGTTAAGTCCCCGCATCCCCGCCATCTTTGGGATGCTTTCACAGTAAGCCCGGTAATTGTTGAACCGGGTGGAGGGGTCTTCGGCGCGAGGGGTGAGCTCTGAAGACTGAAAGATGTCCCGCAACAGGATATCACCGGTGACGGCAAAGCCCTTCAACAAGTAAACAAGGTCGCTTTGCGAATGACCGGAACAGTCGATGACCGTGATCCCGAGACGTTCAGCCGCGTCGCATTCCTCGGCAACTTCGTAATGCTGCGGGTAACGGTGCGGCTTGTGGTAAGAACCAAGCAGACGCCGGCTCAGTTCCACGGGAAATCCAGCCGCGGCAAGCAGCGACCGGAACCCTTCCGCCCATTCGTCACTTCGGCCAAGCTTCAGGACATCCTTGCGCGGGAAGAAAATCCGGGCATCGCTGTGCTGCTCGACGTAGGCGGCGAGGCCATCATGATCGACATGGCAGTGGGTGACAAAGAGATATTTGAGGCGCTTGAGGTCGACCGATCGCTCCAGCTCGGCGATTGCTTCCGGCGTGGGCGGACCGGTGTCGAAGAGGACCAGTTCCCCGTCGATCTCGGTGGAATAGTAATGGACCTCCCCCACCACGTAGGGGGTCATCACGGTATGCTGTCTCATGGTTTCTCGTTTCGAAAGCCCGCTAGGGGCGAGGGTATGGCCATCTTGGCTGGCAACAGGGCAACTCGTTTTTGTAGCACAGCTAAGCCACCCAAAACAGGAAAAAATTGGCAGACAGTGCTTCGACAGGCTCAGCACGCACGGCCGAACGTTCGAACTCTTGCCGCAACAGTTTGTTGGGCGTGGACTCGCACTTCCGTTCACCCAGAGTTGCCGGGCAATACGAGTATCTCAGTTGTTCCTTGGTCGAAAAGGGAAACAGCTGCCAGGTTCACCGTGAGCTTGTCGAAGGGGGAAAAATAGCTGATTCAATAAGGAGGGTTGCGGTGAGAAGATGAGGACGCCCCCTCCCCTTCACGAGGAGGGGGCGCGAGCTGCCTAGAAGAGGTACTTCTCAGCCTCGATTGCCGCACCGGCCAAGGTACGTTTTGCTTCCAGAAGGCCGGAGGCATCGTACTTGGTGAAGCGCCTGATGCCGCCCAGCATCATGGTCAGCGCGTCGCCTTCACCCATATAAAAGGCAGCCTTGCGGGCTGCGGTGGCGACCCTTTCCGAGGCGGCCAGACTGAAGATCTTCACCACCGCGGCCACCGCTGCCTTTTTGGTCTCGCTCACCTTGGGAACCATCTTGTCAGCCCTCAGGACGCAGCTTTCCAGGGCGAATATGTTGATGGCGATGTCGGCAACCGCCAGCAGGATCTCCTGCTCGTCCTTGATCTTGTCCATGTACTTCTGCGCACCGGTGCCGGCCACCACCAGGAAGGCCTTTTTCAGGTTGGCCACCAGCGCCTTTTCCGCTGCGAACGGGATACTGTCGTCCAACTCCTCGAAGGACGGGGTCATCAGCGACTCGAACGCCTTCATCGCCTCGCGCTGCAGAGGAATCTCGCCTTTCATGGCGCGGTTGAGCAGGATACCGGGGATCAGCATCCTGTTGATCTCATTGGTTCCCTCGAAGATCCGGTTGATCCTCTCGTCCCGGTAGTAGCGCTCTGCCGGATACTCCTGGACAAATCCGTACCCACCGTGGATCTGAACTACCTCGTCGACCACATAGGCCAACATGTCACTACAAAACACCTTGGCGATGGCGCACTCGATGGCGTACTCCTCGATGGCCCGCTGGTACACCTCGTAGTAGTTGGAGGTATCCCGTGGAATGGTGGCAAGCCGGTCGTCGATGAGACCTGCCAGGCGGTAGACCAGCGATTCGGCAGCGAAGATCTCGGCGCTGAGATCGGCAATCTTTTCCTTGATGGCGCCGAAGGAGGCGATAGTCCGCCCGAACTGCTTGCGCAGGTTGGCGTACTTGATGCCGGTCTCCAGGGCACCTTTGGCAGCGCCGGTGACGGCGGCGCCCAGCTTGAAGCGGCCTACGTTCAGCACGTTGAAGGCGATCTTGTGCCCCTTCCCTATCTCTCCCAGCACGTTTTCCACCGGAACCCGGGCGTTTTCCAGAATGATCTGGGTGGTGGACGATCCCTTGATGCCGAGCTTCTTCTCTTCCGGCCCAACACTAAGCCCCTCGGTCGAGCGCTCCACCAGGAAGGCGGTGAAGTGCTCCTTGTCGACCTTGGCGAAGAGGGTGTAAAGGTCGGCGATGGCTCCGTTGGTGGTGAACTGCTTGGTGCCGTTCAGGATGTAGTAACGCCCGTCTTCGGAAAGGACAGCTGAGGCTTTGGCTCCCAGGGCGTCGCTGCCGGAATCGGGCTCGGTAAGGCAATAGGCGGCGATCCATTCACCGCTCATCAGCTTGCCGAGATACTTCTCCTTTTGCTCTTTGGTTCCGTAGTAGACCAGCGGCAACGTGCCGATGCCGGTATGGGCCGCATAGACCACGGAAAAAGAGCCCGATCCCGACATTTTCTCGGCGGCAAGCATGCTGGTTGCCTTGTCCAATTCCAGTCCGCCGTACTGCTCGGGGACGTCGATCATCAAAAGCCCGAGATCCCCGCACTTCTTCATCAGCTCTACCACGTGCTGGAACTGCTGGTGCTCGATCTCATCCCGAAGCGGAACCACCTCGTTGTTGACGAACTGCTCGGTAGTCTGCGCCATCTGCCGCTGCTCGTCGGTGAACTCTTCGGGGGTGAATATGTCATCCCTGGTGCTTTCCGTGACCAGGTACTCGCCGCCTTTAAAAAGCCTCGTTCCCATAGGGCACCTCGTTTTCCGCTTCACTGATTGCTTATCCCGCTTGCCGAGCAGACCTACTCCACTCTCTCGAAAATACCCGCCGCGCCCATGCCGCCGCCGATACACATGGAGACCATGCCGTACCGTACACCGCGCCGGTTCATCTCGTGCAAAAGCGTCGCCGTCAGCTTGGCCCCCGTGCATCCGAGCGGGTGGCCTAAAGCGATGGCGCCGCCGTTCACGTTGACGATCTCCTGCTTGAGCCCGAGCTCCCTGATGCAGGCAAGCGACTGGACGGCGAAGGCCTCGTTCAGCTCGATAAGCCCCAGGTCGTCCAGGCCCAGGCCGGCCAGTTTGAGAGCAGCTGGAATGGCCTCCACCGGACCGATCCCCATGATTTCCGGCGGCACGCCCTTCACCGCAAAGCCGAGAAACCGTGCCAGCGGCTTTTTCCCGATCTTGTCAAGGAACCGCTCAGAGACCACCAGCGCCGCCGCTGCCCCATCGGTCATCTGCGAGGAATTTCCCGCGGTGACGGTACCGCTCAGCTTGAAGGCGGCTTTCAGCCTGGCGAGCGCTTCCACCGTGGTATCCCCGCGCACCCCGTCATCGGCATCCACCACCTCTTTGGAGCGGACCATCTTGCCGTTGACGAGCAGGCTCCGCTCCGCCTCTACCGGAATGATCTCTTCGGCGAAACGGCCGGTGGCGAGGGCTTCGGCCGCCTTGCGGTGGCTGTCGGCGGCAAAGGTGTCCTGATCCTCGCGGGAGATCGAGTACTTCTGGGCCAGCAATTCCGCCGTGATCCCCATGGAGGCGAAGGTTTCCGGCCAGGAGGCCATCAGCGAGGGGTTGGGGGAGAACTTGTTGCCCCCCATGGGAATCATGCTCATGCTCTCCGCACCGCCGGCGATGATGCAGTCGGCAAAGCCGGCCATGATTCTCTCCGCTGCCGAGGCGATGGTTTGCAGCCCGGAAGAGCAGAAGCGGTTTACGGTCTGGGCAGGCACCTGGAACGGCACGCCCGCCTTGAACGCCGCCACCCGTGCCATGTTCATCCCCTGTTCCCCCTCCGGAAAGGCGCAGCCCATGATGATATCGTCGATCTCGGCCGCATCCACCCCGGTCCTCTCGATCAGCCCCTTGATGGCGGCTGCTGCCAGGTCATCCGGCCGGACATCCTTCAATTTTCCCTTGTAGGCCTTGGTGCCCGGTGTTCGGTAGGCGGCCAGTATGTATGCCTTGTTCATGGTGTCCTCCGGATTTAACGTGCTGGTAACGCATTGGTCAGGTAATTCCGCTCGATCTCGCTCGCCTTCTCTAGCTTCCCATTTTCCGGGACGGGAAGCTATGCGTCGCACTGGGTGGAGTGCCGTGATTCCTGGCCGAGCTTTCCCCTCCCACCGCCCCCGTTCGGGAGGAGAAGGGGCAGGGTCAGTTTCTGAGGGGTTTTCCTTTTTTCAGCATGTGCTGGATGCGCTCGGCGGTCTTCTTCTGGCCGCAGAACTTGAGGAACATCTCCCTTTCCAGGTCGAGCAGATACTGTTCGCTGATCAAAGTCCCGGCCGGGACATCTCCACCGGTTATCACATCGGCAATCCCGGAGGCAAGCTGCCGGTCGTAACCGGAGATGAACTCGCCCTGCTCCAGGTTCCAGAGCTGGGCCTTGATGGCGGCAGCGATGCTGCGTCCCGGCGCCCTGAGGCCGGTCTCCGGCCGCCCCGGCCGATAGTTGGCCGCCAGCGCGATCACCTTCGCCTTGGCGTCATGCAGCCTCCGGTCGATATCCATGCTGATGGTATCGCCGCGGCGCATAAGTCCCATGCCGAACAGCTCGTCGCCGGAACTGCTCACCTTGGCCATGGCGATGTTCCGGTAGTTCTTAACGAGGAAGGGCATCACTTCGCAGTCATACTCCTCGGCAAGCCGTATGGCGCGGATCGCCATCTCCTTGGTGCCGCCTCCCGCCGGCAAAAGCCCCACCCCGATCTCGACCAGCCCCATGTAGGTCTCGGCGTGAGCGTTGATGGCATCGGCGTGCAGACAGGTCTCGCACCCGCCGCCCATCACCAGTTGGTGCGGTGCGGCTACCACCGGGATTTTCGAGTATTTGATGGCCATCATCGCCCTCTGGAATGCACGAACCATGACTTCGATCTCGTCGTAGGCACCCTCCGCCTGAGCCATGGCGATCAGCATCAGGTTGGCGCCCACCGAGAAGTTGCTCCCCTCGTTGCCGATGATCAGGCCGATGCCGTCCTGCTCGGCACGGCGAATGGCCTTGTGGACCATGGCCAAGGTATCTCCGCCGATGGTGTTCATCTTGGAGTGGAACTCGAGGCAGAATACCCCGTCACCCAGGTCCACCACCGAGGCTGCGCTGTTCCGGTCGACGACGGCGCCTGCACTTTTCAGGAGGGTGAGCGAAACGGCCGTGGCCGGTCTGGGGACTTGCAGGTACCGCCTGCCGCTCACGCTGTAGTAATACCGCTTGCCGTCCTCGACGTTGTAAAAGCTCTCTACCTCCCGAAGCAGCTCGGGAACTGCGACCCCGTCCTGGTCGGAGCGCTTCACGAATTCGGCGACGCCCAGCGCGTCGAGGATCTCGAAGGGGCCGAGCTCCCAGTTGTACCCCCACTTCATGGCGTTATCGACGTTGACTACATCATCTGCAATTTCCGGGATCCTCCTCGCGGCGTAGATCAAGGTGTCGCGCAGGGTCTTCCAGGCGAAGACGGCGCCGGTATCGGTCCCCCCCACCAGCGTCCGGACGCGTGAAGCGGGGTCGTCGATCATCTTGGTGGCGAGCACGGATGCAAATTTTGGGGAGGTGGTCTGGCGGTACTCGCCGCTTCGGTAGTCGTAAAAGAATTTGACGCTGGCGCCTGCCACCGTCTCCCGCTTGTAGAATCCCTTCCCCGCCTTTTTGCCGGTGAGGCCGGAGGCGACCATCTGCTTCATGGTATCGGGCACCTGGAACAGGCCGCGCTCCTCGTCGTCTTTCAGCAGGTTGAAGCTGTTCTCCATCACCCGGGATACCGTATCGATGCCGACCAAGTCCCAGAGGGCAAAAGTCGCGGTCTTGGGACGGGCCATGGCTGGGCCGGTGAGGGCATCGGCATCTTCCACGGTCAGCCCCATTTCGACCATGTGCCGGTAGGTCACCGCTCCTGCGTAGGCACCGATCCTGTTGGCGATGAAGTTGGGGGTGTCCTTGGCGTAAACGATCCCCTTGCCCAGCCTGGTGGCGAGGAAATCGGCCATGAAGCTGACCACTTCCTGATCCGCCTCATCGCAGCCCACGATTTCCATCAGCCGCATGTAGCGCGGCGGGTTGAAGAAATGGGTTACCAGGAAATTCTTTTTGACCGCTTCGGGAAGCACCTGGGCCATCTCGTTCACCGACAGGCCGCTGGTATTGGTGGAAAGAATGGCATCCTCGCGCAGGTTGGGGACCACCTTCTCGCCCAGAAACCGCTTCTTGACCTCCATGTTCTCGACGATCACCTCGATGACCCAGTCGCACTCCTTGAGCCGGCTGATGTGATCCTCAAAGTTGCCGGTCTCGATGAAGTCACGATAGCTCGGGAGATACAGCGCCGCCGGCTTGCTCTTGGCAAGCGCATCGAGAGCGTGGGTGGCGACCCGGTTGCGAAAAACCGGAGAGGAAGGATCAACCCCTCCCGTTTTTTCCGTCTCCTCCGGTCCGGGGGGCACCATGTCCAGCAGCAGCACCTCTATTCCTGCATTTGCCAGATGTGCGGCAATGGCAGCACCCATGACGCCGGAACCCAGCACTGCAACCTTGTTGATCTGTCTCATCGCACCCTCCGATTCCTTAGTAAACGCTAAAAGAGCTTTTCACTGTGGCAAACGGGTTGGTCGGTCAATGCTAACCCCTTGAAAAACAGCAAAGGAAACGAAAGGCAGCCTCCACTTCGGCAACACTTCCGTAACTGATGGAAATTATATCATGTTTGGCGACTTCACCCAATAGACTCTTTTTGATCCCGGATTCTTTTCTGCCGAATGCAGGCACTTTAGAGCAGCCAAATTATCGACATCGCGTTTTTTTGATCTAGGTCAAAATACTTTGCGAAATCCTGTTTTACTCTTTCTCCCAGTCACACCCGCGGCCCAAGTCCGTTCCAGCCAGTCTACAGTTGCCCTCCTGGCCGCTGCCGATGCAGCGGACCAGCCACCCGGGCCGACCAATACACCTCAAGGAGATTTGCCATGCCCCATCCACCCGTAGTCCTTCGCCCACTCTTAGTCCTCCTGGTCCTGCTGGCCGCCGCCGGCATTTCCCGGGCGGATGCCGGCAAGGACCTTTTCGAAAAGCAGTGCAGCAGTTGTCACTCGATCGGTGGAGGCGACGGCGGGGGGCCGGACCTCAAAGGGGTCGGCAGCAGACGGCCCGCCGCCTGGCTGGTGCGGGTCATCGTGGAACCTGACAAGCTTTCGTCAGAAAAGGACCCGACCCAGAGTGAACTGGTGAAGAAGTTCGGCATGGAGATGCCCAATCTCGGTGTGAGCGCCGACGACGCCAAGAAGATCGTCGCCTTCCTGGGCGGCGGCGCGCCGGCCAAGGGAGACAAGCCTGCAGCAGCGGGGAGCACACCCGGTGCAGGCCCGGCTGCTGCAGCCACGGGCAGCGCTGCGAGCGCTGCACCGGCCGATGCCCCCAAAGAGGTGGTGGTCACCCCGGAACTGTTGGCTGCCGGCCGTGATCTCTTCAACGGCAAGATCCGCTTCGCCAAGGGCGGCGCGGCCTGCGTTTCCTGCCACGGCCTGAACTACCCCGGCATCCACGGCGGCGCCCTGGCGGCCGACCTGACCGACCTCTACGGGAAGATGGGCGAAAACGGCGTGCGGGGCGTCCTGAAGACCCTGGCCTTCCCGGTGATGAAGAAGGCCTACGCCGACCGCCCGCTCACCGAAGACGAGCAGACCGCCCTCATCGCCCTCTTCAAGGACGCCTCGGCCAAGAAGCATCCCGCCTCCGACCCGTACCCCGTCGCGGGTCTTGGCTTCTTCGGCGTCTGCCTCGTCGCACTCATCATCTTCAAGAGGAGAATCGGATAATGTCGCACACCCGGATCAAGGACGATCAAGCACCGAAAAACCGCGACTGGGAGGATTTTTACCGGAACCGGTGGCAGCACGACAAGGTGGTACGCAGCACCCACGGCGTGAACTGTACCGGCGGCTGCAGCTGGATGGTGCACGTGAAAAACGGCATCGTCGGCTGGGAACTGCAGGCCAACGACTATCCGCAGTTCGACGGCACCATCCCCAACCACGAACCCCGCGGCTGCCCGCGCGGCGCCAGCTATTCCTGGTACCTCTACAGCCCGCTCCGGGTCAAGTATCCCTACCTGCGCGGCGCCCTGCTGGACCGCTGGAACGAGGCGAAAAAGCTGCATGCCGACCCGGTGGACGCCTGGGCCAGCATCGTGGAGAACCCGCAGGCGCGTCTTTCCTACACCGGCAAACGCGGCATGGGTGGCTTCCGGCGAGGCGACTGGGAAACCGTTACCGAGATCATCGCCGCCTCCAACGTCTACACTGCCAAGAAACATGGGCCGGACCGGGTGATAGGCTTTTCGCCGATTCCGGCCATGTCCATGATCAGCTACGCCGCGGGCGCCCGCTTCCTCCAGCTCTTCGGCGGCGTCTCCATGAGCTTCTACGACTGGTACTGCGACCTGCCGCCGGCCTCCCCGCAGATCTGGGGGGAACAGACCGACGTGAACGAGTCGGCGGACTGGTACAACGCCTCCTACATCGTTTTGTGCGGCTCCAACGTGCCGATGACCCGCACCCCGGACGCCCACTACCTGACCGAAGCGAAGTACCGCGGCACCAAGGTGGTGGTGATGTCGCCCGACTATTCCATGGCCAGCAAGGTCGCCGACGCCTGGCTGCCGGTCCAGCAGGGCCATGACGCCGCCTTCTGGATGGCCGTGAACCACGTGATCCTCAAGGAGTTCTACGCCGAGCGCCAGGTCCCCTTCTTCGAGGAATACGTCAGGAAGTACACCGACCTTCCGTTCCTGGTGAAACTCACCTCCTGCGACGACGGCAAAGGGGGCAACGTCTGGCGCCAGGGCGAGTTCCTGCGCGCCGACGAGTTCGAACGCTCGGCGGAGCTCGAGCATGCCGACTGGACCTTGTGCGTCGCCGACCGCGACGGCGAGGTACGCGTCCCCCACGGCAGCCTCGGATCGCGCTGGAGCAAGCAGGAAGGGAAATGGAACCTGGACATGAAGGACATGGTCGACGGCAGCGAGATCGACGCCGCCCTCACCTTCCTTGGCAAGGAGACCCGCAAGGTCCGCTTCAGCTTCGAAGGCGAGCAGGATGCCCTGCGCGAGGTGCCGGTGCGCAGGGTCCAGACCAAAAACGGCGAGGTCGCTGTCACCACCGTATTCGACCTTCTGATGGCGCAGTTCGGCGTCTCGCGCGGGCTAGGCGGCGATTACCCGCACAGCTACGACTCCGAACTCCCCTTCACCCCGAAATGGCAGGAGAAGCATACCGGCATCGACGCCGAGACGGTGCTCAAAATCGCCAGGGAATGGGCCACCAACGGAGAGCAGAGCAACGGCCGCAACATGATCATCATCGGCGCCGGGGTGAACCACTGGTACCACAACGACCTGATCTACCGCGCCGCCATCACCGCCCTGATCCTGACCGGCAGCGTCGGCCGCAACGGTGCGGGCCTTGCGCACTACGTCGGCCAGGAAAAGGTGGCGCCGCTCTCCCCCTGGACCTCGATCGCCATGGCCCAGGACTGGGTCAAGCCTTCCCGGCTGCAGAACACCCCGAGCTTCTGGTACATGCACTCCGACCAGTGGCGCTACGACCGGAGCTTCGTCGATTACTTCAAGCCGGAAACCGGCGAAAAGATGCCGCTGCACGCCGCCGACTTCAACGCCAAAGCGGTCCGGCTCGGCTGGCTCCCCTTCGCCCCCCACTTCAACGCCAACCCCCTAAAACTGGTGGAGCAGGCAAAAAAAGATGGCTGCCAGAGCGACGATGAGGTGCGCAGTTGGCTGGTGGGCCGCCTGAAGAGCGGCAGCACCCGCTTCGCCATCGAGGACCCGGATGGAGCCGGCAACTCCCCCAAGGTCTGGTTCATCTGGCGCGGCAACGCCATCTCCTCCAGCGCCAAGGGGCATGAGTTCTTCCTGAAGCACGTGCTGGGCGCCCCCAACGCAAGCTTCACCGCCAAAGAGAAGGCCAAGGGGAAGGTCAAGGACATCGTCTGGCACGACAAGGCGCCCGAGGCCAAGGTGGACCTGGTGGTCGATCTCAACTTCAGGATGGACACCTCGACCCTCTACTCGGACATCGTGCTGCCGGCAGCAACCTGGTACGAGAAGAGCGATCTGAACACCACCGACATGCACTCCTTCGTGAATTGCATGGACGCCGCCGTGCCTCCCTCCTGGGAGTCGAGGTCCGACTGGAAGACCTTCGCCACCATCGCCAAGAAGGTGAGCGAGCTTTCGGCAAAGCACCTTCCCCTGCCGGTGAAGGATATCGTGGCCGCGCCGCTGCTCCATGACACTCCGGGCGAGATCTCCCAGCGCCAGGTAGCGGACTGGAAACTGGGCGAGTGCGAACCGGTACCGGGCAAGACCATGCCCAACCTGGCCATCGTGGAGCGCGACTACCCGAACATCTACAACCGCTTCATGTCGCTTGGGCCGCACATCGGCCACCTCGGGTCCCACGGCAACTACTACGATGCCGACGACGAGCACGAGAAGCTCCTCGAGACCCTGCCGACCCGCAAATGGAACAGCGGGACCTACGTCGACCTGGAGGACGAGCGGGTGGTGGCGGACGTCATCCTGTCGCTGGCCTCGGAGACCAACGGCGAACTGGCGCACCGCGCCTTCCAGAAGCTGGAGAAGCGGGTCGGCAAACCGCTGGCGCAGATCTCCGAAGGCAATCGCGACTTCCGCATGAAATGGGAGGATGTCACCCAAAAACCGCGCCGGGCCATCAGCTCGCCCATCTGGAGCGGTCTCATGAACAACGGCCGTCCCTATTCCCCCTTCACCCTGAACGTTGAGCACGACGTCCCCTGGCGTACCCTGTCCGGCCGCCAGTCGCTCTACCTGGATCACCCGTACTATCGCGAGTTCCACGAAGGGCTGCCCACCTTCAAGGGGAAACTCGACCCGGCGGTCTTGGACGAGACCGAGGGCGAAACCGGGCTGGTGCTGAACTTCCTCACGCCGCACGGCAAGTGGGGGATCCACTCCACCTACAGCGACAACCTGCGGATGCTGACCCTCTCCCGCGGCGGCCAGGCGATCTGGCTGAACCACGAGGACGCGGCCGGGGCCGGCATCGAGGACAACGAGACCATCGAGGTCTTCAACGCCAACGGGGTGGTGGTCTGCCGCACCATCGTATCCTCCCGCATCCCGCGGGGGGCAGCCGTCATGTACCACGCGCCGGAGCGGACCCTGAACATCAAGAAGTCCAGGAAAAGCGGCAAACGCGGGGGCGTGCACAACAGCCTCTCCAGGATCCGCCTGAAACCGACCCTGATGCTGGGGGGATACGCCCAGTTCAGTTACTACTTCAACTATTGGGGGCCAACCGGCGTAAACCGCGACAGTTACGTGGTGGTCCGGAAGCTGAAGGGATAAGAGACCTTTGTAGACCAGGCCCCTCCCCTTCGACGGGAGGGGCTAGATAACGATGAGGTTTACCAAAGATGAGGGACCCGCAGCAGTCCGCCGGGTTTCGATTCGCGATAAGGGGCAACTATGGATGTAAGAGCACAGATAGTGATGGTTTTCAACCTGGACAAGTGCATCGGCTGCCACACCTGTTCGATCTCCTGCAAGAACATCTGGACCGACAGGAAAGGCGCCGAGTACATGTGGTGGAACAACGTGGAAACCAAACCGGGCGTCGGTTACCCGAAGCATTGGGAGAACCAGGAGCGCTTCAAGGGGGGCTGGATAGCCGACGGCAAGAAGCTGAGCCTGAAAGGTCTCGGCAAGGGGCCGACCCTGGCCAACATGTTCTTCCAGCCCAACATGCCGAAGATAGAGGATTACTACGAGCCGTTCGACTTCGACTACGGCAACCTGGCAGGCGCCAAGGAAGGGGATGACCAGCCGGTAGCCGAGGCTTTCTCGCAGATCAGCGGCAAAAAGATCGAGGAGATCAAGGGGGGCCCGAACTGGGACGACGACCTGTCCGGGTCGCAGGTCTACGCCGCCAAGGACATGAACCTGCAGGACAAACAGGTCATCGATTCCTACGACTCCATGTTTATGCAGTACCTGCCGCGCATGTGCAACCACTGCCTTAACCCGGCCTGCGTCGCCTCCTGCCCTTCCCGCGCCCTCTACAAGCGCGGCGAGGACGGCGTGGTGCTGGTGGACCAGGAAGTCTGCAAGGGATGGCGCTTCTGCACCAGCGCCTGCCCCTACAAGAAGGTCTACTTCAACTGGCAAAGCGGCAAGGCGGAGAAGTGCATCTTCTGCTATCCCCGCGCGGAGAGCGGCCAGTGCAACGCCTGCGCACACAGCTGCGTGGGAAGGATACGCTACGTCGGAGTGCTGCTCTATGACGCCGAGGCGGTCGAGAGCGCGGCGCTGGTCAAGGACGATGAGCTGGTCGAAGCGCACCGCAACCTGATCCTGGATCCCAACGACGAAGCGGTTCGCGCAGGCGCCCGCAAAAACGGGGTCTCCGAACGCTGGCTGGATGCCGCGGTCAAGTCGCCGGTGTACACCCTGGTGAAGGAATTCGGCCTTGCCCTCCCCCTCCATCCGGAATTCAGGACGGTGCCGATGGCCTACTATATCCCGTCGCTCTCTCCGGTCCTCTCCACCCTGGGCGACACCCACAAGCTCCTCGAGCACGGCCTGATTCCGGCCCTGGAGACGCTGCGGGTGCCGATCGGGTACCTGGCGAGCCTCCTCTCCGGCGGCAACCACGGCATCATCGAGGATGTCCTCAAGAAGCTGATCGCGCTGCGGGTCCACATGCGGGCGGAAAACCTGAAACAGGAGGCGGACCCGGCCGTCCTGCAGGAAGCCGGGCTCGATCAGGATGGAGCGAAGAGGCTCTACCGGCTGTTCACCATCGCCGGCTACAACGAGCGCTTCGTGATTCCGCCGCAGCAGCGTGAGGAGCAGGATCCCTATCTGCGCAAACAGGAAGCCGGTTTCGGCCTGCTGAAGAAGACGAGGGGGGCGCGATGAGCAAGGCAGAAAGCTACCGGGCCCTGGCGGCTCTCCTCGAGTACCCGTCCAGGAAGGAGCTGCTGATCGAGTCGTGCGGCAAGGTGGCACCCTGGCTCGGGGAGGATTTCCCGGCAATGGTGCATGCCTCGACGCCGGCTGAGTTGCAGGAGGAGTATGTCGCCATCTTCGACTTCAACCCGGCACTGGCCCCATACCTGGGGCACCACCTCTACGGTGACAACCAGAAGAAGGCCAGCTACATGATCGCGGTGAAGGAGCAGTACCGCCAGTTCGGCTTCCAGCCGGCCAACCGCGAGCTGCCCGACCACCTCGGGGTGCTCCTCTCCTTCCTCGCCCACCTCGCAGTCCAGGGAGAGGACGAATTCCGGCGCCGCTTCATCCACGAGATGGTTGCCCCGGGACTGGAGAAGTTCGTGGCGGCATCAGTGCCCCGTACCCGTTCGCCTTGGCTGTCGCTGATCGAGGCAGCCGGCCTGCTCTGCAGCGCCGATTGCCAGGAGGATTCCACATGTTAAACAACCTGATCTTCATCGCCCTCCCCTACCTGGCCATCGCCCTGGTGCTCCTGGTGACGCCGTACCGTTTCCTCAGCAACAGGCTGACCTGGTCGGCGTACTCAACGCAGTTCCTGGAGCGGAAATTCCTGTTCTGGGGGATCAATCCCTGGCACTACGGCATCATACCGGTGCTGGTGGCGCACATCCTCGGCTTCTTCTTCCCCGGCCCCATCAAGGCTTTCCTGGGAAACAACGAAGTCCTCCTCACGGTGGAGAGCTTTGGGCTGGGGCTGGGCATCTTTTCCCTGCTCGGCTGCCTTTTGCTGCTGCTGCGCCGCTGCAACGCACCGAGCCTGAAGCGGGTCACCTTCGGCTCCGACTGGCTGATCCTCTACCTGCTGGCCTTCCAGGCCGGAACCGGGATCTACATCGGCTACTTCATGCGCTGGGGTTCGGCTTGGTACCTGCACACTGCCGTCCCTTACCTGTGGTCGATCGTGTCCTTCAACCCGCAGCTCGAGTACGTGACCGACTTCCCGCTCGTCTTCAAGCTGCACGCAGCAAGCGCGTTCTTGATCGTCGCGCTGCTCCCCTTCACGAAGCTCGTGCACCTGCTCTACCTGCCGATCGACTTCCTGAAGGATCCGCCGATCCTGTACCGGTGGCGGTCGAAGTAGCCGCGATCAATCACTAGGTGGCCACCTGCGCCCCCCTGAAAAAGGGTGGCTGGGGGGATTTGCCTTTAAGTTGTTTCCTGCAGTTTGAACTGGCGGCAAAAAAACAAATCCCCCTAAATCCCCCTTTTCCAAAGGGGGACTTCCAATGATTAGTTAAAGGAGCACAGATAGATGTCACGTGTATTGAAAGTCTGGAATCCGGAGTGTGAAACCTTCTGGCATAACGAGGGGAAAGCCATCGCCTCCCGCAACCTTTGGATCTCCATCCCCTCCCTGTTCCTCTCCTTCGCGGTCTGGATGGTCTGGAGCGTGGTGGTGATCAACCTGCAGTCGATCGGCTTCACCTTCGACGCCAACCAGCTCTTCTGGCTGGCCGCGCTGCCGGGTCTTTCCGGCGCCACCTTCAGGATCTTCTATTCCTTCATGATCCCGATTTTCGGCGGCAGGAAGTGGACCACCATCAGCACCGCGTCGCTTTTGATCCCGGCCATAGGCATCGG
Source organism: Geomonas sp. (assembly GCA_035255025.1). Lineage (GTDB taxonomy): Bacteria > Desulfobacterota > Desulfuromonadia > Geobacterales > Geobacteraceae > Geomonas. Next base: position 22,290 of record DATFAB010000051.1, read on the forward strand.
CTTTGCCGTGCGCGATCCGCATACCAGCTACACCACCATGCTCACCTTGGCCCTGCTCTGCGGCTTCGGCGGCGGCAACTTCGCATCCAGCATGGCAAATATCAGCTTCTTCTTCCCCAAGTCACAGAAAGGCACCGCCCTCGGGCTCAATGCAGGTCTCGGGAACCTTGGTGTCAGCGCGATGCAGTTCCTGATCCCGGTAGTGATCTCGACCGGCACTTTTGCCGCCCTTTTCGGAGCTCCGCAGATCTCCATCGTCAAGGGGGTGACCAACTCGGTGTGGATGCAGAATGCCGGCTTCATCTGGGTACCGTTCATCATCGCCACCACCATCGCTGCCTGGCTGGGGATGCACGACATCGCCGAGGTCAAGGCATCCTTCCGCGACCAGTCGGTCATCTTCGGCCGCAAGCACAACTGGATCATGTGCTGGCTGTACCTGGGCACCTTCGGCTCCTTCATCGGCTACTCGGCCGGGCTGCCGCTTCTCATCAAGTCCCAGTTTCCGACCATGAACCCGACCCAGTACGCCTTCCTGGGGCCGCTGGTGGGCGCGCTCTGCCGGCCCTTGGGTGGCTGGATCGCCGACAAGCTGGGGGGAGCACGGGTAACCTTCTGGAATTTTGTCGCCATGGCGGTGGCCGTCTTCGGCGTGCTCCACTACCTGCCGCACGGAGGGGCCGGCGGAAACTTCTGGGGCTTTCTCGCCATGTTCATCGTCATGTTCATCACTACCGGCATTGGTAACGGCTCCACCTTCAGGATGATCCCCGTCATCTTCCTCACCGACCGTCAGCGTGCAGCCGCAGGCAAGGGACCGCAGGCCGAAGGGCAGGCTTCCGCCGAAGCGGCCAAGGAAGCTGCCGCCGTGCTGGGCTTCAGCTCGGCCTTCGCCGCCTACGGCGCCTTCTTCATTCCCAAGGCTTTCGGCAGCTCCATCGCGCTGACCGGCGGTCCC
>DATFAB010000052.1:0-152494 GCA_035255025.1 Geomonas sp.
CCTGCGCATCGTTCCCGTCGCTCCTTTCTGTGTCATAAACTACTGTGCCGGCATCACCAAAATCCCGCTCAGGACCTTTGCCTGGACCACCTCGCTCGGCATCCTTCCCGGTTCCATCATCCACGCCTATGTCGGTTACCAACTGAGGGACATCAATGCGCCGGCGGATCTCTTCAGCTGGAAGATCCTCCTGGCGCTGGTTCTCCTCTCCCTGTCCGCCCTTTTTCCGGTGATACTGCATCATCTCTCTATCAGGAGGTAGTTGACTTTAAAGTGCCACGCTGGATATGCTAGTAGTAAGGCATTTTCCGCTGCATCGAAGTAGTACGACTGCCAGCCATGTCACCGAAAGATTTTTACCAGACTATCTACCCCACGATTAGTCTGCCGGACAAGAGTCCTGCCGAACAACAGCAGAAGAGTGCTCTCTATCTGACCTGTGCCTTTGCCATGGTCGCAATCCTGGGACTGGACCTGAAACTTCCTCTGGGGGTGGCGGTGGTCGTTTTGTACAGCGCCGTGGTGCTGCTGTCAGTTAAGTCTGAGGACAAGAGATTCATCCTGCTGGTCGCCATAGTCACTACACTCTTCACCATCGGCCCACTGTTTCACAAAGAGCCCATCACTGAAATGTGGAAAGCGGTATCGAACCGGTTCCTGGCGCTGGCTTCCATCTGGGTGACGTGTGTCCTGGGACTGCAGCGGCGGGCGCTGGAAGAACGGAAGGAAAAAGCCCTCGCCGAGCGCGAGAAGGCGATGCAGGAGGTGAGGGTGCTGCGGGGATTCCTCCCCATCTGCGCGTCCTGCAAGAAGATCCGGAGCCTGGAAGGATCGTGGACTCTTTTGGAGAAGTACATCACCGAGCATTCGGAAGCCGAGTTCAGCCACGGGCTGTGCCCGGATTGCACCAAAAAACTCTTCCCTCAATTCTTCGACAAGGGGTCCCTCTCCCCCCGCCGGGAATCAACCATCCCACGTCCTGACAAGTAACGCCCCCAGGTCCTCAAAACAGATGAGGCCCTGCCTTGCCCTCGCAAATCTGAACACCCCTCGCCCTTCGGGAGAGGGGAAGGGGTGAGGGAAGCCAGCAAGCGGCGAGACTGCTGCAATTGGTTGATATTGAACCAATAAGGTGGCGGTGCGCGATAGTGAGGCGAGGCTGTGCCAACGCCGGGCGAGGCTGTGAACGCGGGGGGCGAGGCTGTGAACGCGGGACGGAGGCTGTGAACGCGGGCGGAGGCTGTGAACGCGGGGCGTGACTTCCCTCACCCGGCCTTCGGCCACCCTCTCCCGGCGGGCGAGGGGTTTCTCGGGAGGGAGTTTTGCAGAGGACGGCGGCTGTGAGCCGGCCTTTAGATGTACTCCTCGAAGTAGTCGAGATCCTTGTGGAAGGTCTCTTCCAGACGGTAGAGGGAAAGGAAGGCGACCAGCATGCAGAAAACGCCGACTGCCACGGCTCCACCTTCCAGCCCGAGCAGGCCGCGGGCCCACTGGAACAGCAGGGTGATGGGCACCACCATGCCGCGGACGAAGTTGGGGACCGTGGTGGCCACGGTGGCCCGCAGGTTGGTGCCGAACTGCTCGGCGGCTACCGTGACGAAGATCGCCCAGTAGCCGCTGGCAAAGCCCAGGAAGGTGCAGATGCCGTAGAAGAGGGTGGCCGTGACGCCGGAGGCGAGGAAATACCAGAGGAACCCCGCGCAGGTGAGGGCAAGGAAGATCAGGATCACCTTCTTCCTGCTTTTCAGAAGCTGGCTGAGGACGCCGCTGGCGAAATCGCCGAAGACCAGCCCGAGGTAGCAGTACATGACGGCATTGCCGGCCGAGACGGGGCCGCTGACCTTCAGGGCCTTGGCGAATTCCGGCGAGAAAGTGATGAGGATGCCGACCACGAACCAGGTGGGAACGCCGATCAAGATGGAGTCAAGGTAGCGGACGAACCTGCCTCGGTCGGTAAAGAGCGCCAGGAAGTTTCCCTTGGCGACTACCTTGCTCTCCATGTCGCGGAACATGCCCGATTCCACCACGCTGATGCGCAGGATGAGGAGCAGCAGCCCCAGTCCGCCGCCGATGAAGAAGGCGTTACGCCATTCGAAGTTGGCGGCGATGAAATTGGCCAGAATGGCCCCGGACACCCCGACCGAGGCGACGATCATGGTGCCGTAGCCGCGGGTGCTCTTGTGCAGGACTTCGGAGACCAGGGTGATGCCGGCTCCCAGTTCTCCGGCCAGTCCGATGCCGGCGATGAAACGGAGGGCAGCATAGGCGGGGAGGGAGCTAACCATGCCGTTGGCCAGGTTGGCGACGGAATAGAGCAGGATGGAGCCGAACATGATCTTGAGGCGCCCCTTGCGGTCACCCAGCACGCCCCAGATGACGCCACCGACCAGCATTCCCACCATCTGCATGTTGAGAATGAAGACGCCGCGGTTAATCAGATCCTGTCCCTGGAGTCCCAGTGATTTCAGGCTCGGAACCCTCACGATCGAGAAGAGCACCAGGTCGTAGATATCGACGAAGTATCCGAGCGCGGCCACGATGACCGGCAGGCTGAGGATCCTGTTCCATCCGGCGTTTTCAGCAGCAACCATTTCCACTTGCCTCCCTCCAGTTCAGCTCTGCGCTTGCATCAAAAAAGGCTGGGCTTGTCGCCCAACCATACAGCCAACCCTATGGTCTGTTCATAGGGGGGAAAACCCGATTAACAACAAATTCCGTCCCGCGCAAGCACCCCCTCCCCTTCAAGGGGAGGGCCGGGGTGAGGATGGGGACAAGGGGCCTCCATTTGCATCCAACGGCCAGACGCAATCTCCCCGGCCCCCCTTTGTCAAGGGGGGGACGCAGCGCGGACGATGACCGTGCACCAGGCACAGAAAAGCGCCAGGGAAACGGCATCGCTCCAGCGAACGGCTACTGGATGCCGCCCTGCAGCATCCGGTTCTCTATCTCCTTCACGCGCGGATTGTCGAGGAGTTTCATAAAGGCCGGATTGTTGATGAGTGCGGCGATGTCGCCGGACTGGACCGCTTTCATAACGCCCGGGTCGTTCAGGATCGCCTGCAGGTCGGGATCGTGCAGCATGGCGGCGACCAGCGCCATGATGCCCTGATCGTTCATCATCTGCTCTTTCATGGCGTCGACCTGCGAGGAAACCGCCCCTTTGGCGGCCGTACCCTGTCCGGCGGCTCCAGAAGCGGTGGTCCCGGCACCGGCGCCACCGGATTTGGCGTCCGAGGGCTGCGCCCCTTTGCGGGAAGCCGCCGGGGCCGAGCCGGGCGCATCGGAAAAATGGACCGATCCATCCTGGTCGGTCCACTGGTAGGTTTCGGCCTGGGCAGCGGTGGCGCAGAAAAGCAGCAACCCGAGCAAAATCCTCCTCATGTCGCCTCCTTATCAGTTGCCGGCCCCTGGCGGAAGGGGCGGCTCTACGGGTTCATGATCTCCGCCAGCTCAAAGGCGAGTTCCACGCTTTGCTCGGCGTTGAGGCGCGGGTCGCAGTTGGTCTGGTAGTTCTGGTGAAGGTGCTTGTCCAGAAGCTGGCGGCTGCCGCCGGTGCACTCGGTCACGTGGTCGCCGGTCAACTCCAGGTGGACTCCGCCCGCCACGGTATCCTCGGCGGAATGGATCTGGAAGAAGGAATGGATCTCGCGCAGGATCTCCTCGAACTTCCTCGACTTCTGCCCGTACTCGTTCTGGTAGGTGTTGCCGTGCATGGGGTCGCAGCTCCAGACTACCTTGAACCCTTCTTTCTTGATCTCGCGCAGCAGCTGCGGCAGGAATTCACCGATCCGGTCGGCGCCGAAGCGGGTGATCAGGGTGATCCTGCCCGGGTCGTTGTTCGGGTTCAGCGTCTCGATGATCTGCTTGAGCTGGTTGAGGTCGTGGTTGGGGCCTACTTTCATTCCCAGCGGGTTTCTGACCCCGCGCAGGAATTCGACGTGGGCGCCGTCCGGCTGCCGGGTGCGGTCGCCGATCCAGAGCATGTGGGCGCTGCAGTCGTACCAGCCACCGGTGGTGGAATCCATCCTGGTGAGCGCTTCCTCGTAATCGAGCAAAAGCGCCTCGTGCGATGTGTAGAGGGTGGTCTGGTTCAGCTGCGGGGTGTGCTGCGGGTCGAGGCCGATGGCGGTCATGAAGTTGATGGTCTTCCAGATCTGCCGCACCAGTTCCTCATATTTTTGCCCGGCCGGCAGGGCGTCCAGGGAGGCGCGGTGCCAGGCCTGCACGCGGTCCAGCGCTGCATAGCCGCCCAGGGTGAAGGAGCGGACCAGGTTCAAGGTGGCGGCCGCCCGGTAGTACCCTTCCAGCATCCGGCGCGGGTCGGGGGTACGCGCCTCCGCGGTTGGATCGGGGCTGTTGACCATGTCGCCGCGGTAGGAGGGGATCTCCAGGCCGTTGACCGTCTCGGTGTGGGAAGAACGGGGCTTGGCGTACTGCCCGGCGATCCTGCCGATCTTGATCACCCGCTTTTCTCCGGCCCAGGCAAGCACCACCGACATCTGCAGGATCACCTTCAAAAGCTCGCGGATATCGGGTCCCGTGCAGCGCGAGAAGTCCTCGGCGCAGTCGCCGCACTGCAGCACGAAGGCCTTTCCTTCCACCACCTCGGCCAGCTGTCCTTTCAGGGTCTGGCATTCTCCCGCGAATACCAGCGGCGGAAGCTGCGACAGGGTCTTCAGGGAATCCTCCAGCGCCGATCCCTCCGGCCACACCGGCTGCTGCCTGGCGGGAAACGAGCGCCAGCTGTTCTTGGTCCATTTTGAGCTATTCATGGTCTGACCTCTCTGTTATGGCTCCTCCCCCCGAACGTCGCGAGGTCGGGAGGGGGGAGTGCTGTTGGTCAAATGGAACGGTGTCCATTGCTGAACCGGTGCTCCCCTCCCTAACCCTCCCCCGTTCGGAGGAGGGGATGTTGGGCAGAACAGGGATCGGTCCCGGGGGGCTTTTTTCATGGCGAATAGAACAGTATCCATCCTGAACGTGCTCCCCCTCCCTGGCCCTCACCCGTTCGGGGGAGGGGATGTGGGTGGAGAGGGGACGCCGACGGGCGCAGACGGGACCGGAAAAGTCGAAAGCGGGCGATAGTGGCCGCCACTCTCATTTGCCACGGCACAGACGCATCATGGTAGCAGGATTGACTGCAATTGAGAAAGCAAAATTATAGAAAAATATCATCTAGCCTCATGAAATGCGACTCCAAAAGGCCCGGACCATGGTATTATCCTTCCCCATGGAATATGAAACCGTACAACCCAAGGAAACCCCGCCTCGATCCGACTTTGCCGGCCCTGAACCGGCCGGGCTCAACCAATCCTCCAGCGATCTTCCGGCGGCACCTCTTGCCGGCAAGACCAACGGTCATCTCTTTCGGCAGCTGTTTCGGAACCTGCTTCGCGGCGTGCGCACCTCGCTCTTTCTGCGGGGCGGGTCTGGCGACTGGTACGCAAGCACCGCCGACCTGGCCCTGGTCGCCCTTGCCGATTGCCTGCTGAACCTGTCCGTCTCTTTCCTGCTGGTTGGCCAGCGCGGTTCCTTTTCCACCCCCGCTGTCGAGACCTTCTTCTTTCACCTGCCGCTCTTTCTGCTGTTTGGCTTCCTGGCCGGAAAGCTCTTGGCACGCCCCGGGCTGATAACCGTTATCCCCGTTGCCCTCATTTCGCTCAGCATCCCGATCGAAATGAGCCACGCGGCTATGGAGGCCGCCAGCCAGCTTTCGCAATTCAGCTGGCTCATCGATTACCTGGAAGCTCCGCACTACTACCGTTTCTTCTGGTGGTGGGCAGCCACCGGCCTGCTGTTCCTGGTGCGGTCGGCGCGTCCGGTGTCGGCTCCGCGTCGGGCCCTGCTGGTGCTCCTGTTCCTGCTTCTGGTGGTGCCGCCGCTGTGGTATTTTCCCCGCCCCGACCTGTGGGTGAGTTCCGGAGACGGTGCCGAGAGCGGTGAGTTGCATCTGACCGAGGAGGTGCTTTCGGCCCAGTCCCGGCTGCTGGATGGGCAGTTGGCGGGACTGCGGCCGGGGATAAGGGGGGAGACCGATCTCTACTTCGTCGGTTTCGCAGGCGATGCCAGCCAGGATGTCTTCCTGAAGGAGGTCACCGCCGCCCGGAGCCTCTTCGACACCCGGTTCGGCACCGCGCGGCGCGATGTGCTGCTCGTCAACAACCCGAAGACCGGCAGCACGCTTCCCTTTGCCACCAGCAGCAACCTGGCGCGGGCGCTGGCGCGGGTGGGGCAGGTGATGAACCGTGACGAGGATGTCCTTTTCCTTTACCTGAGCTCCCACGGCTCCAAGGAGCACGAGCTTACCGTCAACAACCAGCCGCTCGATCTCCAGGGGCTCACTCCGGACAAACTGGCGCGGATCATTAAGGGCTCGGGGATAAAGTGGAAGGTGGTGGTCGTTTCCGCCTGTTATGCGGGTGGCTTCATCGAACCGCTCAAGGATGACAACACCGTGGTGATCACCGCGGCAGATGCCGATCATGAGTCCTTTGGTTGCGGCAACGGGGAGAATTTCACCTGGTTCGGAGAAGCCTACGTCAACGACGCGCTGCGTCACACCTTCTCATTCACAAAGGCATTTAAAGAAGCGAGGAAATCGATCCGGACCTGGGAGAACGAGCAGGGCGAGACCGCGTCGAATCCTCAGATGTGGGTGGGAAAAGCGATAGCGCCGAAACTGACCGCACTGGAAAAGCGCTTAAAATCGGAAGGTGAGTAGAAAGACAGTTTCAACAGGGATGAAGGGGATTGAAATGGCCGTTAGTTTTTTTCTTTTTTCCCTCCCACCGTGATCCCGGTGATCAGCAGGGTCGGCTGGGCATCGGCTACCGGGACTCCCTGGCCGTCTTTGCCGCAGGTCCCGATCCCGAAACCGAGATCGCTCCCCACCATGGTGATCTTCTTCAGCACCTCCGGCCCGTTCCCCGCCAGGGTCGCGCCCCTGACCGGCTCGCCAACCGCCCCATTCTCGATCAGGTATCCTTCGGAAACCTCGAAGACGAAATCGCCAGTCACGGTGTTGACTTGCCCCCCGCCCATGCGACGCACGAAGAGCCCTTTTTCGACGCTCTTCACGATCTCTGCCGGATCGGTTTTCCCCGCTGCGATCAGGGTGTTGGTCATCCGCACGATGGGGCGGGTCCGGTAGGATTCACGCCTGCCGTTGCCGGTTGAGGTGCAGCCGTCCTTCATGGCCGACAGCCGGTCGTACATGTACCCCTTGAGAATGCCGTTTTCCACCAGCACCGTCTTCTGTGCCGGCGTCCCTTCCCCGTCGAAGGCGAAGGAGCCGCGGGCGTAGGGAATGGTGGCGTCGTCGATGACGGTGATCAGCTCCGAGGCAACCTGCTCGCCGATCTTCCCCCGGTACACCGAGGTCCCCGCCTGGACCAGGTCGGCCTCCAGCCCGTGCCCGATCGCCTCGTGGACCATGGTCCCCCCCGCCTCGCTGGAGAGCACCACCGGGTACTGCCCCGCCGGCGACTGCCTCGCCCCCAGCATCATCACGCCGCGGGAGGCCGCCTTCACTGCCAGCTCCTCCGGAGTGATGGTGTCGAACAGCTCGAAACCCCGCTGCGCGCCCACCGGCTCGTAACCGGTCTGGGTTACCGCGCCGTCCTGGGCCACCACCTGCACCAGGAAGATGGTGGAGACCGCCAGGTCCTCGCTGAATTCACCCAGCGAGTTGACCGTCTGGCTCTTCACCTGCGAGTCCCGGTAGGTCGCCAGCACCTGCTTCACCCGCGGGTCCACGCCGCGGGCGGCGCGGTCGGCCCGGTTCACCAGGGCCACCTTTTCGGCGAGCTGAATCTGGTCGGGTGCAATGGCAATGGCGAAACCGCCGCTTTGGCGCGGGCAGAGGTTGAAATCTCCGCGGAAAGAACCGCCGCGGGCCCCCTTGCTCACCGTTTCCGCCAGCCGCAGCAGCGACTCCAGCGAGAGGTCGTTGGTGAAGCCGTACGCGGTGCTGAGCTCCGAGATCACCCTGATGCCGATGCCGCGGTCGGCGGCCGAGAGGACGCGCTCGATCCTGCTGTCTTCGCAGAAAACGCCGGTGAAGGTGTTGTCCTCGTAGTAGATGTCGGCGAAGTCGCCGCCGGCCGACAGGGCACGGCGCAGGATGGCTTCCACGTCTAATGTTTCAAGCACGGCTCACCCCCCTCGGTCACCTCGGTGACCGCTATCTCCGTAGCAAGCGCCTCCATCAGCCGCGTGACGTCGTCTGCGAAGGGGACCGGATAGTTGACCCTGACGATGCCCCGCTTGCCGTCGATGGTGCTCATGGTGGACATCCCTTCGTACGCCTCGAGAATGAACTTCATGTAGACCAGGTCGCGGCTGGCGAGCTGGTAGTAGCGGCTTTCCGTTTCCATGCTTTTCTCCCGGTTCCTACATACCATTCCCCTCCCCAAAAGACAAATTTTCTTTGGCCGCGGTTGCCTCTCTCCGGGCATCTGGTATTTTTATGAGCATGAAATTAATGTATTTTAATAAGTATGAGAGGGCTTCCGGATCCGCACGGCACCTGCTTTGGCAGGTCTGCATCACTTTGCTTTTCTCGCTCTTCATTGGAACCTCCCTCGCTGCAGCCAGGTACCAGCCCGACCTCATGATCAAGATCGCCAGCGACGGGGACGCCTCCTACCTTGGTAGCGGGGTGTTCGAGTCCGCTGCCTCGCTGCAGGCAGTCACCGCAGCCGCCTTCCAGGGGACCCCGGCCCAGTTCAAGATCCAGCTTAGAAACGGCGGCGATCTTCCCGACAGCTTCCTCCTTTCCGGGACCGGGGGTGCTAACGGTTTTACCGTCCGTTTCCTCGATGAGGCGGGCGTCGACCGGAGTTCCGTACTTGCCGGGAGCGGTTATGCCACGGGGCTCCTGGCCCCCGGGGACTCAGTTTCCCTGCTGGTCCAGGTTACCCCCGCCGTCATCACCCCGGGCGCCAGCTTCCGCGTGCTGGTCTCCGCCGCCTCCTCGGCGGAAGCCGCCCAGAAAGACCAGGTCAAGGCCGAGACCGTTGCCTGCGGCTCCAGTGCCGCCGTCACCGTCTCTGCCCCTGCCGACAGTTCCGGAAACATCGGCAGCGTGGTCAGCTACCGCTACGCGGTCACCAACGCCGGCAGCGGCATCGACAGCTTCACACTCGCAGCCACCACCGGCAACGGCTGGCTGACGACCCTGCGGGCCGAAGACGGGACCGCGGCCAGCGCCACCGGACCCTTGGCCCCCGGTGCCACCTACCGATTTTCGGTGCTGGTGAAGGTACCCGCCGCCAGTGCCAACGGCGAGCGGGCCGACACCCATCTCTCGGTGACCGGCGCAGGGGCGAGCGGGACCGATGACGTCACCACCACCGCCCTGGCCGCTGCTGTCTCGGTCGCCGAGAACGTCCGCAACATAACCCAAGGGGGTACTTTCCAGCTCACCGCGACTGCCGTCCCTGGCGACACCCTCGAGTACCGGATGAGCGTCACCAACAGCGGCGCGGCCCCTGCCAGCGCACTCACCATCGACACCCCTGTTCCTGCCAACACCACCTGCCAGGTGGCCACGGTCTGGGTAGGCACCACCTCCAGCGGCGACGGAAGCGCCTGCGCGGCTGCCGACTGCGGCTGGGCGCGCCATGCGTCGGGCAGCATCCTCGCGCATCTGGGGCAGGGCGCCACCGAGGCCGCCGGGGGATCGCTCCAGCCAGGCAAGACCCTCTACGTCTATTTCCGCGTGCAGGTAGATTGAGCCCCTCGATCCGGGAAGGTTGCCATGGTCCCTGCAGTGAACAAGACGGGGGGGAGCATCCTGGCTGGCATGCTGGTCCTGCTGCTGGTGCTGGCGCCCCGGACGGCGGCCTCGCTCACTCCCGCCGGGACCGTGATCAGCCACAGCTTTACCGCACAGTTCGCGGCACCGGCTCCGCGAAGCGCAAGCTCCAGTACGACTCAGGTCACCGTCCACGATCTGGCCGACCCCTCCATAGTTCCCTCCCGGAGCGTGACGGGAGTTGCCGGAAAGCCGGTGGATTTTCTGCACACAGTCACCAACCGGGGAAACTCCACCGACAGTTTCCGGCTGAGGTGTTCATTACTCCAGGGGGTGTCCGGCCCACCTGCTGCCGGGACCAAGATGATCTTCTACGCATCCGACGGCATAACGCCGCTGCCGGCCGACGCAAGCGGGGTACAGGTGATTGGGCCGCTTGCTGCGGGAACCTCTCTGGACGTGGTGCTGAGAGTCACGCCGCTGGCGGCTAGCCAGGGAACCGTCGAACAGCTCTCGGTCACCGCCACCTCGACCTCCGTGCCGTCCAGGAGCAGCAGCGTAAGGGACGAGCTGGTGGTAGCTGAAGCAGGTGGAGTGGCGCCTCCGGTCATCTCTGTCGATCCTTCCGGTTCCGTGCTGGCAGGGAGCACGCTTTACTACAGCATCCGGTTTGCCAATACGGGAGTTATCGATGCCGATTCCGTGCAGGTGACGGATCTGTTGACCCCGATGCTCGACTATTTGCCGGGTAGCGCGACCTTTCCGGCGGGAGTCGCCGGGACAGCCAGCTTCGATACGCCCGCGCGAACCCTCACCTTCCACATACCGAAGCTGGCCGCCGGAGCCCGGGTTACCCTGGGCTTTCGGGCCCTGGTACGCGGCGATACGCCAGGGGGGAGTTCCATCGTCAACGCCGCCAGCTTGGTCACCTCCTTGAGCAGCGCGACGCTTTCATCCGATCCGGTAGTGACCCCGGTGGTCTCCGGCTCCTTGCGGATATTGAAGCTGTCTGGTAGCGCGGTTGCCGAGGCGGGGGACCTGGTTCCTTACACCGTGCAGGTGGAAAATGCCGGTGCCGCAGTACTCACCCATGTGACCGTGGTGGACCGGTTGCCGCGGGGCTTCCGGTACCTGAAGGGCTCGAGCCTGGTAGACGGAACACCGGTGGCAAATCCAACGGGAGCCGGAGAACTGGTGAACTGGGACCTGGGAACCATGGAGATTGGAGCGGTGAAGAAGCTCAGCTACCGCTGTGCGGTGACCGGCGATGCGCCGGCCGGAGTGAGCGTCAACGTCGCCTCCGCTTCGGCTGTCATGCCGGGGGGGGCGGGGCTCGTGTCGCCGCAGGCGAGCGCGGGGGTAAAGGTGCGCTCGTCGCTCATGGGGGACAAGGCGATTATCCTGGGGAGAGTCTTCGAGGACAGTAACGGGAACGGCCTCCCCGACTTTGGAGAGCTGGGCATGGCGGGGGTGCGGGTCTACCTGGAAGATGGCTCCTATGTGGTCACCGACAAGGAAGGACAGTACTCCTTCACCGGGGTGGCCGCTGGGAGCCACGTGGTGAAAATCGAGCGCTCTACCCTTGCCCCCCGCTACCGGCCGGTTCCTTACAACACCGCCTTTGCCGGGGTGGGGTGGTCGCAGTTTGTCACGGTTCCCTTCGGCGGTCCAGCCCGGGGGGATTTTGCGCTGGAGGTGAAGCAGGGAGCGGTCGAGGCGTTGTCGCTGGGCCAGTCCGCTCCTGCAGGTCAGGCAGCAGCGGCGTTACCGCGAGAGTGGCTGCTGGTAGGTCTTGGCAACCTGTCGGTGGGCGCCCGAGGGGTAAGCGGCCGCGCCGACAACATCCACCAGGACGACCGCTTCCAGGAAGGCTTCTTCCACGAAGAGCGCCTGGCCTTTTTCACCCGCGGCACCCTCCTTGACACCTACCTGCTCACCGCCGCCTACGATTCCAAAAAAGAGCGCCGGGACGGCGTCTTCCAGAGCATCGACCCCGAGAAGTATTATCCCGTCTACGGCGACGCCACCGATATCGGCTACCAGGCCCAGTCCCGCGGCAAGTTCTACTTCAAGCTGGAATCCGGGCGCTCCTACCTTCTGGCTGGCGACTACCGCACGGACCTCTCGGAAAACGAGTTCTCCCGCTATGACCGCGCCCTGAACGGCGTCAAAGTGGAAATGAACAGTGAGCACCTCGACCTCAAAGGGTTCGAAAGCCGCACGGAAGAGTCGGTAATCAGGGACCAGATCCCCGGTAACGGCACCTCGGGCTACTACTTCCTCTCCAGAAAACCGGTTTTCGAAAACAGCGAACGGGTCCGCATCGAGATCCGGGACCGCTACCACTCGGAGCGGCTCGTCTCGGTTGCCGAGAAGATCCGCTATGCCGACTACACCATCGACTACAACGCCGGCACCATCCTTTTCAAGGAGCCGGTCCCTTCGCTGGACCAGTACCTGAATCCGGTCACCATCGTCATCAATTACCAAAGCCAGACCGCTTTCTCCGAGCAGTACGTCTACGGCGGCAGAGCCCTGCTCAAATCGGCAACCGGCTCCTATCTCGGCGCAACCGGGGTGGTGGAGCAGGAGACCGTCCGGGACACCACCCTCTACGGCCTCGATGCCGGCTGGAAGATCGGCGAGCGGTTCAGCCTGAAAGGCGAGGGGGCGGTCAGCGATTCCCTGGAAAAGGGAAGGGGGAGCGCCTACCAAACGGAACTGAGCGCCCGCCCCTTCGATTCCCTGCTGGTGGGGGGCTACTACCGCAAGGTGGATGCCTCCTTTTTCAACAGCTCCATGACCGGCCATGAGGCCGGCACCAACAAGTACGGAGGCCGCCTCGACTACCGCGGCCTTTCTGAAACCCTCCTCTTCGCGGAGAGCTTCGTGCAAAAGGACGAGGTCAACCGTACCAGGCAGTTCGGCAGCCAGGCCGGCTTTCTCAGAACGTTCTCCCTCTGGGAAACCGAGGGCGGTTTCAAGAGCGTGGAAGAGGAGAAAAACGGCGGGGAAGGGCGCTCCAACCTCCTCTACGCAGGCATCAAGGGGGCCATCAGCTCCCGGCTGGACGGCACGCTCAGACGGGACCAGCTCCTCTTCCCTTCCACCGTCGCGGAGTACCAGTCGCGCACCTTTTTGAAGCTCGATTACCGGCTAAGCGACGCCACCAATCTGTTCCTGACCGAGGAGTACCAGGAGGGGCATCCCGAGCTCCGGCAGGCTACCCGCTTCGGTATGGAAAGCAGGCTCAGCGAAAAGATGCGGCTTACCACCGGCTACCAGCTCTCCAGCGGGACGGCCGGCAGCACCGCGCAGAGCAGCGTGGACCTTAACAGCAAGCTTTTCGACCGGGAGGCCATCACCGTTGAGTCGCGGACCGGCTACCAGGTCGAGAACTCCCTCTCGCAGGAGCGGGGCCAGGCCATCCTCGGCCTGAACAGCCGCTACCGGCTGGCGGAGGGGATCCTTGTCGATGCTTCCTTCGAGCGGGTGCAGACCGTGCAGGGAAAGAGCGGGACCCGCACCGCCTTCACCCTGGCAGGCGAGTACCTGCGCCGGAAGGACCTGAAGGTGACCGGCCGCTACGAGATCCGCACCGGTCCCGGCGAGACCGCCTCCCTCTACAATGCCGGTTTTGCCTACCAGGCGACCGGCGCCCTCACGCTGCTCGGCAAGGGAACCTTTTCCGACAAGAACGCCGATGCCGGCCAAGACCGACTCTTCGACGGCTACCTCGGCAGCTCTTTCCGTCCGCTGGCCGGTAACCCTCTGCAGCTGCTGAGCCTTTTGCGCTACAAGATCGATGACAACGAGAGCGCCGGCACCGGGGACAACCGCTGGCTGATCCTTTCCAACGAAGGGAGCTACCGCCTGGTGAAAGAGTGGATCGTGCAGGGAAAATATGCGGGGAAATTCAATTGGGACAGCGTCTACGGCCACAGCTACCGCAGCTACACAGATCTCATCCTGGCCGGCATCTCCTACGATCTCGCCGAGCGCTGGGAACTCTCCCTGTACCTGAAGCTCATGAACCAGTACCAGACCGGCCAGCACAGCTACGGGAGCGTGGCCAGCGCGGGTTACCGCGTCTATCGGAACGTGGTGCTGAGCGCCGGTTACAACTACGCCCGCCTGGACGACAAAGACCTGACCGGCGAGAGTTTCCAGGGGCAGGGCCCCTTCTTCGGCATCAAGGTGAAGTTCGACGAGGATATGTTCGAGAGCGCCGAGCGGAAGCTGGTGGAGTTGCCGCCTGCCAGGCCGGTCCCGGTGGCAGCGCCGCCGGCAGCCCCGGTGGTGTCCGAACCGCAGCCGCCACCGGTGCCGGTGCTTTGGGTAGCGGCGCAGCGGCTGGAGGTTCCTTTGCGCCTGTCCGGGAGCGCGGAACTCTTTTCGCTGCTGGTGAACGGCGAACCGGCGCGGCTACCATCCACGGCGG
Source organism: Geomonas sp. (assembly GCA_035255025.1). Classification (GTDB taxonomy): domain Bacteria; phylum Desulfobacterota; class Desulfuromonadia; order Geobacterales; family Geobacteraceae; genus Geomonas. The sequence continues at coordinate 14,199 of DATFAB010000052.1, forward strand.
TGACCGTCACCAGGGAACGGCTGGAGGGATCGCTTGATCTGGAGAAAGGGAAGCCGGCGCGGCCGGTCCGTTTCCTTACCTCGGTGGAGAGGCCCGAACTGGTCAGTTGTTGGTCCCTCGACATCCTGGATGGCGAAGGAAAGAGGGGAGGCTCCCTGGCCGGAAGGGGAGCACCGCCGCATCAGCTCACCTGGGGCGGCGGGAACCAAGGAGCCATGCTGCGGGAAGGGGAGATTTACCAGTACCAGCTCACCGTCACCTACCAGGACGGCTCGGTATTCAGCACCGGCCGCGAACTCTTCGGGGTTAACCGCAAGGACGCCGTTTTGCTCACCCTGGCTGGCGGGGCCTTCGTCTTTGACACCTGGAGCCTGACCGCAGAAGCCAGGCGTCTGCTGAAGGGGGCGGCGCGTGTGCTCCGCTCGCACCCGGCAGAGAAAGTGATCGTGGAAGGCCATACCGACGGCATCGGCACCGTCGCCTACAACATAGAGCTCTCCCGGAAGAGGTGCAACGAGGCTGCCGATTACCTGGTGCGCGAGGAGGGGATCCCGGCCTCCCGTTTAATACGGCGCTGGTACGGCAAGTCACGCCCCCTGGCCGGCAACGGCAGCCCCGAGGGGAGAAAGCTCAACCGCCGGGTAGAGCTGAAGGGGGATTTCGCCGAGAAGGTGGCGGTCGCACCGAAAGACCGCTACCGGGCTAGCCCCTTCGTGCTGATCAATGACCGGCAGGTTCCCGTGGACCGCTTCGGCCGCTTTGAAACCACCCTCCCTGCGGAGAGCGCCACCCTCAAGGTGCAGATGGGTGATTCGCTGGGGAGGTCGCTGGCGACCACCCTGCCGGTGCCTGGTCTGCGCCTGGCGGGGCCGGCCGGGGAGAGGCGGGCTTCCTATGGAAGTTCCGACGGCTGGCTGGCGATTGACCGGTCCGGCAACGCCACCTGCACGGTGGCCGGCGAGGTGGATGCGGGCACAACGGTTGAGCTGCAGGGGGCTCAGGTGCCCCTCGATAGTCAGGGGCGGTTCACGGTGCAATTGCCAGTCAGCCCCGGTGAGCAGCTGCTCGGTGTGGTGCTCCGCAACGCCGCCGGCTGCTCGAAGCTCATGAACCTGCGGCTTCGCACAAGATCGCCATCGCCTGCACCCAAACAGCAGGTCAGCGAGGGACACGGACCATGACCCGCGGCAGCCTGATCAAAAAACTGGGTTCACTCCTCCTGGAAACTGTCGGCTCGCTGCTGCTCGTGCTCGTTCTCTTTTCGCTGTTCATGGTCTCGCTGCACGCCATGTTCCCGGAGGGGACCCCGCTCAGGGAACTGGTCGGGGAAAGCCCCGAGCCGGGGGCGGGGCGCTACGCGGGAGGCCGGCAGGTGGAGGCTACGCTCACCTCGCTGCAGCGCGATGTCCGCTTCCGGCGCTGGAATTCGGTGGCCTGGGGCGGGGCGAGCGAAGGAATGCCGCTCTTCAGCCAGGACGCCGTGCAGACCCTGGATAACTCCGGTGCCACTCTCTCTTTTACTCCGAAGGACAGGCTTTTGCTCGGGAGCAACTCGCTGCTGGTCGTCACCCGGCTGAACAGTGATAGCGAGGGGGGGACGCGGAATTACCGGGTGCAGGTGGACGGGGAGGTGCGCGGCAGCCTTTCGGGGAGGAGCATGAGGATGGAGCTGAGCGCAGCCGGGCACCTGGCCCGCATCTCATCCGGGACCGCCCGCTTCCGGGTTACTCCCAACGGCAGCGATAGCGCGGGCTTCGCCGTCTATCAAGGCGAGGCCCAATTCGTGGGAAGCGGAAGGACGGTCAGGGTGTCGGCCAATTACGGCGTGATGCTCAGGAAGGGGGTTGCGGTGGGTCGGCCGGTCCCGCTTCCTCCGGCGCCGGCTGTCGACGCAGAGAAAGCCGTCTACCACTACCGCCTGCTGCCGCCCCGGGTGGCGTTTCCCTGGAAGGCGCCGTCCGGTGATTTCCACTTCCAGCTCTCCCGCGACCCCCACTTCCGGACATGCCTGATCGATGAGAAGGTGACGGGATATGGCGGCGGCTCTGCCGGGGATGCCTCCGCCGGGGGGGGCGATGGCGGTGCCGGCGCGGCTGCCGTGGCGGCGAATCCCAGGGCCGGCAGCCTCATCCAGCAGTATGTCACCGGCAAGCTGGCCAAAGGAAGCTACTACTGGCGGGTCAGCAGGATCGAAGAGGGGAGGGAAGGGGCCTTCAGCCGGGTGGGCCAATGTCAACTGGTCCAGGTGCTGGATTCTCCCGAGTTGTCGGTGAACTTCCCGCCGGAGCAGTCACCTCCCGGACCGTTCCTGCTGAACGGGGCGGTACCGCCGGGTTCCCGGGTTTTTGTCGACGGGGTGGAGGTGGCATGCACAAGCGGCGGCCAGTTCAATCACCAGGTCTTTGTGAGCGCGGGAGTGAATCTGATCAGGGTGGAGGCGCTCGACCATGCCGGCAATGCCAGCTATGCGTCACGGATCGTGTACGGGGTGAGCGGACCGGGGGATTCCACGAGATAACAGGCTTCCCTCACCCCGCCCCTCTCCCGGAGGGCGAGGGAGCTGGTTCCCTGGTCTGCAGAAGTACGTTGGAGCAGTGCGACGGTTGGCAGGGATAAGGTTGGTGGGCGATACGCCCGAGGAGGCCGGGAATGGAAAAAAAGCTGAAGTTCCCGCTCAGGTTCAAGATCCTGGTCGCCCAGCTCCTGGTGGTCTCGGTGGTCTTGAGCGTGATCACCTTCACCATGGCCAGCCTCTTTCATGAGGATAAGACCGCCTACATCCACGACCTTACCTCGACCGTGGTCCTGCACACGGCTGCCGAGGCCAATGCCCTGATGGTCGGCTACCGGGAACGGCTGAGGCTGTTCTCCAGGGTGATGGCGGAGGAGGCGGGGGAGAGCCGGCGCCAGATCCTGCGGGGACTCTTCGAGGAATTCGGCGAATTCGTGATGGTCACCCGCTCTACCGAAAGCGGTGAGGAGACGGTGTACGACGCTGCGGCCCTGCAAGCGAGCGGGGTTGCCAAGGAGGAGCTTCTACGCTACCGGGAGAACCATCCCTTCCCCTCTGCCATTACCGAACATGAGCCGTACGTGGAGAACTCCACCGTCTCGCCGAAGCTTCCCACCATCACCCTCACCGTTTTTCAGCCGGCCAAGGACGGCAAGGAGGCGGTCACCACCTCGGGGGTGATCCGTCTCGACAAACTCTTGAGTCTCGCCCGCCGTTCACGGGTCTTCGAGACCTTCCTGCTGGACGGCAACGGCCGCTTCCTGGCCCATTCCGAGCGCAGCCGGATCGCCACCGCCGCCGAGCGCAGCTGGTGGGGAAAGGTAAGCCGCTTGCGGACCGCCGGCATGACACTGGAATACCAGAGCCGGGGCAAAGCGATGGTCGGGGGATTTTCCCGGGTCTCCTGTGGCGGGCTCACCGCCGGGGTCCAGATCCCCAAGAGCGCAGCCTACCTCACTTCCCGGGAAATCATCACCGATCTGCTGGCGGTTTCCCTCTCGCTGCTGGCCGCGGCCGCACTCCTCAGCCTGTTCTGGTCGCGGCGGATCACCCGTCCCATCGAAAGGCTATCCGAAGCCACCCGCATGGTGGGGCAGGGGCGCTTCGAGGTCGAGGTAAAGACGGAGTCGAGGGATGAGATCGGCGCCCTCTCCGGGTCCTTCAACCGGATGGCGGTCGAGTTGAAGGACCGCGAGAAGGCGCTCAAGGAACTGTACGGCCAGCTGGTCCAGTCGGAAAAGATGGCGGCCTTCGGCTCCCTGGGCGCCGGCATTGCCCACGAAGTGAAGAACCCCCTGGCCGGCATCCTGGGCATCACCCAGCTGTCGCTAAGGGGGGTGACCGAGGGGAATCCGCTGGAGAAGAACCTGAAGATCATCGAGAAGGAAACCAAGCGCTGCAAGACCATCATCGAGAACCTGCTGAAGTTTGCCCGGCAGGAAAAGGTCGAGTTCACCGCGGTCGAGATCCGTCAGGTGGTGGAGGACGCGGTAGCCATCGTGGACCACCAGCTGGGGATCAACAGCGTGCAGGTCGAGAAGGAGATGGAGGAGGGCTTGCCGGCGGTGATGGCCAATGCCAACCAACTGCAGCAGGTGTTGATGAACCTGATGATCAACGCACAGCAGGCGATGGGCGGCAAGCCGGGCAAGGTGACCCTGTCGGCACGCAGTACCGGTGGGGGCGTGGAGGTGCGGGTGACCGACACCGGACCCGGGATTCCGCCAGAGATCCGGCAGAAGATCTTCGACCCTTTCTTCACCACCAAACCGGCGGGGCAGGGGACCGGCCTGGGGTTGTCGGTCACCTACGGCATCATCAGGGATCATGGAGGCGAGATACGGGTGGAAGGGGGCGAGGGCGAGGGGGCGGTGTTCGTGATCACCCTCCCGGTGCCTGCAGTGTCGTCAGCACAGGCGGAAACCCGCTCGTAGAACCCCCTGTGGCCGCCGCGGGCACCCTGGCACCCCCTCCCCTTCAAGGGAAGCCGGGCACCAACCTGCCGCCTGGCGCCCCCTCCCTTCAAGGGGAGGGCCGGGGTGAGGATGGGGTGCAAAGGGGGAGTTGGAAATTTACCACGAAGACAGGTGCTCTCCAGGAGGCCGGGGAGCTGGCAGCGTAAAGCAGCATACGCTAAGGAGGAGCTCCGATGGACGACGCTATGAACCTGTTGGTTGTCGACGACGAGGAAACCCTGAGAAGCGTTCTGTCGCAGGTTCTGGAGGCTGACGGTTTCAACGTCTCAGAGGCCGCCAGCGGCGAGGAGGCCCTGGAGTCGTTCCGGGCGGTGTCGCATCCCCTGGTGATCACGGACATCAGGATGGGGGGGATGAGCGGCATCGAGCTGCTGACCGAGATAAAGCAGCACAACCCTGACACCCAGGTGGTGATCATGACCAGCCATGCCTCGCTCGACAGCGCGGTGACCGCTCTGCGGGCGGGGGCCTACGACTACCTGATCAAGCCTTTCGAGAGCCTGGACCTGATTTCCGCGGTGGCCGGCAGGGCGGCTGAGAAGGCGAGACTGGTGGCGCAAAACCGCGAACTCGTGGAACAGCTGCGGAAGGCTAACGATGAGCTGCAGGGGGCCAACGAAGTCCTGAAGGAGCTGGCCCTCAAGGATGGTCTCACCTCGCTCTACAACCACCGCCATTTCCAGGAGACCCTGGCGGTGGAGATCGCCAGGTCACGCCGGTATCAGAAACAGTGCTCCATCATCTTCATGGACGTGGACAACTTCAAGAGCTTCAACGACACCCATGGGCATCCGGAAGGGGACAAGCTGCTGAAGACGCTGGCGGGGATCCTGGTGGGGAGTGTGCGCTATACCGACCTGGCGGCTCGTTACGGCGGAGAGGAGTTCGTGCTGCTGCTGCCGGAGACCCCCAAGGAGGCCGCGATGAAGATCGCGGAGTCGCTCAGGGCGAAAGTGGAGGCGGAACCGTTTCCGGGGCGTGAGAGTCAGCCTCTTGGCAAGGTCACCATCAGCGTAGGTGTTGCCTGTTATCCGCAGGACGGCAACGACGCACCGGCGCTTCTGGGCTTTGCCGACCAGCTGCTCTACGAGGCGAAGCGCGGGGGGAGGAATCGGGTGCTGGGGACGCCCTCTCCGCCCTGACCACGTCCATTGGTGGAAAAGCAGGAAGCCGCGTCCCCTCCCCTTCAAGGGGAGGGACAGGGTGAGGATGGGTTTTCTTTAGGAAAGCGGGCCCTGAATCGCCACCAGTCCGGCCCTTCCCGGCAGCTCGCCCATGGCCAATCCCGCCTCCGGGGCCGTGTCACGATACTCGGCGGCCGCCTCGCCCAACGTCACGAAACGCACCCCTTTCTCCTTGAGCCGCCCAAGCAGTTCCGCGAACGACTCCAACATTACCCCACCCTCCATTTCCGCGTGAATGGTGTGGACGTTCAGCCCTTCCTTTAGCTGGGAAAGGTAGAAATCGTTGATGTTCTCGGCGTTGACCCCGTTGGAGCCGAGGATCTCGTCCATGGTCGGCCAGGTGCTGGGGATCTGCAGGGTGGCGTAGCGCTTGCCGTCGAAGACGGGGTAGAAGGGGGCATAGCCCCTGGAGTCGCTGCAGTGCTCGAGCTTCATGGAATCCTGCAGCTGCAGCGAGTTGGCCGAGACGGTCCACCCCGGAGCCGCGGTGGTGGCAGGACTGCTGCCCATGATCTTTTCGAAAAGCTCGACACCCTGCCCGAGCTGCCTGGCGACCTGGTCGACCGAAAGGCGCGGCAGGTAGTCATGCCAGTAGACGTGATCCCAGCAGTGCACGCCGGTTTCGTGGCCGAGTGCCTTGGTCCTCTGCAGGATTTCCGGGAGGGAGGCTGCGATCTGGGGCGCAGGCAGCAAGGTGCCGTAGAGCATGGTCTTGATGCCGTAGGCGCTGGGTGCACCGGTCCGGAGCATCTTCTGCAGAAAGCCCTTGCGGGTGAAGATGCGGCGGATGGCCTTGCCGGAGTTGTCAGGGCCCATGGAGAAGTAGAAGGTGGCGTGGACGCCGGCCTTCCCCATGATGTCGAGGAGCCGCGGGACGCCGTCCCGGGTCCCGGCAAAGGTATCAACGTCGACTTTTAAAGCTACGGTGTACATAGATCTTCTTTTCTCCCCGCAGAGCCAGGGGTAAAGCTCCCCCCTTTGCAAAGGAGGGCAGGGGGGATTTCCGTTCGCACAGCTGATAGCCGAAGGCAAAGCCTTCAAAATCCCCCTTTGATAAGGGGGACTTTGAAGTTGACAACAAACACGGTTGCTCTCCCGGAGGGAGAGGGTCGTTTCGGAGGTGCGAGATGCTGGATAGCTGCTACAGCAGGTGCTCGATCTTCTCACGCTGCTCGATCAGGTAGAAATCGAGGGTCTTCTTCAGCGCGTCGTCGATGCTGGTGGTCGGCTCCCAGCCAAGTTTCTTCTTGGCGTTCTTTATGGACGGCACGCGGGTCAGCATGTCCTGGTAACCCTTGCCGTAGAAGCTGTCCGAGGTGGTCTCCGCGATCACGCACTTCTCGGCCTTCTCGGCGTATTCCGGGTATTCCTTCACCATCTCGCACAGCTTGTAGGCGAGTTCCTTCACCGACAGGTCGTTGACCGGGTTGCCGATGTTGAAGATGCCGCTGTCGGCGCAGCCGTCCTTGTTCTCGATGATCTTCATCAGGCAGTCGATGCCGTCCTCGATGAAGGTGAAGGAGCGGCGCTGGTTGCCGCCGTCCACCAGGGAGATCTGCTCGCCGGCCAGGATGTTGTAGAGGAACTGGGTCAGCACGCGGGAGCTACCCTCTTTGGCGGTGGAGATGGAATCGAGCTTCGGGCCGATCCAGTTGAAGGGGCGGAACAGGGTGTAGCGCAGCCCTTCGTGCTCGCCGTAGGCGTAGATGACGCGGTCCAGCATCTGTTTGGCGCAGGAGTAGATCCAACGCTCCTTGTTGATCGGGCCGAGCATGAGCGGCGAGTTCTCCTCGTCGAACTCGGCGTCCGGGCTCATGCCGTACACCTCGGAGGTGGAGGGGAAGATCACCCGCTTCTTGTACCTGGCGCACTGGCGGATGATTTTCAGGTTCTCTTCGAAGTCGAGTTCGAAGACCCGCAGCGGATCCTTCACGTAGGTGACCGGGGTGGCGATGGCCACCAGCGGCAGCACCACGTCGCACTTCTTGATGTTGTACTCGATCCACTCCTTGTTGATGGTGATGTCACCCTCCAGGAAGTTGAAGCGGGGGTGGCCGATGGAATGCTCGAGCTTGTCGCAGCTCATGTCGAGGCCGTACACTTCCCAGTCGGTGGTGTCCAGGATCCTTCTGGTGAGGGCGTTGCCGATGAAGCCGTTGACGCCGAGAATAAGAACTTTCATGTGGTCTCCAATCTTTGGATTTTCAATTTTAAAGCTGCGGCGGGTATGTCTTGACCGGCCGCCCTGTTCGTTGCCGTTTAACCCCATCCTCACCCTGTCCCTCCCCTTGAAGGGGAGGGGACGTGATAGGGGGCTTTCAGTGTTAATTCAGCTAAGGGAATAATTTCACAATGTGAAGAGGTACTATACTGGCACGCGCATTTCCTCCACGCTCCCTCCCCTTCAAGGGGAGGGCCGGGGTGAGGATGGGGTTAGCCGAAGAAAGCGCCTTCTTTCACCCCCGCCGCTTTGGCGTACTCCGCCGCTGCCTGCTCTACCTTCTCCTCTTCCTGCAGGGACTGGATCTCCAGCAATCCCTGACCGGTGCCGACCCGGAAGGGGCTCACGCTGACCACCTTGCCCGGCTCGGCCGTCCCCTCGACCGGGGTCGCCTTCCAGACCAGGATCTTGTTGCCGTTAAGCGAGCTGAAGGCCCCGGGGTAGGGATGGGTGACCCCGCGGATCAGGTTGTAGATCTCCACCGCGCTCTTCTGCCAGTCGATCAGGCCGTCGGCCGGTTTCCTGCCGCCGAAATAGCTGCCGCGGGTGAGGTCCATGGCAATGCGCGGCGCCTGCCCGGAAAGGAGCAGCGGAAAGGAGCGGGTGATCACCTTGACGGCGGCCTCGGTCACCTTGTTGAAGACGTCGAAGGCGGTGTCGGTGAAGTCGATGGCAATTTTTTCCTGGTCGACGATGTCGCCTGCGTCCGGCTTGGTCACCATGTAATGCAGGGTGGCGCCGGTCTCGGTCTCGCCGTTGATGACCGCCCAGTTGACCGGGACCCGGCCGCGGTACTTGGGGAGATAGGAGCCGTGCAGGTTGAGCGCGCCCAGCTTCGGTATCTCCAGCACCTCGTTGCGGATCATGTTCCGGTAGTAGAAGGAAAGGAGCAGGTCGGGAGCGATCTCCTTGAGCAGGGTCACGTTCTCGTTGAGGTTCACGTCGGAGGTCATCACCGGTATGCCGTGCTGTTGGGCAAGCTCGCGCACCGACTGGAACCAGATCTCCTCGCTCGGGGAGTCGTCGTGCGTGAAGACCAGTGCTACGTCCGCCTGCTGGCGGATCAGCTCCTGCAGACAGCGGTAGCCCACGTTGTGGTAGGCGCAGACGACGATGCTCTGTTTCCTGTTCAAGCCCTCACCTCCGGTTCCTTGTCGTAGCCATGCACCCGCCTCACCACGTAGCGCGGGCGCTTGCGGACTTCCTGGTAGATCCTCCCCACGTACTCGCCCACCAGCCCGATGCCGAAGATCACGATGCCGATGAAGAAGAAGAGGATGGCGAACAGGGTGAAGACCCCTTCCACCTCGGCACCGATGATGAAGCGCCTGATCAGCAGGAAGATGCCGAAGCCGGTGGCGACCAGGGAGGTCAGGATCCCCATCAGGGCAAAGAGCTGCAGCGGCACCACCGAGAAGCCGGTCATCAGGTCGAAGTTGAGCCGGATCAGCTTGTACAGCGAGTACTTGCTCTCACCCTCGCCGCGCTCGGCATGGCCCACCTGGATCTCGGTCGGGTTGGCGGCGAAGGTCTGGGCCAGTGCGGGTATGAAGGTGGTGGTTTCCTGGCAGTGGTTGATGTTGTCGATCACGTCGCGGTGGTAGGCGCGCAGCATGCAGCCGTAGTCGCTCATTTTCATGCCGGTCATCTTGTTGGTGGTGATGTTCACCACCTTGGAGGCCCATTTCCTGAACAGGGTGTCCTGCCGCTTCTGCCGGATGGTGCCGATGACGTCGTGCCCCTTCTCGATCTCAGCCACCATCCGCGGGATCTCCTCCGGCGGATTCTGCAGGTCGGCGTCCAGGGTGATCACGATCTCGCCCTGGCTCCGTTCGAAGGCGGCGAGGATGGCCATGTGCTGGCCGAAGTTGCCGTTGAACTCGATGACCCGCAGTTCGGGGATGGTCTTGGTCATCCCTTTCAGGATGGCGAGGGTGCGGTCGCGGGAGCCGTCGTCGGTGAAGATGATTTCGAACGGTTTGCCCATCCCGCGCATGACCGGCAGCAGCCTGTCGATGAGCGGCGGGAGGTTCCCCTCCTCGTTGTAGGCGGGGATCACGATGGAGATATATGGTTTGTTCATGGCTGCTTCACTTTCGTCCATTTAGGATGTTGCACCAACTCAATTCCCACTCTGCCAACTCCCCCTCGCCCTGCGGGAAAGGGCCGGGGTGAGGGCGCTTTCCACGAAGATGCGCGGCTTCCCTCACACCTACCCTCCCCCGTGGGGGAAGGGAGAGCTCAGAAAGTTCGGGAAAAGTTGATACTGCAATGGGATCGGGGCCTGGCCCGGAAGCTGCCTGCCCCCTATTTGAGGATGTCCCCTTCGACACCATGCAAATTATTTTCTGTTCCTGGCGATCACCCTCTTCACCGCCTCAACCACGTCCTTGGCGTCCTCCAGCGTCATGAGCGGGAAGAGCGGCAGCGACAGTATGCGGTCGGAAGCGTAGTCCGCGTTGGGGAGTTCGCCCGGCGCGATCTGCAGCGCCTCACGGTAGTAGGGGTGGTGGTGGATCGCCTTGAAGTGCAGCCCGGTGCCGATGTTTTCCTTCTTCAGCTCCGCCATGAACTGGTCGCGGTCGATGGTCAGCTTCTCGATCCGGATCAGCGGCGTGTAGAGGTGCCAGGCGTGGCGGTGCGGGTAGGGGACTTCGACGGGAGCCGCTATCTCCTCGACATCGTGGAACGCCTCGTTGTAGAAGTTCGCCAGCAGGGTGCGCATCTCGATGAACTTGTCGAGCTTGACCAGCTGATGCAGGCCGAGCGCCGCCTGGATGTCCATCATGTTGTACTTGAAGCCCGGCATCATGATGTCGTAGTTCGGCGTGCCGCTTGCCTCGTAGCGCTTCCACGCCTCACGGCTCATGCCGTGGAACTTCATCAGCGAGATCTCTTCGGCCAGCTGCTCGTTTCTGGTGGCAACCATGCCACCTTCCCCGGTGGTGATGTTCTTGATGGGGTGGAAGGAGAAGACCGAGATGCTGTCGAAGGAGCCGATGCGGGCCCCCTTGTACTCGGTGCCGATGGCGTGGGCGGCGTCCTCGATCACCTCCAGCCCGAACTCCTTGGCGAGGGCGAAGATCTCGTCCAGGTCGCACGGCTGTCCGGCGAAGTGCACCGGCACGATGGCGCGGGTGCGCGGGGTGATCTTCTTGCGGATCTCCTGCACGTTGATGTTCAGCGTGCCCGGCTCGATGTCGGCCAGCACCGGCTTGCCGCCGCCCTGGACGATCATGCTGACGGTCGCCGCGAAGGTCATCGGGGTGGTGATCACCTCGTCGCCGGGATTGAGCTTCAGTGCCAGCATGGCGAGGTGCAGACCGGCGGTCGCCGAGGAAAGCGGAACCGCGTAGGGGGCGTTCACGTACTGCTTGAAGGCATCCTCGAAACGCTTCGTCTTGGGACCGGTGGTGATCCAGCCGCTTTTCAGCGAATCCACCACCTCGTTTATCTCTTCCTCACCGAGGGTGGGGATGGAAAAAGGGAGAAATTTCTCTCTCATCGATTAGGCCTCCTTCTCATTAGACATCCACAGACACGACCCGCAACTATTACATGAACGGCCCTTCCGGTCAAACATTTTCCCCCCGCTGTCCGGCATTAATCAGCAGGGTCGTGTAAACGGAAGTGACTGGCAAACCGGTGGCGGCTGGAGCCGTTGTCCTGCCAAAGGGGCGTGGAGGGGACAAGGGAATTCGAACCCTATTTCGCCGACTGCGGCCCGGGGCCTGCTACCGGGTGGTTCGCCACCAGCAGCCTCTCTCCTGCCTCGAACAGCACCTGCACGGGGACCTGTGAGCAGAGTTTTAGCGACGGCAGGTCGTTCTTTTTCACCACCATGAAAACCTTTTCCCCGGAGTTCCAGGTCTTCATGAAATCGCGCGGGTCGACGAACCAGCCGGAGTTGTCTCCCTGCCGGCTGCCGAAGTCCAGCTCGTCCCTTTCTCCCACCAGGATCACCCGCCGGTGGGTGTAGAACGCGATCCCCTGCTGGTAATCGCCCAGGCAGGCGATCTTGGCGTCCTTGCCGCCGTACTGCTCGATAGCCCGGGAGAGCCCTTTCGCCGAGGTGTAGTCGGCAATGTGGTCGTAGATGAGGGGGGGCGCCACCACGGCCAGCACGTAGGCTGAGGCCGCCAGCGATGCCAGCAGCCTGACCTGGTCGCCGCTGCGCGCTGCGAGGCCGGAGACGATGCCGGCAACGATGAAGAGGCCGCCGATGACGCCCCCGTCGGCTGTGCCGATGATGGGATGCGTGGTCGCCAGGGGATAGCCGAGGGCAACGCCTCCCACCACGATCAGCAAAAGACCGGTGGCCATCCCGTAGCGCCGGACGCAGGCCGGGTCCCGAACCTCCGCGAACCAGTTCCCCATCAGGACGGCCAAAGGCGGGATTACCGGCAGGATGTAGGGGATGAGCTTGGAGTTCGATTTGGAGAAGAAGGCGAAGATGAGAGCGGCCCACAGGAACAGAAAGAGCTTCTCCGGGTGCGCTTTTCTCTCGCGCCACCCTTTGCCAAGCGCGGCCGGGATGAACAGCGACCAGGGCATCATGGTGCCGATCAGCACCGGGATGAAGAACCAGAGCGGCTGGTAGCGGCGGTGCACCTTGCTCAGGAAACGCTGGAAATGCTCGTGGATGAAGAAGAAATGCGGGAACTCCGGGTTCCTCATGGACACCAGCACGAACCAGGGGGCGCAGACCAGCAGGAACAGGAGGGTCCCGGTGGGGATCCTCATCTCCTTTAAAAGCCGCCAGCGCCGGGTGGCCAGCAGGTAGAGGAAGATCACCCCGCCGGGGAGCACGATGCCGATCAGCCCCTTGGCCAGTACGGCAAGCGCCATGAAAAGATAGAAGAGGTAGTAATACCTGGCCTTCTCCCGGGAGTCCTCCCGCGACGCCAGCAGGAAGCAGGCGAAGGCGGCGCTCAGGGTGAAGGTGAGGGTCATGTCGGTGAAGTTGATGCGCGACTGGACCAGGAAGCCGAGGGCCGTCCCCAGCAGGGTGGCGGCGTACAGGCCGCTGCGGCGGCCGAACAGCTGGCGCCCGAGCCAATAGGTGAGTAAAACGGTCAGCAGGCCGCACATGGTGCCGGCGAAGCGTGCGGCGAACTCGTTTTCGCCGAACACCGTCAGGGAGAGCGCGTTCAGCCAGTAGTGCAGCGGCGGCTTCTCGAAGTACTTCACGTAGTTGAGCATGGGGGTTACGAAGTCGCCGCGCTCGATCATCTCGCGCGGGATCTCCACGTATCTCCCCTCGTCCGGGTCGATCAGCGGCAGTCTGCCCAGGAACTGGAAAAACAGCACGCCGAAGGTTACGGCCAGCGCGGCGAGGTCCCGCCAGGCGCTCCCCTGCTCGTCTCTGAAGAATCTCATGCCGCCACCTGCAACGCTTTTTCCCGCCGGATCAGGTCGAAGGCGCCGGCGCCGGCAAGCTGCGGGATGACCACCCGGTAGTTGGCGTGCGCCACTTCGAGCAGCTCCCCCTCCTCGTTTTTCATCTCGGTGAGGGTGAAGGTGGAGAAGGAGGAGCCCTGGCCGATCAGCTCCAGCGTGTCGCCCACCTGCAGCCGGTTCCTCACCCCCAGCACCGTACCGCCGCAGGGGGATTCCCCTTCCACCATGGCGACGAACTCGAAGGTCCTGACGTAGTCGGAGAGGTACTCGTGGTCGACGTCGCGCGGCTTGCCGAACAGAAAGCCGGTGGTGTAGCCGCGGTGGCTCACCTTGCTCAATTCTTTAAGCCACTCGGGCTGCAGCCGGTAATGCTCCGGATCTTCCCAGTAGCTGTCCAGGGCGGCGCGGTAGATCCGGATCACGCTGGCGGCGTAGTAGATCCCCTTCATGCGCCCCTCGATCTTCAGCGAGTGCACGCCGCTTGCCACGATCTCCGGGAGCTGTTCGATCAGGCAGAGGTCCTTGGAGTTGAAGATGAAGGTGCCGCTTTCGTCCTCGTGGATGGGGAAGTACTGGCCGGGACGGGTCTCCTCCACGATGGCGTAGTTCCAGCGGCAGGGCTGGGTGCATTCTCCCTTGTTGGCGTCCCGTCCGGTCATGGCGCTGGAGAGGAGGCAGCGGCCGGAGTAGGAGATGCACATGGCGCCGTGCACGAAGACTTCCAGCTCCAGGCCCTCGCAGTTACGGACGGTTTCGCCTATCTCGTCCAGGGACATCTCGCGGGCGAGGTTGACCCTTTTCACCCCCTGGCTCATCCAGAAACGGGCGCTTCTCCAGTTGGTGGTGTTGGCCTGGGTGGAAAGGTGGATGTCCCGCTGCGGGAAGTGTTCCCTAAGGAGCGCCACCACGCCGGGGTCGGCGGCGATGTAGGCGTCCAGCTCGATATGGGCGATCTCGGTGAGGTAGCTTTCCAGGGAGGCGATGTCCTGGTTGCTTGGAAAGGCGTTGACGGTAAGGTAGACCTTCACCCCGTGGGCGTGGGCGTAGGCCACCGCCTCCGAGAGTTCCTCGACGGTGAAGTTGCCGGCCTGGTTCCTGAGGCCGAAGGCCTTGCCACCGAGATAGACGGCATCCGCGCCGTAGCGGACGGCGACCTTGAGTTTTTCCATGTTGCCGGCGGGAGCCAGCAGTTCCGGCTTTTGAGCCGGTCGGGAGGTCCCGGGCACTTTCTTGTCGAGCCCGGAAACTTCAGCCACAGTATCTAATCCAACGTGCATTTACTGAACGATTCCCATGATTGGTATATAGGGCGGGTGCTGCCCACCTGGTTGATAGAAGAGAGTCAGCAGGGTGGGGACAGCGCACCTCGTACTGACACGACCAAACAAAAATGGTGAGCAGTGCCCACCCACAGTCAGCGGTAAACTCAAAGAGCCTGGCCCGGTCTGTCAGCACGACTGCCGGCAACGACAATCTAACTGTTAGAGACAGTACACAGAGAAGCCGCACTGACAGTGGGCGATCTCCATCCTGCCAGGGCTGAAACCCGACCTTTTCCCCAACACTCCTTGGCTTTACAGCATTATTCGATCCCACACCCTAACACAGAACCGGTACGGAATGAACCCCCAAAAAGGCGCTTTCTCCTTGACATTGAGAGCGAAAAAGCTTTAATTGTGTTAAATTTTTGTCCGGCCTGCGGTATTTCGTACGGATTTCAGCGAGTTCCGAGGTTAGTTGAGCCGGTATCCCGGATGGCAATCCCGTCGTCTTGGCAGCGAAGGGGAATCGGTCACATCACACACCCGAGCCGTGGTAGCACCCGGCAAGGAAGAGGCCGGGGCGCCACCAAGCCCCCTTCAAGGAGCGTATGAGAACCAGGTTTTTTGTGGCGGTGCTTTTTCTAGCGCTGGCAGTGCAGGCCGTACCGGCCACTGCCCAATCCGAACAGCCTACCATCTACACCATTGTCCCGGGCGACACGCTCTGGGGGCTCTCCAAGCGGTTTCTGAACGACCCCTACTACTGGCCGAACATGTGGGCAGCCAACGACGCCATCGGCAATCCGCACTTCATCTATCCCGGTCAGCGGCTCAGGGTCTATAGCGACCGGATCGAGATCGAGCCGGCGCCCAGCTCGGCGGTTCCCAAGCTGCCCGCGGCCGAGGTAGAGACGCCTGGCGCGGCCCCGGCCGTTCCGGAAGATCAGCAGCCCGCCACCTTCAGCGTCACCGGGGTCGAAGGTTTCATCATGGAGAAAAGGACCCCTCCGGTGGGGGCCATCATATCCATTCCCCAGAACCGGGTGATCGTCGGTGCGGACGACATCGTCTATACCGATATCGGCAGTAAGCACGGCGCCAACGCCGGGGATCGTTTCTCCATCTACAAGAAGACCGGAGCCATCAGCCATCCGGTGACCAACGTCATCCTCGGCGACCGGGTGATCCCGCTTGGCGAACTGCAGCTGTCGGAAGTGGAGAAGGATGCTTCCAAGGCCATCGTCACCAAGTCCTACCAGGAGATCGGTCCGGGCGCGTTCCTGCTGCCTTATCGCGAAAAGAAGGTCACCGTTGCCCTGAAGGCGGCCGACCGCGACCTGATCGGTTACATCGTGGACAGCCAGACCGGCAATACCGCCCTTGCGGTGCGGGACCTGGTCTTCCTCGACCTGGGGCGTGCCCAGGGGGTGCAGCCCGGCAACATGCTCTACATCGTGCGTGATGTGAAGCCGGACCAGCGCTACGCCCTGGCGAAGATAGAGAAGCTGCCGGTGGACGTGGTTGGTGCAGTGGTCGTGCTGCAGACCGGCGTCAACACCTCCACCGCCGTCATCGTGAAGAGCGTCGACACCGTCTACCGCGGCGACCGCGTGGAAGTCAGGAAAAACAGGTAGGACAGGTAGGACAGGTAGGACAGGTAGGACAGGACAGGGCAGGACAGGGCAGCACAGGACAGCACAGGACAGCACAGGACAGCACAGGCTGGCGCGCCGAAGGGCGCTCGAGGCGGCTGGCCAGGCGTCCCCTCCCCTTCAAGGGGAGGGACAGGGTGAGGATGGGGTCGCGGTTGCCGCTCATTCAGGTAGTCCACAGGGGGTAACCCCATGGAGTACTACTACTGGTTCGGTCTCAAGTCGGTCCCGCTGGTGGGGAACGTCACGTTCCTGCGCCTGCTCTCGCACTTCGGCTCTCCCGAGCGGGCGCTTTCGGCGAGCGCGCAGGAACTGGCCCAGGTCAAAGGCCTGAGCAAGGCTGCCGCCGCCTCCCTGCTGAACCACGATTTTCACCCCTTGGCCCGCCAGGAATGCGAGCTGCTGGCCGGTTCCGGTGCCCAGGTCGTCGACATCCTTTCCGAGCGCTACCCGCGCCTGCTGATGGAGATCCCTGACCCGCCTCCCTATCTGTACGTGCTGGGGGAACTCTCGGGAAGCGAGACCGCGGTGGCCATCGTCGGCTCCCGGCGCGCCTCCCAATACGGTTTGGCCACCGCCACCAGGCTGGCGCGGGACCTCGTCAACCAAGGTGTCACCGTGGTGTCGGGGATGGCACGCGGCATCGACACCGCCGCCCACTGGGGGGCGCTCAAGGCGGGAGGACGCAGCGTCGCTGTACTTGGCTGCGGCATCGACGTCATCTATCCGCCGGAAAACGCCAACCTGCACCAGGCCCTGCGGGAGTCCGGGGCGCTGATCAGCGAGTTCCCGATGGGGACCGCGCCCCTGGCCGAGAATTTCCCCCGGCGTAACCGTATCATCAGCGCCCTTTCCAAAGGAGTCGTGGTGGTGGAAGCGGGGGAGGCGAGCGGCTCCCTGATCACCGCCCACTATGCGCTGGAACAGGGGCGCGAGGTGTTCGCGGTGCCGGGCAACGTCACCATGAGCGGCAGCCGTGGCTGCAACGGCCTGATCAAGGAAGGGGCCAAGCTGGTGGAGCGGGTGGAGGACATCCTGGAGGAGCTCTCCCTGGAGGTGAAGGCACCCGCGGAACTCCCGCAGCCAGCCGCCTTTTCGCTCACCCCGCAGGAGGCCGAGGTCTACACGCTGCTCTGCCGGGGGCCGCTGCAGATCGACGATATCATCGTAGAGAGCGCGTTGACAGCGGGAGAGGTTTCCGCTACGTTACTGCGCTTGGAGCTGAAAGGGGCTGTCATGCAGCTGCCGGGAAAGTATTTTGCGGTAACCTAGACCGTTTCACATAAATCACGTAATCGGGTGGACCCATGCCTCACAACCTCGTCATAGTAGAGTCTCCCGCCAAGGCGAAGACCATAGAAAAGTTCCTGGGGCCGGATTTCAAGGTGCTGGCCTCCTTCGGACACGTGCGCGCACTGCCCAGCAAGCAGGGTTCGGTGGACATCGACCACGACTTCGAGCCGAAGTACGCGGTGCTCCCCGAGAGCAAGAAGCACTTGGACGCCATCAAGAAAGAGATGAAGGGGATCGATTCCCTGATGCTCGCCACCGACCCCGACCGCGAAGGGGAGGCCATCTCCTGGCATCTCTTAGCGGCACTCGGGCTGGACGGCAAGAAGAAGCTCCCCTTTGAAATCAAGAGGGTGGTCTTCCACGAGATCACCAAGGACGCCATCCTGAACGCCGTCCAGCACCCGCGCGGCATCGCGCTGGACCTGGTCGACGCCCAGCAGGCGCGCTCCATCCTCGATTACCTGGTCGGCTTCACCCTCTCCCCCTTTCTGTGGAAGAAGATCCGCTACGGTCTTTCCGCAGGGCGTGTGCAGTCGGTGGCCCTCAGGCTGATCTGCGAGCGCGAGAAGGAGATCCAGGCCTTCAAGGAGCAGGAATACTGGACCATCGGCGCCAAACTGGACACCAAGAAAGGCCAGCCGTTTACCGCGGGGCTGGTCGAGGCCGAAGGGAAGAAGCTCGCCAAGTTCGATATTCCCGACCGGGAAGCCGCCTTCCGCATCTTCGCCCAGCTGGGCGGCAAGGAATTCCCGCAGCAGGGGGACGATTCCGGAGCGCCGCTGGTGGTCAAGGATCCGGTCAAGCCCGTCTACCGCGTGGAGAAGATCACCAAGAGCGAGCGCAAGCGCCAGCCGTCGCCGCCCTTCACCACCTCCACCCTGCAGCAGGAGGCGGCCAGGAAGCTCGGCTTCTCCGCCAAGAAGACCATGTCCACCGCCCAGAAGCTGTACGAGGGTATCGACATCGGCGAGGGCGCGGTCGGCCTCATCACCTACATGCGTACCGACTCCGTGGTGCTCTCCAACGTGGCGCTGGACGAGGCCAAGGCGGTGATCACCTCGCTGTACGGCAAGGATTACGCGCTCGAGAAACCGCGCACCTTCAAGAACAAGGCGAAGAACGCCCAAGAAGCCCACGAGGCGGTCCGCCCGACCTACATCTCCAAGACCCCGATCGAGCTAAAGAAGTTCCTCTCCTCCGACCAGTTCAAGCTCTACGACCTGATCTGGAAGAGGACGGTGGCCTGCCAGATGGCCGAGGCGCTTTTGGACCAGACCTCGGTGGACATCTCCGCCGGCGAAGGTTTCAAGTTCCGCACCGCCGGCACCGTGATCCGCTTCCCGGGCTTCATGAAGCTCTACATCGAGGGGGTCGACGACGAGGTCGAAGAGAAAGAGGGGCTGCTGCCGCCGCTCAACGAAGGCGATCTTTTGAACCTGCAGCAGCTCTTGCCGGAGCGCCACTTCACCCAGCCGCCGCCACGCTACACCGAGGCGACCCTGGTGAAGACCCTGGAGGAGTACGGCATCGGGCGGCCGTCCACCTACGCCTCCATCATGAACACGCTGACCGAGCGCAAGTACGCGCGCCTGGACAAGAAGCGCTTCTTCCCCGAAGACGTCGGCATGGTGGTCTCCGACCTGCTGGGGAACCACTTCACCCAGTACGTCGATTACAACTTCACCGCCAACCTGGAGGAAGAGCTGGACATGGTCTCCAGGGGCGAGAAGCAGTGGCGTCCGCTGTTGCACGAGTTCTGGGGGCCTTTCATCAACCTGTTGAAGCTCAAGGAAGGAGAGCTCAGCAAGGCGGAGCTGACCACCGAGGCGACCAACGAGATCTGCCCGGAATGCGGCAAGCCGCTGGTGGTGAAGCTCGGCAAGTTCGGCAAGTTCTTCGCCTGCACCGGCTATCCCGAGTGCCGCTACATCAGGCCGCTCGACAAGGAAACCGGGGAGGCGGTAGAGCCGGTTCTCTCCGAGGAGATCTGCGACAAGTGCGGCAGCAAGATGCTGATCAAGGAAGGGCGATTCGGTAAGTATCTCGCCTGCTCCGCCTATCCCACCTGCAAGAACATCCAGCCGCTGGTGAAGCCCAAGGGGACCGGGATCACCTGCGTGGAGTGCGGCAAAGGGGAGCTGATCGAGAAGAAGTCCCGGTTCGGGAAGCTCTTCTACTCCTGCAACCGCTACCCCGAGTGCAAGTTCGCCCTCTGGGATCCGCCGGTGCAGCAGAAGTGTCCCAAGTGCGGTTTCCCGCTGCTGGTCAAGAAGGTGTACAAGCGCGAAGGCGAGTTCCTCAAATGCCCCAAGGAAGGGTGTGACTACAAGAGCAACGCCTAGGCTGCCAGATTCAGCAACAAGATGAAGTTCAGGCGGGGTCTAATTTTCGGACCCCGCTTTTGTTTGCACAGCGGTAACCCCATCCTCACCCCGGCGCTCCCCTTGAAGGGGAGGGGGAGCCGAAGTGAAGTCTGAACAAGGTTATAGCTATAGAGCGAAGCAGCAGAAGAACCGTCTGCTATTCAAGATATCCCTTCCCTAGCGTCCCCTCCCCTTCAAAGGGAGGGACAGGGTGAGGATGGGGTGGCCATGCAGGGTCAGACCAGCGACAAAATCGCCACCAACCACCTTCCTCAGAAGTTGCGAAGGGAGCAGACCGATGCGGAAAGAAAACTATGGCAAGTATTGCGGGATCGCCAGTTGTCAGGATTGAAGTTCAGGAGACAGCATCCCTTTGGCAATTTCATTTTGGACTGCGTTTGCCTGGAGAAGAAGCTGATAGTAGAGGTTGACGGCGGGCAGCATAACCAGCAAGCAGAGGATGACCAGAAGCGAAGTGAAGCTTTAGCAAAAGCTGGCTTTACGGTACTGAGATTCTGGAACAATGAGGTGCTGCAGGAACTTGATGCTGTGATGGAAAGGATTTTGCTGGTTGCGGAGGGACTCCAACCCCATCCTCACCCCGGCCCTCCCCTTGAAGGGGAGGGGGAGCCGAAGTGAAGTCGGAGCATGCTGTAAGTGTTGGAACAAAGTCAAGAATAGACCGAAGCAGCAGAAGAGCCTGCTATTTAAGATATCCCCTCCCTCGCGTCCCCTCCCCTTCAAGGGGAGGGACAGGGTGAGGATGGGGTAGGGAGCAACGATAGATGCAAGAAGTGACGATAATCGGTGGCGGCCTTGCCGGCTGCGAGGCGGCCTGGCAGGTGGCGAAGCGGGGCGTAAAGGTGAGGCTGTTCGAGATGAAGCCGGCGGTGTTCACGGAGGCACATCACCTGCCGGGACTGAGCGAGCTGGTCTGCTCGAACTCCCTGCGCGGCGATTCCCTGGAAAACGCGGTGGGCCTCCTGAAGGAGGAGATGCGCCGGCTCGACTCCCTGTTCATGGAGGCGGCCGAGGCGACCAAGGTCCCCGCCGGCGGCGCGCTGGCAGTCGACCGGGAACTCTTCTCCGCGTACATCACGGAAAAGATCCAGAACCACCCTCTGATCGAGGTGATCAGGGAAGAGGTGACGGAGATCCCTGCCGAAGGGATCGTGGTGGTCGCTTCGGGGCCCCTCACCAGCGGCGCCCTCGCCGGCAAGATCGGCGAACTGGTCGGTGAATACCTCTACTTCTACGACGCCATCGCCCCCATCGTCTCCGCCGATTCCATCGACCTCTCCATAGCCTTCCGCGCCTCCCGCTACGGCAAGGGGGAGGGCGACGATTACCTGAACTGCCCCCTCAACAAGGAGCAGTACCAGAGCTTCGTCGAGGAACTGCTGAAGGCCGAAAAGGTCGAACCCAAGAGCTTCGAGAAGGTGGTCCATTTCGAGGGGTGCATGCCGATCGAGGAGATGGCGAGCCGCGGTCCGGAGACCCTGCGCTTCGGCCCAATGAAGCCGGTCGGCCTGGTGGATCCACGGGTGGGCGTGGAAGCCTACGCCGTGATCCAGCTGCGGCAGGAGAACCGGGAGGCCACCATGTACAACCTGGTCGGCTTCCAGACCAAGCTCACCTACCCCGAGCAGAAGAGGATCTTCAGGACCATCCCCGGCCTCGAGAACGCCCAGTTCCTGCGGCTGGGCTCCATGCACCGGAACACCTTCATCAACGCGCCCAGGCTGCTGCTTGCCACCTGCCAGTTGAAAACCGACCCGAGGATCCTCTTCGCCGGACAGATCACCGGGGTGGAAGGCTATGTCGAATCCGCCTCCAGCGGCTTTTTGGCCGGCGTCAACGCTGCCCGCCTCGCCAAGGGAGAGGAACTCACCGTGCCGCCTGCCGAGACCGCCATCGGGGCGCTGGCTCAACACATCACCAATACCGAGGCGGCACACTTTCAGCCGATGAACGTGAACTACGGATTGTTCCCTGCCATCCCCGGAAAGGTGAAGAAGAAAGAGAAGCGGGGGCTTTTGGCCCAGCGAGGACTCAAGGAACTGGAAAGCTGGCTGGAGAAACTCGAACCGTGATATGGATCGAGCCCGCTGTTGTCTCAGCAGGCTCTGTCATAGAGCGTCTGTGCTGTCGTTGTTAAGAGTATCAATGTAGGATATATAACATACTGTGTGGTGTCATTGACTGCGTTATTACTTCGGGTAAGAAGTGGAGGCTGCCATGCAGGGTGATAAAGAGAAACTGGAGATTTCGGTCCTGGGAAGGCTGGTTTCGCTGGAGGCGCTGGTTTTCCTGATGGGCGTCGCCTCCCTCGTTTATGGCCTGGCCACCGGCGGGGTTATCAACATCGTGATCGGCGTGCTGATCCTGGCCGCTGCCGTGAGGCTGGCGCTCAGGTGGAAGCGGGTCCATTCCAAGTAATTCCACGACAACTACGGAGTGTCAAAAATGAACAACACCATCGTGCTCGCCTCGGCCTCGCCCCGGCGCAGTGAGCTTCTTGAATCTGCAGGGGTCACGTTCCGGGTCGCGCCGGCCGACATCTGCGAGGACCCGCTGCCGGACGAGGCGCCGGTGGACCACGTTCTGCGTCTGGCCGAGGAAAAGGCGAAAGCGGCGGCCGCTTCCGGCGTGGATGGGAGATTCTTCCTGGGCGCCGATACCATCGTCTTGTGCGATGGCGAGATCATGGGAAAGCCCAAGGACGCGGCCGACGCCGAGCGGATGCTCAAGAAACTTTCCGGCGTGCCGCACGAGGTTGTGACCGGCTTCGCCATCTATGACCGGGAGCGTAAAGGTGCGGTGCGCGAGGCGGTGCGGACCAGGGTTTTCTTCAAGCATCTGCGCGACGAGGAGATCGCGAGCTACATCGCCACCGGGTGCCCCTTTGACAAGGCGGGAGCCTACGCCATCCAGGGAGGGGCGGCGCACATGGTCCAGAAGATCGAAGGCTCCTACACCAACGTGGTCGGGCTTCCCCTGTGCGAGGTGATCGAGAAGCTCAGGGTGATGGGGGCGCTGCAATGATGCGGGAGGTGCCGCCGTGTCGATAGCAGAAAATGTGCAGGCCATTGGCCAGCGGATCGCGCAGGCCGCCCTGAAAGCCGGGCGCAACCCCGAGGAAGTGCGGCTGGTGGCGGTCACCAAGACCAAGCCGGCCGCTGACATCGCCGAAGCCTTCGCCTGCGGGCAGGCGCTCTTCGGCGAGAATTACGTCCAGGAACTGGTGGCCAAGGCGGCGGAGCTTCCCAAAGAGGTATGCTGGCACTTCATCGGCCACCTGCAGAGCAACAAGGTGCGTCAGATTGCCGGTCTGGTGGAGATGATCCACTCGGTGGACCGCATATCGCTGGCCCGCGAGATCGACCGCCAGTGGGGCGAAATCGGCAAAAGCTGCGATATCCTGGTGCAGGTAAACATCTCCCGCGAGGCGACCAAGAGCGGGACCACCAGCGACGAGCTGCTCGGGCTCACCAGGGAGATCGCCACCTTGCCCCACCTGCGGGTGAAGGGGCTGATGACCATGCCCCCCTTCTTCGACGACCCGGAGGCGGCCCGCCCCTATTTCAGGGCGTTGCGGGAACTGGCTGCGGAGATCGAGTCGGCGCAGATTCCGGGGGTGGAGATGAAGGAGCTTTCCATGGGGATGTCCGGCGATTTCGAGGCGGCCATCGCCGAGGGGGCCACCCTGGTGAGAGTCGGCTCGGCGCTGTTCGGCGAACGCATCTACACCTGAGGTTCCCCCATCCTCACCCTGTCCCTTCCCTTGAAGGGGAGTGGACCTCATGGCGCCCTTGCCAAAGGGGCGGTACCTTTCTCGTCGCACAGTTCTTTTCTCAGAGGCCCGTTTACCTTCATGGAACAACCCAAAAAGAAAATTTCCAAGCTCAGGCGCCCCTTCGTCATAGCAGGCGCGGTGATCGGCGCCGGACTATCTGCCTGGTATGTCTACGACAACTTTGGCATCCTCTCGATAATGCCTGACCCGGTCTGGCTCAAGTTCGTCAAGGTCTCCCTCTTGATGTTCTGCTCTATTTACCTGGCAAACCTGCTGCGGAACATGGTTGAATCCGTGATAGGGAAAAGATAGCCGACCTGCCTCACTCACCTTTCCGCCTGCTGCCCTGAACTTCAGCTACGGCGTACAGTCATAAGCAATCCAGTCCTGCCCGCCTTCACCATCATCGCTACCCGGTTTTTTCCCTTTTGTGCTTTTTGTGCCTTTTTGTGGCTGAAGGTCTTTGACTCTCCCGATTCTTTTGCTGTGGAAAAATTAAGTTGTCATTGAATCGCCCTTCATGCTAACGCTGATTGGTTGCTTTTTCACCATTCAGGAGACTTTCAGCATGATCCATCTGTCCAACATCACCAAGCAGCACGGTTCGCAGGTCCTTTTCCGCGACGCGAGTTTCCAGATCCTCCCCGGCACCAGGACCGGCCTGGTCGGCCCCAACGGCGCCGGCAAGACCACCGTCTTCAGGATCATCAACGGCGAGGAAGAGATCGACGCGGGCGAGATCACCGTCGCCAAGAAGACCACCATCGGTTACTTCTCCCAGAACATAGGCGACATGCGCGGGCGTTCCGCGCTGGAAGAGGTGATGGCGGTTTCCGCCGAGACGGTGCGGCTGGCCGCGGAGCTGAAGCAGATGGAGGAGCAGATGGGGCTCCCGATGCCGGATTCCGACATGGAGGCGCTCCTGGCGCGCTACGGCGTGGCGATGGAGGACTTCGAACACCGCGGCGGCTACGATCTCGACTCGCGCGCCCAGGAGGTGCTAACCGGCCTCGGCATCGGTCCCGACCGCTTCCACAACCCCGTCGAGTCCTTCAGCGGCGGCTGGCGCATGCGCATCGCACTGGCCGGCATCCTCACCCTTTCGCCCGACATCCTGCTTTTGGACGAGCCTACCAACCACCTGGACGTCGAATCCATCATCTGGCTGGAGGAATGGATCGCCAGCGAGTACAAGGGCGCGCTCCTGATGACCAGTCACGACCGCGACTTCATGAACCGGGTGGTGAGCCGCATCGTGGAGGTGGCCAACAAAACGGTCACCACCTACGGCGGCAACTACGATTTCTACGAGAAAGAGCGCGAGATCCGCCGCGAGCAGCTTCTGGCAAGCTACAAGCGCCAGCAGGAGATGCTCGCCAAGGAGGAGGATTTCATCGCCCGCTTCGCCGCCCGCGCCTCGCATGCAGCGCAGGTACAGTCGCGGGTAAAGAAGATCGAGAAGATCGAGCGGATCGAGATTCCCCCCGAGGAGAAGGTGGTCCGCTTCCAGTTCGCCGAGCCCCCGCGCAGCGGCGACGACGTGGTGGTGATGGACGGACTCGGCAAGACCTGGACCAATCACGACGGCAGCCCCCATCCCATCTTCTCCGGGGTTTCCGGCACCATCAAGCGGCTCAGCAAGATAGCGGTGGTCGGGGTGAACGGGGCGGGCAAATCGACCTTCCTGAAGACCATCGCCGGCGAGACCGAGCCCACGGCGGGAACGGTCAGCCTGGGCGCCAACGTTGAGCTCGGCTACTTCAGCCAGCACGCCATGGAGATCCTGGATCCTAAGAAGACCATCTTCGAGACCGTGCAGGACGTGATCCCGCTGGCCACCATCGGGGTGATCAGGAACCTTCTGGGCGCCTTCCTGTTCCAGGGTGACGACGTCGACAAGAGGATCGAGAACCTCTCCGGCGGCGAGAAGAGCCGCGTAGTGCTGGCGACCCTGCTGGCGCGCCCCATCAACTTCCTGGTGCTGGACGAGCCGACCAACCACCTGGACATCAAGTCGCGCGAGATCCTGCTGGACGCCCTGGCCAATTTCACCGGCACCGTCATGCTGGTAAGCCACGATCGCCACTTCCTGCGCAAGCTGGTGGACAGGGTCATCGAGGTTGATCACGGGGAGATGCGGACCTACGAAGGGAACTACGATTACTACCTCTCCAAGACGCAGCATGTGATTCACTAGAGGTGGAAGTCCCCCTTGATAAAGGGGGATTTAGGGGGATTGCGTTGGCCCTGCACACTCTTTAATGCAATCCCCCCGTCCCCCCTTCATCAAGGGGGAGCCGTGACCGGTTTTTCGTGGGGGACATTTGGGACGCTGACGGCCCCGAAGGCTGCAACGGGATGGAGGGACAGTCAGTGGCCTACCTTCAGCTCGTTCTTCAGCTTGATGCCGTGTTGCACGCCTCTGGCGATCTCGGCGGCGCGCTCGCGTGACTTCGCCGAGGCGACGGTGCCGGTCAGGATGACCTCCTCTTTGCTGGCTTCCACCGTCACCCGCTCGAACTCGGTCCCTTCCTTCTTCAAGGCCGCCTGCACCCGCAGGGCGGCCACCTTGTTGTCGATCAGCGGCCCTTCGTGGGTTTTTTCAGGCTGGGCCTCCTGGCCGCCCCCTTTTCCTCCCCCTTCGCCGCCGATCTTCTCGCCGATCTTCCCGATCCCCTTCATCGCGTCCTCGGCGCTCTTGAAAAACGAGCAGCCGTTCACGAGCGCCGTCGACAGCAGGACAGCAAGTAACCACGTCGATCCTTTCCGCGGCACTATCTTCATGGTCATTCTCCCGGCATTTGCTGGCTGGGCACCGCACTGCCGTGAGCTGGCAGCTTGATGGCGGGTGACCAGGCGAGCCATGCGTCCTGGGCCTTGTCGTACAGCCTGAAGGCGGTATCGGGGATGGCTTCCTTTTCCCTGGTGTCCGGAGTGGCGAAGTCGATCCCGCCGGTCAGCAGCGCCTGGGCCGACTGTGCGCTGATGTCCACGCCGGAAAAGCCGATGTTGACGTTGAGCCCGCCGGCATTCCAGAACCTGGAATTCATCCGCACCAGCGGCGCGTACTGCTGCTCGATGTTGACCTCGATGTAGATCACCTGCGAGTCGGGACCAAGCCGTGCATCCCAGACTTCCCCAACCTGCACGCCGCGGTACATGACCGGTGCGTGCTTCTTCACCGAGCCCAGCCGCTCCGATACCAGGATCACCCTCAGCCCCTTTTTCTCCGGCTCGGGGGGGGGCGGCTCCGACAGGCCAACGAATCTGGTGCGCTCCTTGCCGGGGCCCGGCCGCACCTCTATGTAATCCCCCGAGACCACCGTCCCCAGTCCCTTGATCTCGCTCAGCCCGACATGTGGCTGCACGATCCAGAACACGGATCCTTCCTTCGCCACGCTCTCCCCCGACCTCTTGAGCGCTACCGTCACCTTCGCCATCCGCTGATCGTCGGTCAGGATCACCTTCTCGACATCCCCTATTTCCACTCCCCGGTATTTCAGGTGGGCGTTCCCCGCCTGGAGGTTGGCCGCGTCCGAGAAGTAGATGGTGAGAGTGGGACCTTTCCTGATCACTTCCTGGTAGACGAAAAAGGCAACCAGCGCCGCCGCGGCTATGGGAGCTACCCAGAAGAGCCAGGTCCACCAGTTTCTCCTGATGTTGGCCTTGGGGAGCCCGGCCTTGGCCTGCTCATCCGGTGCGGCTGCCTGGCTGGCATCATCTTTTTGCGGATTCTCTGTCATGGTCTCTCCTTCCCGCGTCCCACACCAGGCGGGGGTCGAAGGTCACGGTGGCGCCGATGGTGAGTACCACCACCGCGCCGAAGGAAAATACGCCGGCACCGGGGTGGACGGTGGCGATTTTTCCGATTTCCGCCACGGCAACCAGCAGGGCCAGCAAGGTAACTTCCAGCATGTTCCAGGGGTCGATGAACTGGATGATCTTGTAGACCCAGGTGCGGAACTTCTGCCAGCGTGGCCAGTTCAATGTTATGCAAAGGCACAAAAGTCCGATGATCTTCAAACCGGGGGTGAGGATACTGGTGGTGAAGACCAGGCTGCCGACCAGGTAGTTACCCTGCTGGTAGAGTCCCTTGATCCCCTGGAAGATGGTGGTGGTCTCTTTCATCCCCCAGTACTGGGTTTCCACGATAGGAAAGATGTTGGCGGGGAAATAGAGGATCAGTGCGGCGAGGGCGAGGGCGAAGGTGCGGCTGCGGCTGTCGGGTTTTCTGCGGTGGAGCTGGAAGCCGCAGCGCGCGCAGGTCGCGCGGTAGCCTGCAGGCGGTGATGCCATCTTCTGAAGCAATCCGCAGGTCTGGCAAGAGACGATCTCATCCACAGAGGGCACCTCCCATTAAGGCACAATACAAGAGAGTACATTGCGAAAAATTTATGTCAAAAGGGCCGGGTGAGGAAAGATGGGGGGAAGGCGTCTCAGAGGGGGCCGCCGCGACCTGGGGAGGTCAGCTCGATTGCCGTGCGCTGGTCCGCCGCTTGATTGTCTTACTGCTTGATCAAATGGGGCTAGGGCATTAGCTATGCCAGGGGAGCTGAAAGGGAGCTGCCTGCCTGCTCCCTTTCAGCCTAAGTCCGGCATCACTGCTGGGTGCGACGAGTCTGCTGCGGGTCAAAAGAGGGAACGGCGGCCGGCATCGACCAGGGAGAGGAAAAGCTCGCTGTGCTTGTTGGGCGCCGGGCGGGTCAGCGGCTTGAAGTGGACCCGCTTCTTGCGCCGGTTTGCCATGGGCGCCGGCAGCTTCAGGTCGAGCTGCCGGCAGGACTGGGCGATCACGTCGAAGAGCTGGCGGGACATGTCCAGGGCCAGCTGGAAGACCTGGCAGACCTCCGGCTCCCTGAAGGAGGCGGCGAAGATCATGTACTTCTCGATCGCACAATGCCTGTCCATCATGGCGGCGTGCAGGTGCCGGTAGAGCTTGCGCTCCCGGGATTCCTGCGGATACGGGTGCAGACAGTGCTGGTGCTGGACCTCCATCTGCTCGGCCAGCTGGGAGGCGGGATAGGGGCAGCGGCCACAGATCCCTTCGATGATCTTTCGCTGCACCCTGACCAGCCGTTCCAGGACCTGCTTGGCGCTGCCATCGGGCATCATGGCTGCGGCCCGGTTAAAGGCCCGGTAACTGTTGATCTCGGTTACGATCGCGACCCGAAACGCTTCTTCTACCAGATGTTCCATGATTTCGTCCCTTCCCGAAGATCGGCTGGGTTCCATCGTGGCCTCCCGAGTAGTGCGGCTTCTCTGGTTTCGCTGCGGCGGGGCACCTTCTCATCAGCGCAGCTCGGTTTAACCTCTCATTGGACCTTTGTAATATAGCTGCCGCTGCCGTGTCCGTCAACCTCCTTAATGTTGAGGGAACTGGCGGCTCCAATGAATCGCTGGCGATGGCCGATTTTACCATTTTTGCCGTCGATGCGGTATTGCGATAAAGTAAACACTATTTAATTTTAGGAACGGTTCTCCCTATGCATCAGCCGTATTGCCTGAAAGAGCCTGCTTCCGACACTTCCCCCGGCGCGACCGATGGTGAGCACTCGCTGACGAGGCTGCCCAGATGATAAAGATCATGATCGTTGATGACCACAGCATCGTGCGTGAGGGGATCTCCAGGCTGCTGGAGAGCTGCTGCGGCGATCTTGCGGTGGTTGGAACCGCAGCGTCGGGGGAGGCCGCGCTGCGGCTGGTGGGAGAGCTCGCTCCGGATGTGGTGGTGATGGATGTCGTCATGCCGGGCATGAGCGGCATCGATGCCACCAGGGAGATCGTCAGTGATCACCCCGGCATCCGGGTGCTCATGCTGTCGATGCACAAGGAAAAGAAAACCGTGGCCCAGGCCTTGAAAGCAGGCGCCCATGGCTACCTGCTGAAGGACCGCCTCTCCGCCGAACTGGCGCAGGCCATACGGGAGGTCCACGCCGGCCGGCTGTACCTCTGCTCCGACATCGTGGCGGTGGTGATCGAGGATTACCTCAAGCGGGTTCCGGAAGCGGAGTCCGAGGTGGTGCTCTCCCTGAGGGAGCGCGAGATCCTGCGGCTGATCGCTGAAGGGAAAAATTCCAAGACCATCGCCTTCCTGCTCGACATCAATGTGAAGACCGTGGATACCCACCGGCAGCGGCTGATGAAGAAGCTTAGAATGCGTTCCGTGGCGGAGCTTACCAGTTACGCCGTTCGTGAAGGTATCACCTCGTCGGACCGCTGAGGAGGTGCAGGGATGAAGATCCGCATACTGCTTGCCGACCACCACGCCTTGATCAGGGAGTGCCTGTGCTCGATCCTCGCCCAGGTCGCCGACTTCCAGGTCGTTGCCCAGACCGGTAAAGGTATCGACGCCCTCGATCTGGCCCGGCAGCTGGTGCCGGACGTGGTGGTCATGGAGATCGGCCTGCTCAATCTCGACGGTATCGAGGCGACCCGCAGGATGGTAAGCGCGGCCCTGCCGGTAAGGGTGCTGATCCTTTCCATGCACCCCGGCAAAAACTATGTGCTGGAGGCGCTGAAAGCCGGCGCCGCAGGCTACGTGCTGAAGAGCTGCCTTTCGCTGGAAATCTTCCAGGCCATCCGGGCCGTGGCGGCGGGGGAGACCTTCGTCAGCGAGGAATTGCAGCTCCCGGTGGGGGCACCGGCACCGCAGCGCTTTGCTTCCCTCCTTCTCACCGACCGCGAGCGGCAGATCCTGGTCTTGCTGGCGCGCGGCGCCAAGATCATCGAGATAGCCGTGGCCCTCGACATCAGTCCCAAGACGGCAGAGACCCACCGGACCCACCTCATGAAGAAGCTCAACCTGAAAAACATCGCCGAACTGACCAGGTACGCCATCCGCGAGGGGCTTTTGCAGCTCGAGTGAGCCCGCGCTTCCCCGTCAGGGTTTGCACCCTCTCCAAGCTGCCGCCAGTCCCTTCCCCCCCCAGCCTCACCAGCAGGCCTCACCTTTCCGCGCACTCCCGCTTCTCCTTTCTTCTGTGCAGCTCACCGAAAACGGCCGGAAAATCGGGGAATACCTTAACGGCGCTGTCAGGTTTTTCCTGATAATGCTCGATCAGCTTACGTCGATGAGGGGTAGGTAACCGCGGCCAATCGGTTTTGGCACTGTGGCATGGCCCCTGACCATCACTCCGGCTGGGGAGAGTCATCACCGTAAAAGGGAGAGTTAGCATGAAGTGGTTTTATGGTCTGAAACTCAGCACGAAGCTGATGGCCGGCTTTGCCGCGGTCGCGGTGGTCGGTGCGGTCATCGGTTTGATTGGTATCAGGAACATGGGCAAGATCAACGGCCTCGCCGATGACATGTACGAGAAGGAGGCGCTCGGCATCTCCCACATCAAGGAAGCCAACATCGACATGCTCTGCATCGCCCGGGCGGAGAAGAACTTCCTGCTGGCGACAGACCAGCAGGAGCGGGAGAAATACCACGACAACGTCGCCAAGTACAAGGAGATGTACAAATCGGAGCTGGAGAAGGCGAGACCGCTGTTCCGCTCGGAGAAGGCGAAGGAGCTCTTCAGGAAGTTCGATGCCGCGAATGAGGATTGGCTTAAGGTCCAGCAGCGGGTGATGGACCTGGGGGCCAGGGAGCAGTTGACCAACAAGAAAGAGTCGATCGAGCTCTCCTTCGGGGAGGCGAGGAGCAAGCTGGGCGTGGTGGACGACAGCCTCACCGCCCTTTCCCGGGGGAAGGAGGAGAACCTTAAGGAGGCGGACGCCGAGACCAACCGCATCTACAAGGAAAGCTTCACCTTGATGATCGGCTTCATAGTGGCCGGGCTGGTGATCGGCATCGGGATCGGCGCCCTGATCACCAGCATCGTGAAAGGGCAGCTGGGGGGCGATCCCAGCGAAGTGGAGGAAATCGCCAGCCGGGTCGCGCAGGGGGACATGTCGGCGGTGATCGACCTGAAGGGAAAGAAGGATGGCTCGGTGATGGCGGCCATGCAGAAGATGATGGACGCCATCCAGGCGCTGGTCGCCGACGCCGGGACCCTGTCGCAAGCGGCGGTGGCAGGGCAGCTCGCTACCCGCGCCGATACCTCCCTGCACCAGGGAGACTTTCGCAGGGTGGTGGCCGGCGTCAACGATACCCTGGATGCCGTGATCGGGCCGCTCAAGGTGGCTGCCGACTACGTGGAGCGGATCTCCAAGGGGGACCTGCCGGAGAGGATCAGCGACCGCTACCAGGGGGACTTCAACGAGATCAAGGAAAACCTGAATGTGCTGATCGGCGCGATGCAGACCATCACCGTCTCGGCCAAGGAGATCGCGGCGGGCAACCTGCTGGTGGAGATCAGGGAGCGCTCGGGCAAGGACGAGCTGATGAGGGCGCTGGCCGAGATGGTGACCCAGCTTTCCAAGGTGGTGGGGGAGGTGCAGGCAGCTTCCGACAACGTGGCGGCCGGGGCCCAGGAGCTTTCCGCCGGCGCCCAGAACATGTCGCAGGGGGCCACCGAACAGGCGGCCGCAGCCGAGGAGGCTTCCTCTTCCATGGAGGAGATGTCCTCCAACATCAGGCAGAACGCGGACAACGCCCTGCAGACCGAGAAGATAGCCGTGAAGTCCGCCCAGGACGCGCTGGCGGGGGGAAAGGCGGTGGCCCAGACGGTGGCCGCCATGCGGGAGATCGCCGGCAAGATCACCATCATCGAGGAGATCGCCCGCCAGACCAACATGCTGGCCCTGAACGCCGCCATCGAAGCGGCTCGGGCCGGCGAGCACGGCAAGGGGTTCGCGGTGGTGGCGAGCGAGGTGAGAAAGCTCGCCGAACGGAGCCAGTCGGCCGCCGGCGAGATCAGCAAGCTGTCGGTCTCCAGCGTGGACGTTGCCGAGCAGGCGGGCGCCATGCTGGGACAGATCGTGCCGGATATCCAGAAAACCGCCGAGCTCGTGCAGGAGATCTCCGCGGCCTCGCGTGAGCAGGACACCGGCACCGTGCAGATCAACAAGGCGATCCAGCAGCTGGACCAGGTGATCCAGCAAAACGCCGGGGCGGCCGAGGAGATGTCTTCCACCGCGGAGGAGCTCTCCGGCCAGGCCGAGCAGCTGCAGAGCGCTATCTCCTTCTTCAAGGTGAAGGAGGGGGCTGCCCAGGCGCGCAGGGCAAAAGCGGCGTCTGCCAGGCCGGCGGCGCAGGCCCCCCGCGAGCGCCAGCTCTCGCAGTCCGGCCCGAGGAAGGGTGCTGCCCTGTCCATGCTCGACGACGAGCCGCTGGACGCCCAGTTCGAAAGATACTGAAAAGGCCGCCCCGCTGGCAGGGGCGAGCCAACACCGACAAAGGAGAAACGGAGATGGCGGAAGCAGCGTTAACGGCAAGCCGGCAGTATCTCACCTTCAGGCTGGGTGAGGAAAGCTTCGCCGTGGATGTGGGGAAGGTGCGGGAGATCCTGGATTTCAGCACGGTCACCAGGGTGCCGCAGACCCCGGCCTACATGCGGGGGGTGATCAACCTCAGGGGGAGCGTGGTGCCGGTCATGGACCTGCGGCTGAAGTTCGGCATGGCGGTAGCGGACCAGACGGCGGAAAGCTGCATCATCGTGGTGGAGATGGCGCTGGCGGGCGAGTTGCTGGTGCTGGGGATGCTGGCGGACGCCGTCCAGGAGGTGATCGAACTGGCGCCGGAACAGATAGAGCCGGCACCCCGCATCGGGACCCGGCTGAACACCGACTTCATCTCCGGCATGGGGAAGTACGATCACCAGTTTCTCATCATCTTGGACATCGACAGAATCTTCGGCGCAGACGCCGGGGCACTAGCGGCCGACGCGGCCTCACCGGGAGAAAAAAATTATGAAATGGCTGTCTAACCTGAAAATCGGCAAGAAGCTCTACGCAGGGTTCATCGCCGTCAACGCCATCGTGGTCGCGCTGGTCGTGATCGCCTACCTCAATTTCAGCGCCCTGGGCGACGCCAACAAGATGAACGTCCACACCTACAAGGTGCTGGACAACATCAACAACCTGCTGACCGCGCTGGTGAACATGGAGACCGGGGAACGGGGGTACGCCATCACCGGTAACGACAACTTCCTGGACCCCTTCCACGCCGGCAGGCGCGACTTTCAGAAGAACTTCGACGAGGTAAAGGAGCTTACCTCCGACAACCCCCGCCAGCAGGAGCGGCTGGCCAGGCTGCAGCAGATGAAGGAGAGCTGGGTTTCGGTGGACGTGGAGCCGACCATCGCGCTCAGGCGGGAGGTGGCCGGCGGCCGGGCGGCCATGGAGCAGCTGGTGAAAACGGTGCAGGCGGCCAAGGGGAAGACGCAGATGGATGCCATGCGCGGCATCCTGTCCGAGATGGGGAAGGAAGAGAACACCCTGCTGGGGCAGAGAAGTGCGGCGGCCGATGCCCGGCGCTCCTCGACCAAGACCATCCTGCTGGCAGGAGGCCTGCTGTCGGTTATCTTGGCCATGTCCATCGCCTGGCTCCTCACCCGGATCATCACCAAGCCGCTCGGCAAGGCGGTGGAGGTGGCCAACCGGGTCGCCAAGGGGGATCTCTCGATGAGCTTCGAGATCGAATCCGCCGATGAATCGGGGCAGCTGCTGGCAGCGCTCAAGGAGATGACGGAGAAAATCAGGGCTCTGGTGGCGGACGCCAAACTTCTCTCTGAGGCCGCCGTGGAAGGGAAGCTCGCCACCCGCGCGAACGCGGCCAGGCACGAGGGGGATTTCCAGAAGATCGTGGCCGGGGTGAACGAGACGCTGGACGCGGTGATCGGTCCCCTGAACGTGGCGGCCGAGTACGTGGACCGCATCTCCAAGGGGGACATCCCTCCCAAGATCACGGAAAACTACCGCGGTGACTTCAACGGGATCAAGAACAACCTCAACAACTGCATCGACACCATGCGGGGGCTCCTGGACGAAACGGGCAAGCTGATCAGGGCCACCAAGGAAGGCAAGCTCGACACCCGCGGGGACGCCGCCCAGTTCGTGGGCGGCTGGAGCCAGCTGGTCGTCGGGGTAAACGAGCTGATCGAGGCCTTCGTGGCTCCCATCAGGGTCACCGCCCACTACGTCGACCGCATCGCCGTCGGGGAGATCCCGCCGATCATCACCGAGGAGTACCAGGGCGATTTCAACCAGATCAAGAACAACCTGAACGCCGTGGTGAAGATGATGAACGAGCTCCTGGCGCAGACCGATCTCATCATCAAGGCGGCCGCAGACGGCGACCTGGACCAGCGCGCCAACGCCGGGCTGTTCGTGGGGGGGTGGAACAAGCTGGTCAAAGGGGTGAACGACACGGTCACCAACATCGTCAACCCGCTCATGGTGACCGCCGACTACGTGGACCGCATCTCGAAAGGGAACATGCCGCCGCTGATCACCGCCGAGTACAAGGGGCAGTACAACCTGATCAAGAGCAACCTGAACATGCTGGTGGAGGCCACCAACGGCATCACCGAGGCGGCCAAGGAGGTGGCCAGCGGCAACCTGATGGTGAGCTTGCAGGAGCGCTCGGCGCAGGACGAGCTGATGCATGCCCTGTCCGGCATGGTGGCCAGGCTGGTCGAGGTGGTCCAGCAGGTGAAGTCGGCGGCCGACAACGTGGCCAGCGGCAGCGTGGAGCTCTCCGCCAACGCCCAGTCCATGTCGGAAGGTGCCTCGCAGCAGGCAGCGGCGGCCGAGGAGGCCTCCTCCTCCATGGAAGAGATGTCCTCCAACATCAGGCAGAACGCGGACAACGCCCAGCAGACCGAGAAGATCGCGGTGAAGTCGGCAGAGAACGCCAAGGAAGGGGGGCGCGCGGTGGCGGAAACGGTGCAGGCGATGAAGGACATCGCGGGCAGGATCTCCATCATCGAGGAGATCGCGCGCCAGACCAACATGCTGGCCCTGAACGCGGCCATCGAGGCGGCCAGGGCCGGCGAGCACGGCAAGGGTTTCGCGGTGGTGGCGAGCGAGGTGAGAAAGCTCGCCGAGCGAAGCCAGGTGGCGGCCGGCGAGATCTCGGAGCTCTCGGTCTCCAGCGTGGAGGTGGCCGAGCGGGCCGGGAGCATGCTGGCCAGCATCCTCCCGGACATCCAGAAGACGGCGGAACTGGTCCAGGAGATCAACGCCTCCAGCCGCGAGCAGGATACCGGCGCCCAGCAGATCAACCGGGCGATCCAGCAGCTCGACCAGGTGATCCAGCAAAACGCCTCCGCCAGCGAGGAGATGGCGGCCACCGCCGAGGAGCTCTCCTCGCAGTCCACCCAGCTGCAGTCCACCATCTCCTTCTTCAGGGTGGACGAGCACCCCTCGACCCAGAAGCAGCCGGCCGCCAAAAGGCAGGTGACCAAGGCAGCCTCCAGGTCGGACCTGCAGGGGCGCAAAGCGGGAGGCGTAACCAGGCAGGCGGTGGGCCACGACCTGGTCATGGACGACGCCTCCTCCCGGGATGCCGAGTTCGAGCGGTTTTAGAAGGAGCAAGCGATGAGTGGCAGAAGGCCGGCCGACGGGGAAGCCCCGGCGGTGAAGCTTACCAGGACGAAGACGGCGACCCGGCTGGAGATAGGGGGGGAGATGACCATCGAACGCGCGGGAGAGCTCAGGGAGTCACTGCTGGAGGCTTTCCAGGCGGGCAAGCCCGTGCAGCTTTCGCTGTCGGCGGTCACCTCCCTTGATGCCAGCGGGCTGCAGCTGCTGTGCAGCGCTCACCGGACCTCGCTGGTGAGCGGGGTCGGCCTGGTGGTGGAAGGGGAGCAAAGCGAGCTGTTTCGTTCGGTGGCGGAGCTTGCCGGGATGTTCCGTCCGGCAGGCTGCCGCCACAACGCCGGCGGCAGCTGTCTCTGGAAGAACGTGGAGCAGGCGCCATGATGGACAACTTCAGTCAGGCATTCAAGGACGAGGCCAGGGAACTCCTGGAGGAGCTGGAGGATTCCCTGCTCGAGATGGAGGGCGACCCCGGTGACCTCGCGCTGGTCGGGCGCGTCTTCCGGACCATGCACACCATCAAGGGGTCCGGGGCGATGTTCGGTTACGACGAGATCGCCTCCTTCACCCACAACGTGGAGACGGTCTACGACCTGGTCAGAAACGGGGAGCTGCCGGTCACCAAGGAGCTGGTCAGCCTGAGCCTCGCCGCCCGTGACCGCATCCTGGCCATGCTGGAGGGGAGCGAGAGCGGGGTGGCGGTCGACCGGGAGGAGAACGAGCGGGTCATCGAAGGTTTCAGGGGCCTGCTGCCGGAGGGGGGGCGGCAATCCTCCGCGGGCCCGGCCGCAGTAGCCGCCTCGGAGACCACTGCCTGCATGGTGACCTACCGGATCCGGTTCCGCCCCCATCCGGACATCATGAAGCACGGCACCAATCCCCTGGGGCTGCTCCAGGAGCTGCGGGAACTGGGGATCTGCAGCATGGTCGCCCACACCTCCGAGATCGAAACCCTGGACCAGCTGGATCCCGAGCTCTGCCATCTGTTCTGGGACGTCATCCTGACCACCGACCGGGGGCGGGAGGCGATCAGCGACGTCTTCATCTTCGTGGAGGACGACAGCGAGATCGCCATCGAGGTGATCGACGACGGCTCAGCCGGCCAGGGGGAGGCCGGCTACAAGAAGCTGGGCGAGATCCTGGTGGAGCGGGGGGCCATGACCGCCGAGCAGATGGACGCCGTGCTCGGGCAGCAGAAGCGCTTCGGGGAACTGGCGGTGGAGGCCGGCATGGTCGACCCGGACACGGTGGCGTCGGCCCTGCTGGAGCAGCAGCACGTCAAAGAGGTGCGCCAGGAGCGGCAGCCGCAGCCCCAGGAAACCGCTTCCATCAGGGTCTCCGCCGATAAGCTCGACCTGCTGGTCAACCTGGTGGGGGAAATGGTCACCGTGCAGGCGAGGCTCAGCACCGTGGCCCAGCAGCTCAAGAAGCATACCGAGCTGGTCGCCGTGGCGGAGGAGGTGGAGCGGCTCACCAACGAGCTCAGGGACAACGCCCTGAACATCCGGATGCTCCCCATCGGCGCCACCTTCAGCAAGTTCAAGCGGCTGGTCAGGGACCTCTCCGCCGAACTGGGCAAGCAGATCGAGCTCAGCACCGAGGGGGCCGAGACCGAGCTGGACAAGACGGTGATCGAGAAGCTCAACGATCCCCTGGTCCACATCATCCGAAACAGCATCGACCACGGCATCGAAAGCCCGGCTGAGCGGCTGGCCAAGGGGAAGCCGGAGACCGGGACCATCCGGCTGAGCGCCCTGCACTCCGGCGACAGCGTGCTGATCAGCATCGTCGACGACGGGGCGGGGCTCAACCGCGACGCCATCAGGGCCAAGGCGGTGGAGCGCAAGCTGATTAGCGCGGCGGCCGAGCTCACCGACAAGGAGATCTGGGGACTCATTTTTGCCCCCGGCTTTTCCACCGCCGGCAAGATCACCAGCGTCTCCGGCCGCGGGGTGGGCATGGACGTGGTCAAGCAGGCCATCGAGGCGCTGCGCGGGAGCATCGACGTGCAGAGCGAGCAGGGCATCGGTACCACCATCACGCTCAGGATTCCCCTCACCCTCGCCATCATCGAAAGCCTGCTCGTGCAGATCGGCAAGGACCGTTTCGTGCTGCCGTTATCCCTGGTTGACGAGTGCATGCTGCTGGGCAGGGAGGACCTGGAGAAGAGCCACGGGCGCGACCTCCTGATGGTGAGGGACCAGCTGGTTCCCTACCTGCCGCTCAGGAGGATGTTCCGGATGGAGGGGGCGGCCCCCGCCATCCAGCAGGTCGTGATCTGCCAGCTGCAGGGGAAGCGCTTCGGCCTGGTGGTCGACCGGGTGGTCGGCGAGCACCAGACCGTGATCAAGTCGCTTGGCCCGATGTACCAGCATGTGGAAGGTGTTTCCGGAGCCACCATCCTGGGCGACGGCTCGGTCGCCCTGATCCTGGACATCCAGGCCATTGTCCACACCGCCGGGGCTATCGCTAACTGAGCAGGCGCCCCTCTCTGAAAAAGTTCCCCCAGCGTTCCCTCCCCTTCAAGGGGAGGGACAGGGTGAGGATGGCTTTCTCGGTCTCTCAGACATTCCCAACACTCTAATTCACAAAATAACACTCTCTCAGGCAATTCCTTCTCTCTACCTGTATTGACAACCTTCCCTCTCACAATAGAATTGCAGACTATCAAATAGCATTTTCACCTCCAACAAAGAGTAACTTCACTCAATCCATCTTGCACACGGGGGCGCCTATGACCATCCTGGTGACAGCCTGCGGGGGCGCCCTCATCGTGATGGTCCTGTGGGAAGGGTTCGAGACCATCATCCTGCCGCGCAGGGTGACCCGCCGCTTCCGCCTGACCCGCCTGTTTTACCGTGGCACCTGGCTTCCCTGGCGCACCCTGGTGGGGATGCTGCCGGCCCGGCGGCAGGAGACCTGGCTGAGCTTCTTCGGCCCGCTCTCGCTGCTGGCGCTGCTCACCATGTGGGCGCTGGGACTGATCATCGGATTCGCCCTGCTGCACTGGTCGGTCGGTTCCATCGTGACCACCCAAGGGCCGAACAGCGGCTTTCTCACCGATCTCTACCTGAGCGCCACCACCTTCATCACCTTGGGGCTGGGGGACGCCGTGCCGGTCACGGGGCTTTCCCGGTTCCTGGTGGTCATCGAGTCGGGGATGGGGTTTGGTTTCC
Source organism: Geomonas sp. (assembly GCA_035255025.1). Lineage (GTDB taxonomy): Bacteria > Desulfobacterota > Desulfuromonadia > Geobacterales > Geobacteraceae > Geomonas. The sequence continues at coordinate 53,460 of DATFAB010000052.1, forward strand.
TGGCCCTGGTGATCGGCTACATGCCGCCCTTGAACCAGACCTTCTCCCGCCGCGAGGTGAGCATCTCGCTTTTGGATGCCCGCGCCGGTTCGCCGCCCACCGCCGGGCAGATGCTCTCCCGGCACGGCTATCCTCATGGCATGGACGCGCTCAGGGAACTGTTGCACGAATGGGAAATCTGGTCGGCGGACTTTCTGGAAGGGCATCTTTCCTATCCCATCCTCGCCTATTTCCGGTCGCAGCATGACAACCAGTCCTGGCTCGGCGCCTTGACCGCCATCCTCGACACCTGTGCGCTGGTGATGGCAGGCGTGGAGGGGTTCTGCGAGCGGCAGGCGGAGCTGACCTTCGCCATGGCTCGCCACGCGCTGGTTGACCTTTCCCTGGTCTTCCGGACCAGGCCACGCAAGGGGCGGCACGACCGGCTGCCACCCGAGAAGCTGGCCGAGCTTATGGAAGCGCTCTCCCGGTCGGGGATAAAGCTGAAGGATGGGCCGGCCGAGCAGCGGCTAACCGAGCTGCGGCGGATGTATGAGCCGTACGTGGAGGCGCTGGCCAGCTATTTCCATCTGAAGGTTCCCCGCTGGATGCCGGACGAGCGTCGGGTGGACAACTGGCAGGCGAGCAGCTGGGAGCGCGAGTCTGCCAGCACGGCTCCCGTCGAGAGCGGCAGAGGAAGTCACTTCTAGAGGCGAAACTGCTCCTCCCCCCGAACGGGAGAATGTGGACATGCTCCTCCCCCCGAACGGGGGGAGTGCTGGGTGGGGGGAACACAGCTGGCATCAGGATGAAGCCTTGTGAGAGCTTGATGAAGCCTCGTCAGAGTTCCCAGCGGCGGTTCCCCCTCCCTGACCCCCCTCCGTGGGGCAGGGGATGCCGGAAACAGTTATAGCTCGCTAGTGAAATCGCCGGGAGCCCGCCAAGGGTATGTCGGCTGCAGATCGGAGGGAGCACTCCTTTGCTGAAGAAAGCCGCAACGATCGCCGTTTTCTGTGCGGGCGGAGGACTTGCCCGTTATTACCTGTCTGGATGGGTGTATGCCCTGCTGGGGCGCGCCTTTCCCTACGGTACCCTGGCGGTGAACGTCGTCGGCGCCTACCTGATCGGCATCATCATGGAACTCGCCCTGCGCAGCACCCTCGTCTCGGAGACGCTCCGTCTGGGGCTGACCGTCGGTTTCCTGGGCGGGCTCACCACCTTTTCCACCTTCAGTTACGAGACATTCAAGCTGCTCGAGGACGGCCAGTTCGGGCTGGCCCTCGTCAACGTGCTGGCCAGTGTGGTCGTTTGCCTGCTGTTCACCTGGCTGGGAATCGTGACCATCCGCACCGTCACATAGGAGGAGAGAAGTTGACAAAACTGATTGGCGAAAACGTGCTGATGAGGATTTTCATCGGGGAAGAAGACCGCTATGGCCACAAACCGTTATACGAGGCGCTGATGGAGATGCTGCTTCAGGAGGGTATCGCCGGCGCCACGGTCATCCGCGCCGTCTGCGGCTTCGGAGCCCACAGTGTCTATCACACGCAAAAACTGCTCGATCTTTCGGCCGACCTGCCACTGATAGTGGAGGCGGTCGACAGCCAGGAGAAGATCGATGCGGTCATGCCGCGGATCGACGAGATGATGCACGGCGGCATGATCACACTTGAGAAGGCCACCGTGATCCGCTACCTGCCGAAAGAGGCAAAATGAGCAAGGAGGACCAGGGATGGCCAACACAGCGCAGACGGATCAGGGAGCCGGGGCGGCCCGGGGAAGTGTCGCCAGGGCCGGCAAGATCGTCATCATCCGTCACGCCGAGAAGCCGGCCAAGGACGGTGGTCCCCCCTTCGGTGTCGACGCCAACGGTCAAAGTAACGATGACTCGCTGTCTCCACTTGGCTGGCAGCGGGCGGGCGCGCTTATGGTTTTATTCGCACCGGCCAGGGGTTCCTTGCAGGACTCTGCCCTAGCCGTACCGCGTCACTTTTTCGCCTGCGGCGAGGAAAAAGGCCGCAAACGGCTGCGCCCGGTGCAGACGGTGACCCTGCTCGCGGAACGGGTGGGGACCACTGTTGACAGAAGATTTCAAAAAGGAGAGGAAGCCGAACTTGCCGACTACGCGATGGGGCTCGAGGGGGTAGTGCTGATCTGCTGGGAGCACAAAAACCTGCACCTGATCGCCAACCGTATCGTGGGGGACCGCGCCACCGTTCCGCAGGAGTGGCCGGATGACCGCTTCGACGTGGTCTGGGTCTTTGAGCTTTCCGAAGGAGCCTATCGCTTCCGGCAAGTCCCCCAGCTGCTGCTGCCCGGAGACCGGCCGCATGTCATCTGACCCCGTCCATTGCTCCCTCCCATCGGCAGTAACGTCCTACTGCGGCTTCCCTTCGGCAGCGGGTCAGAGCTACATTCCGCTCTTCCTTCACGCCCTCCCCTTCAAGGGGAGGGTAGCGGTGAGGATGGGGTCACAGGCCCGCTGGAGGTCAGAACCTTCTCCCTGATAAACCCGTCTATGATCCGGAAGGTCTCCTGCGGCTTCTCTTCCTGGGGGTTATGCCCGCACTGCTCGATGATCTCCAGTCTCGATCCCGGTATGGCCGCATTCAGCCTGCTTCCCTGTGAAAGTGGAACGATCTGGTCATGCCGTCCCCAAAGGAGCAAAACGGGGATCCTGAGCTCTCGGTAGCGGGCGGCGATCTCGTCGCGGTCGGCAGGGAGCAGGCTTCGGCAGGTCTCAACCAGGGCGCGCTTCGCCTTTCGCTCGCGGTAGCAGGGGGCGTAGCGGGCGATATGTTCTTTGTCCACCAGGCTCTGATCGTAGTACGCAGCCCGCAGCCCGATTCTTATCCAGGCAGCGGGGGAGTAGAGGAGAACGAACAGATGTCCAGCCAGCGGACGCTGGAAGACCTCCGCAATGAGCGGAAGCCGCTGGAGATACCCGGGCCCCCCCATGATGACCAGCGCTGCCACCAGCGCATCCTTGCCGGTCACCATCGCCTCGATGGATGCAACCAGGCAGATCGCACCTCCCAGCGAATGCCCTACCAGCACCACGCCTGCAAGCGACTCCATTTCGAGGAAGCGCAGCAAGCGAAGGCTGTGGGCGCGGATGGAATAATCGGCATGCTTCGGTTTGGAAGACCCACCGGAGCCGAGCAGATCGACCAGATAGAGTGTGTAGGTCTCGGGGGGGAACAAGGGGGCGATGTCGCTCCAGCATTCCGAGCGGGATGCCAGTCCGTGCAGCAGAATGACAGGCAGAGGACCGTTGCCACAGACACGGTAGCGCAGGATTTCACTATCTGAAAGGGCACATTCACGAAGAGGACAAGTCATAGCCCCGATTGTAGCAGATCCCATGCCGGTTACAGTAATGTTCGGTGCCGGGATGAAAGTGTGCTAAGCTCAGACTGTTTATCATCTGAGAGTGAGCAACCGGAGGGGATAGAGTCATGGCGAAAGAAATCGAACGGAAATTCCTGGTGAAGGGAGATGATTGGAAAGGGGATAGTCAACCGATCCACACCTGCCAGGGGTATCTGAACGTTGGCGGCGACTGTACGGCACGGGTGCGCATACAGGGAGAGAAAGCCTTCCTGACCATCAAGGGAAAGACCAAAGGGATCAGCCGGTCGGAGTTCGAATACGGCATCCCGGTCGAGGACGCCAAAGAGATGCTGGTCACCTTGTGCCGCAGGCCGTACATCGAGAAGAACCGCTACAAAGTCATGTATGCCGGCATGGAGTGGGAAGTGGACCAGTTCATGAACGAGAACGAAGGGCTCCTACTGGCCGAGGTTGAACTGGAATCGGAAGACCAGCAGGTCGAACTGCCGCCCTGGGCGGGCGAGGAGGTCTCCCACGATTTCAGGTACCGCAATGTGAACCTGATACAGCACCCGTACTCGGAATGGAAGAAGTAGCCGTTGGCTCTGAGATGCTGGCTTGGAGATAGAAAAGGCCCGATAGCTATAAAAGCCATCGAGCCTTTACCATAAAAAGATAACTGACGTTCAAGTTGGGACCAGTTTCTCATTTTTCCATTCGGCAGAAGCTCCTGGAGGCGAACGATGCTTACACCAGCCAGTGTTGATGTCCCTGCCTTTTTCCGGCGTGCTTTGAGCGCCTGATGGAATGAGAAGTTTTGCGGCTTTTCAGCCTCGGTTCGCTTGAACGCCAATTACCAACTCCCCATCGCCGCTTCATACGGTGGAGAGTCGTTGCTGGAAAGAACGTTTGCCGTCCCTCCATTTGATTTTATTGTACTCCTCCACAATTTTCGATGTCAATACGCTCTCTAATGGACGCGGTGCCGTCTCCTCGTTAATCTAAAAGAAGGAGCGGCCGGGAGAGCGAGGACGGCTTTGGGGACAGCTAGTTAGCAACACGGCTGGAGGGGCGATGACCTCACGGGTTCTCATTATAAGCACCAGCCGAGAGGTGGCTCCCCAGCCGGCGGTTCCCATCGGGGCAGCCTGGGTTGCCGAGGGGCTTCACCTCGCCGGCTTCCAGGTGAAGCTGCTGGACCTCTGCTTTCAGCCTGCCCCGCTGGCGGCCATCCGTCGCGCCATCGAGAGCTTCCAGCCCGAGGGGATAGCCCTCTCCGTCCGAAACCTCGACAACTGCGACTTCCTATCCCCGGTCTCCTTCCTCCCCGACCTGAAGTTGGTGGTCGACTTCATCAGGTCGATCACCGGCGCCCGCATCCTGATCGGCGGCGCCGGCGTCAGCATCATGCCGCTAGAGCTCCTTGAATACCTCGACCTCGATCACGCGGTGGTTGGCGAGGGGGAGCGCGCGGCCGCGGAATTTTTCCGATGCCAGCTTGGCGGCGTGTCCCAAATCCCCGGCATAACCAGGAGGGGAGGCGAAATGACGGGCACCAGCGGTCCCTGCCGGTTGATGCCTGATTCGGTCCCCCCGCGCCTGCACGCGTGGGTGGATGCCAGGCAGTACCTGAAGTTCGAGCCGGTGTTGCCGGTGCAGGGAAAACGCGGCTGCGCCAACCGCTGCCTGTACTGCACCTACCGCATGATCGAAGGGGACTCCTGGCGTCTGCGGGAGCCTGGTGCAGTGGTCGAGGAGATGGTGACCCTCATGCGTGCCACCGGCGCCAGGGAGTTCGAGTTCGTCGACAGCATCTTCAACCAGCCGGAGGGGTACCTGGAAAACCTGCTGGAGGAGATCCTGAGGCGGCGGCTGAAGGCGAGGTTTCGTATCTCCTCGCTCTCTCCCAAAGGGATCTCCCGGGAGCAGGTCAGGCTGATGGAGCGGGCGGGGATCGGCTCGCTGGTGGTGACACCGGAAAGTGTTTCCGACCAGACACTGGCGGCGCTCAGGAAGGATTTCAGCGAGGCTGATATCCGCCACGCCGCCGAACTGTTGGCCGACTCCAGCATCAACGTCCTCTGGTGCTTCCTTCTCGGGGCGCCGAAAGAGGATGACTCCTCGCTGTCCAAAACCATCCGCTTCATCAACACCGGCATGGCCAAGAAGGATGCAGCCTTCATCACCACCGGAATCCGGATCTACCCCGGGACCGGCCTGCATCGTCAGGCCCTGGAGGATGGCCTCCTGGAGCCGTCAGCCAACCTGCTCATGCCCGCCTTCTATTTCAGCCCGCGTATCCACCCTCAAAAGGCGAGGAGCGCACTGGAGAAAGGCATCGCCGATCTCTCTCGCTGCATCTTCGTCTCAGACACACGCCAAAGATCTCTCAGCACCTTGCGCCGTATTGGCACTGCCCTCCGCCTGCCGAGCCCCTTCTGGAAGTATGCCCGGTACCTGAACAGAGTTACCGGCAAAAGGGGTTCAATAAATCGCGACTGGTCACCTTGACTGCACTCCAAAAATAATGTGTTACAATCCACCAATGTCTTTGCCGGCAAGCGCTATGACAGTTCCGCCCTGAGCTATGACAGAGAATGCTGTCGTCATTATGAGTGTTCTCTTGAAAACGCTCTCTTCCCGGCTCCCGTTGACATCCCTTCTGGAGGGGGCGCTACCGAGGAGGATCTGCAATGAAATGGAGGAAACCGGCCGCTAGCACCGGTAAGGTCTTGTGCCTTTTGCCAGCCGTACTGCTCCTTGTCGTGGCAGCGGTCCTCGCCGCTTCACCTCTCCTGGCCGCGCCGGTGCCGGTCCGCTTCAGCGAGGGGATGACCCACGGTTTCCTGGTGCTGACCGACACCAAAGGGACCCGCCTTGCATCGGGTGATTTTCTGCAGCTGCACCAAGGCAGGGATGTGAAAGCGAGGATACTGTTCCAGTTCAAGGACGGATCGGTGCGGGACGAAACGGCGGTCTTCAGCCAGCAGAAGGTCTTTGAGCTGCAAAGTTACCACCTGATCCAGAAGGGCCCTTCCTTCAAGGATGACATGGATATCCACCTGGAACGTTCCGGCAAGTATCGGGTCACCGTGAAGCCGCACAAAGGGGAAGAGAAGGTCCTGGACGGCAAGCTGGATCTGCCGCCGGACGTCTACAACGGCATGTTGCCGACCATCGGCAAGAACCTGGAAAAGGGGCACGGTGCGACGGTTCACATCGTCGCTTTCACCCCGACCCCGAGGGTTATCGAGCTGGAGATGGTGCCCGATGGCGAGGAGAAGGTCCATGTCGGGGACCTCCCCAAAACTGCCAGCCACTACATCCTGAAGCCCAAGCTCGGGCTATTGCTGAAGATACCGGCCGCCATCCTCGGGCGCACTCCGCCCGACAGTCACCTCTGGACCATATTCGCCGAGGTGCCGGCCTTTGTGAAACTGGAGGGGCCGCTCGCCACGGACGGTCCCATCTGGAGGGTAGAGCTGACCAGCCCGGTGTGGCCGAAGTAGAGATTGCCTGCCACGTCCCCCGCTTGATAAAGAGGACCCCAACGATGTCCCCCTTTGATAAAGAGGACGCCGGCCAAGTCCCCCTTTGAAAAAGTGGATCCAAGCCAAGTCCCCCTTTGACAAAGGGGGATTTAGGGGGATTTGCAGTTCAGACTGCCAGGGATTCTCTCGAAGCTGCCGACTTCCGGCGCTGCACGGCAAAGGCAAATCCCCCCTTACCCCCCTTTGTCAAAGGGGGGAAGAGTGGATTTGAAGGTTCAGCCAGGCGAGAAAGGGAAGGTCTCCATGCCGCTCATCCCGGAACGACATACCGCTCCCGAGTTCCTGGACCTCTCTCCGGAGGCGTACGCGCTGGAGGAACTGGAAGGGTCCCTGGCGGACATCAGGGTGATCAACCGCTATCTTGGGGACTGCCCGGCGCTCCTCAAACATCTGGCGGAGTTGGCGAAAGGACTGTCCGGCTTCACCCTGCTCGACATCGCCACCGGTTCGGCCGACATCCCGATCGCTATCGTCGAGTGGGCAAGGAGGCGTGGCGTCGGCGCCGCCATTACCGCAGTCGACATCAACGAGCAGACCGTGGAAATTGCCCGCAGGCATGCGGCGGGATTTCCCGAAATCACGGTGGAGGCAGCTGACGGCCTGAGCCTTCCTTATCCGGACAAGAGCTTCGACTTCGTACTGTGCAGCAAGACCGCTCACCACCTGTCCAATGATGAGGCTGTCCGGCTGGTCTCCGAGATGCTGAGAGTGGCAAAAAAAGGCTATCTCATCATGGACTTGCGACGGAGCTGGATCGCCTACACCCTCATTTGCCTGCTGACCAGGATCTTCACACGGAACCGGCTGACGCGTTACGACGGTCCGCTTTCCGTCCTGAAATCCTTTACCGCCGCCGAGCTGTCCGCTGTTGCCCGGGATGCCGGGGCCTCGCGTTTTACCGTTTTCCGGGAGCCCTTCTGGTTGCTGGTGCTGGCTGGGGAGATCTCATGAAATTCTCGGTGGCCACCAATTTCAAGCCGGACCTGCTGGATGCCCTCGATGGCTACCCGGTCGGCGAGTTGTTCGGCAAGCTCCCCGCCGACAGCGTGGGAGGCGGACGCGCCTCTTTCATGCTGGCTCCCCTGAGCGCCCACGAGTTCGAGGGGCACGTGCGGGAGGCAGCGGGCAGGGGAATCGGCTTCAACTACCTGGTGAACCCCGCCTGCCTCGACAACGCGGAGTTCACCCGCAAAGGACAGAGAGCGCTCGAGCGGCTTTTGGGATACGTGGAGGATTGCGGCGTCAGCTCGGTCACCGTTTCGCTTCCCTTTCTGCTCCCTATCATCAAGCGGCGGCATCCCCGCCTCAAGGTGCGGGTCGGCGTCTATGCCCGGGTCGATTGCGTCGCCAAGGCCAAGTTCTGGGAAGAGCTGGGCGCCGACTGCATCACCCTGGAATCGATCGCCATCAACCGGGATTTCCCGATGCTGAAAGCGATCCGGCGGGCGGTGAAGCTGGAACTGCAGCTGATCGCCAACTCCAACTGCCTGATCTTCTGTCCCCTTTCCGGACAGCACATGGTGAACCTTTCCCATGCCTCTCAAAAGGGGCACCGCAGCCGGGGATTCATGATCGACTACTGTGCGCTGCGCTGCTCCTGCGAAAAGCTGAGCGATCCGTCCAACTTCCTGCGCTCGGAGTTCATCCGGCCGGAGGATCTCGGCATCTACCGGGAACTGGGGTTTGAATCCTTCAAGATCCTGGAGCGGGGTGCGCCGACCGGCGTGCTGGCGGCGAGGGTTAAGGCCTACGCCGAAGGGCGCTTCGAGGGGAACTTGCTGGAGCTCATCCAGCCCTATGGGTACAAGCGGTCGGGCCCGGACGGAAAGGAAGGGATGGAGAACTTCGCCAGGTTCCTCAGGTACTTCTTCCGTCCGGCATCGGTCAAGACGGCGGGACTGCTGCGGTTGAAGGCGCTTGCTGAAAAGCGGGGCCTGATTTCGGCGCTGGACTGGGACCCGGTGTACCTCGACAACCGCGAGTTGGACGGCTTTGTAGAAGGGATGCAGGGGATCGACTGCCGCCAGACGGACTGCGCGCAGTGCGGCTACTGCGCAACATGGGCGAAGAAGGCGGTGCGGATCGATGAGTCGTACCGCAAAGAGATGCTGGGGCTGTACCAGGATGTCTTCAATGACATGTACACCGGCACGCTGTGGGGTGTCGCGGACGGAGGGATCGATGAACGCAACTTTCGACTCGGCCAATAGCCACAACTCTCGACGGAGCGCGTATGTCGCCTCTGTTGCCTCGGTGGTTCCTTCCTGCTGTGCCGACCAGAAGGTAGCAGCCGATCTGGTCCGGGAACATTTCCGCGACAGCCTGACGGCCAGAAGCCTGGGCCAGCTGCGGGCAACCTTCCTCCATCCCAGCATCAAGAAGCGGCATTTCGCCGTCCGGGAGCCAGCCGAGATCTTCTGCGAGGACGCGGATCAGCGGATAGCCCGTTTCACCGAGCAGGCGGTCGAACTGGCCGCGCAGGCGGTCGAATCGGCGCTGGCCAAGGTGGGGGTGGGGATCGGCGAGGTGAGCGCACTGGTGGTCAATACCTGCACCGGTTACATCTGCCCCGGCATTTCGACCTACCTCATCGATCGCCTCGGACTGTCGCGAGGAGTGCGGCTGTACGACATGGTGGGAAGCGGCTGCGGGGGCGCCATTCCCAATCTGCAGCTGGCGGAATCGATGGTGAAGACGGACGGCGGGATCGTGGTCAGCGTGTCGGTCGAGATCTGCAGCGCCGCCTTCCAGATGGGGAACGATCTTAGCCTGATCGTATCGAACGCGGTATTTGCCGACGGCGCCGCAGCCGTCGTGCTTTGGGACCGGCCGGCCGGCTTCCAGCTGGTCGCCTCGGCAGGACACTACGTTCCAGAGCAGCGTGATTCCATCCGTTTCGTTCACAAGCAGGGAGAACTGCACAACCAGCTTTCCATGCAGCTGCCCGACCTGGTCAGGACGGCGGCGGCCGGGGTGGTGGAGGAACTGCTGGCCAGGGCATCCCTGAAGAAGAGCGAGATCGGGCAGTGGGCGATGCACACCGGAGGCGAGAAGATCATCGATGCGGTGCGCGACGAGGTCGGGATCCCTGAGGACCTGCTCTGGGCAACCAGGAAGGTGCTCGCGGAGTACGGCAACATGTCGTCGCCGACCGTGCTGTTCGTGCTGGATGAGCTGCTGCAGGAGGGGATTCGTCCCGGGGAGTGGTGCGTGATGCTGGGATACGGGGCAGGGCTGTCCGCGCACGGCTACCTGTTGCGGAAGACCTAGGACCGTAAAGTCCCCCCTTTGGCAAAGGGTGTTTGAGGGGGATTTGCCTTTCCTTTCAACGCCTTTGGCACCCTCTTCCTCAAGATCGGGGGGCGGGTACCAGAGGCGGCCTAGAACCTGTGCCGGGATCGGAACTGGTCGCCCGTGAACCAGCCCCTGATCAGGTCGAAATTGTTCAATATCACCTTCAGCGCCGCTTTTTCCCGCCGCTTCACGAAATAGTTCCCGATGAACATCCCCGGGCTGAAAAAGGCCTTCAGGTTTTCCCAGTTCATGATCCTGTTCAACTGCTTCTGGGTGAGGTGACGGGTCTTCACGTTGCACATGAAGCCGGTGTATCTGCTCAGGTCGTCCGGGTTGGTTACCAGCCCCTCCCTCATCAGCTCCTCCCTGATCCTGGTCCCGGGATACGGGGTCACGCACTGGACGTAGGGTAGATCGATGCGCAGCCTCTTGGAGGCCCTGAAGATCGCCCGGACGTCCTCCCTGTCGTCGTCGGGATTGCCGATGATGAACCCCCCCATGACGCCGATACCATGCTCCCGCAGCCGCCGCACCGCCGTTTCCGTCTTCTTGGTGATATCCCCTTTCTGGAACAGGCTGAGGTTTTTCGGCAGCACCGATTCTATGCCCAGGAAGACGATGCCGAAGTTCGCGCGGGCGAGGGCGGGGATCAGCTCCGGATCGGCGACGATGCCCGCCACCGAGGCCTGCACCAGGTACTCCATGCTGTGCAGGCCGTTGTCCACGATGGCCTGCGCCAGCCGCTTGAAGCGGGTCGGGTCGAGCGTGATGTTGTCGTCCACGATCAGTACGCTTTGCGTGCCGCGCCGCCTGAGCTCCTGCAGGTCCGCGATCACCCGTTCCAGCGAGTGGCAGCGGAAGCTGGCGCCGTACATACCGGTGATCGAGCAGAAGGTGCAGGTCATGGTGCAGCCGCGCGAGGTCTCCACGCAGTCGAGCTTCCTGTCCAGGTAGCGGAAGTCATCCAGTACCCGGGCTTCCCTGGCAGGGAGCGGCAGCCGGCCCATCTCCACCAGCTTGGCAGGGGGATTGTGCCGGAAATTTCCCTGCTCCCCCCACGACAGGCCCGGCACCTCGCTAAGAGACCGCTTTCCCTGCAGGGCGTCGACCAGGGCGGCAAAAGCGCGTTCCCCTTCTCCGCAGATCAGGAAGTCGAAGGGGACCTGTGCCGCGCTGGTCAAGTCGGAACGGGCAAGGGTCGCGTGGTAGCCACCGAGCACTATCTTCGCCTGCGGAGCCAGTTCCCTGCAGATTCCCATCACTGTCAGCGCGCTTCCGTACTGGAAGCTCATGCTGCTGATACCTATCAACTCCGGTCGGAACTCTGATAGAAAGGTTGTCAGCCAGGAACGGATATCCTTATAAACCAGTACCAGGTCGACGAGGCGCACTTCGTGCTCTGTCAGGTGCGCCGCTATCGAGCAGAGCCCCAGGTTCGGCACCTTGATGATCCGGTCGAAGTTGTTGGCGGCATCCGGCATTGCCAATAGCAGTATCTTCATCGTTTATCCCTGTGAGTGTGGAGTCGATGCGAGCTGCCTTCAAAGTCGTAACGATTATAGAGGAGGGATGCTATTAAGCAAACGAAGTGACAATCTCAAACAGGTCCGGCTCTCTCAAGCACCCCCTCTCCCTCCGGGAGAGGGTCGGGGTGAAGGCGGACTGGGTGTGGGATGAAAGTTCCCTCACCCCGGATCGGCCGGCGAGAGGGAACTTTCCAATAAGTGAAGTGGGAATGACGGGACGAAAGGGCGATGCGTTACGGTAACGGCGGGGTGGCGACCTTGCTGGCGACCTCGGCAGCGATGCCGATCGCCTTGGCGGCATTCTCTACTTTCCGGGAAGCCTCTTTGACTTTGACTGCGCGCTTGTCGAGCCTGGAATCGATCTCCAGCAGGCGGTGCTGGTACGCCTGAACCTCGGCAATGTGCCTATCGAGAACGGTGACCTGAAGGTCTTCCTCAATCTCTGCCAGGCACGCCCGCATCTCGTTGAGTTCCTTCGATTCGGCCGGGTCCACGGAAGATAACGCTTCGTTGACCGCTTTCTTTGCTTCGCTGGCCAGTTCAAGTGCTTTGAGCCTTGCGTCGTCTATCATAGCCGTTCCCTCATACTACCTGGCGACGTTCTTTTTTTACCTGCCTATCGGGTGACCGCCTTTCTCTCTTAACCCCCTTCAGGGGGAGATTGCGTCTGGGATGGGGGCCTTTCGGCCCCCGCTGCTTTCAGCAGTATACACCATTAAGAGCGCGTTAGCGCCAGATTCATTATTGGATCATTTCCCCCGCAGGTATTCGATCAGGAGACGGACGCCCACCCCGGTGGCCCCTTTGGGCGCGTAGGGCCGGGACTTGTCGTTCCAGGCGGTGCCGGCGATGTCGAGATGAGCCCAGCGGGTCTTTCCGACGAACTGCTTGAGGAACCAGGCGGCGGTGATGTGCCCCCCCTCCCGGCTGCCGGAAGCGTTCTTCAGATCGGCGATATCACCCTTCATCGCCTCCCCGTATTCATCCCAGAGCGGCATCTCCCAGAGCCGCTCTCCGCTTCTCTCGGAGGCCCGCTTGAGATCTTCGATCAGCCGCCGGTCGCTTCCCATCAGTCCGCTTGCTTCGTGGCCGAGCGCCACTACGCAGGCGCCGGTCAGGGTGGCGATGTCGATCATGGCTGCCGGCTTGTAATTTGCGATGGCGTAATTGAGCGCGTCGCAGAGGACCAGTCTTCCTTCAGCGTCGGTGTTGGTTATCTCGATGGTAAGCCCCGACATCGAGGTGATCACGTCGCCCGGTTTATACGCCTTGCCGCTGGGCATGTTCTCGGCGGTCGGGATGATCCCCACCAGGTTCAACGGCAGCTTCAGGGCGGCTGCGGCCTCGATGGTTCCCAGCACCGCCGCCGCACCCGCCATGTCGGTTTTCATCGCCTCCATGCCGGCCCCGGGCTTGAGGGATATGCCGCCGGTGTCGAAGGTGATCCCCTTGCCGACCAGTACCGTCGGGCGGTCCCGGTCGCCGGCCCCGTGGTATTCCAGTACGATCAGGCGGGGCGGTTCCACCGATCCCTGGCCGACTGCCAGCAGGGCGTTCATCCCCAGTTCCGCAAGGAAATCGCTTTCCAGGACCAGGCAGGTCAGGGCGCAGCGCGCCGCGAGATCGTGGGCTGCTTGGGCAAGGTAGCCGGTGGTGACGACGTTGCCGGGATGCGAGACGAGGTCGCGGGCGAGAGCGACCCCGCGGCAGAGCGCCTGCGACCGGCCCGCCCGCTCCCGTGCGTCGGGCAGCATGCTTTCCTGCGCCATCAAAAGCGTCATGGTGGCGAAGTCGAAGCGCTCCTCCTTGTCCCTGGTTTTGTAAAGGTCAAAGCGGTAGCTTCCCAGCAGGGCCCCCTCGCAGGTCGCCTCGATGCCGGTATCCAAGCTGCCCGCCAGGTGCAAGACGGAGGCAAACGAGGCTATGCGCGCGCTTCTCAGCGTCTGCACGGCGTTGCCCGCCGCTTGCCGAAGCCGCTCAGCGGTAAGCTCCTCCTTTTTGCCCAGCCCGACCAGCAGCAGCCGCTCGGCGGCCAGCTTGCCGAAGGTAGGGATCAGGTGGGTCGTTCCGGGTTTGCCGCGAAACTGCTTTTGCTCGAAGAGCTGCTCCAGACGGCCTTCCAGGGCTTGATCGCAGGAGGTGAAGATCTCTTCCCTGGAGTTTTCAAAGCAGCCGATGATCAGGGCGGGGGTGGCGTAGCTGTTGACTGAAGTGGATGCTATCTCGATATTCATACAGACCTCGCTGAATTTGATATACCTGTGATTACCATTAAAGCTGTTTAAAATGCAAGAAGCTGCTACTTTTCTTTCGCACAAACAAATACTTGCCATAGTTGTGAGCTGCGTCACTTACACATTTGCCCGATTGACATATTCTCTCAGCAGCTTTGATGTAACGCTGGTGCAAGAACTTGTCAGGAGGGCGTGGTTGATGACTTGGCGCAGGTTTATTCCTATTGTCACTGGCGCAATTATATCGTGTTCGTCTCCCCTGTTAGCTGCTGACTTCGGTACGGCACAGCCAACTCCCGTTTCCCGCCTTGAGTTATCCTCCACTTCCTTGAAACAGGTACGGCCGGAAGCTTCCTGCGAACTGAAAGTGAAGGAGAGATACGAGTACTACGACATCGAGGGTAGTACACTTCCCGATTTGCAGAAAGAGATAAAACATAACGGCACCAAGTGGGGCGACGGACTCACCTATGCCGCTGTTACCACCTGGAATGTCCATTACGATTACGACGTCACCGAGGACGACGGCAGATGCTCTGTCAAATCGGTAAAGACAAGCGTCGACATCGTCTACCATCTGCCGCGTTGGATAGCGCCCAACTCGGCGGGAAGCCTGTTGTCGTCCTGGCATGACTACATGGTCCATCTCAAGCAGCATGAATTCGGCCACAAGGAAATCGCTGTCAAAAGTGCCGGCGAGATAAACGAGGTGTTGGCATCCCTGCAGAACTTCAGGAACGAGAGCGATCTGGAGAAGGAAGCCAAGCGGCGCACCGATGCCAAGCTGCGCGAGTTGAAGGAACTGCAGGTTGCCTACGATGCCCGGACCAGGCACGGTGAAACCCAGGGGGCAGTTCTCGCCTCGAAATAATCACCCCGATACCCACCACTATTCGTCATTTGTCAGCGGAGTTTCGCAGCTTTTTTCCTGCCAGCGAAGTTCTCTTCAATGCCTCCCGCAACATTCCCGCGCTGCTGTTACTTCTCCCGGATTTCCCGCAGATTTATTTCTCCTTTGGCTTCCCTTGCGGCTGGTGCACAAAAAAAATCAGGCAGTCCCTCTTGTTTTCCTGATATTTGCTAGTAATAATTTTCTATCTCAAATATCTGCTGGAAATCAAAGGAGGAGAGAGATGAAAATCACGTGGCTGCTTGCCGGTCTGCTCGTTGCTGCATCTGCAACCTCTGCGATGGCTGCTGGAACGTACGTTGGCGCATCCGTTGGTCCCAGCTTCTTCCACGACAGCGATATCTCGGAATCGGGGTTTCCCAGCGCCACCGCTTCCTACGATACCGGCTTCGTCTTCAATGTCGGCGCCGGGCACAAGTTCGATAGCGGCGTGCGGCTGGAGGGGGAATTCGGCTACAAGAAAGCCGACCTGTCGAGCGCTTCCCTTTTGGGAATCACCGTGTCGCCGACCGATTCCGACCAACGGGTCATGAGCTTCATGTTCAACGGCTTCTACGACTTTAACCTCAACTCTTCCTTCACCCCCTTCCTCGGGGCCGGTGTTGGCGCTTTACACGGCAAGGTGACCTCTTCCAGCGAGGATTTCGAGGACACCGTTTTCGGTTACCAGGTTTCCGCCGGCGTGTCCTACAGCGCCAGTAAAAACGTCAACCTCGATCTTTCCTACCGGTTCGAGGGTGCCGCCACCGATTTCGACATGGGTGGCTCCGATGTTTCCTACCACAGCAGCAATATCCTGGTCGGCGTCCGCTACACCTTTTGATTCCTTTGCAGGCGAGGGGACTGGCTCCGGCAGGTGCCTGTGTCCCCCTGAACCAAAAAAGCCCTCCCGGTTACCCGGGAGGGCTTTTTCTCTGGATATGCCAGCAACCGTCACAGCCTTCTGCGCAGTTCCCGGTACAAGGAGGCGGTAACCAGGCCGAAAGCGATGTGGCTCGCGATGCCGCCCATGACCTGCACAGGTTTTTGCCTGGTGACCGGGGGCATCAGCTTGGTAGCCGGCAGCCAGCCGAGGTAGCCTGCCGCCCAGGTCGCCAGGCCGAGGGCTCCCCCCTCCGCCAGGAGATGGCGTACCTTGGGCCTTCCCGCCGCATAGAGAAGGGCGAAGGTCAGCCCGTAGCCGACCCCCAACGCCTGGGCCACCACCTTTTCGGCCGTATCCGGAACCTTTTCCACCGCCCGGGCCCACTTCTCCCCGGACCTCTGCACCGCCTCCTCCGTCTTCTCGACCATGAACTCGCCCGGGTGCTGCCGGATGGGGGGCATCTGCCCCGGTATCAGTTTCATCCCTGCCGCCTGCACCCCCTGGATCAAAAGCGTTCCGGCCAGTCCGGCGATGGAACCCGCCAGAAGCCTCTCCCATGCGTCGTGCCTTTTCATGATGGCTACCTCCTCACTCGTCGTGGTGCATCGGGTTGCAGGTGGCGGTTTGCGTCGACCTCCTGCCGTAATGTCCCTACACCCTGAGGAACTCTTCCGGGGCGAGGCTGGTGGCCAGCATCACCATGTTTATCTCGCCGTGTTCGTGCCAGGTGCCGGTCTCCTGGTTGACCGGATCCATCCAGAAGGACACGATCTTCTCCCCCAGCGGCAGGTAGCGTTGCAGCGAATGCAGCCGCTCCCTCAGCGCCGGGACGTTGTCGCCAAAACCGGCCGGGTTTTTCTCCACCAGTGCGGCGAGCGGCTCCACCGCTTTCAGGCCGATCGCCAGCCCCAGCTCCCTGAAAGCCAGCCTGAATCTCCCCGACAACTCCAGCTGCCCCCCGGTCAGGACGGTCTCCAGTCCAAAGGTCGAGGCATCCAACACCTCCCGCAATAGCCCCGCACTGGCCGCTTCGCCCTCCACCATCACCTGGGAGAGCCAGGCGGCGGCGCACAGCATCCCGCCGATCCCCAAGGTGTCATCGGTTCCCCAGTCCCGGCCGCGGCACATCTCGGTGAGTTCCGTCACCTCGGTGCCGAGATCCGGGAAGTCCACGCCGGGAAAACGTTTAGCTGCCGCCTGCAGCTCCCAGCAGGCGACCAGCCCGTCCAGCGGGTCGTGCTGACCCATGGCAGTGGCCTGCGGACGGCTGAGGTCGATGCTCATCTTCCAGTACAGGAATTTCCCTTCCTCGGCGGTCGAGGTATGGGTGAAGCCGGCGTGGGCAGCCTTTGCCAGCTCGAAGGCCCATTGCAGGTACCTGGGGTCCCCGGTGACCCGTCCCACGCAGCTGAGGGCGTGCATCCACTTGGCCAGGTAGTGGTAGTACTGTCCGTCTCGGTCCCATTCCAGCCGCTCGTCGGGGAATTCGTCCGGCCGGCGCTCCTGCAGCCTCTTGCCGATCCTGAGCCCCGCGCAGGTAGGGTGCCGTTCCCCTTCCGCCTCGCTTAAACCACTGATCCACCCTTTCTTGGCCGAGTCGGCACGATGGCGCCCCAGCACGTGGTGCACCTGCTCGACCAGCCGCACGGCAAGTTCCCGCCAGCTTCCGTCTTTGGTCTGCCGGTACAGCTCCAGGTAGTTGCAGACAGCGAAAGCGTCCGTCCAGAGGTAGCGTTTGGGGGCGCTGCCGCTCTCCAGAAGCCCCGTGCTTTTGGCGAAGGTCAGCATGATCTCCTTGACGGCGTCCATGGAAGTATCTCGTTTCATAGGTTCCTCCCGTGTCACTGTAGTGGTCCCTGCCATCCGCCTGCCGGTTGCCCGCCCGTATCAGTCAGGTTTCCCGGTCAGGTAGCGGTTGTCCGGCGGCCAGATATCCATCACCTGGCGCATGATGGCCAGCTCTCCGATGTGATAGGCGTTGTGATCGGCGGCGGTGAGGATTTCGCGAAAGATGGTGTAGTTGGTGGCATGCGGCACCGGCTCCAGCAGGTCGAGCGTTTCGTCCGCCACCATCCCCTGGAGCGTCTCGAGGTCCTCTCTGAATGCTTGGCAGCTCCGGTGCCACCCGGCTTCGCCGGTCTTCTGCTCCGGGTCGGGACGGTACCCCTGTGGATAGTCCGGCGAGATGTGCCGGGGATTTCTGATGAATTCCAGGATGTCCCACTGGGCTATGCGCAGGTGTTCCACGAAATGCCAGAAGGTGTAGGGGGTATTGGGCGGCCGGCGGTTTATGAACCCCACGGGAAAACCCGCCACCACCTCGTCGAAGCTCATGTGCGCATTCTGTCCCTGCAGCAGCGCCAGCAGCTCCTCTCGCATGACACGGTCGCTCTTCATGCCGCACCTCCTGATGACTGCCCGATCGGATCCTCCTAACTCTACTGTCGATGTTTGAGCTTGCAAAGCAGACGGTGCATTTTTTAGGCCTATGCCGGCAGGTCGCGGAATTGACGCAGGACGACAACAAATTATAATTCACTAATTATTTTTGGGCGCCAGCACACAGGAGGAGCCATGGAGTCGTTCTTCGCCTCGCCGGAGATGCAGATCTGTCGGAGGTTCCGTGAGGCCTGCGCGGGTACCGGTTCAACCATCATCCACCGGCCGCCGGGAGTTGATCCCGCCTACCAGTTCGCGAGCTCCGCGGCCTCCGGGCTGCTTTCTGCCCCGCGACACCTGGAAGCGCGCTTTCTTTACGATGCGGAGGGGAGCCTCCTCTTCGAGCGGATCACCCAGCAGCCGGAGTACTACCTGACCCGCACGGAAACCTCGATCCTGGCGGCACACGCCTCCGGGATCAGGGCCATCACCGGCCCGGTCAGCCTGGTGGAACTGGGCTCCGGCAGTTCCCTGAAAACTGACCTCCTGATGCACGCCTGGCTGGAGCAGGCGCCGAACGCCTGCTACGTCCCGGTGGATGTTAGCGACGGCGCGCTGGCCGATGCCTGCGACCGGATCACCGCCAGGTTTCCGCAGGTCAGGGTGATCGGCGTGAACAGCGAGTACCAGGACGCCTTCCCGCTCCTGCCGCTGCTCTCACCCTCCCTGGTGCTGTTTCTGGGAAGTTCCATCGGCAACTTCACGGTGCCTGAGATGTCCCGCTTCTTGGCTGCGCTGGCCTCCTCGCTGCAGCCGGCGGACTTCTTCCTGGTGGGCGTCGACCTGGTCAAGGACCAAAAGCTCCTGGAGGACGCCTACAACGACGCGGCGGGCGCCACCGCGAATTTCACCCGCAACCTCTTCGCCCGCATGAACCGCGAGCTGGGGAGTTCGGTCGACACCCAGGCGATCGAGCACCTGGCCCGTTATGAGGCGGGGAGGGAGCAGATTGAGAGCTTCGCCTACTTTGCCTCGCAGCAGACCCTGTTCTTCGCGCCGATCGACCGCCACTTCGTCATTCCCCAGGGTGAAATGGTACAGGTCGAGATCAGCAGGAAGTTCCGCCTGGAGCAGTTTCTGCCCTACCTCGAGAGGTTCGGTTTCATCACCCAGCAGGTCTTTGTCGATGAGCGGCGCTGGTTCGCGCTGGTCTTGCTGCGGCGGGCGCCTAGATACTACGGCTGCCGGGGGAGGTTGTGATGGGAGAAGGTATCCGGGAAAAACGCCACGGGTTGTGCGGGATCTGTCCAGCCGGCTGTTTTGTGACAGCCGCCCTGGAGGGGGGGCGGCTGGTGGGGGTGGAGCCGCAGGAGGGGCATCCGCTGGGGATGATCTGCCATATCGGGCGCCACTCGCCGCAGATCGTGCACGACCCCGACCGGCTGCTGCATCCGCTCAAGCGAAGCGGGCCCAAGGGGAGCTACCAGTTCCAGCGGATCAGCTGGGATGAGGCCTACGACGCCATCGTGACCCGGTTCAGAAAGCTCAAGGACGAACTGGGACCCGAAGCCCTGGCGGTCTACACCGGACGCGGCAGCTTCGACATGGCCCTTTGCGATATCTTCCAGCCTGCCGATGCCGCGGTCTCCTCGGCCAGCAGCGTCCTGTTCCCCTTCGGCTCTCCCAACACCCTCGGGGTGGGCGCCCTCTGCTACGTCTCCTTCGCCATGATCGCGCCGCACGTCACCATGGGTGAGATGCTGATCACCATGGAGACCGATCTGGAACAGGCCGAGCTGATCGTGATCTGGGGAACCAACCCGGCCACCGACTCGCCGCCGCTTACCCATCGTCAGGTCATCGAGGCCGGCAGGCGGGGCGCCCGGGTGGTCGCCATCGATCCCCGGCTTGGCGAGACGGCCCGCCAGGCGAACGCCCAGTGGATCCCGATTCGCCCGGGCACTGACGGTGCCCTCGCCCTCGCGCTGATCGGCGTGCTGGTGGAGGAGGAGCTGTACGACGAGCGGTTTGCGCGTGACTGGACGGTTGGGTTTAGCGAGCTGAGCCAGCTGGTGCAGCATTTCCGTCCGGAGGTAGCCGAGCATGTCACGGGAGTGCCGGCCGAGACCGTCCGAGCGTTGGCCCGCCAGATCGCAGCGGCCCGCGGCGCCTGCCCGGTCATGTACACCGGGCTGGAATACAGCGACAGCGGCGTGCAGGCGATCCGCGCCGTCTTCACCCTGTTCGCCCTGGCAGGGCAGCTTGACGTGCCGGGCGGCCTGCTGTTCCGGATGAAAGAGAACATCTTCCCCCAGAACCGCACGCGGCTGGTCCCGAACCCCGACTTGAAGAAGGCGCTCGGACGCGACCGCTTCCCGATCTACAGCGCCTACCGCGGCGAATCCCACGCCTCCATCCTGCCGGAGGCGGTGCTGGAGGGAAAACCGTATCCGATCAGGGCCCTCACCATCCTGGGCGGCTCCATCATCACCGCCTGGCCGGATCCCGATCTCTGGAAGAGGACCCTTTCCTCGCTGGACTTCCTGGTTTCGATAAACCGCTACCACACCGCCGACTCGGCCTATGCGGACATCGTCCTCCCCGCCACCACCTACTACGAGAACGTTTCCTACATGCGGTATGGCCCGCTCTTCAAGATCCGGGAGCGTTTGGTGGAGCCGCAGGGCGAGGCCCGCAACGACTTCCTGATCCTGGCCGAGCTGGCGAAACGGCTTGGGTACGGTCACCTCTACCCGCAAAGCGAGGAGGAGTTGCTGCGCTTTGCACTGGTGGGGAGCGGCTTCACCCTGGAGGAGGTGCGTGCGGCGGGCGGCGAGGCGCGGCTGCCGGCTGCCATGATGCAGTACAAGAAATGGGAAAAGGGGCTTTTGCGCAGCGATGGCAAGCCGGGCTTCAACACGCCAACCGGCAAGTTCGAGATCGCTTCCTCGCTTTTGGCCGAAAACGGCTACGACCCGCTCCCCGTCTACACCGAGCCTGGCGAAGGGCCGCTTGCCAATCCGGAGCTGGCGCGGGAGTACCCGCTGGTCTTCAACTCCGGCACCCGGACCATCCACGACTTCCGCACCCAGCACCATGGCGTGGGTGGGCTTCGTGGCGGGCAGGAGGTGCCGCCGGTGGTAATCAGCCGGCAGGATGCCGAACAGGCGGGCATTGCCGATGGGGAGGGCGTCTGGGTGGAGACGCCGCGGGGAAGGGCACGCTACAGCGCGCAGGTGAGCGGGGAGATCGTCCCCGGCGCCATCGATGCCGCCATGGGGGGCGGCGGGCCGCTGGGGTCGCAGGCCTGGCAGGAGTGCAACGTGAACGTGCTGACCGATCCCCACCGCTACGATCCCATTTCCGGCTTTCCTGTCTACAAAAGCCTCCTTTGCCGGGTCAGAAAAGAGCAACTTCCTGCGTCCGCCGGCAGGTCATTGCTCCACTCGGAGAAAAACCATCGGGAAGGGGCGAGTCTGCAAGGATCTCCGGTCGCACACCCGCTCCCCGGCTCACCTTCTGCCAGTCCGGGGAGTGACACGGGAGCCGAGACCAGTCCCCTTTCGACCACAGGCGTCACCAGTGGTACTGCGAAAGAAAGTCCCCCTTTGAAAAAGGGGGATCTAGGGGGATTTGCCCCTGAGATGTCCGGCGAGCCAGCAACCGTCGGCTGTCAGATTGACGTTGCCTCCGGCTCCGCCCCGGCTTTCCGCCGCATCTACCTCGACCACAACGCGACAACCGCGGTTTCGTCCGAGGTGCGGGAGGCCATGCTTCCCTTTTTAGGGGATGAGTGCGGCAACCCCTCCAGTATTCATGGTTTTGGCAGCCACGCCAAAGCAGCGCTGGAGGCGGCCCGGCGGGTGGTGGCGCAGGGGCTTAACTGCACGGCGCGCCGGGTCGTCTTCACCGGCGGCGGCTCCGAAGCCGACAACCTGGCGCTGCGGGGAGTTGTGCAGGCCTCCGACGGCAGCCGCCGCCACCTCATCGTGAGCAGCGTCGAGCATCCGGCCGTACTAAGCACCGCACGCGCTCTGGCTGCCGCCGGATACGAGCTCTCCCTCTTGCCAGTCAACCGGGAAGGGGTGGTGGAGCCCGACCAACTGGAGGCCGTCATCCGTCCGGATACACTCCTGGTCTCGGTCATGCTCGCCAACAACGAAACGGGGGCAATCCAGCCGGTGCGGGCTTTGTCCGACATCGCCCACCGGCACGGGGCGCTCTTTCACTGCGATGCGGTGCAGGGCTTCGGGAAAATGCAGGTCGACGTCGAGGAACTGGGGGTGGACCTTTTGGCCCTGTCCGCGCACAAACTGCACGGACCGAAAGGGGTGGGTGCACTCTATATACGGAAGGAGGTGCCGATAGCGCCGTTGATTACGGGGGGAGGGCAGGAGCACGCCCTGCGGGCGGGGACCGAGAATCTTCCCGGCATCGTGGGTTTCGCGAAGGCGGTGGAGTTGTCGATGAAGCTGCTGTACGGAGGCGGGCCGGCGAGGGTGGCCTTGCTTCGCGACCGCCTGGAACAAGGGATCAGGGCGATCCTGCCCGCTGTCCGGAGAAACGGCCCCCAGGAGGGGAGGCTTCCCAACACGCTGAACATGCTTTTGCCCGAGATTCGCGGCGAATCGCTGGTGCTCTTCCTGGACCGCAAAGGGATAGCATTCTCCTCAGGTTCCGCCTGCAAGTCGGGCAACCCCGATCCATCCCACGCCCTGCTTGCCATGGGGCTCACCCCGCAGGAAGCCCACTGTTCCGTGCGCTTCTCGCTGGGGGCTGGCAACAGTGCGGAAGAAATCGATTATGTGCTGGCATCCCTGCGCGAATTACTCACCGAGACTCGCAGTGTCGTCCGCTTCGTTCCCTGCCGCTGACCCCGCGTGATGATCCCCTCCTTACCCTGTGCCTCCCCCTCGAGGGGAGGTGGCAGGGGGGCTCCGAAAGACAGAGGCCAAAATCGTTTTGTCCCCTTGCCCATCCTGCTGCCGGCGGCGATCAGGAAGAGAGATCCCGACCCCGCCATGTTTCCCACGCTGACCGCAGTGAATATCCGGTCGCCGACCAGTAGCCACGCGTAGAGTGCCGTGACCAGCGATCCTACGCACCAGCCGCCAAAAGAGATGAGCGACAAGGAGTGTGCGTGCTCACGGTCCTTGCAGGCCCTGACGATCTGTGGCAGGTAGAGCAGCACTGCGGCGACACCGTTCAGGGCATAGAGTGATTTGAGGGTAAGTGCTAAATTCATGGGTGCTGGATCTATACGATGGGGAATGTTTCCAACCGTGAAAGATACCGCAAAAAGGGGTGGAAGAAAGTGAAGTAGGTCACGAAACGGCCACTTATCCTGACGGGGGTGACGTTCACCCCGGCTGCATCAACGGCAACCAGGATCTCCAACGTCTTAATAGAAAAGGAGCCCAGACCGTGGCGGCCTGAGCTCCTTTTCGGTTTTTCATCTCGGGTTGTGAGGTTGAGAGGGGCCGGGAATCAGTGGAAGGTAGCCAGGATGTAGTCCCCGATCTTCTTGGCGTCATCGTCAGAGATGGTAGTGGCATCGAACTTCGTCATGCCCGGACCGGGATTCCTCATCAGGTTCACTATGTCATCGGATGTTTTGACATTGTTGGCAGCCAGGTCCTTGGCGTGCAGGGTCTTCTTGGGATTGATGGTGTTGCCGCCGTCGGGATGGCAGGCGGCGCAGTACTGCTTGTAGAGGGCGTCAGCGGCGGCTCCTGAAGTCGGAGTTGCTGATTTGGCCGAGGAGACCGGCGCGGTTGCTGGGTTCGCCGGGGCGGTTGCCGGTGCCGGAGCCTGCTCAGCCTGCTTCTTGCATCCTGCGATACCACTCGCACTGAGTGCCAGTACAGCTAAGGTTACGACGATACTCCTGTGCATGGGTCTTCCTCCTTAGTATTTATTTATCTGGCGAGTATAGCAGATAATCCGGTTGTGGGTAGTCAAGAGCAGTTTGACAAAAAAATTGCGCGTGATAATTTTTAGCATTCTTGAACCACGCTCCGCCAATCCCACACCATTTGACGAGCGGCAAGTCGGGCGGAAGGGAAGGGGGTCAGCAGCGCTCACGGCTGGATAACCGGCACTGAAACGGGGAGGCGGAAGATGACCAGACATCTCGTAATCGTTACGCTAGCGCTTTTCTTGGCAGGCACTCCGGCCAGCATCCTGGCGGCCGAGTTGCAAACAGGTGTGCCGGTGGATTCCCATCATACGCCGGGGCAGGACAAGGCCAAGGATGATGCCTGCGAGTGCTGCCAGAAATGCAAGGCGGCCAAAAGTCCCATCAAGTCGCATGAAAAGGAAGGCCACCCGTTGCAGGACGGCTGCGAGGATTGCTGCTCCAGGTGCGGCGAGGCTCTGAAGCCCGCCCCCGAGGCGGCGCCGCCCGAGAAGATCGAAAAGAAAGTGCCGCTTCCTGAAGCAGCCAAAGATAATGATGAATCAGACGATGGGAACTGAGTCTGATAACTGACTCTGAACAGCAAAAGCACAACCGACAAGAGATGATATTCTTTAACCAGGCTGTTTCACCGGATGATAAAGAATCTCGTTTCAGTCTTTTGTGCTTTTTTGTGTATGAGAAATAGTTTATGCCGACCTGACCGGAGGCGGTTATGGAGTTCGAACTTAGCGATGAACAGAAAGAACTGCAAAAGAGAGTAAGAGAATTGGCCGACACAGAGTTGGTCCCCGGAGCAGCACAGCGCGACGCCAGCGGCGAGTTCCCCGCCGAGGCCGTTAAAAAGCTGCAGGATATGGGGCTGTTCGGGCTCATCTTCCCGCAACGCTACGGTGGCGGGGGGGGCGATTTCGTGAGCTATGTGACGGTTGTGGAGGAACTGGCCCGCGTCGACGCCTCGGTTACCATCACCCTGCTCGCCCACACCCTGTGCGCCACGCACCTTGACCTCTTCGCCTCTGAAGAGCAAAAGGTGCGTTACCTCGCGCCGCTTGTGCGGGGGGAGGCGCTGGGCGCTTGGGCGCTTTCCGAACCGGACGCTGGCAGCGACGCCGGCGGGATCAAGGCGACGGCTGCTTCCGACCAGCAGGGGTGGCGGCTGAACGGCAGGAAGTATTTCATCAGCAACGGATCGCGGGCAGGCGTGCTGGTGGTGATGGCCAAGAGCGATAGCTCGCAGGGGACCAAGGGGATTTCGGCCTTCGTCCTGCCTGGCGATGTCGCCGGATTGGAGAAGGGAAAAAACCTGGACAAGCTCGGCTACCGCTCCAGCGATACCGTCGCCCTCCTGCTGAAGGAGGTCCGGCTCGCAAAAGACGCGCTGATCGGCAGGAGAAACGAGGGATTCCAGCAGGCCATGCAGGTCCTTTCTGCCGGGAGGATCGGCATGGCTGCCATGTCGGTGGGCATCGGCCGCGCCTGCCTGGAACAAAGCATCGACTACCTGCACAAGCGGAGCGCCTTCGGCGTGAAGATCGCCGATTTCCAGGCGCTGCAGTGGATGGTGGCGGACATGGCGACCGAGCTCGATGCGGCGAGGCTTTTAACCCAGCGGGCGGCCCGGCTGAAAGACCGTGGCGAGCCGTACGCCAGGGAGGCCTCGATGGCCAAGCTGTTCGCCTCGGAGACCGCTATGCGCGCGGCCCTGAAGGCGGTCCAGATGCACGGCGGCCACGGCTACACCAAGGCCTACCCGGTTGAACGCTATTTCCGCGAGGCGAAGCTGTGCGAGATCGGCGAGGGGACCTCCGAGGTCCAGCGCCTGATCATCGCCCGCTCCTACCTGCAAGAGCTGTTGACATCGAAGAGGTGACATCATGAGACCTGTCTACATGATTTCCGGGGGAATCACCAAGTTTGCCAAGGCGCTTCCCAATTCCGATTTCCGCCGCATGGTGAAGGATGCCTTCGACTATGCGCTGGCCGACGTTCCCAAGCTCAGCCGCGACCGGATCGACGGCAGCGTCTGTTCCTACTTTTCCGACCACTTCACCAGGCAGTTGATGGCGGGGGCCATGGTGCAGGACTACCTGGGGCTGAACCCGAAACCGTCGCGCCGGGTGGAGGGGGGCGGCGCCACCGGCGGGCTCTGCTTCCAGTCCGCCTGGGAAGCCGTTGCCTCCGGCCGCATGGAGGTCTGCCTGGCGATGGGGTTCGAGACCATGGGGCGGGTCAACACCTGGAAGGGAAACGAGTTCATCGCCCTTGCCTCCGATACCAACTTCGACTACCCGGTGGGGGGATTCTACAGCGGCTACTACGCGATGATGGTGGTGCGCCACATGCACGAGTTCGGCACCACCGTGGAGCAGATGGCCAAGGTCTCCATCAAGAACCATCTGAACGCGATCTACAACCCCTACGCCCAGCGCCCCGAGAAGCTCACCATTGCCGACGTGCGCGCCTCCATGATGGTGGCCGAACCGCTCACGATTTTGGACATCTGCCAGATGTCGGAAGGGGCTGCCGTCGCCGTCCTCGCCTCGGAGGAGGTGGCGAAAAAACTGTGCGACAATCCGGTGCTGATCAGCGGGGTGGGGACCGGCACCGACGCCATGCGCATGGCGGACCGGCCGCAAGGGGAAGTGATCCTGCTTCCTCACGAGAGCAAGGAGGAGTATGCGGATCTCAGGTATCCCGGCGTGCACTCCTTCCGCGGCGGACGGATGGCGGCCAAGCTCGCCTACCAGATGGCGGGGATAACGGACCCGCGCGAGGAACTCGACTTCGTGGAACTGCACGACGCCTACACCTCGTCGGAGATCCAGACCTGCGAGGACTTGGGGCTTTGCAAGTACGGAGAAGGGGGGAGCTACGTCGATTCCGGCGCGCCCTTCATGCCGAAGCTCGACTACGGGCTCACCTTTCCCGACCAGAGCAAGTGGCGCCGGCTGCCGGTCAATCCCTCCGGAGGCCTGCTCGCCTGCGGACATCCGGTGGGCGCCACCGGCCTCATGCAGGCGGTGTTCGCCTTCTGGCAGCTGCAGGGGACCATCGGCAAGCACCTGGGCAACGACACCCTGCAGCTCCCCGAGCCGCGGCGCGGGCTGATCCACAGCCATGCCGGGACCGGGACCTACATCACCGTTTCGATCATGGAGAAGGTGTGACATGGACAAAAACGCCAAGCTGCCCGAGACCGATGATGGCACCATCCTCTTCAACACCGATCCCATCATCATCAAGTACCACTACGAGATCGACTACCTGCACAGCTACGCGCAGGATTCCCCCTTCTTCACGGGACTCACCAAGAAGAAGTTGATGGGGAGCCGCTGCACCGGGTGCGGCCGGCGCTTCGCCACCCCCCGCGGGCACTGCATGGAATGCGGGGCCCCCACCGAGTGGTTCGAGCTGCCGCGCGAAGGTAGGGTGCACACCTACACCACCTGCCATTTCGGAGGAGAGGCTTTCCTGAAGGAGACTCCCTTCACGCTGATCATGGTGGAGTTCGACGGCGTCGACACGCTCTTTCTGTCGCGGCTGATCGGCGCCCGGCCCGAGGAGGTCAAGATCGGCATGCCGGTGCGGGCGAGATTTCTGCGCAACTGCAAGTTCAAGCCGACCGACGTCTATTTCGTGCCGCTGTGAGACCCGTCCGGACAAAACCGGACCTCGGATTTGCCGCCCATCCGGTTTCCGACCGTAGGTGACCAGCACCCCCTCAGGTTGACCACCCGCTCCCCGTGGCACGAGGGGAGCGGGAGTCCGCAGCTCCCCTTGCCTTCCCTGCCGCTGATTCGGTAATATTTCCCGATATTTTTCTTTATATGGCCTTTCTAATGTGCTATAGGAGAATCCTCTAAGGCCGACAAAAAGGAGGATCCGCTTATGCGTGTCTTGAAGAGCTTTTCGAAATTGCTGGTAGGAATGTTAGTGGCGGGCGCACTGGCGGCCTGTGGCAGCGGATCTGGCGGTGGAACTCCCGGGCCGGTCGTTGCGCCGGTGGCGACCCAGACCATCAAGTGGCAGCCCGATAGTTCGGGTTTTTCGCAGTTCATGACCAATGACACCCAGTATTACGGATACGGGCTGTGGTATTACTATACGCCGTCGTACGAAGCGCAGACTTCGACGGTAACCGCAGCAGTGATGAAGAAATCGGGAGCCAACAACGTCGGTTACGGAGTGATTTTCTGCTACCAGGACACCAATAACTTCTACCGCGTCATGGTGGATGTGATTGGTCACTATACGGTGCTCTCGAGGGTGGCGGGGACCACCTCCGTCATCATCCCCTGGAGCGCCCCCCATACTGCCATTATTAATACCGGCTACAACGTGGCAAACGTGATCACCGTGACCCAGCAGAGCCTCAACAATTTCACGGTAAGCTTCAACGGGGTGCAGGAAACCCAGTTCACCGACCCCAACTTCACTGGTGGGTACGCCGGCTTCTACACCAGTGTTTCCTCGACGGCGGAAAATTTTCCGGCCGTTTCCGAAGATGTGCGCTGCAAACTCACCTCGCCTGTGACCTACCCGGTGCTGGTCACTACCGGCCTGCAAGCGGCACCGGCACAACCCGGCCTGAACTCGCTGGGGTCCCAAGAGTTCGGAAACGTCTCGGATACTTTGGGACAGTAAATCCCCTCCACACGTGCGACGCAAAAAAAGCCCCGGGATTGCCGGGGCTTTTTCTTTTGTGACCAGCTTCAAGTTGTGCAGCCCCTCAATGAGGGGAGCGGTGAGGATAACGGTAGTTACTTCTCGATCCTCGGCACCACCACGATCCCCGACTCGGTCACCGTGTAGCCGCACTCTTTGTCCTTCTCGTGGTCGTAGCCGATCACGGTGCCGTCCGGTATCACCACGTTCTTGTCGATGATGGCCTTTTTGATCTTCACATGCCGGCCGACGTTGACGTTCTCGAACAGGATCGAGTCCTCGACGATGCTGTAGCTGTTCACCTTGCAGCGCGGTCCAAGGATCGACCTGCGCACCATGCTCCCGCTGGTGATGCAGCCCGCGCAGACGTAGGAGTCGATGTTCTGTCCGCGGCGGTCGTCCTGGTCGAAGATGGTTTTGGCCGGCGGCAGGTTCCCCTGGTTGGTAAGGATCGGCCACTTGTAGTTGTACAGGTTGAGCTGCGGCGAAACGTTGATCAGGTCCATGTTGGCTTCGTAGTAGGAGTCCAGGGTGCCGACATCCTTCCAGTAACCCCTTTCCTCGCTCTTCATCCCCGGCACCACGTTGTCGTTGAAGTTGTAGGCGAAGATCCGGTCGCGGCTTTCCAGCATCATCGGGATGATGTGCTTGCCGAAATCAAGGTCCTCGTGCCGTTTTTTCCCCTCCTGCAGCACCTCGATCAGCTTCTTGGTCGGGAAGATGTAATTCCCCATGGAGGCGAAGCAGGTTTCCCTGCCGGGGATGGTCTCCGGATGCTTCGGCTTTTCGGTGAAGGCGGTCACCCTGGAATCGTCATCGACCGAGAAAACGCCGAACCGGTGCGCCTCGTCGACCGGAACTTCCAGCGCCGCGATGGTAAGGTCGGCTCTGTTCATGCGGTGGAAGGCGATCATCTGGTTGATGTCCATCTTGTAGATATGGTCCCCCCCGAAGACGGCCACGTAATCCGCATCCGAGGATTCCACGAAGCGCAGGTACTGCAGGATGGCGTCCGCGGTCCCTTTGAACCACGATTCGCTTTCGCTGCTGGTCTCCGGAGAAATCGCCACGAAGAATTCGCCGAGGCCGGTCCATTTGCCCCATGATTCGCGGATGTGCTTGGTGAGGGAGTAGGCACGGTACTGGGTAAGGATGTAAACCTTCTTGATACCCGAGTTGAAAAGGTTACTGAGCACGAAGTCGATGATCTTGTATTTCCCGCCGAAGGCCACGGAGGGCTTTGCCCGTCTTAAAGTCAGCGGGCTGAGACGTTCTCCTTTTCCACCAGCCAATACCATTGCGATCGTGTTTTTGCCGACATTGCCGGAATACATGCGGTTTTTCCTCCTGCAGGAATGACTCCTGCCTCAAAAAATGGTCATAGATACATGAGTCGGAACGCAAACACGTCCATCTCCGCCAGAAAGCAGGAGATATTGTAACAGAAGCTGACAAAAGTTCTAATGTGAAGAGCTGATTTTGCGACGGCTCTTCGCTGCAGTCGCCATGCATTCCCGATGGCCGTTCGATTTTCGCCGCAAAGCTATCTCCACAACCCGGCAGGAAGTTTGCCGCGGTTCAGTACCATTTCGCCATTTTCGGGATGTTCCAGAAAGGCCAGCACGCCGACTCCGATGTCAATGCTGCGGCTGTCATAACCGTGTGCCTGGAGAGCTTCCGCCAGGGAGAGAAACGCCGTATCGAACACCATCCTGCGCAGGAGGTCCGCCAGCACCAAGGGCGCCTCTTCGTTTACGCCGGGGCGGAGGGCGTCGCGACAGGTGGTGCTGTCGAGCGAGGTAACCGCACGGCAGACGATCGGGCGCACCGGGTGAATCAGGCAGCTTCCCTCCCCGTTAAGCATGGGGCATACCTCGTGTTTGGCGATCCGCTCCTCGTCGTCCATCCAGCGCCCCCAGACGCGGTGATAGGCGAGGCGCTCACGTGCCGCAGCCATCTCCTCCGGTGACAGCCGCTCCTTCATCCAATCAGCGATGATCATGGCCTCCGGGACCAGCACCGCGACGTTGAGGACACAGCAGTGGGGACACCCCGCCGCGCAGGCCATGGGCCGGCCCTGGCAGACGAGAGCGGCCGCCGCGGCAGTTCGCTCGACCGCCTGTGTCAGCGCGGTACCCGGCGCCCCCGCCAGCACATTCGACAAAGAGGCGGTCAGTTCCGAGTGAAAAGCATCTGCATTGAAGCTATCCGTCATCATGGTGATACCCTCACACAGTAAGGCAGCGCGACGATGGACTCTTTGATGCACAGGTCACAATGTAAAAGAACGGCACTTCCTATTTGCCGCTCATGCAGACAGCATGTAGGCCAGCCAGGACACTATGAAAATTACGGGAGGCAGAAGTACATCGGGGAGAAGATGTTTCCAGTACTCTGCCGGCGAGGCGAAATACTTCCGCTGTCGGTCCAGTAAGGAAATAACAGTAGCCAGCATCCATAGCAAGAGAAATATGGTGACAACAAGCCACGTACATCTGCTCCAGAAGGCGAAAAGATCAAGATTGCCGATACCGGCCTTGGTCATGGCCCGGTCGGCCCGGTAGCTGGTAAAGAGAAATCCTGCAATGCAGGCGTACTCCGCCGCTACCAGCACGGTTTTCCCCGCTTTCATCGTCGTCCACTCCCCTCATCCCCGAAGCGCTTTCTGGCAGCCGCCGAGGCTTTTGCCCTCTCGGTTTCCCGGTCACGGGGCGGCGCGGCTGTGGAGAGGGAGAAGAGGAGGGTGCGTGCCGCCTCGGTGACCTGCTCGACGGCCAGTTCGAAGGGGGCCTCGTTGATTTTGGAAGGGGTGTGAAATCCGCTCAGCTTTCTCACGTACTGCAGCGCCGAGGCGCGGATCTCCTCGTCAGTGGCCGGCGGGTCGAAATTAAAGAGAGTCTTGATGTTTCGGCACATGATCCGCCTCGCTGTCAGGTCGCGTTGATGACGAATGTCTTCATCATGTTCTGAACCGTCGGGAGGTCCTTGTCAAAGTAGTAGCGGGCCGGCGCCAGGTAGCTGACCCGGTACAGCCACCCGCCACACAGACAGGCATAGATCTGGCAGCGGAATTTGAGGCCGGTCTTGGTGGTGTAGGCGAGCCGGACCAGGGAGCCTTTCTTTCCCCCGACATCGGCCGGGACATTTTCTTCTACCGCGTCCACCGGGCGGTCAGGGTCGGACTGGAAGTCGTCGATGATGACCTCGGCTATTTCGTTGGGCAGCATACCGGCGGTCACCCGTTTCGTGGTGTGCCTGAACTGCTTTTCCTCGGAGATCTTCATCCGCGAAATCAGGATGGTCTGCAGGGGAAATCCGTCCCTGGTAATGACAAAGAGGCTGTCCGAGTTGCGGCGCATCCAACCCTGGGGAGGGTCAACGGTGAACTGCTGCCCGGCAGAGGTGAGCCGTCCTTCAGTTTTCACCCAGGTGGCGCAACCTGCCAGTAGCAATGTCATCACCACGACCGGTAGTAGTCGCTTCATCACGGCCTCCTCTGCTGCAAGTCGATCAGCATCTGTTCGATGTAGCCCCTGTCCGGAGCGGAGGGCGCCAGTTCGAGGTAGCGCCCCAGGGAGTTGCGTGCCTGCTCCAGGTCGCGCTGCTTGTAGGCGACGAGCCCCAGCAGACGGTGCGCTTCGGCATAGCCGCTGTCCAGCTGGGCCGCCTTCTGGTAGTACTCGCGGGCCTTCACGGGATCAGGCTTCTTGCCGTCCTGCCGGTAACTCTCCCCCAGAAGCAGGTACGCCCTGGGGTGGTCGCCACGGGCCTTGAGGTAGCGGGAAACGCAGTCGCGGGCCCTTTCGGCACGTCCGGCCCGCAGGTCCATTTCGGCGCTATCCAGGATGAGCGTGCCGAAGGTCTGCAGGTAGAGCTCCGCGTTGGTTTTTCCGGTGAGCTGGCCGTTCGGGATGCCGCTCAGCAAACCCTTCATGTTGTCGATCCGTTCCTGCAGCCTCGGATGCGAGGCGAAGAAATACGGCTCCTTGCTCCCCTCTGCCTGGGCCTCCCTTCGCAGGACCTCGAATACTTTGGGCGCCTCGGCCGGGTCGTAGCCTGCCTTCGTCAACAGCCGGAATCCTTCCTGGTCAGCCTCGCCCTCCAGCTCCCGGGAATGCCCCTTCACGGCCGCGAGGGCGCCAAGCTGCCCGAAGGGAGTCAGCAGACTGCCGGAGATAGCACCTAAAAAGGCCGTCATGGCCGTCTTCCCCTTGATGTCACGCACTTCCTTCACCATGTGGTGGTTGAGCGCGTGGATGCTCTCATGCGCGAGGATGGTGGCCAGTTGGGCTTCGTTTTCCATCACGGCCAGCATGCCGGTGTGGATATAGGCCCTGCCGTTGGGGAACATGAACGCGTTGCAGGACCGGTCCCTGATGATGGTGACCCGGATCGGCATGCTGGCGAGCTGGTCGGCGGGCACCAGGTTGCGGATCACCTTTTCCAGGTAGCGCTCCATTTCCTGGCTGTGGTAGACCGCCTTGCTGCTGTCGATCCTCTGCTCCTCCTCCCGGGCCTGCAGCCAGAGGCGGCGCTCATCCTCGTCGACCGGTGCTGAGGTGGCGGCCCCGGCCAGGCAGGGAAGGAGGGTGCCGAGGGCAACCAGGAGGATGAAAAGGATCCGCTTCACTTGGCGAACCCCGGGAAGTCCTCGAGAGCATCCTCGACGAACTTGTTGCAGCTATCCGGCTGCCGCAGGTCGCTGCGGCCGCTTTTGACGTTGTACCAGAGGATATGGCCATCCCGGTCCGCCAGGGCCATCTGCAGGTAGGTCCCCTCGGTGTGTGGCAACATGGCGACCCCGGTGACCGCAGAGGCGAGGACGCCGGTGATGGCGCCCAGGGTGTTGAGCGCCTTCTTGCCCGTGGTGGCGAACTGGTCTTCGCCGTACACCAGCAGGAGGGCGTCGCCCCCTTGCGGTTTCAGCAGGGCCTGCAGAGAGCCGACCGAGAAGTCGAACTGGTTCTCCCAGTCGGGGAAGTAGTTCGGCTTGTTGGAGAAGGTATGGAGATGGATGCTCTGGGTGACGGCACCAAACAGTGCCCGGACCTCTTCGAGTTCCTGCTGGCCGGCGCCCTGCGGGGTGAGAGTCGCTATGGTGATGCCGCTTCCCTTGAAACGCTCGACCAGGGCTTTGCTGACGTTATCCACGGCTTGGGCCGACCACTCGCCGACCTGTTCCGAGTTGCCACCTGCGGAGACTTCGTAGGCTTTCACCTCGGGAGAGGCGACCAGGATCATTTTTATCTGCTGGCACCTTGCGACCGCTTGCGGGTGGGTGTGGAAACCGTTTCTCTGTGTGGCACAACCTGCCAGAACCAGGCACAAGGCGGCTGTGGCAGCCACCCTCCGCGACCAACTCTTCACGCTGGCCATATATCCTCCGTTGCTTCGCTACAGAACACGGGCTATTGCAGGTGTCGAATGGCACCCGGCTCGACTGCTGGTTGCATCAAGCCCTGGCGGCGCCGATGCCTTTTTCAATCGATGATGATCCGGTACTCAGCCCTCAAGTTGCAGCGATCGTTAGTTGGGGCCAAGGTGCCCTGGCACTCGAATTTGCCGTGGATCCTGGCGTCGTCCCGCTTGATCATTTCCTGGATGATGGGGGCGAAGTCGAAGCCGCCATGGACGCATTCGTCGCGGGAACAGTCGAGACGGAAGGCGGCCTCGGCGTCGGGGGTGAAGATGATCTGCTGGTAGTTCGGCTCCGATTCGGAATCGGCCTCCTCGAAGGCAACGAAGAGGAGGATCCTGCCGACCTGCGGATACAGCTCGGAAAGTGTGGGAGCCTTACCCTCCAGGTGAAGCTTGCTGTTTTCGGTACCGTCCTTATCGAAACCGTTCCTATCGCTGGTCATGGCATTCCTCGCTGGTGATACTCCCGGTAAAGTACTGCTACAGCTGCTGTAGCGGCGGGCGCAGCATACCATGTCGTATTAGGGGCGTTCAATGGAAATCGATACAAAAAGGTCCTAAAGCAAAAGCTTGAACAGGGAGGGCAGGGAGGACAACGGGGAGGACAGCAGGCGTCCGTGGATTTGCCGCACAGGCTAATCCCGGAGCTGGGGAAGGTTGCGGTAGAGGTCGAGGGACTGGGGGTTGGCGAGGGCGTCGCGGTTGGCTACTTCTTCGCCGTGGATGACGCTCCGCACGGCCAGCTCGACCTTTTTCATGTTGATGGTGTAGGGAATGTCGGCGATCGGGATGATCTTGGCCGGGACGTGGCGCGGGGACACGTTGCGGGCGATGCGCTTCTTGATCCTGTCGGCTAGGGCATCGCTGAAGGCTACGCCGGCAGCCATTCGGAGGAAAAGGATCACCCGCTCGTCACCCTGCCACCGCTGACCTACCGCCAGACTGTCGGCGATTTCGGGGAAGGTGTCGACTTCGCGGTAAATCTCGGCGGATCCGATGCGCACACCGCCGGGATTGAGCGTCGCGTCGGAGCGGCCGTGGATGATCAGACCGCCGGTCTCGGTCAGGGTACACCAGTCGCCGTGTGCCCACACGCCTGGAAACTTCTCGAAGTACGCCTTCCGGTATTTCGATCCGTCCTCGTCCCCCCAGAAATAGAGCGGCATGGAAGGAAAGGGGGCGCCGCAGACCAGCTCTCCCGGCTCTCCCACCACCGGTTCTCCCGCCTGATTGTACACCGCCACTTTCATCCCCAGCCCGCGGCACTGCAACTCTCCCGGATAGACGGGACTGGTGGGATCGCCCAGCGCGAAGCAGCCGTTCAGGTCGGTGCCGCCGGAAATGGAGGCGAGCTGGAGATCGCTCTTGATGTCGCGGTAGACGAAGCGGAAGCCGTCGGTGGAAAGCGGCGAGCCGGTGGAAAGGATGGTGCGCAGGGCGGAGAGGTCACATTCCTTGCCGGGACGCGTGCCGGAAGCCTCGAGCGTCGCCAGGTAGCGCGCGCTGGTGCCGAAGATCGTTATCCTCTCGCTCTCCGCAAGCCGCCAGAGTGCGCCCGGGTCGGGGTGGAAGGGATGCCCGTCGTACAGGACGATGGTCGCCCCGCTGGCGAGCCCGCTCACCAGCCAGTTCCACATCATCCAGCCGCAGGTGGTCAGATAGAGCATGCGGTCATCGCGCTTCAGGTCGGTGTGCAGCACGTGTTCTTTCAGGTGCTGCATCAGGATGCCGGCCGCTCCCTGCACCATGCACTTCGGGGCCCCGGTGGTGCCGGAGGAGTACATGATGTAAAGCGGGTGGTTGGCGGGGAGTTGGACGAAGTCGATTTCGTCCTCATCCTCCCCCTGATCTTTACCTTCGTCTACGGGCTTCGGCGTGCACGCTTCTTGTAGAAAGGACGCGGACGCTGGTGGGGGCTTTGCCGGGGAAGCCGACGGGGTTCCCGAGACCTGTTTCCGTGGGCCTTTACCGGAGGCGGATGATTCGAACTCCGCCAGCAGAGTGGCACGGGGAACGGCTTCTACATTGGGCTTGCAGTCGAGAAAGGGGACCAGGACCACCTGCTGGAGGGACGGGATCTTTTCCACGATGCCGGCGAGCTTTTCCAGGGAATCGAAACGCTTGCCGCCGTACAGGTAGCCGTCGGCGGCGAAGAGGACCTTGGGCTCGATCTGCCCGAAGCGTTCAAGGACGCCGTGGATGCCGAAGTCCGGGGAGCAGGACGACCAGGTGGCGCCGAGGCTGACGCTGGCCAGCATGGCGACCACGGTTTCGGGAATGTTGGGCATGAAGGCTGCGACGCGGTCTCCTGGCGCGACGCCTGCTCTCTTGAGCGCCTGCGCGAGACGGGCGACGCGACGGTAGAGTTCGGCGTAGCTAAGACGCTCGACTTCGCGCCCTTCGCCTTGGGAGATGATGGCGGTCCGGTCGTCCCGGTAGCGAAGGAGGTTTTCGGCAAAGTTAAGCCTTGCGCCGGGGAACCAGTTGGCGCCGGGCATCCGCGTGGCATCGTAGATTACCTCATCGAAAGGCCTGGAGGCGATGACGCCGGTAAAGTCCCAGAGGGCTGCCCAGAAGGAGGGAATGTTGGTCACCGACCATTGGTAGAGCTCCGGGTAGGTACTGAAGTGGGTGGCGTGCCGGGCGTTGACGAACTCCATGAAGCGGACCATGGCGCTCGCCCGCACGCGGGATTCGGGCGGGATCCAGATCGGCTGCTTGGCGGCGGTGGAGGTGGTGGGCGTAAGAAGCAAGGCAAATCCCCCCTGCCCCCCTTTGTCAAAGGGGGGGATGAGTGGACGCCCCCTTGGTCAGAAGGGGGATGAGTGGACGCTCCCTTTTGGCAAAGAGGGGATGAGTGGACGCCCCCTTTTTGTCAAAGAGGGATCAGCGGACGGCGCCTCTTGTCAAAGAGGGACGAGCGGACGGCCTCTTGGTCAGAAGGGGGCGTCCGTGGACGTTGCCAAAAGGGGCGTTAGCGGGCGGCGTCTATAGATTCAGCGCCTTTTGTACCTGTTCCTTTTTGTGTGGCTATGGCTGCTTCCCTCACCCCTTCCCCTCTCCCGGGGGGCGAGGGGAAATGCCACCTTGCTTCGCAATGGGGATGCTACACCATTTTCCGGTACTCGCCGCCGACCTCTGTGAGGGTCCTCGATATCTGGCCCAAGGTGGCGTGGCGCACGGTTTCCAACAATTCGCCAAAGACGTTGCCCCCACCGAGCGCGACGTTTTTCAACCGGTCGAGGTAGGTGGGGGCGTCCTCCTGGTGGCGCGCCTTGAACTCCCGCACGCGGGCGAGCTGGCGCTCCCAGTCGGCAGGACCGGGGCGCATGACTTCGGCGGCAACGGGGTACTTGTCCTTGTCCCCGTCGGGGAGTTCAAACACGTTGTAGCCGATGATCTTCCGCAAGGGCGGCTCGGGATGCCCTTGCGTCGTACGGCGGCGCTCCCGCTCGTACTTGGCGCTGTTCTCGGCGATGCAGCGCCGCTGATAGCCGAGCTCGGTGGCAGGACCCACGCCGCCCAGCTGGTCGAGCCGGTCGAATTCATCAAGCACCTGGGCCTGCACTTCCTTCATCAGTGCCCGGAACGCATACGATCCGGATAGAAGGTTCTGGACCACGAATGCCTCGGACTCCTCGCGCAGGTAATTGGAAATCATGGTGGCCTGCCGCACCCATTTCTCTGCGGGGGTGGTCATCGGCTCGTCGGCGGAATCGACATGCAGGGAATTGGTGTTCGCCAGGAACCCCAGCAGGGCGTGATAGGTCTGCCGCACCGGGTTCAGGGTGTCCCACTCCTCGGATTGCAGCGCCCGTCCCGAGGTCTGGGTGTGGAACTTGAACCGTTGCGAACGTTCGTTGGCGCCGTAGACGTCACGCATGGCGATGGCCCAGATCTTCCGGCAGACCGCTCCGTAAGCAAGCCACTCGGCTTCGTGGGAGACCTTGAAGAAGAAGGAGAGGTTGGGGGCGAAGGTGTCGACGGGCATGCCGCGCGCCAGGAAGTTCTCCACGTAGGTGAAGCCGTTGGAGAGGGTGAAGGCCAGTTCCTGGACCGGCTTGGCGCCAGCCTCGCCGATATGGTAGCCGGAGATGCTCAGCGAATAGAACTTGTCGACGCCGTTGTCGATGAACCACTCTTGCACGTCGCCCAGCAATTTGATGGCGAAGTCAGGCTGAAAGAGGTTCTCGTTCTGGGCCTGGATCTCTTTCAGGATGTCGGCCTGCACCGTCCCGCGCAGGTTCTTCAGGGCCTGCCGGCGCAGCTCCTCGCGCTCGGTGTCCGAAAGAGGGGCTCCACGCTCCTGTTCCGCCCGCTCGCGCTCGACCTCGAGGGCGGCTACGAAATACATGGCGAGGATGATCGGGGCCGGGCCGTTGATGGTCATCGAGGTGCTGATGTCGGGGATGTGGAAGCCTTCCAGCACCAACTTCATGTCCTCCCAGCTGTCTATGGCGACGCCACCTTCGCCGATCTTGCCGATGCTGCCGGGGTCGTCGTCGCTGTCCGCGCCGTACAGGGTGATGCCGTCGAAGGCAATGGAGAGCCTGGGCTTGGCGACGCCGCGGGCCAGGAAATGCAGGCGCCGGTTGGTTTCCTCGGGGCCGCGCAGGCCGGCGAACTGACGGGTGGTCTCGCCCGCCGAGATGGTGCGGTAGGGATAGATGCCGGTCACGAAGGGGAATTCGCCGGGGAGCCCCTCCTCCAGCAGAAAGCGCAGGGATTCGTGGCGGTCCTCGGGATCGGGCAGGGCCACCCGCATCAGCCTGATACCGTTGGGCGTTTCCACGAAGGGGTCGATGCCCATGCGGGCGGCGGCCTGCAGCGAGACTTCCCGCCACTTTGCCGGCCATTCCGCCAGCAATTTCTCGCTGGAAGGGTGGAGCCTCGCCAGTTCGAAGGGGTTGGTCCGGATCTGGTGCAGTTCGCGGTCCACGAACCGGTCGTAGCTTCTCACCTTCTCGGCTATCTGCGCCAGGTAGGCCCTGCGTGGATGCGGCACCAGGGTGTTCTTTTTCGCATAGCTGAAGATGTCTGCGGCCGGCGGGGCCTCTGGGGCCTGCCACTGCAGGCTGTGGCAGACCCTGGCGAACAGGCGGCTGGTGCCCGGATCGCGCACAGCCTTGGAGGTGGTGGGAAAGAGCGCATCCTCCTTTCCCAGTTCGGCGAGCACACCGGAGAGCTCCGAACAGGCCGCCTCGGCTCCTTCCAGGTCGACCTTGTTCAGGACCACCAGGTCCGCGTCGCGCAAAAGCTGGTCTTTCTGCAATTGGAGCGAGCTGCCGTATTCGCGGGTCTTTACGTATATCAGCAGGTTCGCCTGCAGGGCCTGCAGGTCCAACCCGGTCTGACCGGTGCCGGGCGTCTCGACCAGCACCAGGTCGAAGCCGGCGGAGCAGAAAAGGCCGAGCATTTGCGGCAGGTGGGGCGACAGCGGCGAGTAGGCGCTGCCGGTCGCCACGCTCCTTAACCAGACGCGCTCCTGATAGATGGCGTTCATCCGGACCCGGTCGGCCAGAAAGGCGGTGGTAGCGCGGCCGGTGGCGATGGATGGATCGTTGGCGAGCACGGCGACCTTCTGGTCCGGGAACTGTGCCAGGAAGTTTCTGACCAGTTCGTCGATCAGGGTGCTCTTGCCGCTGCCGCCGTCTCCGGCGATCGCCACGATCCTGGTGCGTCTCTTTGAGTCGGTCAACAGTTGCAGGAGACCCGGAAAAGCGTCCGCCGGTCTGCTTTCCGCCAGGCTGAGCAGGGCGGAAAGCCCGACGCGATCGGAGCTGGCCTCGCGCCAGAGCGCGGGATCTGCTTGCTGTCTCGGCTGGCTGCGGCGGGCCGCGATCCGCTCGACCATGTCCCGGGCGATGCCGTCCAGGGACCAGCCCGGACCGTAGATCTTGTCGACGCCGCTCTCCTCCAGTTCCCGGGCATCCTCCGCCAGGATGGTGCCGCCCCCGCCGCCGAATACCAGGGTGCCGCCCATCCCTTTCTCGCGCAGGCGTTTGACCAGGTGGGGAAAGAACTGCAGATGGCCGCCGTTGTAAGAGCTGACTGCCACTGCATCGGCGCCTTCCTCGAGAGCCGCCTCGGCGATGTTGTCACCCG
Organism: Geomonas sp.; assembly: GCA_035255025.1. GTDB lineage: Bacteria > Desulfobacterota > Desulfuromonadia > Geobacterales > Geobacteraceae > Geomonas. Next base: position 93,639 of record DATFAB010000052.1, read on the forward strand.
TCATGTTGAAGCCGAGATAGATGAGCTCGACCGGCGTGTTCCCCATGAGCAGCGCCCGGTTCAGGGCCAGGACCGAGGCGTCGTGGCCGTCGAAGGCCGCCACCGCGGTAACTATTCGAAGAGGTCTTGGCATCACCGTCAGGTCCCCCCGGTGTTTGGCAGAGTCGGCGCCCAAGATTGCTTCACCGACAGAGGGTCCTTTTCCTTCCAACTCAGACAGTGTCATCGCGCATTCCTCATTAGATACAGAAATTGTATCACCAGATGGGCCAGCAGAGGTTATCAGTATACTTATAGGCCCTCGCGTTGTCTAACAAGGTGCCCGGCAGAAAGGGTGAAGAGAAGATGCTGCCAGTACCCGGCACCTCTACTGTCAGCTGTCAGGCAGTCCAGAATAGCGATCACTGTCATTGCCATCGCTCTGTGACAATGCAGGCTGCTTTCCCTCCGACACAAGCCGCAGGCTATGCCGCAAAGGGGGGTGGCAGGCAAAGAAAAATTGCTTTGAGGGATCTATTTGATGGTGACAGTTGACTACGTCAGGGCAGGTGTTAGAGTTTCTACCGCGTTCCGACTGACCTCGTTGGCAGGTTCAGACAATCTACTAAATGGTAGGAGGATCTTATGGCAAGAGAACCGTGGGTGGACCAGGATACCTGCATCAGCTGCGGGCTTTGCACTGACAACGTTCCGGAGGTCTTCCGCTTTGCCGACAACGGCAAGGCCGAATGCTACGACCCGACCGGAGCCTCGGAAGAGGAAATCCAGAGCAATGCCATCGACGTTTGCCCCGTATCCTGCATCCACTGGCGTGGCTAGGGACAGCGGGCTGGAGCCGAGGGGCAATCATGACTCGTATCGAGACAGCACGTGTTAGGGAAGTCCTCGGTATGAACATCACCGGGGTCAAGGAAGCGGCGGAAAGGCTTGACCCGGAGAGCGATCTCCAGGAACTCGATGATGCGCTGAACGCGCTGGAGAGGGCCGTGGCCGAATTGAGAAGCAGCATCGGAGGACTGCCGTTCAAACACTCCGAGTAACCTGCGCAAGAAGTTACCGTTGGCCATCACGAAGGCCGTACCCATTTGGGTGCGGCCTTCGCATTTTCCGGGCTTTGGTTAGCGTTTCTCTTTTGCGGGCATGGCAGGCGGTGTGCCGGTGATCAGCACCTTGGGACCCTGGTCGATCTTGTGCAGGGTGCCGGAGTCGGGGCCGGGCTCCACCACCCACTGGTACAGCACCTTAGCCGCCTGCAGATAGGGCTTGGTCAGCGCGTGGTACTGCTTGCCGTTCACCTTCTTGTCGTAGGCCGCGTAGTAGTCGACCTGCATCTCCTCGTCGTAGAGGCCGATGCAGCCGTGGGACACGGGATAGCCGGGGAGGTCGCGCCCGTGGATCCAGTAGGATGGCCACCCGTCGGTGCTCTTATCGATCCAGAAACGCAGCGCGTAATGCATCGGGTACGGTCGCCCGATTTCCTCCACCTGGTAGAGGTTGGACTGGTGGTTGCGGTCGGCGGCATCGATCCGGTACTCCCCGTTGGCAACCCGGTACCCCTCCATACCCAGCGCGATCGGGAAGGAGTAGACGAGCTTGCCGTTTTGGTAGGCTCCCAGGAACATCTCGGCCTGGTCGACCAGGATGAATTTGGCCTCCGAGGCGGCCTGCGGGTAGCTGGCTGGCATCGGGGTGAAGCTGTTCAACTGCTGCGGGTGCACCGGTACCTTGATCGACAGTCCCGCCAGAAAGTGGCGCCGGTCCAGCCGGTTGAAGCGAAGTACGTCCAGCCAGTGGCCGCCAAAGAGCTTCTTCGGCGTATCCCCCTGCTTGAGCTTCACGCATTTCCACTCGATCCGCTGGTCGCTCGGGTAGTGTATGTCGCAAAGCGATTTGGGCTTCTGTGCCGCCACCCCCGCCGACACGCTGAACGCGATGGTCAAAAGGGCGATCAGTAACGCTCTCAGTCCTTTCATGTATTGCCACCTGCCTTGGTTATCTAATTAATTTTAAAACTATTGTGATCCCGTTGACAACAGGGGCGGCAAGGGGCATGCCGGTCATTTCCCTGAGGCGGAGGAGGTGCTGAGTGGAGTCGAGGCAAGAGTCCGGGACCTGTCGTACAAGAACCGGCCGCCGTACACGAAGATGCCAGCGGCCGTCAGCAGCACGATCAGCAGGATAAACCAGTGAAGCGCCCGGCCTCGCCTGTGGCAGGGCGCAAGGTGCCGGGAGTTCTCGGCATCTTCTCGGCGGCTTACTTGCTGGACAGTCCTGACCGGCAGATAGCCGAGAAACCTCCACTTCCCGTCCCCGGCGTCTCCCATCGTGCGGGTGGCCACCGCCACTTCCCGCACGCCGCGCACCGTCTTTATTCTCGTCGGCAGCTTCGCCAGCACGCAGTCAGCCTCGACGCGGCCGCAGAGTTCCAGGATGGCCTGCAGGTCTCCACGCGCTATCAGTCGTTCCACCTCCGAGCCCACCCGGCGCACGCGTGCCACGCTGTGGCGGGTCCCTTCATCAAGCACGGCGTAGCCCAACTGCTCGTAACGCCCGAGCTCCTCCTGCCGGGAAGCCGCGCTCAGCAGGGCAAGGTCCACCGGGTCGCTGCTCCCCAACGGTGCTGCCAAGGCGGCCGCGATCAGCAGGGTACGCGGTCTTTCTCCCTCGAAAGGAACAGGCTCCTTGACCTCCACGCGCATCTCCTTGTCCTGCCGCTCTAAGACGGTCATGACACGGTTACCTCGATCGGCTGCTGGCCGCGGCATTTCTCCCGCAACTGCAGGTAGGTCCGCTTTGATTGCCGCTGGTTGGTGAGCCAGATATCTGCGACCGCCCTGCGATACCGGGAAGAAGCCAGAGGTGGTGCAGATAGCTGGCCTCGGCAACTGCCGGGAATTAAAAAAGATTTGGCAAGTCTATCGGCAGTGTCAGTCATGTCAATGGGAGTCTGCGGGCGGGGGAGGGCGCCCCTTTCATTTTGAGAGGACTTGGTATAATTGGAAAATTGTAATTTTTTAGATTTGAATGAGATGGCACCCTGGGAGGGGGAAATGAAAGGACGCTGCTTGTCTCGTGTGAGCAGAGGGGCTCGGCTGTTGTCGCTCAGCCTGGGCCTTTGCTTGCCGCTGGTCCCGGCGCCGGTCGCCGCCGCCTCCTTCCCCGGTATAAATTACAGCAGCGTGCCTCCTCTGCCCGGCGTCGGCATAAAGGCGAACGTGCTGCTCATGCTCGACAATTCCGCCAGCATGGGGGACCTGGCCTACCTCGACCGGGGCGGCCAAAACTGCTCGACCACCACCTCAATCGCCTGTTCCTCCAATGCCGACTGTCCCTCCGGTGAGACCTGCACCGCGCGCCCTCCCTACTACTGCTTCGACGACAGCTACGACGATGGCAGCTCCTACGGCGGCTACTTCGACCGTAGCAGCATCTACAGCTACGATTTCGTCAACAGCCGGTTCGTCGCCGGTGCTACCCTTCCTGCCAGCAGCGTCTGCCAGGGGGCCTGCGCCGCCTCCACCTCCTACCTCTACCTCGAGATGATGGGGGCCTCGCCCAACCGGACGGTGAGCCTCTTCACGGCACGGGGGAACTTCCTGAACTGGCTGTCCGCCTCCAAACTCGACCTGCAAAAACAGGCGCTCACCGGCGGGAAGTTTCTGCCGGCCGGGAGCCCAGGGGGAAGCGGGATGCTGCTGGGCGAGACGCGCGGCTGCCAGGGAAAGAAAGAGATCAAGGTTGCACCCGGCGCTTCCCAGGTCACCTTCGCGGTGGGGGGGCCGGTCACGGCGATACCTGCCTCCAATTGCTGGTACTCGGCTGCCGATGGCAGCGTCGCCGCCTGCGTGAGCAGCTTCGAATCGCTTCCCAGCGCCAGCGGACGAACCAGGATCGATATCTACGACGCCCCGTTCAACAAGAGTGCCTGCCTGGCCGCGGTGGCTGACTGGCGAAACGGTAACGCTGACGTTTTCAGGAAGGATGCCGGCAGCTGCCTGGGCGGCACGCTCAAGGTGGTGGTCACTGATCCCGCCACCGGAAAAGATGTGGAGGTTGCCACCGAACGGCAAGTTTTCGTTGATGCCATGACCTACTGTTTCACTTCGTACGACCCGGGCATGCCAGGTACCCCGACCAACCTGCAGTCGGAATGCGGGCTGCATGTCAAATACCAGCGTAACGACAATACAGCCATTCCCAGAAACGCCGGAGACGCCATCTGCGGCGGTGGCTATACCCACGTGCCTGTCACCAACATCGATGGGACCAACACCAGCGGTTTTCTGGGGAAGGATTACACCTCCGGCACGGTGTCTTCCATTTCCGAGCGCAACGACTTCTGCTGGGACCTCACCAGGCAACCCCTCATCGATCCCTCTACTGCCGCCCTCAAACGTAACAGCAGCGCCAACCTCCCTTCCTTCATCCCCGATATCGGCATCTACAGCCTGAGCGGCGGCCAGCCGCCTGCCGGCACCCTGCTGGGGAGGATCCTGGTCAACTCGGCTCCCAGCGGGCTGCTCCAGGAGTTCAGCGGTGAGCTCAACTTCGGTGCCATGGTCTTCAATTTCACCGGCGCCGGCAGCGAGTGTGCAGATCCAGGCAACGCCTCGAAGACCGGCGGCTTCAAGGACGGCCAGATCGCCTGCACACGGCACTGCCAGAGCGCCGGCTCAGATTCCGGGCGAGAGTGCTTCGTCGACGCCGACTGCTCCGACCAACCCGGCAGCACATGCCAGACGCTACCCCGGCTGGATGGCGGCAAGGTCCTGGTCCCGGTGGCCGGCTTGGCCCTGGGCGATCATTCCGCCGGCTCCGGTGGGCTCATCTACGCCATCGACCAGGTGAAAGCGACTTCCTGGAGTCCGCTCGCCGAAACCTTCTACGAGGCGATCGGCTATTACGCGAGCCGCAGCGACCTCCGGTTGCAGACCGCTGACTACGACCCCGGCACGTCCTGGATCCCCTGCCAAAAAAAGAACGTGCTGATCGTCACCGACGGCATCTCCACGGCGGACCGCAGGCAGAGCGTCATCGATACGGTGACCAAGGCTGCGGCAAGTTGGGTGAACCCAGACGCCCCGGACGGCATGCCCGACAGCGCCCGGACCAGCGGCGGGGAGGTCACCCCTCCCTTCCAGGGAAGCTACAACCTCGACGACCTGGCGTGGATCGCCAGGCACAGGAATATCTACGACTTCAGCAAGCCGGTCGCCTTCAACAAGGATTACCTCTCCACCTACGTCGTTTATACCGGCCCTCCTTGCGGCAGCTACAACGACGACGGCAGCTGCAAAACGACAGATGAAGCGGTACCGGAAAAGCTCATGCAGCTAACCGCGGCCAAGGGCGGGGGGAAGCTCGCCAAGGTCGACAACCCCGCTGACATCGAACAGGCCTTCCGCTCCATGCTGCAGGATATCGCTGCCGGCTCGGGAACCGGTCCCTGCATCGTCTCCACGGGAGACGGCAACGGTGCCATCTACCTGCGGGAGCAGTTCTATCCCACCAGGAGCTTCGACGGCGGCCAGACCGCCATCACGTGGAGCGGGGAACTCTCCAGCCTCTGGTACTACATCGACCCCTTTATCGGCAGCCAGGCCGGCGCCGGCAGCGCCTTGCGCGAGGACTCCGACGACAACAAGAAGCTGACCCTCAAGGACGACAAGATCGTCAGTATCCGCTTCGATGACGCTGCCAACAGGACCTCGGGCTACCTGACCCCCGACCGGGACGGCGACGGCATCGGAGACGGCCCGGAAAGCGCGGTGGATGCCGACCGGCTGCACTACCTCTGGCAGGCGGGACAGCTGCTGTGGAAGAGGGACCTGGTCTCCTCGCCCAGGACCATCTACACTCCCCTGCTCTCCGGGGGGGCGGCAGCGGGCGGCAGCGGGATGATGGCGTTTTCCTCCGGTTCGCTGGCCGCCATCGCCCCCTACCTGAACCTGCAGGCGGGGGATCCGGACGCAGGCAGGCTGATCAGGTTCGTGCAGGGCTTCGATCCCGGCGACGCCACCATGCGCAGCAGGACGCTGCCGCCCGCCTCCTCTTCCGACCTCCTGAACGGGGCCGGCATCTGGAAGCTGGGGGACATCCTCTCCTCCTCGCCGCAAGCCCAGACGCAGGTCCCGCTGGCGGGTTACCACCTGCCGCCCCCCGGCGGCTACGGAGACCTCTCCTACCTGAGCTACACCGGTTCCAGCGATTACCATAATCGCGGCATGGTGTACGTGGGGGCCAACGACGGCATGCTGCATGCCTTCAACCTGGGCTCCCTCGATACCAGTGCCTCCGGAGAGCTGAAGGCTACCCTGAAGGAGGCCGCCAACGGATCGCCCATCGGCAGCGAACGGTGGGCCTTCATCCCCAGGCAGGCGCTTCCCTACCTGAAATACCTGGCCAGCCTCAACTACCGGCACCTGTACCTGGTGGACGGCAAGATCACCCTGGTGGACGCCAGCATCGGCAGTACCGCTTCCTGCAAGGGACCCTACTGGAACTGCCCGAAACCACTGCAGGTGGTTACCGGCCAATCCGGTGCCCCCGCAAACGCGCTGGACCCGGACAGCAACCCCTGGCGTAGCGTGCTGATCGGCAGCATGGGGCTGGGCGGGGCGAGCTGCACGGGAGGAGGCGACTGCGTCGCGCCGCCGGCCGCCGATCCCGCCGACGGGAAAAAATGGCTAGGCTACTCCTCCTACTTCGCGTTCGACGTCACCGACCCCGGCAACCCCGTGCTGCTTTGGGAATTCAGCGATCCCGCCCTCGGCTACTCCACCAGCGGCCCGGCCATCGTCCGGATCGGGGAACCGGGCAAAAACGGTAGGTGGTTCGCCGTCTTCGGCTCCGGCCCCACCGGCCCGGTCGACACCGCAACCCACCAGTTCCTGGGCTCTTCCAGTCAGCAGTTGCAGTTCTTCGTGGTCGACCTGAAGACCGGCGAGCTGCTGGCCACCCTGCCCACCGGCATCCAGAAGGCTTTCGCGGGCTCCATGACCGGCGCCGGCATAGACGCGGACAGGTGGAACCCCGCCGCCAACGGCCGCTACCAGGACGACGCCCTCTACGTCGGTTACAGCCAGCGGGGAGAGTCGGCCCAGCCCGGCGGTCCCCCTTCCTGGAGCGGCGGCGTGCTCAGGGTGATGACCAGGGAAAACGCCGACCCCGCCAAGTGGCAGGTGAGCAAGGTGGTGGACGGCGTCGGGCCGGTAACCGGCGGCATCGCCAGGCTGCAGGACCGGAAAAATCACAACCTGTGGCTGTACTTCGGGGGAGGGCGGTATTTCTTCGCTCAGGACGACATGCCAGATCCCCGCTCGCTCTACGGGATCAAGGAGCCCTGCTACAACCTCAGGAAAGCCGGGGTGATGGTGACCCCCGACGTGCTGGACGGCTCCTGTACCAGTTACGTCAACCCGGCCGGAGTCATCGACCAGACGGTCACCGTGCACCCGGTTGCCGCCAGCGACCCCGGCTGGCAGATTGACCTGGACGCCGCCCGCGGCTCGAGCGGGAGCGAGCGACTGCTGACCACCCCTACGGCGACCAGAAGCGGAGAGGTCTTCTTCGCCACCTTCCAGCCCAGCACGGACGCCTGCCAGTTCGGCACCTCCTACCTGTGGGGGGTGTCGTATGAGACGGCGGGCGCCATCCAGAACCCTGGCCTGCACGGCACGGCGCTGGTGCAGCTTTCCAACGGCGCCCTGCGCGAGATCGACCTGGGACGCACCTTCGCCGGCGGCACGAGGCGCAGCGACGGGGCCACCGGCCTTCCCGGCGGCATGAAGATCGTCACCAACAGCGGGCTTAAGCCGTTACGGAAGATCATCCACATTCAGGAGAGGTAGCGGCACCAGTGACCGCCTGTTCAACCGGAGAGTGTTGATGGCAAGGAAAACGATCATCCTGCTGCTCCTGCTGCTGCTCCCCTCCCGCCTGCTGGCGGCCAGCGTGTACATCGACGGCTTCCGTATCTACAGTTCCGGCACGGTGAACCTCAGCAACAACGGCGCGGAGGGGCGGGTGAAGGCGGTCGCGGTGCAACCGTGGGACGGCAAGGTGCTCATCGGCGGAAACTTCACGGCCACCGGCGGCTCCCCCAAAAAGGTCCTCTACCAGCTGGCCCGGCTCAACACCGACGGCACCCTCGATAGCGGTTTCACCCCGGCGGTAACCGGCCGGGTCAACGTGGTGACAATCCAGATGGAGCAAAGCGATAAGCGCCGGCCGGTCGGCATCCTTTTGGGGGGCTCCTTCACCTCGATCACCGATGGCGCGGGAGAGCACCCCAGAAACGGGCTGGCGAGGCTGAAAATCGACGGCTCCGTGGACGACAGCTTCGATCCAGCCAGCCAGCCGGGCACGGTCATCAACGCCATCACCGTGCATCCCGCCACCAACAGCATCCTGGTCGGCGGCACCTTCACCGGCCTGAAGGGGCTCCCCGCCGGCACGGCCTGCAGCAACCTGGCCCGGATCTCCGCCAGCGACGGCAGCTTCCAGGACGGCTTCCAGGGCGGGGTATCGGTGGGGAGCAGGCAGGCGGTGAACGCCATCCTGGTCCAGGACGACGGCAAGGTGGTGGTGGGGGGCGGTTTCCAGTCACCGCAGCCGTACCTGGTCCGCTTCCACGACACAGGGCTCAGGGACCAGAGCTTCACGCCCCTTCCCAACGGGGTGGTCCGCGCGCTGGCCATCCAGGCCGACTGGAGCATCCTGCTCGGAGGGGAGTTCAGCTCGCTCGTCACCAGCAACTTTCCCGCCGGCAGCGAGCGGCAGCACCTGGCCCGGGTCAGCAACGACGGCATCCTGGATACCTTCAATCCTGCCCCCGACGGCACGGTCGCCGCCCTGGCCGTGCAGCCTGACGGCCGGGTGGTGGCGGGCGGGACCTTCGTCAGGGTGCTGGACAAGGGGGGGAGCGCCGCCTCCCGCCACCGGGTAGCCCGCTTCGCTCCCGATGGCAGCCTCGATGCCATGGATGCCGACCTCCGGACGCTGGCGGAACTGTCTGGCGGGCTGCCGGTCGGGGTGACAGAGGAGGGGAGCGTCGAGGCTTTGGCCGTACAGCCGGACGAGAAACTGCTGGTGGGCGGCAGTTTCGCCGGCGCGGCCGGCAGGCCCCGCTCCCTGCTTGCCCGCTACTACGGCTTCGGTACGCTCGATGACGATACGGCAAAGGTCGGCCCGACCATCGACCAGACGGCGCATGACTTCATGGTCGACCCTGACGGCATGGTGACGGCCCTGGGTTATTTCTATTCGATCTGGTCGCAGCCGCTCAAGGGGATGGCGAGGCTGAACCCCGACTGGACCTTGGCCGACGATCCGCATTTCAACGATTCCACCGGCATGCGTTTCGGCTCCAATGGCGACCTGGTGTGGTCCCCCTTGCTGAACGACCAGTACGTCCTGGTGGGCGGCGGAAGTCAGGCGTTCCTGCAGGACAGCTTTGTCATTTACAGCTACCTGCTCGGCAAGAACGGGGAGCTCGACCTGACACTCCCCTATAATGTCCGGCGCATCAACGACACCCCGCAGGAGGTTGCTTCGGCCGATTTTACCCTGGCGGCCGCGGAAGCCCCCGACGGACTCCTCTACCTGGGGGGACTGGCCTACCCCGACCTGGTCGACGTCTCCGACCCCTCGACCTGGGGCACTCCCTATTTCCTGACCAGGCTCAGCGCTGCCGGCGCTTGGGACCACTCCTTCGACGCTCCCGCGGAAGCGATGCGGCCGGTACTTTTGCCGCAGATGGAACCCTGGTACGCGTCCAGCATCATCCCCTTCGTTTCGGCCATGCTGATCGAGCCGGGTTCCAGCAAGGACGACTACAAGTTCATCATCGGCACCAACTACGGGAGCATCTTCAGGATCAACAAGGACGGCTCACTCGACCCTGGGTTCTCGGTGCTGAGGCCGCTCCTGCAGTACGACACCGCCCTGGACCCCTTCTGGCCGGACTACGTCCCCAGTTACGTCCCGTTCCCCCAGCCGGTCCGCTCCCTCAGCTTCGACAAGGACGGACAGCTCATCGCCGGGGGGGCTTTCAACTACCCGCTCACCAGGGACGGCAAAACCTGGCAGCGCAACCTGATCAGGATCAACCGCAACCGCCCCGGCTACCAGGACGGCAGCATCGACGAGAGCTTCGCGGTGGCCACGAGCCTCGATCACCGCTTCGATCCCCAGCCCGGCAACTCGCCCAACGAGATCAGGTCCGTGTCGGTACAGGCCGACGGTGGGATGCTCATCTCCGGGTGGTTCGACCACCTGATGGATGCAGACGGCAGCCCGGTCGAGATCCGCGACCTCGCCCGCATCGAGAGCACCGGAAAGCTCGACCCCGGGCTGAACTTCGGCCCCTTCGGGATCAGCCTGACCTTGAACAACGATCAGCGTAACGCCGTCTACCGCGCCAGGCTGCAGCCGGACGGCAAAGGCATGGTGTTCGGCGCTTTCGGCGCCGTTGCCGGGGACACCGGCAAGGCCAAGGCGCTCAGGTTCGCCGGGGGCTGGGCCAGCCAAGAGCTCTCCGTCTCCCCGGACGGCTCCACCATCACCTGGGCGCGCGGCATCGAGGAGCCTGACAGCACCCTGTGCGGGGTGCGGATCTGCGGGGGGAGGGGGCCGGAGTTAAAACGCGTGCTCTTCTACTATTCGGAGGACGGCAAGGACTGGCAGCCAGTGGGCGAGGGGGTGAGGACCTCCGCCACCAGCTGGCAACTGACCGGGCTCACGCTGGGCAAGGGCAAGGGGTGGAACCAGAACCGCTACATCCGGGCCCGGGGGCTCATGGCCGGCGACAACGGCTCCGGTCAATTCCTGGAAACGGTCCGCATGTACTATCTGAAGCCGCCCGTCAGGGTAAGCGCCCAACCGCTCACCATTGCGGCTGGGGCAACCCCGGTCTTTGCGCCGCAGTTCTTCTACGATGACGGCAGCAACTCGGTGCTTACCCCGGTGGCGGCCTCCCTGCGGGGCGCGCCGGTCTTCACCACCACGGCCACTACCTCGAGTCCCCCCGGCGACTACCCGGTCAGCACCGGCCTGGGCAATTTCACCTCCTGGATGTACAGCTTTTCTCCCGGCGACAGCACGCTGACGCTGGTCCCGGTCGCCGGCGTCATCAATGTCACCGCCTTTCCGCAGAGAAAGGCCTACGGCGACCCCGACCCGCCGCTTGGCTACGCGTTCTCGCCCCGCTTGCCCGAAGGGGTGACCGTGAGCGGCACGCTCAGCCGGGACGCCGGTGAGACGGTGGCGGGCGGCCCCTACGCGATCCGGCAGGGGACGCTCACGCTCACCGGGGGATACCTGATCAACTTCGCCGGCAGCACCCTGACGATCGATCCCAAGCCGGTGACGGTGGCCGCGGCGGCCAAGAAGAAGAGCTACGGAGATCCCGACCCGCCCTTTACCTACACCGTTACTCCCCCCCTGACCGGCTCCGACACCTTCACCGGCGCGCTCAGCCGCGCCGTCGGAGAGACGGTGGCTGGCGGCCCCTACGCCATCCGGCAGGGGACGCTGGGTAATGCCAACTACGCCATTAGCTATCTGGGGGAAGCGCTGACCATCGAGCCGAGGGGGGTGACCGTAACGGCCGGCTTCAAAATGAAAAACTACGGGGATCCCGATCCCCAGCTCACCTACATGGTTTCGCCCCCCCTCATCGGCTCCGACCTCTTCACCGGGGCCCTCAGCCGCGCACCGGGCGAGAGCGTGGCGGGAAGCCCCTACCAGATCGGGCAGGGGACGCTCACCATCGGCAGCAACTACGCCGTGAGCTACGCCGGGGCGGCGCTGACCATAGCCCCCAGGCCGGTGACGGTCACCGCCTCGGTGCAGCAGAAGTCCTACGGGGCCCCCGACCCGCCGCTCAGCTTCGAGGTGTCCCCCCCCCTGGTAGGCTCCGACAGCTTCACCGGCTCGCTCTCCCGCCTCCCCGGCGAGACGGTGGCGGCAAGCCCCTACCCGATTCAGCAGGGGACGCTCTCGGCTGGCAGCGATTACGCCATCACCTTCACCGGCGCCTCGTTGACCATCACCCGGGCGGTTGCCTCGGTGACTCCGCAGGGGGCGGCCAAAACCTATGGCGACCCCGACCCGCCGTTGAGCGGGGTGCTGTCGGGGTTCCTGCCGGCTGACCAGGTGACCGCCAGCTATAGCCGGGCCGCCGGCGAAACGGTATCCGGCGGCCCGTACCCCATTGTCGCTACTCTTGCTCCGGCTGACCTCTCCAACTACCAGGTCAGCTATTACCCTGCGGAGCTCACCATCAACCGGAGGGAGGCCACTGTTACCGCCGGCGAGGCAGGAAAGGTCTACGGCCAACCCGACCCCGACCTGCCGGTTGCCGGGAGCGGCTTTCTTGCCGCCGACCTCGGTAACGGCCGAATCACCTGCACCGCCAGCCGCGCCCCGGGGGAGGCGGCGCAAACCTACCAGGTAACGCCTGCCGCCGGCGACAGCGGAACCTCGCTGCTGGCGAACTACGCAGTGCAATTGGTGCCCGGCCCCTTCACCATCGCCAAGGCGCCGCTGACCATCACTGCGGAGGACAAGGCCCGTTCCTTCGGCTCCCCCAATCCCCTCTTCACCGTGCAGTACGCAGGCCTTGCCAGCTTCGACACGCTCGCCTCGCTGGGGGGCGTTCCTCTCGTGACCACTACCGCCGGCGACTCCAGCCCGAGGGGAAGTTATCCGATCACGGTCTCGCTCGGTACCCTGGCCTCCGGCAACTACAGCTATGCCTTCGTGAACGGCCTCCTCACGGTCGGAGCCGCCAGCCAGCTCATCACCTTCAACGCCCTGCGCCCCAAGACCTACGGGGATGCCGACTTCGACCCCGGCGCCACCGCCTCCAGCGGGCTCGCGGTCTCCTACACCAGTTCGGCTGCGGGGGTCGCCAGCGTGGCCGGCTCGATGCTGCGGGTTGCCGCTCCCGGTTTGGCCGAGATCACCGCCTCGCAGGTGGGAGACAACTGGTACCTCGCCGCCCCGGACCTGGTACGGACGCTGCTGGTGAATCCTCCTCCCGGCAACGCCCTGGACTTCGACGGGATGGACGATCTCGTGCGGATAAAGGATGCGCCGCAGCTCAACTTCGGCGGCAAGCCCGGCTTCACCATCGAGCTCTGGCTGCAGCTGAACGGCTCGCAGCCGGACGGTACCGGCCTCCTTTCCAAGGGGGGATGTTCAGTGCCTTGCGGCTCGGCGGGGTACCAGCTTTTCCTGCAGCAGGATAGGATCGGCGCCGAGATCTCCGACGGCAACCAGACGGTGGGCGCGGCCCAGGGCTTGTTGGGAAGCACCAGCCTAAACGACGGCTACTGGCACCATGTCGCCCTGGCCGTCGACCGGGCGGCAGCCACCGCTACCCTCTACTTGGACGGCAGGGTGGAGAGCCAGGTATCTGATCCGGCCATCGGACTAGCCCCCGACAGCAGCGACGATCTCCTCGTGGGGGTGGACCGGAGAGAAGCGCAGTTCTTACGGGGGAGAGTCGACGAGGTGCGGCTGTGGGAGGTGGCGCGCAGCCGGGACGACATCCGGGGCGCCTTGTCGCAGATCATCGACCCGCTGGACGAGCCCCAGCTTGCCGCCTACTACCATTTCGACGAGGGGGATGCCGGAGGGGAAAACGCCGCCTTCACCAGCGCCCCGGACCGTACCGCCAACGGTGGCAACGGCACGCTGCACGGTTTCGCGCTGAGCGGGCCGGCCTCCAACTGGGTCCGCTCGGGCGCTTTGCTGCCGCTCCTGGAGACCGGGCCGCTGTCTGCCATCACCTCCGGCTCGGCCACCGGCGGCGGCCTGGTCTACCCCAACTACTTCCCTGCCACCGATGCCGGTCTGTGCTGGGGGAGTTCGCCGCAGCCCGGCTTCTCCGACAGCTGCGTCCATGCCGCCGTCGGCAGCGGGGGCTTCAGCGTTCCGCTGACCGGCCTCGCACCGGGGGGCGCCTACCACGTGCGGGCCTTCGCCGTCAACGCGATGGGGACCGCCTTCGGTAACGATCTCCTCCTGCAGGCGGCAAGGCTCGATCAGGCCATCACCATCGCCGCTTTCTCCGACCGGACCTACGGCGATGCTCCCTTCCCGCCCTCGGCTACCGCCAGCAGCGGGCTCCCTGTCAGCTACGCCAGCTCCGACCCGTCGGTAGCCGTGGTGGAGAACGGTGCCATCAGGGTGGTGGGCGCCGGCAGCACGCTGATCAGCGCTTCGCAAGGGGGAGACGGGAGGTTCAATCCGGCAGCGGTGGTCAGCGTTTCGCTGAACGTGCTGAAGGCGCCGCTCACCGTGAGCGCCGACAACAAGAGCCGCGCCTACCAGACGGCCAACCCGGTATTGACTGCTAGCTATGCGGGATTCGTCAACGGCGACGGCCTGTCCGCGCTCAGCGGCGCCCCGGGCCTTTCCACCTCCGCCAGCACCGCCAGCCCGGTCGGAGAGTACCCGATCGAGGTGGATACCGGCGCTCTTAGCTCCGCCAGCTACCGTTTCTTGGCGGTGCCCGGCACCCTGAAGATCTACCGCTCCTGCCAGCTCATCATCTTCCCCCCCATAGCGGAGAGGACCTTCGGAGATCCCCCCTTCACCGTCAGCGCCGCCGCCTGCAGCGAAGAGGGGATCAGCTTCGCCAGTTCCAATCCGCGGGTGGCCCTGGTAAGCGGCAGCCTGGTGACCATCACCGGCGCGGGGAGTGCGCTGATCACCGCCTCGCAGAGCGGCAGCGGCAGCCTGGAACCGGCTGCGGAGGTGAGCCAGACGCTGGTGGTGCACAAGAGCGGCCAGGCGGTGATCTTTCCGGCGCTGCCCCAGAAGGTGCTGGGAGATGCGCCCTTCACCCTGACGGCCACCGCCTCCAGCGGTCTTCCGGTCAGCTACCAGGGGTCCGACCCAGCGGTCGCCCTGGTGACGGGCAGCACGCTGACCGTGCTGGGGGGCGGCACCTCGGTGATCTGCGCCAGCCAGGCCGGAAACGATAACTACCAGCCAGCGTTACCCGCCTGCCAGCCGCTGGCGGTCGCCGTAGAGGGAGAGCCGCCTGCTCTCACCCTGTCCACGCTCAGCTCCGGCGCGGTGACGGCCGACCCGGTGCTGAACGTCACCGGCTCCGCTACCGACGCCTCCGGTGTCGCCCTCCTGACGGTAAACGGCAGCGACCTCACCGGCCGTGCCGCGCTCTTCAGCGCTGCCGTCTGGCTCATCCCCGGCGACAACAACGTGACCGTGGCGGCCCGGGACGGCGCCGGCAACACGGTCAGCGAGACGGTCACCGTCACCCTGGATGCCGTGGCACCCTTCCTATCCCTGAACGCCCCGGCCGACAACAGCGTGACCAACGCCTCCCTTTTCAGCGCTGCCGGCTCGGTTGCCGCCGGAAGCGCGCTGGCCATGGCGGTGAACAGTGCACCGCCGCAAGAGCTGCCGGTGGCGGACGGGAAATTCGCGGCAGTGGGGTACCTGGCTCCGGGGGTGAACACCATCGAGTTTTTCGCCACCCTGCAGGGCGAGGTGTCCCGGGCCAAGCGGAGCATCATCTATTCCCCCGGCAAGCCGTCGCTGGCCATCAGCGAACCAGGCGAGGACACAGCGAGTGCGGAGGGATCGGTGCTGTTACGGGGGTGTTCGGACGCGCAGGGAAGCGGTCTCACCGTCACCATCGATGCGGACGGGACCCTTTTTACGCCGAGCCTGGTGCAGGGGAGCTTCCAGCAGCAGATCCCGCTCAAGCAAAGTGGCGCCACCCTGGTCACCGCCACCGTCACCGACGGCAGCGGCAACTCCAGTGTCGCCTATCGCACCATTGTTGCTGTGCCGAGGGTGCTCGGGGACCTGGACGGGAACGGCCGGGTGGAGATCGCCGACGCCGTGCTGGCGCTCCGGATGGCGACCGGCGCCAGTGCGGTGACCGCCGGCGAGCTGGCCCGCGCGGACGTGGCACCGCTGGTGAACGGCGTGCCGCAACCCGACGGCGTGATAGGCGTGGGCGACGTGGTGGTCATTTTGAGGAAGGTCGTTGGTCTGGTGGAGTTTTAGAGGCGGCGATCATTTTCTCGGCGACATCGCGGGCATCTACCTTGTACTTGCCGGACTTCACCTGCTCCTTGATGGTCTGGACCCGCCGGGCCTGCTCGGCCTGCCGGGGGTCGAGTTCGGCATCCACCGGCTCCGGCAATGCTACGGTGTCCCCTTTGGCGCCCGGCCTGGGCGCCTTTTTTTTGCGCACCTCGTCAGGGTGCTTGGCCGGTTGGCTGCCATCTACCTGCTGGGGGGGCTGCTGGGGCGATTGACTGTTTATTTTCATAGGTTCTCTCTTTGTTGGTCAGGTTAAGAACCACTGGAAACCACTCAGATAGTAGTAGTTTTTTTCCGCTATTTGAAGATAGTTTTCTTTCATGTTTTCCGCCGTCGCGGCCTTGCCTGCGCTAACGGCTGATCGGAGTCAGCTCACTGAGAGCTCGTGCGGCTTCTGACTTCCCCGCTTCGGTCACTGCAGCTCGCCTTTACTCACAACCGCGGTGGCAGCAAGAGATCGGCAACCTGTCGGCTGTCTCTACCAAAAAAATGAGCATCTGTTGCTGGCTTAGTTCTCTTTCCATCTGCTGCCTGAGACTGGCAGCTTCCCTGCAGATTCAGCTGGTAGGAGCGGCTTGACAGGAAACCTCGGTAGGATATTTTAGGTAGGGACTTTTATCCGGTTAATTAGCTACTATCTAAGTACTGCAATTGAGTGCGGGCAACTTCAGAAAGGGATTCATGGAAGCTACCAGAGAAATCTACTGGAATGTGGGGCACGGCGTGACCGGCCTGATGTACGTGGCGGCGGCCGTCGCCCTCGGTATCTGCGGGTGGGGGTTCTGGCGGCGGCTCCCCGTCTACCGGCAGGGAAAAGCGCTCGACCGCCTCGACCAGCTTTCCCGGCGGGTGAAGCTGCTCCTGACCAACGCCTTCGGGCAGCTGCGGGTCCTCCTGGTGCGACTGCCGGGATCGCTGCACGCCTTTTTCTTCTGGGGCTTTCTGCTCCTCTTCATCGGTACGCTGTTGGTCATGCTGCAGGCGGATTTCACCGACCCGCTCTTCTCGGTCAAGTTTCTTAGGGGACCTTTCTACCTCGTCTTCAAGCTGGTGCTCAACACGGCGGGTCTGGTCGCCATCGCCATGCTGCTCGGTTTTGCGATCAGGCGCTTCGTCTTCACCCCCATGAACCTGCAGACCGGCATCGACGATTACCTGAGCCACCTGCTGCTTTTCACCATCCTGATCACCGGTTTCGTCCTGGAAGGGACCAGGATGGCGGTCACCGAACTCCCCGCCCACGCCTGGTTTCTCCCTTACTCCTACGGCGGGCTGCCGATCGCCTACCTCCTGCAAGGACGCCCCCCCGCGGAGCTGCGCTCCTTCCACCGGGGACTGTGGTGGTTCCATTTCGGCGTCGCCATGTGGTTCATCGCCCTCATCTCGCTCACCAAGCTGCGCCACCTGTTCCTGACCGGCATCAACTACCTGTTCACCGATCTGCGCCCCAAGGGGGCGATCGAAACCATCGACCTGGAAGACGAGAGCCGCGAGAGTTACGGCGCCACCACCCTGCCGGAGCTGAGCTGGAAGGACATTTACGACGCCGATGCCTGCACCGCCTGCAAGAGGTGCCAGGACCGCTGCCCGGCCTGGGCGACCGCCAAGCCGCTCTCCCCCATGATCGTGGTGCAGCAGGTCGGCGAGGTCGCCTTCGACCACCCCGCTGCCGACCTGGTCGACACGGTCACCCGCGACGTGCTGTGGGCCTGCACCACCTGCCGTGCCTGCCAGGAGATCTGCCCCGCCAATATCGAGCAGGTCAACAAGATCCTGGAGATGCGCCGGAACCTCTCCCTGATGCGGGGCGAGTTCCCCGGCGAGGAGGTGAGGACGGCCTTTGCCAACTACGAGGTGAACGGCAATCCCTTCGGGCTCGCCTTTGCCCGCCGTGCCGACTGGAGCGAAGGGCTGGACCTCGCGCTCCTTTCCGAAGGCGGAGAGGCGGACGTCCTCTATTTCGTCGGCTGCTACGCCTCCTTCGACAGGCGCAACCAGGCGGTGGCCAAAGACTTCGCCAGGGTCTGCTCGGCCGCCGGCATCCGGCTGGGGATCCTGGGCAAGGAGGAGACCTGCTGCGGAGAGCCCGCCAGGAAGCTCGGCAACGAATACCTCTACCAGTCGATGGCCCGCGCCAACATCGAGCGGATGGAGCAGCACGGCATCCGCAAGGTGGTCACCACCTGCCCGCACTGCTTCAACGCTCTGCTGGGCGACTACCGGGACCTGGGCTTCCAGGCCGAGGTGGAGCACTACACCACCTTCCTGGAACGGCTGGTGCGGGAAGGACGGCTGCCCATCCAGGCCCGGGAGCTTGACTGCAGCTACCACGACTCCTGCTACATCGGCCGCTACCGCGACACCTACCAAGAGCCGCGCGCCCTGCTGGCCAGCGCGGGTGCGCAGGTGACCGAGATGATAAAAAGCGGCCGGGAAAGCTTCTGCTGCGGTGGCGGTGGCGGCAGGGTGCTGGCCGAGGAGCGGATAGGGAGCCGCATCAGCGAGACGCGCATCGCCATGGCCATTGCCACCGGAGCGCCGGTGCTGGTTTCCAATTGCCCGTTCTGTCTCACCATGTTCGAGGACGGTATCAAGACAGGCGGCTTCGAGGGGAGGGTGCAGGCAAGGGACCTGGCGGAGGTGATAGCTGAACGACTGACGCCGGCTCCCTGACAGACCAAATCGGAAAGGGGGAAGTCATGCCACAGGCAAACGTAGCAACCCAACCATTCGGGTGGTTCAGTTTTTCCGTCGTGCTGGTGATCGTGGCGGTCATCTTCTTCATTGTCTACCTCTACATCAGGAGGAAGGGGCGTCCCCCGCAGATCGACGGCAAGGCCGGCGACGAGGGAGAGGATTGACGGATCCCGCAGCGGCGGGAGCCGAAGGTCCGGCCTTGAGCCACCCCGGCTGCAGGGCAGACGCTGCCGGGGCAGCTTGAGGGGCAGGACCTGACTTCCTGTGGTGGCAGCAGCAGAGCTGGACAGAGGGGCGTGAGCCTTCTGAACAAGCGGCCCTCGAGGGGCCCGCAAAGGAGACGGTTATGAACAGCGAACTGGCAGTCGACACCGTGTGGCTGCGGCAGCAGTTGCAGAGGGGAGAGGCGGTTTTTCTGGTGGAGGTGAGGCATGCCGGGGACTGGGACCTGGCGGTCATGAAGGCGCGCGGAGCACTGCGCCTGAACAGCGATGACGCGCACAACCATCTGTCCGAGATCCCGAAGGAGCGCACGGTGGTGGTATATTCGACCGCTCCCGTCGACCATCCGGCTGAGGCCCTGGTCGCGCTGCTGGTCCGGGAGGGGTACGGCAGGGCCCGCTTCTTGGCCGGCGGTTTCAAGGCCTACCTGGGCGCCGGACTCCCGGTGGAGGATATCGGCGAAGGGCGCAACATGCAGCGCCTGCGGGGGCTCTGATCAGTCAGAGCCCTCTTTTTTTGTCTGTACTTTCCCTGCCCAAAGAAATCATTGAAGATTTTTCTTGCAGCGTTTGACATGTCAAAGAAGCCGTATAGTATTTGAAATCGTTAATTCAAATCTACCAATGGCATAGTGAGGGAGCCGCCAGCCGCTTGAGTCAGTGAGCGTGCGGATGTTCCAGCCACGGACCTTCACTGAGACACAAATCACCCGCGACAAGAAAAGGAGCCCGCAATTCGGTGGGCACCTCAATTCAACTGGAAGGTTTTCCCCCGTCGGAGAGCCTTCCTCACAAGGAGGGTATGGGATGAAAAAGATCGCGTTTCTGTTGGCAGTACTGACCGTGCTGGCGCTGGCAGGGATCGTCCATGCCGGGGAGAGAGCCGGTGCCTTCTCGATCTCCCCGTACGTGGGGGGCTACATCTTCGACGAGCACGACCAAAACGGCCAGGCTGCCCTGACCCGCAACAAGCCGATCTTCGGCCTGCGGCTGGGCTACGACCTGACCGACAGCCTGGAGGCCGAACTGGTGGGGAGCTACATGCGCCCCGAGTTCAAGCTGAGCGAGCAGCGTTTCAATGGCTGGTCCTACCATGCGGACATCCTCTACAACTTCATGCCGCACTCGGTGGTGGTCCCCTACCTCGCGGTGGGCGGCGGCGGCCTCTCCATCGAGTATCCCCATAAAAGCGCTACCGACGGCGTCTTCAACTTCGGCGGCGGCGCCAAGTTCTTCATGACCGACGACATCGCCCTGCGGGCCGACGGGCGTCACATCCTCGACTTCAGCTACAAGACCCTGCACAACTGGGAATACTCCCTGGGCCTGAGCTTCCTGTTCGGCGGGCATAAAGCCGCTGCGGAGGCCGCCGCCCCCGCCCCGGCCGCCGCGCCCGCCGAGGAAACTCCGATGGCGCCGGTGCCGGCCGCAGAACCGACTCCGGGACATTACAAGTACTGCGTGACCCTGCACATCGAGTTCGACATCGACCGCGCCCTGATCCGTCCCGAGTACCGCGAGGAGATCGCCAAGGTGGGCGACTTCATGAAGAAGTACCCCAGCACCACCGCCGTCATCGAAGGGCACACCGACAACGTGGGAACTTACGAGCACAACATGGATCTCTCCCAGCGCCGTGCGCAGGCAGTGGTCGACTACCTGGTCGATAACTTCGGCATCGACCGCTCCCGCCTGACCGCCAGAGGGTACGGCTTCACCCGCCCGGTCGCCGACAACGCCACCGACGAAGGGAAGCAGAAGAACCGCCGCATCGAGGCGGTCATCGACTGCGCCTTCGACGTGCAGAAACTGGAGCCCCCCGAGAAGCTCTGCATGAGCCTGGTGATGGACTTCGACTCCGGCAAGGCCGACGTGAAGCCCGAGTACCGCGGCGAGATCGCCAAGGTCGCCGATTACCTGAAGCAGTATCCGACCACCACCGCGGTTATCGAAGGGCATACCGACAACGCGGGCGACCCGCAGGCCAACATGAAGCTGTCCCAGGAGCGCGCCCAGAACGTGGTCGACTACCTGGTCAACAACTTCGGCATCGACCGCTCGCGGCTCTCCGCCAAGGGGTACGGCGACACCAGGCGCATCGCCTACAACAACACCGCCGAAGGCCGGGCAGCCAACCGCAGGATCAACGCGGTCATCGACTGCGTGATCAAGAAGTAAGCACGGGCGAGGCGGCGGCCCTACTGTACCTGATCGGTAAACCCGCTGGCATAGCAGCTGCCTCCACTGGAACAAAAAATAGCCCATAGCGATATGGGCTATTTTTTTAATCATTCAGGTAGTCATAGCCGTTGTTGACAATTATTCCTGCTATACTAGTGGCGCACGTTCAGACAGAAACCCACCATTGGGACCCGGCCCAGACACAGCAACCTGGCAGGGACACCGACACAGGAAGAGGAGGCACGGGATGAAGGAGACCAGGCTGACATTGCCGCAGCTGGGTCTGATCGCCGCAACCAGGATGGTGCTGGGGGGCGGCATCGGACTGCTGATCGCGGACAGGCTGAACGAGCGGGAACGCAAGCTGGCCGGCTGGGCGCTCTTCATGGGGGGGATGATCAGCACCATTCCCCTGGGGCGCATGGTCCTGTCCAGAAGGCATAAAAAAGGGGAGTGCCTGGAGGGTAAGTCGCGGCACCGGGACGAGAGAAAGGCTCAACTGGCCTGAGCGCCGCCCTTATGCGGAGGCCGGCAGGCGCGAGCCGGTCGCCTGGCTGGCGCCGGCAGAGATGTAGGGTGAAGGAGGTGGTCATGCACAAACGAAAACTGGGGAGGCAGGGACTGGAGGTTTCAGCCTTGGGGCTCGGGTGCATGGGGATGTCCTTTGCCTACGGTCACCCGGATGATGCCGCCTCCACCGCGGTATTGCGCCGCTCGCTGGAGGTTGGCATCAACTTCTGGGACACCGCGGAGATGTACGGCCCTTTCACCAATGAGGAACTGCTCGGCCGCCTGCTGAAGGAAGTGCCGCGCCAGCGGGTGATTGTCGCCAGCAAGTTCGCCTGGCGCTTCGGAGCGCACGGCGAGCCGCTCGAGCTGGACGGCAGCCCCGCCCACGTCCGGCGCTCGGTGGAAGGCTCCCTCAAGCGGCTGGGGACCGACTATATCGACCTCTACTACCAGCACCGACTCGATCCCAAGGTGCCGGTCGAGGAGACCGTCGGGGCCATGGCCGAGCTGGTCCAGCAGGGGAAGGTGCGTTACCTGGGGCTCTCCGAGGTAGGGCCCGCTACCGTCCGGCGCGCCCACGCCGTCCACCCGCTCACTGCCGTGCAGTCCGAGTACTCCCTGTGGGAGCAGGGGGTAGCCGAGCGGCTTTTGCCGGTGCTGCGCGAGCTGGGGATCGGCTTCGTCGCCTACAGTCCCATGGGGCGCGGCTTCCTGACCGGTAAGCTGAAGAGCCCGCAGGACCTGGAGCCCGCCGACTGGCGCCGCAAGAACCCGCGTTTCCAGCCGGAGAACTTCGCGCACAACCTGCAGCTCGTCTCGCTGCTCACCGAGATCGCCAACTCTCACGACGTCACCCCCGCCCAGCTCGCGCTGGCGTGGGTTTTACGGCGTGGTGGCGACGTGGTAGCGATTCCCGGCACCAAGCACCTCCGGTTCCTGGAGGAGAACGCCGGGGCCGCTGGGCTGACCCTGTCCGAAGAGCTCTGGGGACGGCTGGAGCGTGCCGCCTCCTCCTTCAGCGTGGCCGGCGAGCGCTACCCCGAGGAGGCCATGGGATTGTTAGACACCACCGAGTGAGCGGACCACGCCCGCCTTTTACCTCTTCTTTCTGCCAACAGCTCCTTCCGGTCAGCAAGCACCGCGGCTTTCCTGAACAGAGCCGGCAGGAAAGCCGGCCTGAGCGCCGGAGAATAAGGAGCAGCAACCGATGACCAGCCAAACCGTTTCCGCCACCGCCGACCTCGACCGCCTCTGCATCGACACCCTGCGCTTTCTCGCCGTCGATGCCGTGCAGAAGGCCAACAGCGGCCACCCGGGCCTCCCTATGGGGGCGGCCCCCATGGCCTACCTGCTCTGGACCCGCTTCCTGAAATTCAACCCCAAAGATCCCGGCTGGTTCGACCGCGACCGCTTCGTGCTCTCGGCCGGCCACGGCTCCATGCTTCTCTACGGACTCCTGCACCTGACCGGCTACGATCTCCCGCTGGACGAGATCAAGCGGTTCCGGCAGTGGGGAAGCTCTACCCCCGGTCATCCGGAGCGCGGCGTGGCCCCGGGGGTAGAGGTCAGCACCGGTCCCCTGGGGCAGGGGTTCGGCAACGCGGTCGGCATGGCCATCGCCGAGGCCCACCTGGCTGCCCGCTATAACCGCCCGGGTTTCCCGGTCATCGACCACTACAGCTACGTGCTGGCCAGCGACGGCGATTTCATGGAAGGGGTGGCTTCCGAGGCGGCCTCCCTGGCGGGCCACCTGCGGCTGGGGAAACTGATCTGCCTCTACGACGACAACCGGGTCTCGCTGGCCGCCTCCACCGACCTCTGCTTCACGGAGGACCGCGGGGCGAGGTTCGCCGCCTACGGCTGGCAGGTGCAGACGGTCGAGGACGGCAACGACCTGCCGGCCATCGAAGAGGCGCTGGAGCGGGCGCGCGCCGACCGCGAGCACCCCTCGCTGATCATCGTGCGCACCCACCTGGGCTTCGGCTCCCCCGGCAAGCAGGACAGCTTCGAGGCCCACGGCTCGCCCCTTGGCGAGGAAGAGGTGCGCCGCACCAAGGAGAACCTGGGGTGGCCGCCGGCCCCTCCCTTCCTGCTTCCCGAGCGCGCCCTCGGGCACTTCAGGGAGGCGGTCGCGCGCGGCGCCGCCCGGCAGGGCGAGTGGGACTCCCTCCTGGCTGCCTACCGGCGGGAGCATCCCGAACCGGCCGCCGAACTGGCCCGCATCATGCGGGGCGAGCTTTCACCGGGGTGGGAGGAGGCCATTCCCTCCTTCCCGGCCGACGCCAAGGGGATGGCGACCCGGGTGGCCGCCGGCAAGGTGCTGAATGCCTTGAGCGAGAAACTCCCCGAGCTGATCGGCGGGTCGGCTGACCTGGATCCCTCCACCTACACCGCGCTCAAGGGGAAGGGGGACTTCGAGAGCCTGCTTCTCGAGGGGGGCGACCGCCAGGGGACGGCAGGGGGGGCATGGGGACCGGCGGGAGTGAACCTCCACTTCGGGGTGCGCGAGCATGCCATGGGGGCCATCGTGAACGGCCTGGCCGCCCACGGCGGCACCATCCCCTTTGGCGCCACCTTCCTGACCTTCTCCGATTACCTGCGGCCCACCCTCAGGCTGGCGGCCCTGGCCAGGCTCCCTGCCATCCAGGTCTTCACCCACGACAGCATCGGGCTGGGCGAGGACGGCCCCACCCACCAGCCGGTCGAGCAGTTGGCAAGCCTGCGGGCCATCCCGCACCTGGTGGTTATCCGCCCCTGTGACGCCAACGAGAGCGCCCTCGCCTGGCGCGCTACCCTGCTCCAGAAGGAAAGGCCGGTGGCGCTGGTGCTCTCCCGCCAGCCGGTGCCGACCCTGGACCGCTCCCTCTACGCGGCAGCGGACGGGCTTCTGCGCGGCGGCTACATCCTGGCCGAGGCGGAGGGAGGATCGCCGCAGCTGATCCTGATCGCCACCGGTTCCGAAGTTTACCTGGCCGTCGAGGCGAGGGCGCGGCTCCTGGAAAAGAAGATCGCGGCCCGGGTGGTCTCGCTCCCCAGTTGGGAACTCTTCGACGAGCAGCCGCGCGAGTACCGGGAAGAGGTGCTTCCTCCGGCGCTGCCGGCGCGCCTTGCCATCGAGGCCGGCTCGCCGCAGGGGTGGCATCGCTACGTCGGTGACCGGGGTGCTGTCCTCGCCGTCGAGCGCTTCGGCGCCTCCGCACCCGGGGACGTGGTGCTGCGCGAGTACGGCTTCACCGTGGACAACATCTGCAGGATGGCCCAGGAGCTGCTGGAGGGGGCCGGGAGGTAGCCGATGCGCATCGGGATCGCAACCGACCACGGCGGTTTTCTGCTCAAGGAGCGGCTGGTGGCAGCCCTCTGCTGCGACGGTCATGAGGTGGAGGATTTCGGCGCCGTCACCTTCGATCCCGGCGACGACTACCCCGATTTCGTGATACCGCTGGCGAAAGCGGTGGCAGCAGGGGAGGTGGAGCGGGGGATAGCCATCTGCACCAGCGGGGTGGGCGCCTCGGTGGCTGCCAACAAGGTGGCCGGGGTGCGGGCGGCCCTGATCCACGACGAGTTTTCGGCGGGGCAGGGGGTGGAGGATGACGATCTCAACGTGATCTGCCTGGGGAGCAAGGTGGTCGGTTACCCGCAGGCCCTGGTGCTGATCAGGCGGTTTCTGGCCGCCCGCTTCAGCGCCGCCGAGCGGCACCGGCGCAGGCTCGCCAAGGTGGCCATGCTGGAGAAGGAGGGACGATGATGAAAGAAAATCCGCTGCACAAGCTGGAGGGCTTCGGTCAGAGCGTGTGGCTCGATTTCTTAAGCCGCAGCATGCTGGTATCCGGGGAGCTGGTCTCGCTGATCCAGCAGGACGGGGTGAGCGGCATTACCTCCAACCCGGCCATCTTCCAGAAGGCAATCTCCGGCGGGGGCGATTACGACAAGGCCATCGTGGAACTCGCGCGGCAGGGCCTGAGCGCCCCGGAGATTTACGAGACGCTGGTGGTCGACGATATCAGGATGACCGCCGACCTCCTGCGTCCGGTGCACGAGAGGCTGGACGGCCGCGACGGTTTCGTTAGCCTGGAGGTCTCTCCCCGCCTGGCCCACGACAGCGAGGCTACCATCGCCGAGGCACGGCACCTGTGGGAGCGGGTGGACCGTCCCAACCTCTTCATCAAGGTGCCGGGCACCCGGGAGGGGCTTCCCGCCATCAGACAGCTGATCCGCGAGGGGATCAACGTCAACGTCACCCTGCTGTTCGGGCTGGCGCGCTACCGAGCGGTGGCCGAGGCGTACCTGGACGGCCTTGCCGAGCGCGCCGCCCGCGGCCTGCCGCTGGAGAGGGTGGCCTCGGTGGCGAGCTTCTTTTTGAGCCGCATCGACGTGCTGGTGGATCCCCGACTCGACGAACTGGCCGAAGGGGAAGGGCGCCTCGCCCAGATGGCCGTCTCGCTCAGGGGGGAGGCGGCCATCGCTTGCGCGAAGTGTGCCTATCGCATCTACCGGGAAGTCCTGTCGGAGGAGCGTTACAAGGCGCTGGTCTCGCGCGGCGCGCGCTCCCAGCGGGTGCTCTGGGCCAGCACCGGGACCAAGGACCCCTCTTACAGCGACATCAAGTACGTCGAGCCCCTGATCGGGGCGGACACCATCAACACCATGCCGCTGGAGACGCTCTCCGCCTACCGCAAGCACGGCCGTCCTGCGCTGCGGCTGGACAAGGGGATGCAGGAGGCCCAGCAGGTGCTGGACCGGCTTCACGAAATGGGGATTGACCTGGAGGCGGTGGCCCAGCAACTGGAGGACGAGGGGGTCGACAAGTTCTGCCGTCCCTTCGACAGCCTGCTCGAGAGCCTCGAGGAAAAACGGCTGGCGGCGCTGCGCTAGGGGAGGGAAGCCCGGCGGCTCCTCCCCCCGAACGGGGGGCGGCTGGGAGGGGCGAGCGCCGTCCCGAACTACCACCAGGCAGCTGGCAACTCTGGCATCAGTCCCCCTCCCTGCCCCTCCCCTCTTCGGCGGAGGGAAGTGACACGGTGACGACAGTTTTGCAGGACACGATGACGATGGCAAGGAGAAGCTGATGCAACTCGGCATGGTTGGACTGGGCAGGATGGGAAGCGAGATGGCGCGCCGGTTGATGGCGGCGGGACACGAACTGGTGGTGTACGACCTATCGGCCGCGGCGGTCGAGGAGCTCGCCAAAGAAGGGGCGAGCGGGGCGGGGAGCCTTCCGGGGCTGATGGATCAGCTCAAAAAGCCGCGCGCGGTCTGGCTGATGCTGCCGGCCGCCATCGTGGACGACACAATCGCCTCGCTCGAGGATTCCCTGGCCAAGGACGACGTTCTCATCGACGGCGGCAACTCCTATTTCCACGACGACCTGAAACGTGCGGCCCTTTTGAAGGAGCGCGGTGTGCACTACCTGGACGTCGGCACCAGCGGCGGTGTCTGGGGCCGGGAGCGCGGCTACTGCCTGATGATAGGGGGGGAGCGGGAAGCGGTGGAGAGGCTCGATCCGGTCTTTGCATCGCTCGCCCCGGGGGCTGCCGCCGCCCAGCGCACCCCCGGGCGCAGCGGCGCCACGGCTGCCGCCGAAAACGGCTATCTCCACTGCGGCCCCAGCGGCGCCGGCCACTTCGTGAAGATGATCCACAACGGCATCGAGTACGGCATGATGGCTTCCCTCGCCGAAGGGTTCAACATCCTCAAAAAGGCCGACATCGGCAGCAAGGGACGCGCGGTCGATGCCGAGACCTCTCCGCTTCGCCATCCCGAGCTCTACCAGTACGACTTCGACCTCACCGCCATCGCCGAGCTCTGGCGCCGCGGCAGCGTGGTCGCCTCCTGGCTCCTCGACCTCTGCGCCCAGGCGCTGGTGGAGAATCCGGAACTCGACCACCTGACCGGCCGGGTCGCCGACTCCGGCGAGGGGCGCTGGACGGTGACTGCCGCCATCGAGGAGGGGGCCCCCGCCCACGTGCTGAGCGCCGCCCTTTTCAACCGCTTCGCCTCCCGCGGCCAGGCCGACTTCGCCGACCGGCTCCTCTCCGCCATGCGCAGGGGCTTCGGAGGCCACGCAGAGATCCCCGCAGCCCCCGATGGAGAAGTTCCATGAACCAGCCCGCTTCCGACGCCTTCGTTTTCTTCGGATCCACCGGCGACCTCGCCTACAAACAGATCTTCCCCGCCCTGCAGAGATTGACCATCCGCGGGCATTTCCAGGTGCCACTCGTCTGCGTGGCGAGATCGGGCTGGAGTGTCGAGCGGCTTAAAAAGCGGATCCGGGAAAGCCTCGAGGAACACGGCGGGGTGAACGAGGAGGCCTACCAACAGCTCTGTGGGCGTCTTACCTACGTGGACGGCGACTACGGCGATCCCGATACCTACAAGAAGCTCTGCCAGGCGTTGGGCGAGAGCAGCCGTCCGCTTTACTACCTCGCCATCCCCCCCAGCATGTTCGCCACCGTGGTCGAGGGGCTTTCCGGCACCGGCTGCCTGCGGGAGCCGCGGGTGGTGGTGGAGAAGCCGTTCGGCCGCGACCTCGTCTCGGCGCTGGAACTGAACCGCGTCCTGCGCTCCGCTCTTCCCGACCCGGCCATCTTCAGGATCGATCACTTCCTCGGCAAGGAGCCGGTGCAGAACATCTACTACACCCGCTTCGCCAACTCCATCCTGGAGCCGCTCTGGAACCGCAACTACATCTCGAGCGTGCAGCTCACCATGGCCGAGGAGTTCGGGGTCAACGGGCGCGGCAAGTTCTACGAGGAGGCGGGGGCGATCCGGGACGTGCTGCAGAATCACCTTTTGGAGATCATCGCCTTCCTGGCCATGGAACCCTCCACTGGCGACGACCCGGACGCCATCCGCGAGGAGAGTGCCAGGCTGTTGCGGGCCGTGAAGCCGCTCGACCCAGGCCACATCGTGCGGGGGCAGTTCAGGGGGTACCGCAGCGAAGCGGGGGTGGCGCCGGATTCCGAGGTGGAGACCTACGTGGCAGCCCAGCTCTTCATCGATACCTGGCGCTGGGCCGGCGTTCCCTTCTACATCCGGGCCGGCAAATGCCTGCCGGTCACCTCCACCACGGTCACCGTTTCCTTCAAAAGGCCGCCCCGGGAGACCTTCGGCGAGATCGTGCCGGCCTTCTCCAACCACCTCCGTTTCCGGCTGAGCCCCGACGTGCTGATCGGGCTCGGCATCAGGGTGAAGGTGCCGGGAGAGCGGCGGGTCGGCGAGGATGTGGAACTGGTGGCGGCGCAGAGCGAGGGCGATGCCATGTCCCCTTACGAGAGGCTCCTGGGGGACGCCATGCGCGGGGATTCCTCCCTGTTTGCCTCGGAAAGCACGGTGGAGGCCCAGTGGCGGATCGTCGACCCGGTGCTGGGGAACCTTACCCCTCTCTACTTTTACGAGCCGGGGAGCTGGGGACCGCCCGAGGCCGACCAGGTCATCGCCCGGGACGGCATCTGGTACAACCCGAAGCGGGTGGAGACCCCCGCCTGCCGCCCTCCGGCGGCGTGATGCCCGTGGAAAAGGAGTCACGCATGGTGCAGGTCCATTACGACGCGGAAGCCTTGAGCCTGGCCGCCGCGCGCCTGTTCGTCGACGAGGCGCGCCGGGCGGTGGAGAAGCGCGGCGCCTTCGACGTGCTCCTCTCCGGCGGAGAGACGCCGCGGCGCTGCTACGAGCTGCTCGGGCAGGAGCCGCTACGGGGAGAGGTCCCCTGGCACGCCGTGCATCTTTTCTGGGGGGACGAGCGCTGGGTTCCCCACAACGATCCCCGTTCCAACTTCGGCATGGCCCGCCGTGCCTTTATCGAACGGGTTCCGCTGGCCGGTTGCCAGGTGCACCCGGTCCCCTTCGGGAAGACCCCCCAGGAATCGGCCCATCTCTATGAAGAACGACTGCGCGAGCACTTCGCGCCAGCCCAGCCACGCTTCGACCTGGTCCTGCTCGGGCTGGGCGAGGACGGCCATACTGCCTCCCTTTTCCCCGGCAGCCCCGCCCTCGAGGAAGCCGAACACCTGGTCTGTGCCGTCGCCCCGGCCAGCCAGCCCCTGCAGCGGGTAACCGTCACGCCGCTGCTTTTGAACCGCTCCGCGCTGGTGGCGTTCCTGGTGTCGGGAAGCGGAAAGGCTGCCATCCTGCGACGCGTGCTGGAAGGTGAGCGCGATCCCCTCCGCCTCCCTGCCCAGGCCGTCCGGCCCGCCGGCAAGCTGGTGTGGCTGGCGGACCGGGATGCCGCGGCGCTTCTTTCCGAACGTTCCTTCCGTGACCCTGCCGACTCCCCCAGGTGACCTGATGACCTACCGTGAGCTGACCGCCGCAGCGGAAATTTTCGGCCTTGGCGAGCGCGCCACCCTCGCCGAGATCAAGAACCGCCACCGGGAACTGGTGAAGCGGCACCATCCCGATACCGGATCGTCCTCCGATCCCGCCCAGATACGAAAGATAAACGCCGCCTACCAGGTCCTGCTCGAGTACGCCAGTTCCTACCGCTTTTCCTTTGCAGAGGAGGAGTTCTACGAGCAAAATCCGGAAGAGCGTCTTCGGAAGCAGTTTTTCGATGAGGCGTTGTGGGGCAAAGGCAACGGCTGACAGTATGTACAGTCGGGCACGCTCTTTTCGCTCGAATCAGTGCGGCGACTGTGACAGGGGAGGGGCCGGCTGCAATTGTTACGCGGAAAGGATGTGTTAGTGTTGTTCCATTCCCGGTGAAAGGAGGCTGTCATGCTTAACTGCGAGATCGCTATGAGGGCTGCCGAGACACTGCTTGAGAGTATTCAGAAAGGAGGCCAGGCAAGCGAGGTTCAGTTGAAACGCTGCCTCGATCTTTTGAGAGCCGGACTGGAAGAGGTGACTCGGCCGCACATAGCATGGGGGCAGGGGAACATCCATATCATAAGAGAGCAGTGGCCGGAAGAGAAGTGTGCCGACGCCCTGGATTTTGTGCGGCACGAACTGGTTGCCCGCTCGGCCGAGGCCGGGGAGAGCATCCTCGAAGAACTGCTGGAACGGTACGAGAAAACGCACCACCTGAACTAAAAAGGGGCGAAAGCGCCCCTTCCTCCAGTCCGCTAACGGCCCGGTACCAGCCGGCGCCGTTAGCTACCTACCGCCGATCGGGTGCAGTTTCCGGCCCCAAATCCTCGTTGACCTGTTTGTACCTCTCACAGTCTCCATTGCACGTTTCCTGCTTCTGTGTGCAGGCCGCTTCCTTTGCCGTCTGCTCCTCGGGCTCCGAAGCCCGCGGCTGATTCATGCAGTCGGCGTAATCGCGTGCGCACTGCGATTTGCAATCGGAGTAGTCGTCGGCATGAAGAGGGTGAGCCTGGAACAGGAAGAGTTGAAAGAGGAGTGCCATGCTGGTGAGCTTCTTCATAATTCCACCTCCTTTGTTGGACCCATCAAGACTAGCATGCAACCGTAAGCTCCTCAAGGCGCCCCGCTCCGTGCGACAGCACCGCCGGCAACGGTCACCCGGCCGCTCTCTCCGCCGGTCCTCTCCCTGCCTCCCTTCTTCCGTCAAAAAATTGTCAATGTTCCGGAAGAGCCCGAAAAAAGGCATAACTTCGGCGCCTTTTCCGTAGGTGGTCGATCCATGCGGCTCCGCAATCCACATTTTGGTGGAAAACGCTGTGGATAACTTTCGCATCTGTCTTCGAATATGACGCTGTGACCTGATTTTTTACCATTTTGCATAAAATTTAGGCAGTGAACCAGGGCTTCGCCTGGTCATGAGCTATCTCCCCGTAATGCCGCCGAATTGCATGTTCCGGGAAATATGCTAATACTTGCCTGTGCGTCAGCGCCGACTTTCATTCTCACGCAGAGGGCGCGACCGCGGAGCCTGTTTGGCAACCAACCCATCCGGCTAGAGAGACGATGCAGGGGAGTGACCATGGAAGAAAGAAGCGATTTGGCGACCAGGCATTGCAAGCCGTGCGAGGGAGGAACCCCGCCGCTTCCCCTGCCGGAAATCGAGCGCCACCTGGCAAGCCTGCCGGGGTGGCAGATGACCGGCGGGGTGATAGCCAAGGGGTTCGAGTTCAAGAATTACTGCCAGACCATCGGCTTCGTCAACGCGGTGGCCTGGATCGCCCAAAGCCAGGGCCACCACCCTGACCTGGAGGTTTCCTACCGTTCCTGCCGGGTCAGTTATACGACCCACGCCTCAGGCGGACTCACCGAAAACGATTTCATCTGCGCCGCGAAAGTGGAGGCACTGCTGGCATGAGCTTTTCGGTGAGCACCCCTCTTTCGGCATCAGGTCCCCTTCCCCTTGATACCCATCTCCATGGCAACCTTCCGCTGGCAGCGGGCGGGCGACGAAAGGGCGCCCGCGGTGAGGATAAGCCCGGGCGCCGGCCGCACAAACGACCCGCCCCTGTCTGATTACAGTCAGTAACGAAGGAGAGTGACATGCAAGACTGGAACGTGGTGATAAGCGTTCAGGACGGCGCTTACAACAAAGCCAAACATCTCCTTGAACACTACGGCACGGTAAGCAAGACGGATTTCTTCAACATCCTGGTCATGCGGGTTGCGGACCCGCGGCGGTTCCTCGACCAGTTGCGCGAAGAAGGGGAGCGCGACCCGCAGTACCTCTCCCCGCTGGCCCGCGTCCTCCCCGTGTACCTCACCTTCACTTTCCAGGCCCCGCCGGAATTCGAGGAAAAGGCCCGCCAGGCCGTGCTCTCCTGGATTCCGAGCCTCTCCTCCAAGAGCTTCCACGTCAGAATGCATCGCCGCGGCTTTAAAGGGAAACTGTCCGGCATGGAGGAGGAGAAGTTCCTGGACGTCTACCTGCTGGAGGCGCTGGAACTGGCCGGCAGCAAGGGCCGGATCACCTTCCAGGATCCCGATGCCATTATCGCCGTGGAGACCATCGGGCCGCGCGCCGGCCTGTCGTTTTGGACGCGTGAGGAACTCGAGCGCTACCCGCTGCTGCACCTCGATTGAAATCTGCTGCCGGACGCGGGGCGGCTGACTGGTGGCCGGCACGTAATCCTGCGGCGTATTCACCCCTGCCGGTGAGAAAGAGGGAACACCATGAAAAAGCCGTTTCCGCTGTCAAAGGTCTACTGTCTCATGGAGCCCGGCCCCGTGGTCCTGATCACCACCGCGGAAGAGGGAAAGCCGAATGTGATGCCGATGTCCTGGCACATGATGATGGAGTTCGAACCGCCCCTGATCGGTTGCGTGGTCAGTAGCCGGAACTTCTCCTTTGGCGCTTTGCTGCGCACCGGGGAATGCGTCATCAACATCCCCACCGTGGAGCTTGCGGAAAAAGTGGTTGGCTGCGGTAACGTCTCCGGAAGGTCGGTGGACAAGTTCAAGCAGTTCGACCTCACCGCCGTGGATGCTTCACAGGTCAAGGCGCCGCTGATCCAGGAATGTTACGCCAGCCTCGAATGCGTGGTGGCCGACTCCGATTTCTCCGGGAAGTACAACCTGTTCGTGCTGGAGGTGCGCCAAGCCTGGGTCGACCCGCAGCACAAAGAGCCGAAAACCATCCATCACCAGGGGTGGGGTTCCTTCAGGGTGGCCGGAGAGACCATCGAGCTGGTCTCCCACAAGAAGTGACCCGCCTCCCGCCCAGCTTCTCTGCAGAGGGTAGGGCGCCTTTCCGATCCTGCATGGGATAAGTAGGAAACAGCCTCCTGCCTCGCCGGAACTAAAGATGCCTTGCAACCGCTGGCGGCTAGGCAGTTTTGGCCTGGGGGGCCGCTGACGGTTCGGGGTAGGTGATCTCGGTGCCGTCCACCTTTGCCATCGGGGTGATCACGTGCCGCCTGGCAGAGGAGGCCGAGATGATGTCGATCACCTCGATCCCCCGCACCGAGAGGGCATCCCCGATCAGGGAGCGGTGGCAGCGCCAGGGCACCGCTTCCGCGCACATGATGACCGTCGTCCTTTGTCGTGCCACCCGCAGCAGGATCTCCAGTCCCTCCCTGAAATCCCCCGTCTGCATGTAGTCCGCGAAGCCCCGGAAGGAGGCGTTCAGCCAGCCGGCATTGCGCGGGTCGTCCTTCACGTGGCGGCGCAATCCACCCAGCTCCTTCAGGTGCAGGTACTTGATGCGCCGGACGCGCAGAAACGGGCTCAGGGACTCCTTGTTGAACTGCGGGTTGTGGCGCGACCTCGGTATGGTCCGCACGTCCACCACTTCCTCGATCCGGTATAGCCGTAACAACTCGATGAAGCTGTCGAGATCGTGCGTGGAATGCCCCATGGTGTAGATGGTCAGATCCGGGCTCTCGCGGGGGGGAGCCTCCCCGGTAGTTTCTTTCTTGCGGCCGGTCTGCGTCGTCATATGATGCCTCCTTCTGCGCGCTGACAGCTGGGCCCCGTCCAGCACCGCTCTACGGTCATTGTAACCTTACGCCGGTAAAAAAGGTTCGTCCGAAACGTGCTCCTTCGGCAGCGTTAGGTCAGGGGCTGACAGACCCTGGTGCAAGCTGTGATGACCGGGGGGAGGCTGGAGATCCGTGTACTCCTGCAGGTGGAGATAACAGATTGATTGAAAAAGGGGGGGCAGAGTGCGCTCTCTTTGGTGCAGGTGCGCTGAAAGTCCGGAGCGCCTCTTCCCTGCTTTCGCATTTTCGGCAACGAGCGCTGACACCTTGCGCGGTTTTGCGGGCGCCGACCCGAACCGTGCTCCATAAGTTGGGAATTCCACGTCTCTTTTCGGGCCGCCGGAGCTTGACATTTCGCAGCCGCGGGATTTACTTTAACCAAAGTTCGCTCAAAGGGCGACCTCTGAACGAACCCCGGGGCGAAAAATCAACGGGACTTGGTTTTTATGTAGTCATTCCACCCCAGCCTCCCTCCCTCTACCTGCACATGCAGGCATCTATTCCCCAAGTTGGCCGGATTGCAGGTTCCCCCCACCACAACGGTCAGGCTGCCCCTTACTAACTGAACGCTCCTCTAGCCACTTTCAACCAGCCCCGCGTTTAGCCAACTCAGGCCAGAAAGGGAGGTAACCATGAAAGCGTCTACCTGGATCGGTATGTTCGGCTGCCTCATTGCGCTCGCGTTTCTCGGTAATACCGAGTTCGCTTGCGCCCACGATTATTCACGAGGCTGTGCGTGGCCGCTTGAACTGTCGCCCGAAGGCTCTGGCAACGTGCAGGGACCTGACAGTGCTGCGCGGTACTGGATCATGCCCTTCGACAGTCAGACCCAGAAAATGACCATCAAGGGGACCTATCCCAACATCCGGTTTTTCTCTTTCGCCGCCTACGAGACCATCGATTACGACCCGGTAAAAAACACCAACAACGGGTTCAACCTGGTAGAACACCATCTGTACGATGCCCAGATCGCTCCCGACAAAGGGAGCAGCAACCCGTTCGTCCCACCGGGTGGCCGCAACGGCACCTACACGGTCACCATCTCACGCACCGGCACGAGTTCGGGGAACACCATTGCCGTTTCCGCTGACCTGGTCTGGGTAGTGATGCGCATGTATGTAGCGAACCAGGATCCCTCCCTGAGCGGCAAGGCCCTGATGGGCGGGGTGCCGCTTCCCACAATAACCGTGACCGACCAAACGGGCGCCAGCAAACAGCTGGACACCTGCTTTCCGATCAACAACTGGTCAGACATGAGTGCCTTTGCCCAGTTCCTCTTCCCGCCGGATACCGCTTTGGACGTCGACGAAGGCACTCCGGCCACCGATCGCCTGTGGTTTGCCTCCCCGTTAAACCCGCCGTCGGTTCTGTGGCCCAACCCGGACGGTAAATACCTGATGATGTGGCCGGGGGAGCAGTACCAACCCGGCAGGCTCATGGTGATACGCGGCAAAGCCCCCGGTTTCCCGGGCACCTTCAACGGTTCGCCGATCTGGGTGCCGTCGCGCGGCTTCCGGAGCGTGGACGTGCGCTACTGGGCGGCGTGCGAACAGGAATTTGCCCTGCCGCTTTCGCTCATTGATTGCGTAACCGACATGTCGGCCCGTCTGGAGGGGGGCTATTACACCATCGTCATAACCGACGACCGGCAGCGTCCGTCCTGGCTGAGCCCCAATGTCAACTGGCTCCCCTATGGCGACGAGCAGTATCCGAAGTTTGTGGTGGTCCGCAACATGGTCCCTTCCGACGATTTCCCCTATGCCATCCAGAATGCCTGGGAGGCAGGCTGCACCTTCGACTTCTCGTTGTCGAGCCTTCCCGACCGGACCGCCCTGGACGCCCAGGGACCATGCGCCAAGAAAGTGATGGGTGATTACTACCCCGATGCCGTCTGGTGCGATAAATCGACCTTCATGCATGGCGGCTGGCAGGCCTGCTTCAAGGGGCGCTAACGGGGCCGGATTGGTTTAGTCGTGTCACCACCGGTCATACAAAAAAGGCGATTTCGGAGGACATCATGGATCGACGCTCTTTCCTGAAACATGCCGGCGTGGGGCTTGCCGCCGGCGCATTTGCCTTTCCCTCGATCAGCCGCGGAGAACCGGTCATCACCTGGCGCATGGCATCGAGCTACCCACCGGATCTGGCTACCTTGAACGGCATAGGAGAATTC
Organism: Geomonas sp.; assembly: GCA_035255025.1. Taxonomy (GTDB): domain Bacteria; phylum Desulfobacterota; class Desulfuromonadia; order Geobacterales; family Geobacteraceae; genus Geomonas. Next base: position 129,851 of record DATFAB010000052.1, read on the forward strand.
CTGGGCCAACGGGTGGCGGAGCTTACCGGCGGCCAGTTCCAGATCGAGTTTTTCCCGGCGGGCGAGATAGTCCCTGCCTTCGGTGTTCTGGATGCGGTCAGAAACGGCACCGTGGAACTGGGATACACGTCGAGCTATTACTACTACGACCGCGATGTGACCTTCTGTTTCGATGCAGCGATACCGTTCGGAATGAACAACCGGCAGATGGATGCCTGGTACCGCGAGGGTAACGGCGGCAAGCTGATGGGGGAGTTCTTTGCCAAATGGAACATCGTCGCCATTCCCTGCGGCAACACGGGGACGCAAATGGGGGGATGGTTCCGCAAGGAAATCAGGAACCTGCACGACCTCAAGGGGCTCAAGATGCGCATCGCCGGGCTGGGAGCGGATGTGATGGCCAAACTGGGAGTCCTTCCCCAGCAGCTGCCGGCGGGGGACATCCTTGCCGCGCTGAAGAGCGGGATCATCGATGCCGCCGAATGGGTCGGCCCCTACGACGACCTCCAACTCGGCCTCAATACCGCTGCCCAGTTCTACTACTACCCCGGCTGGTGGGAGGGGGGCGTCCAGATCTCCGCCTACGCCAATGCCGGCAAGTGGGCAGAGCTCCCCGCACAGTACCAGGCGGCTTTCCGCTCTGCCTGTGCCGATGCGCATAGCGAGCTGCTTGCCCGGTATGACGACCTCAACCCGGGAGCGCTGCAGCAACTGCTCGCTTACGGCACCCGGTTGACTCCTTTCCCCAAACAGGTGATGGACGAGGCATACGAGGCGGCCCAGGTGCTGTACTCGGAGCTCTCGGCGAAAAACCCCGGCTTTGCCACGATCTATGCCGACTACAAGTCATTCATGGACGCAAATAACGCCTGGAACCGCATCGCTGACAGTGCCTTTGCCAGATTCATGGAGAGCCGCCTGTAGAGCGCTCTCCCCTGGTGCAGCCGACGTGATGGCGGAAGTGTGTCAACCCGGGGCACGCTTACCGCCATCACCTGGCAGCTGCGCATAAATCCCTCCCCGCTCTTTTTACCCCCCTTGGTCTTTTTAACCCTCCCTGACTGGCCATCATCCATCGCCGCGCAGCCTTCACTTTAGCCATCCTCACCCCGCCCCTCTCCTTGAAGGAGAAGGGGAAGCTCATGGAGGGGGAAGCTGGCTGCAGCGGACGCTCGTTGGTACCGATGCTCACCTTCCAGCGCCTCCGACAAGCTTCTACAGTCGCCTGGTCAGCCCCGCGGGCTGAGAAATATGCCAAGGTAATATCAGTTCTATTAAATTATTTATATCTGGCTGCCGATAATTGTTCGGGTATCGCGTCGGCGGATGCTGCTTCTCGCAGCACAGGAAACGGCCCGCCCGACCGTGCTACGCCAGTCGCAACGACGCGGGGGGGGAAACGTATGGACCTGACAGATTCCATGAGCTGTAGCCAGTTCCTGACCTTCACGCTTGCCGAGGAGCTCTTCGCCCTGCACATCGTCAAGGTGCGGGAGGTGCTCGACTTCACGACCGCCACCAAGGTTCCCAATACACCTCGCTACCTGCGGGGGGTGATAAACCTGCGCGGCAACGTCCTGCCGGTGGTGGACATGAGGCTGAAGCTCGGCCTGCAACCGGCAGCGGAGACGGTGAACAGCTGCATCATCATCGTCGAAGTCGAGATGGAAGGGGACACGGTACTGGTAGGGATCGTGGTTGACGCAGTGCAGGAGGTGCTCGACCTGGAGCCGCAGGACATCGAGCCACCTCCCCGGATCGGCACCAAGCTGGACACGGAATTCATTGTCGGCATCGGGAAGCACAACGAGCAGTTCCTCATGATCCTTCACATCGATGCCGTGTTGGCGGCTGAGGCGTCGCTGGTAGTGCAGGAATCGGTGGACGAGCTTCCCAATGCCATAGCCTGAGTCTCGAGGTCGAAGCATAACCAGTGAGGATAAGACCATGCTCAAGAAAATGAAAATTGGAAAGCGAGTGTCACTGACCATAGCCCTGCTGCTGGTGTTCATGGCGGGATTGATCTGGGTCGGCATCTCCGCCATGAGCTCCACCGAGTCCTACCTGGACGAGATCGTCCACGTGAACGTGGCGCGCCTGGAGCATGCGCACAACATGTACGACGCGGTTATCGAGATAATGAGCCAGGAAAAAGGGCTGCTGCTGGTAAAGGGCGACCAGGAGCAGCAGCGGGCGATTCTGGCCAGGATCTCCAAGGCGGCCGAGAAGCAGGGTGAAAACCTGAAGGCGGTCAAGGCGCTCACTTCCAAGTCTGACGCCGAAGGGAAGGCGATCATCGCCAGGATGGAGGCCGCGCGGGAGCAGGCGGCAGCGGCCAGTAACCGGTTCCTTGCCCTGGCCCGGACAGGCCAGGAGGCCGAAGCAGGCGAGTTGATGACCAAGCTGACGGCCCCGGCGCTGGATAGGTATCTCGCCATCATCAAACAGTGCTGCAGCCAGCAGGACGGCCGGAACCGGATGCTTTACGACCAGGCGGCGCAAGGATACCACCACGCCCGCACCTTCATGCTGTCCATCGGCGGCGTTGCCATTGCCATTTCCATCCTGATCGCCTTCCTGCTCGCACGCAGCATCACGGCACCTCTGCAGAAGGCGGTGTCGGTGGCCAACCGCCTGTCGAAGGGGGATCTTACCGTAAAAGTGGAATCGGGGAGCACAGACGAAACCGGGCTGCTGCTGGCCGCCATGGGCAACATGGTGCACAAGCTGCGTCAGATCGTGGACGACGTGAAGTCGGTGTCGAGCAACGTGGCGGCAGGCAGCCAGCAGCTCTCCTGCACGGCCGAGCATGTCTCGCGTGGCGCAGCCGGCCAGGCGGCAGCCGCGGGAGAGGTGTCCTGCTCCGTGGAGCAGATGTTGGCGAACATCAGGCAAAACGCAGACAACGCGATGGAGACCGAACAGATCGCGGTGCAGGCTTCGGACGATGCGCAGGAGGGGGGAAAGGCGGTAGCCGAGACGGTTTCCGCAATGAAGGAGATCGCGGGAAAGATTTCCATCATCGAGGAGATCGCCCGGCAGACCAACCTGCTTGCGCTGAACGCGGCCATCGAGGCGGCCCGTGCCGGCGAGCATGGCCGGGGGTTCGCGGTGGTGGCCTCCGAGGTGCGCAAGCTGGCGGAACGGAGCCAGAAGGCGGCCGCCGAGATATCGGCGCTTTCTTCCTCGAGCGTGGCCGTGGCTGTGGAGGCTGGCAAGATGCTGGAGCGGATGGTTCCGGATATCCAGAAAACGGCGGGACTGGTCCAGGAGATCAGCGCTTCCTGCCGGGAACAGGCCTCGGGCGCGCTGCAGATCAACAACGCCATCCAGGAGATGGACCAGGTAATCCAGCAAAACGCAGGCGCCTCGGAGGAGATGTCCTCCACCGCAGAAGAACTGGCGAGCCAGGCGGAACAACTGCAAAATGCCATGTACTTCTTCGGGACCGATGCGGCAGGCAGCGACTGGGGGGCGGCCGACGCTCCGGCTGCTTCCCAGGAGAGGAGATCAAGCCGCCCACATTCGGTCAGGCTGAGACCTGAAGGACCGTCCCGGGCCGAGGACGGAGGGGACGCCTGCCCGCCTGCCGAGGGCGCCGATGGGCTTGACCGCTACGAGACCTATTAGTGGCAACTGACAAGTACGCCATCTCTCAAAGTCCCCCTTTGAAAAATGGCGAACTTAGGGGGATTTGAAGGCGGCTCGCCGCTTCGAGAAATTCCCCGGCCCCCTTTACCAAAGGGGGAGGCGTCCAGCGGAAAGTGGAGCCCAGCAGGTTCGGGAATAGGTGCTGAAGTTTCGGGGGAAACGGCAAAGGGGAGCCGGCATGGAGACAGAACTTGAGCTATCGGTGACGGCAGACTCGCAGGCTAGGCAACGGCTCAAAGTCGCGGGAAGCCTGACGTTGCCTCACGCCGTCCGGTTCAAGGAGGCGCTTGTGGCGTGCCTGGAGGTTGCCCGGGAGGTCACGCTGGACATCTCCGGGATGACGAGCATGGACCTGAGCGCTCTGCAACTTATCTGCGCCGCCCACCGCACTGCCCAGAGAAAAGGGAAACCCTTCACGGTCGAAGGCGGCAGCGCGGGGTACCGCACCTATCTCGCCAATGCCGGCTTGCCGCGGCGGGACGGGTGCGCCTGCGGCGCCGTGCGTGCTTGCCTCTGGCGGGACCAGTGATTAGGCGCCAGGAAGCAAAAGTGCTGTCACCGCCCCCTGCGCCGCTTGCGCGGGAGAAGGAAACGGCGAGGCGGAGGGAGAGATGATAGACCGCCAGGCACAGGCATTCAAAGAGGAGACGGGTGAGCTCCTGGCCGAACTGGAGAGCGCCCTTCTGGAGCTGGAAAAAGAGCCTGACGACCGGGAGCTGCTGGCCCGGGTCTTTCGCGCCCTGCACACCATCAAGGGGATGGGGGGAATGTTCGGCTTCGATGAGATGTCCGCCTTTGTCCACCAGGTGGAAACGGCGCTGGACCTCGTGCGCAGCGGCAGCCTTCCGGTGACCAGGCCCCTGGTCGACCTGGTCCTCGCTACCCGCGATCAGATCAAGGCGATGCTCGACGCCTCCGAGTTTACCGGGGGAGCGGACCCCGCCGTCACCCAGGAGATCCTCGCCGCCTTGCGCGCGCTCGCCCCGCAGGGGGCTGAGCCGGCCGGAGCGCTGCCGCCGCGCCCGGGGGAAGGCCCGGAGGCTACCTACCGCATCCGCTTCGCACCGCACCGCACTCTGTTCGGCGAGGGGAGCGACCCCATGTTCCTGCTCAACAAGGTGCGCAAGCTCGGCCCCTGCACCGTGGTGGCCCAAACCACTTCCATCCCGGACCTGGAGGAGATCGATCCGGAAGGGTGTTACCTCCGGTGGGAGGTGATGGTTACCACCACCAGGGGGGAAAGCGCCATCAGGGACATCTTCTTCTACGTGGAGGAGGTATGCGAGCTGTCGATCGCCGCCATGGCTGGGACGGAGGAGTCAGGGCCGGACCTGGGCGGCAAGAGGATAGGCGAGATCCTGCTGGCGCACGGCGACCTGGGCGCTGCCGCGGTGCGGGAGGTGCTGGACCGGCAGCGGCTGTTCGGGGAGATAGCGGTCGCGTCGGGGCTTGTCTGCGAACAAAGGGTGCAGTCGGCACTGGCGGAGCAGCAGCACCTGAGGAAGGTGCAACAGGACAAGCAGCGCCAGGAAGCAGGCACCAGCATCAGGGTGCCGGCGGAGAAGCTTGATGCGCTCCTTAACCTGGTGGGGGAAATGGTCACCGCCCAGGCGCGCCTCTCCCAGATAGCGGCATGTCGGGTTGACGACGACCTGACCGCGCTTGCCGAAGAGGTGGAGCGGCTCACTGGGGAGTTGAGGGACTGCAGTCTCAGCATCCGGATGCTGCCGATCGGCACCACCTTCAACAGGTTGAACCGGCTGGTGCGCGACCTGTCATCGGAACTGGGGAAGGAGGTGGAGCTGGTTACCGAGGGTGCCGAGACCGAGCTGGACAAGACGGTGATTGAAAAGCTAAACGATCCGCTGGTGCACCTGATAAGAAACAGCATCGATCACGGCATCGAGCACCCGGAGCGCCGGCTCGCAGCGGGCAAGCGGCGCCAGGGGACGGTGCGCATCTCGGCGGTTCCTTCCGGCGACCGGGTGATCGTCAGCGTAAAGGACGACGGCGCCGGCCTGGACAAGGAGGCGATCCGCAGCAAGGCGATCCGGATGGGGATTATCCAGCCGGCGGCGGAGCTTCCGGACGAGGAACTGTACGCCCTGATCTTCGCCCCCGGATTCTCCACCGCCGACAAGGTTTCCAGCATCTCGGGGCGCGGAGTCGGCATGGACGTGGTGAAAAAAGGGGTCGATGCCATGCACGGCTCCATCGAGATAAGCAACTGCCCGGGGGAAGGAGCCAGCTTTGCGGTCAGCATTCCGCTCACCCTGGCCATCGTCGACACCCTGCTGGTCAGGATCGGCAGCGGCTTTTTCCTGGTCTCCCTTTCCTCGGTGGAGGAGTGCGTGGAACTGACATCCGAGGACCTGGAGCAGTCGCACGGCCGCAACCTCGCCTCGGTGCGCGGCAGGATAGTCCCCATCATCCCGCTGCGGGAGCGCTTCTCGGTGCTGGATGACAAGCCGGGGATCGAGCAGGTGGTCATCGTCGGGGTGGACGGCATGCGGGTGGGGCTGGTGGTGGACGAGGTGGTCGGCGGGCACCAGACGGTGATAAAGCCGCTGGCTCGTCACCAGGGAGGTGGCGATGGCATCTCCGGCGCCACCATCCTGGGAGATGGGCAGGTGGGGCTCATCCTGGACGTCTCGCAACTTGTGCGGTCGGAATTTCGTCTGGCCAGCCTGAAGCACCACCGCTGGCGCTAACCGCAGCCGGCCGCAGCCAAACATCTGCTGGCTCCACGCCGGTGAAAAACCGCCTGGCTCCCTCCTGAATCCCTACGGCCTGGTAGCTGTAAAGATCGCCCTCAGCGGTGCCGGGTGTCCTTCAATCGTCCTTTCCGCGTCATCCGGGTCCAGAAAATCCGCCAACGACTCAAAACGCATCCACGGTGTCGTCCGTTGTTCCTCCCGGCTGGTACGGTTGGGGTCGACGCAGGCAATCTCCGTGAAACCGCAGCGCTCCAGCCACAGGGTCATCGCAGCTATGGACGGCAGGAACCAGACATTGCGCATCTTGGCGTAGCGTCCCGGCGGCATGAAGATGGTCTCCCGGTCCCCTTCCACGATCAGCGTCTCCAGGATCAGTTGTCCCCCCCGGTTGAGGCACCCCTTCAGCTCGAAAAGATGGTCCAGCGGCGAGCGGCGATGGTAGAGAACGCCCATGGAGAAGACACTGTCGAAGCAGCCGAGCTCCGCAGGGACGTCCTCGATGCCGATCGGGATGACGTGGTGCTGCGGGTCGCACAGGTAGCGCTGCATCACCTGGAACTGCTGCACGGAAAGCAGGAACGGCTCGATGCCGAGCACGAAGTCGGCGCCTTCGCCGCGCATGCGCCAGCCGTGATAGCCGTTGCCGCAGCCGACATCGAGGACCCGGCGGCCGGCCAGCGGCTTGATGTGCGGCAGAACCCGATCCCACTTCCAGTCGGAGCGCCACTCGGTATCGATGTCGATGCCGAAGAAACGGTAGGGGCCTTTTCGCCAGGGGTGAAAAGCCTGCAAGCGGGCAATCAGGTCGTCGCGGTCGAACTCGCCCAGATCGCTGCCGGTGCCGATGGTGACGCTCTCTTTGAGATCGATCCTGGACGGGCGTAACTCCGGCAGCGACTGCAGAGCGCCCAACCAGTCCCCCAGCTTGCCGTGACGGTCGAGGAGCAGTCTCTCCGGCAGGGTCGCTTGCAGCTGGTTGGCCCATTGCTCCTGCCCCATGGCGGCGAGTTGGGGATAGAGGGTGTCGTAGAAGTTCATTTGATGGCGACCATGGAAGCGAAGTTGAAGCACTGGAACCACAGCTCTGAGGAAGAGAATCCCGCCGCCTGCAGACGCTCCTGGTGACAGGAGACCGTCTCGGGGATCATCACGTTCTCCAGGGCGGAGCGCTTCTGGCTGATCTCGAGATCGCTGTAGCCGTTGGCCCGCTTGAAGTCGTGGTGCAGTTCCACATGGAAGTGCTGCCGCTCCGGTTCATCAAAGGCGATCTTTTCCGAGAGGATGAGGATGCCGCCCGGCCTGAGCCCGGCATGGATCCGCTCGATCAGCGCCAGGCGCTTAGCCGGGGGGATGAACTGCAGCGTGAAATTGAGGACGACCACCGACGCGTTCTCGATGGCGACCTCCTGGAGATCGGCACAGATCATGGTCACCGGGACGGTAGAAGCGGTGTCGCGAGAAAGGAGTTCACGCCCGCGCTCGATCATGGCCGGCGAGTTGTCGACGGCGATGATGTCGCACTCCGGCTGGGTGATGCGCTGGCGCATGGAGAGGGTGGCTGCGCCCAGGGAACAGCCCAGGTCATAGCAGTGGCTCCCGGCCTGGGCGTACCTGGCGGCCAGGATGCCGATGTTGGATATGATCATCCCGTAGCCGGGGACCGAGCGCTGTATCATGTCGGGAAAGACGGCGACGACCCGTTCGTCGAACTTGAAGTCGATCATCTCCTTTAAGGGCGCGGCGTAGATGGCATCTGTCTGCTTCGTCACAGTGGGGTGGTCCTTGTAAAAGTCAGTCGAAAAAGGGGAGGGGAATAAGAAGGTGAAGATAGCGTTTTTGCCGCGGAACATCAACCCCCTGCTGCACACTTTCACCCTTCCCGTTGTCGACTGCCTCTCGCCACCTTCCTGTACTGCGCCGATGCCATGCCCTTCACGGCTCCCGACAGATCACTCGTTCTCCGCAAGGTCGGCATCGGCAGGACCGTCCTCGATGCCCAAAGAACCTTCTTCCCCCTTCTGCTGCAGGCTCCCAAGGCGGTAGGCAAGCTGCGGGCGGGTCAGCCCCAGCGCCCTCGCTGAAGCGGCCAGGTTGCCTCCCTCTTTCTCCACCGCGGCCCGGATCAGCATGCTCTCCACCTGCTCGAAGGTCAGCCCGCCGTCCAGAACCGCCTCGCAGAGCGCCTTGGCCGCCGGTGTCCGGTTGATGTCGAGGCTGCCGGTGGTGCTGACGCTGTATTCGACGCTTCCCTCCTCCGCCGTCGAGGAGAACATCTGGTCCATTTCGATGCGCCCGCCGGGCTGGGCCAGGATGACGCCGCGCTCCACCATGTTCTGCAGCTCGCGGATGTTGCCCGGCCAGGGGTAGGCCAGCAGGGCACGCTTGGCCTTGTCGGTGAAGCCGCGCAGTTTCTTCCCCTGTATCGCCGCGTACTTCTCCATGAAGCGCTCGGCGAGCAGCATGATGTCCTCCTTCCTCTGGCTCAGGGAAGGGATCTTGATCAGGAATGGGTTCAGCCGGTAGTAGAGGTCGGAGCGGAACTTGCCGTCTTTGACCAGCTGTTTCAGGTCGATGTTGGTGGCGGCCACCACCCTTACGTCGACCTTGCGGAGCTTGTGGTCTCCCAGCCGCTCGACCTCGCCTTCCTGCAGCACGCGCAGAAGCTTGGCCTGCGCCGGCAGCGGCAGGTCGCCGATCTCGTCCAGGAACAGGGTGCCGCCGTTGGCCCGCTCGAAGCGCCCCGGGCGGGATGCCTGCGCCCCCGTGTAGGCCCCCTTTTCCACGCCGAAAAGCTCCGACTCCACCAGCTCGTGCGGGATGGCGGCGCAGTTCACCGCGACAAAGGGCCCCTTGCGCCTGCTGCTTCGCTCATGCAGGGTGCGCGCGAACACTTCCTTGCCCACCCCGGTCTCCCCCTGCAAGAGGACGGTGATCTGGCTTCCCGCCGCCTGCTTGAGGAGGGAGAAGGCGGTGAGGAAGGCCGGGGAGTTCCCCACCACGTCCGCCGGCAGCTTCTCCTTCTCGTTGATGGCCGAACGAAGCTCCACCACCTGGGTCTGCAGGTTCATCAGCTCCTCGGCGATGGGATCGGGATGGAAGATCCTCCTGAACTCGCTGGTGTCATCCCACTCCTCGAGCGGCTTGCCGACGGTGCGGCAGTGCTTGTCCCCCTTGCCGATGCACTCCACCTCCTTGTAGAGGATGGGGCGCCCCATCAGCGTGGAGGTGTAACCGCAGGCATAGCCGAGTTGGCTCCAGCAGGTCGGGGCGGAGTGCACGCCGTAGTGCTTCTTGTGCCAGTTCCCCTCCCAGGAGTTCTCCCACATGAAGTGGCCGGAAAAGGTGCCTGCGGCGCGGTCCACCTCCAGTTCCAGCGTGGTCACCTTGGCGATCCCCTCCAGGGTGTGCAGCTGTGTCCCGACCATGAAGGCCTCCTGGTCGGAAACCCCCTCCAGTTGTCTTTTAAAGACCTCGGCATCCTCGACACCGGAGGCGAACCCCATGCGCATGAGAAGAGCCCGCGCCCGGTCCATGCCCAGGGTGTCGATCAGCTCCCGGCGCATGGCACCTTGTGCTTCGGCGTGGATCAGCAGCATGCGGTGCTCGTGCAGCCAGATGTTGCCGGTGTCGGCGCAGAAATGGACCAGGGAGCGGATCTTGTTCCTGGTCGTCTCCGCGAGGGTTTTCTTTCTTGGCGTTTTGCCCATAGTGCCCACCTCTCTTCAACCGCCTTCTACCTCAAGCAGCGTACGTCCCGCACTGGGCGCCGGCCAGCCATGGCGCCAGTCGTACTCCCTTAAAGTGGTATTGCTATACCGAAATACCAAAAAAAGCAACCAACTTTCTTTGCCGGATGCGTTTACGTTCCGGCACCTCTCTCGTCGCCTGCCTCGGCGACTTCATCAAATGATGAAAGCCCTCCCGCGTATCTCTCAGGAATTTATCAAATGGTGAATCGCCAATACTCCCTTCAGTGGCGGATAGATCGTATGCGGCAAAATTTACCCCCTTCTTCGCGCCGGCAATGCCTTGATATTCCGCCGGTTCTTCGGAACGGATCATCTCGTGTACAACCGATAACGCTGTTTTGGCATTCTGCGTGCTATTAGGAGGATGTCTCGGGAAAAATAACGGTTGCCAAAGTTGTCGGCGACCACTTGTTGCGAAGGTCAGGCTCGATCCTAGCCTGTAAATGCCCGTCAGGCAACTGTTTTGTGTGGTGGTGACGGTGCGCTGTCGATGCTGTCTGCCAGGTTCGGCTTTCTCATTAGTAGGTAAAACAACTGTTTGCATCATTTCGGGAAGGAGGGCGGCATGAGTGTATCAGGTGATGGGCAGGACGGGGCGACCATGGAGGCACTCGAGACGGTCTGCATCGATGCGCAGAGCCCTGCGGCTGCCGCGGTTCCGGGTCCGGGGCAGTTGGCTCTCTACCTGGCGCTGTTCATGGGGCTCAGCTGGGCGCTGATGTACTTCATCCCCACCGGTCTCCTTTTCACCCTGTTGCTGCCGTCTTCTTTCTGGGTGCTGTTCAGCATCGTGGTGTTCTGCCCGCTGGTCTCCGGCGGCTGGCCCTTCGCGCCCCCCCTGGGCAACTGGCAGCCGCGCGACGGCGCCTGGAAGCCGGGGCTGTCGACCACGGCGCTGATCTGCGGGGTCGCCGTCGCGGGGCCGCTGGCCACCAGCCACCTCTACCCCCGCTTCCCGCTCTTTCCGGTCGGCTTCTGGTGGGGGATCATCCTCTTCACGGTGACCCTTTGGTATGCCTTCTCGTGGAACGGCTGGCCGCTCAACCGGAAGTGCTCGCCCGCCGTGCGCGGCATCGGCGGCGCGGCGGTCATCGTCGGCATCACAGCACTCTTGTGGCAGCTCGTGAACCTGTCGAAAACCCCCTTCGCCGGGGCGCCCTACGATCCCAGGGGGCCCTTCCAGGCCGAGTGGTTCTTCGGGCTCCTTGTCTGGATCATCGTCTGGATCCAGGCCTTCTCCAACGTGCTCACCTTCCAGCAGTGGCCCTTCTACAAGCTGGGGCAACCGTCGGGCGAGATCGCCAACACCGCGATCTGCATCCTGCTCGGCTGGCTGTGCTGGTCGGTCAGCCTCAAGTTCATGTCGCCGACCTTCTCCTTCGCCGCTCTCGGCGGCTCCATCATCGGCATGCAGAACTTCCACGGCGCCATCTTCGGCTACTACCCCTTCGCCAGATACAAGCAGCCCATGCGCGGCCTCTGCAACTTCGCAACCGAGCTGCTGCTTGCCTTGGGCTGGATCGCCCTGATGCGGCTGATCATGCCCCCCATCGTGGCCAAGGTCCAGGCGGCGGGGCTCCCCTTCGATCTGAACGTGGTTTCCGTGCTATTCACGCTCCACTTCGTGGCCCTTTTGACGCTGATTCACAACTTCTATTTCCTGAGGGCGCCCTTGTCCCCCAGCGGTCCTCCTCCCGCGCCCGAGTAGCGACTGATAAAGCCGAGAGAAAGCATCACCTGCCAAAGAGGAGTCGGAAATGGAAAAACAAGCCGGCAAGTACCAGGTGAAGATCCTGGGTATCGAGGAGTATCGGGAGCTGACCGCCTGCCAGAGCGCCTGCCCGGTGGGGACGGACACCAAGCGGTACGTGAGCGCCATCTCGCAGGGTGACTACGAGAAGGCCTACCTGATCGCCAGGCAGACCAACCCGCTGGTCTCGGTCTGCAGCAGGGTCTGCACCGCACCCTGCGAGAAATCCTGCCGCAAGGGGGCGAGCGGCAACCCGGTGGATATCCGGGCACTGAAGCGCTTCGCCTGCGACCGGCACGGCGCCACCTCGACCAAACTCGTGGTGCAGCGGCTGGACGAGCTGTCGCGGCGCACCGACTGGGTGAGCGACCGCGCCGGCAGCCATGTGCTGAACCTCTCCAGGCACCTTGCCAAGGCAAAGGGGGCGCAGGCCGGGGACGCCAAGGCTGCGCGGGTGGCCATCGTGGGGTCCGGGCCGACCGGGCTCTCGGCGGCCCACGACCTGGCGCTTCTGGGGTACGCGGTGACCATCTTCGAGGCGGCTCCCCAGGCCGGCGGGCAGCTCCGCTCCGGCATCCCGGCCTTCCGCCTTCCCAAGGACGTCCTGCAAAAGGAGATCGACGCCATCCTGGAACTCGGGGTGGAACTCAGGCTGAACACCACCATCGGCGCCGACCTCACCCTGCAGGATCTGCGCGACCAGGGGTACCAGGCGGTCTTTCTCACCATCGGCCTGCAGGACCCCATGCAGCTCGAGATCGAGGGAAGCGGGCTGCGCGGGGTCTACACGGGGATCGATTACGTCCGCAACCACGAAAAGATCGAGCTTGGCAAGAGCTGCCTGGTGATCGGCGGCGGCGGGGTGGCCATCGACTGCGCCCAGCACGCGGTGCGCCAGGGGGCGGAACAGGTGATGATCGCCTGCCTGGAATCGTGGGAGAGCATGCCGGCCAGCCGCGTCGAGATCGAGGACGCACAGGAGGAGGGGATCCGCTTCTATCCCTCCCTGGGTCCGCAGCGTTTCCTGGGAGAGGACGGCAGGGTGAGCGCGGTCCAGTTCATGAAGGTGGCCTCGATCCTGGACGAGCAGGGGAGGTTCAACCCGAGCTACCTGCCCGGCTCGGAGCAGGTGCTGCGGGTGGACTCGGTGATCCTCGCGGTGGGGCAGGCCTCCAACCTCTTCTCCCTGAAGGGGCTCGAGGGGCTCGAGGTGACCCCCGCCGGGCAGATCAAGGCGGCCGACGACATGTTCACCAGCCTCCCGGGGGTCTTCGCCGGAGGCGACGTGCGCTGGCGCTTCGCCAGGAACGCCACCGTGGCCATCGCCGACGGCCAGAAGGCGGCCCGCTCCATCCACGGCTACCTGCGGGGCGAAGCGCTCAAGGTACGGCAGACGGGGTACATGAGGGCGCTGCCGGCCGACTTCCTGAACACCCGCTGCGACACCATCGCCGCCGTCAAGATCCCCAAGAGGGAAGCCGGTGAGAGGGTGCGGACCCGGGAGGAGATCACCCTGGGCTTCCAGGAAAAAGAGGCCCGCGAGCAGGCGGCCCGCTGCCGGCAGTGCAGCATCCAGACCGTCTTCGACCGTTCCCGCTGCCTTTTGTGCGGCACCTGTGTGGACAGCTGCCCGCACGGCACGCTGAAGCTGGTGCGCCTGGAGGATATCGAGGGGGACGAGAAGCTTGCCAGGCTCACCGAGGCCCTGAAGAAAGGGGCGCCGGGGACCAGGGCGAGGACGGCCATCATCAAGGAGGAGAGCAGGTGCGTCTCCTGCGGCACCTGCGCCCGGCGCTGCCCCGGCGGCGCCATCACCATGGCGGAGTTCAACCTGGACGAGGAATGGGAATAAGGAGGAGTAAAGCTATGAGCGCAACGGTCCACACCATCAGAGATTCCATCAAGAACCTGCCCAGAAATATCAGGAGTTCCGTGGTCCGCCCCGTGGAGGGGACCCCGGAACAGGCCCGGGCGGCGGCGGTGTTCGGCAACGTCTTCTTGCACATCCACCCGGCCCGCGTGCACGTGAACTCCCTGCGCTTGGGCTACACCTTGGGACTTGGGCTGATCTCCTTCTTCCTGTTTTTGATCCTGGCCGCTTCCGGGACGCTGCTCATGTTCTACTACACCCCGTCCACCCAGCTTGCCTACCACAACATGAAGGACCTGGAGTACGTGGTCTCCTTCGGGGTGATCCTGCGCAACATCCACCGCTGGTCGGCCCACGCCATGGTGGCCGCCGCCTTCCTGCACATGTGCCGGGTCTTCTACACCGGCTCCTACAAGGCGCCGCGCGAGTTCAACTGGGTGGTGGGGATCTGCCTGCTGCTGGTCACCCTCTTCCTGAGCTTCACCGGTTACCTGCTCCCCTGGGACCAGCTCGCCTTCTGGGCCATCACCGTCGGCTCCAACATCGCGGCCTATGCCCCCTGGATCGGGGAGAAGATCCGCTTCGTGATGCTGGGCGGCAACGAGGTAGGGCAGATGGCGCTCATCAGGTTCTACGTGCTGCACGTGGCCCTGCTCCCCGTGCTGGCGCTCGTCCTGATCGGGGTCCATTTCTGGAGGATCCGCAAGGACGGCGGCCTGTCCCGGCCGGCAGCGGAGTGAGTGAGGCGGCAGCGGAAAACAGATCGAAAGGAGGTGCATCCATGCAGGTCGCGAAAAGAGAAGAGATTTTCCCGAGGGACCCCAACAAGACCTACTCGCTGATGGCCATCGTGGAAGGGGAGTCCCTCCAGGTGGACAAGGACCCGGGCGACACCGTTTCCAGCTGGCCGCACCTGGTGTTGCGCGAGCTGCTGGTCTTCCTGGTGGTGGGGTTCGTCGTGGTGGCGGTGTCGCTTTTGTTCAACGCGCCGCTCGAGGAGCCGGCCAACGCCCTGCACTCCACCAACCCTGCCAAGGCCCCCTGGTACTTCGTGGGTATCCAGGAACTGGTCAGCTACTCGGCCTTTTTGGGGGGGATCGTGGCCCCGGCGGCCATCGTGCTGTCGCTCTTGTTCCTCCCCTACCTGGACAGAAACCCCGCCGGCGTCGGGGTCTGGTTCGCCAAGGAGCGCCGGGTCGCCACCGTCATCTTCACCGTCTTCGTGGTGGCGATGGGGATCCTGACCGTGATCGGGCAGTTTTTGCGCGGGCCCAACTGGACGCTCTACCTCCCCTGGAAGTGACGGCCACTCCCCCCTTTGCGGAAGGTGGAGTTAAACAGCGTAAGACAACAAGGAGGATAGGTCATGGAACTGAACAACTGTGGAGGCGCGGCGACCATGCCCGGCGAGCTGGACGAGGGTCGCAGGAGTTTCGTGAAGAAGGTGACGGCCGCCACGCTGGCCCTGGGGGTGGGAGGGATCGCACTGGAGACCGGGCGCTTCCTGAAGCCGAACGTGCTCTACGAGCCGGCCCGGGCCTTCAAGGTGGGGGATCTCTCCAGCTTCCCGATCGGCAGCCGCATCGTCATCGAGGGGCGCGGCGTCGAGATCGTCAGGGAGCGCGAGGGGATGCACGCCGTGTCGCTGGTCTGCACCCACCTGGGGTGCCTGGTGAAGCCGGTGGAGAACGACCCCGACGTCGGCTACGCCTGCCCCTGCCACGGCTCCACCTTCGCCCGCCAGGGCGAGGTGCTGGGAGGGCCTGCCCCCAAGGACCTCCCCTGGTACGAGATGTACATGGACCACACCGGCGCCCTCGTGGTGGACACCTCCAAGGTGAACCGCGAGCGGACCAAACTCGTCGTCTAAGGAGGACATGCAGATGGAAAAAGCAGTCTTGCGTAGGCTCACCACACTCTGCGCCGTCTGCGGGCTCGGCTGCCTGGTCCTTCTCGGAGTGGCGGGCTTCCGCGACGCCAACCGCGAATGGAAGTACTACCAGGAGGAGTACCGGGAGAAGCTGATGGGGAAGCTGGGACGGGACAAGAACCCGGCCATGTACCAGAGGGTCGCCGAGATGAAGCCGGAGCTGAAACAGGTGGTGGTCGGCGAATGGCAGACGGTTGACCGCTGCGTCACCTGCCACATCTCCATCGAGGACCCGCTCTTCGCCCAGGCCAGCCAGCCGCTGAAGACCCACCCCTTCCCGGAGCTTTTGAAGCAGCACCCGGTGGAGAAGTTCGGCTGCACCATCTGCCACGGCGGACAGGGGCTCGCCACCACCTACTACGGCTCCTCCCACGAGCCGATCCACAACTGGCCGGTGACGCTGGTCTCCAAGGGGCTCATGCAGTCGCGCTGCGGTTACTGCCACAAGGACTTCGAAGCGATCAAGGCGGACAAGCTGATCGAGGGACGCGCCCTCTACCAGGAGCTGCACTGCGCCGGCTGCCACCAGATAAACGGCGAGGGTGGCGCGGTTGGCCCCGACCTGAGCTCCTTCGCCGACAAGGACCCCAGCAACTTCTCGCTGGAGAACCTGAAGGGGGCCCGTTCCAAGCAGAACTGGGTGCTCGAGCACTTCCAGGACCCGCAGCGGGTCTCCCCCGGTTCACCCATGCGCCCCTACGCCATGAGCGACCGGCAGTTCGAGGCACTGGCGAGCTACGTCCTGAGCCTGAACCAGAGGGAGTTCAGCCGCAAGTACACCCCGAAGCTGCGCGCCGGCTTCGTCCCCCCCCGGGTGGATACCGTGCTCCCCGAGCAGGAGCTGGAGACCTCCAAGGCGGAAGCGGACGGCAAGCGGGAAGCGCGCCTTTAACCGGATCCCATGCACCCCTGGCTGGAGAAGCGGGGACGACACAGGAGCAAGACATGAAAAGAACCGCGTTAGCGATAGCGGCGGCGCTCACCCTGGGGGCGCCCGCCACGCAGGCCACGGCCGCGCCCGGGCCGCCGAAGATGCCCTACCTGTTCGAGAAGTACTGCGTGATGTGCCACCAGCAGGGGGTCCAGATCGGGCCGGTCGGCATCTTCGACATGCAGTCCAAAAGCGGCAACCCGCTCCACGAGCAGTACATCCGCAACAACGTCCGCTTCGGGATGAAGGCGATGCCCGCCTTCCGGCTCTCCGAGGTGCCGCCCAAGGAGCTGGACGGCTTCGTGACCTACCTGAAGGAGGTCGCCCTCTACCGCAAGAGCCACCCGACATACCGGCCGGCGCCGGCCCAAACAGGAGGGGCAAAGAAATGACCAGCCAGAACAGAAGATCCTTTTTCAAGACCGTCTTCTCGGCAGCAGCGGCGATGGCGGTTTCCGGCACCGGCGCCCTGGCCGGCCGCGCCGAGGCAGCACCGGCCGGGGCCATCAACGGCGTCTGCCTCTACGCCCCCGGCCTGCAAGGGGGGCACGAGTTCGCGGATACCATGCGGAAAAGCGCGCCGGGAGAGTGGTCCGTGCAGCCGCTCTCCGGTTCGCTCACCGACTGCTACTTCCAGGCGGGGCTCCTTTTCGAGGAGGCCCGGGCGGGGAGGGCCAACACCTTCGTGGGGGTGGTGGACCAGGCAAGCTTCGCCGTCGTGCACGAGGCCATCGTCGACCGCGGCGGACGCTTCCACTACGTGACCCAGAAAGAGCGGGACCGGGTCACCTTCTCCGTAGAGGTATAGGACGCCACAGACCAGGAGGTATCAAGATGAGCCGTTTCGTTGCGCTTCCCAAGGGAGTATCGGAAGAAACCTTCGCCCGGGCGATCCAGGAGTACCGCGCCCTGTTGGGCGAGGGGAGGGTGAGGACCGACCCCGCTTCCCTGCAGTCCTACATGAAGATCATGATCCCGGAGTCGGAGGAGCTGCACAAACCGTCGGCGGTGCTCTACCCGAAGACGGTGCAGGAGATCCAGAAGATCGTGGCCATCGCCAACAAGTACAAGACCCCGCTTTGGACCGTCTCCACCGGCAAGAACATGGGGTACGGCACGGCGGCCCCTGCCACCCGCGGCCAGATCGTCCTGGACCTGAAGACCATGAACCGCATCGTGCACGTGGACGAGGAACTGGGGTACTGCCTGGTGGAGCCGGGAGTTACCTACTACGACCTGCAGCAGCACTTCAAGAAGAACCGGATGAACCTCTGGGTGGACGTGCCGGCCCCCTCGGCGATGGCGAGCCCGGTGGGAAACACCGCCGACCGCGGCGTGGGCTACACCCCCTACGGCGAGCACTTCCTGTTCTCCTGCGGCATGGAGGTGGTTTTGGCCAACGGTGACGTGATCAGGACCGGCACCGGCGGGCTCGCCAACACGAGCTCCTGGCAGACCAACAAGTGGGGCAACGGCCCCTACGTGGACGGCCTCTTCACCCAGTCCAACCTGGGGATCATCACCAAGCTCGGGGTGTGGCTCATGAAGGGCCCGCCGCCGGGGGGCTACTTCCCGTTCCTGATGAAGTTCCCCAAGGTGGAGATGCTCCCTGACATCATCCAGACCCTGATGCCCCTGCGCCTGAACCAGATCATCCCCAACGCCTGCATCGTGGTGAACGCCGGCTGGGAGGCGGCGGGCTACTTCACCTACGACAAGAACGGCAAGGGGACCAACCGGGAGACCTTCTACAAGGGGAAAGGCTCCCTTCCCCCCAAGGTCTTCCAGCAGATCATGGACCGCTACAACGTCGGGGCCTGGAACTTCTACGCGGCGCTCTACGGCTCCCCCGAGCAGGTGGCGCTCAACTGGAAGTACGTCTCCGGGGCCTTCAAGGCGAAGTTCGGCAAGGACGTCCGCATCATCACCGAGAAGGAGGCCAAAGACGACCCGATCTTCGAGTACCGCCGTCAGCTGATGATGGGTGGCTCCACCCTGCAGGAGTTCGGCCTCTACAACTGGCGCGGCGGCGGGGGCTCGATGTGGTTCGCCCCGGTGGCGGCGGCGCGCCCCTCGGAGTGCGAGCAGCAGATGAAGGTGGCGACCGGGATCCTCAACAAGTACGGCTTCGACTACGTCTCCGAGTTCATCGTCGGCTGGCGCGACATGCACCACATCATCGACCTGCTCTACGACCGGACCCAGCCGGAGGAGATGAAGCGCGCCTACCAGTGCTTCGACGAACTTCTCACCGTCTTCACCAAGAACGGTTACGGGACCTACCGGACCAACACCGCGTTCATGGACAAGGTCTCCAGAAGCTACGGCGAAGGGATGCGCGACATTCACCACAAGCTGAAGCGGGCGCTGGACCCCAACAACATCCTGGCGCCGGGCAAGTCCGGCATCAACCTGCAGGCGTAGCGCCGGGCCGGGCAACAGACCACCACAGTCGAGGAGGCACATAGATGAGCAGCTTTATCGCACTCCCCAAGGGGATAAAGGAAGAGACCTTCGCCCAGGCGATCCGGGAGTACCGCGCGCTTTTGGGGGATAACCGGGTGCGGACCGACGCCGCCTCCCTGCAGCGCTACCTCAACAACACGCTGGCGCCCGGCGCCGCCCCGCACCGCCCCTCGGCCGCCCTCTACCCCGGCAACGAAAAGGAGGTGCAGGCGGTGGTCAGGATCGCCAACCGCTACAAGACGCCCCTTTGGACCTGCTACGGCGGGGAGAGCCGGGGCTACGGCTGCGGGACGCCGGCAAATGACGGCCAGATCGTCCTCGACCTGAGCGCCATGAAGAAGGTGCTCGAGGTAGACCGCGAGCTCGGCTACTGCCTGGTGGAGCCGGGCGTCACCTACGACGAGCTGCAGCGCTACCTCACCATGAACGGCATCAACCTCTGGCTGGACACCCCGGCGCCGGCAACCGGGGTGAGCATCGCCGGCAACATCCTGGAGCGGGGCACCGGCTACACCCCCTACAGCGAGTCCTTCCTCTTCTCCTGCGGCATGGAGGTGGTGCTCGGTGACGGCAGCCTGATCAGGACCGGCATGGGGGGGATCCCGAAGACCACCAGCTGGCAGGTCTTCAAGTGGGGCTTCGGCCCATACGTGGACGGCCTCTTCTCGCAGGGGAACAGCGGCATCGTCACCAAGGTGGGGGCCTGGCTGATGCCTCCGCCGCCCCCCGGAGGCTACAAGCCGTTCTGCATCAAATTCCCCAGCACCGAGATGGTGGGGCAGATCGTCAAACCGCTCATGTTCCTGCGCGAGACCCAGATCGTCCCCAACGCCTGCGCGCTGGTGAACGCCGGCTGGGAGGCGGCCACCGTGGCCCAGGGGAGAAGGAGCGGCTTCGTGAACGGCGGCAAGGCAACGCTTGCCACCCGCAAGCTGCAGGACGGCTACGGCGTGGGGGCCTGGAACCTGTACGGCGCGGTGTACGGCTCGCCGGAGCAGGTGGCGCTCAACTGGAAGTACGTCCAGGGCACCTTCAGTAAGGCCTTCGGTAACAAGATCAAGATCATCACCGAGAAGGAGGCCAAGGGGGATCCTGCCTTCCAGTACCGCGCCCAGCTCATGAAGGGCGGGGTCACCAGCAACGACCCGCTTGATGCCTGGCGCCCCGGCGGCGGCTCCATGCGCTTCCAGCCCACCGCGGCGGCCCGCCCCGGCGAGATCGGCCAGCAGGTGAAGCTCGCCACCGAGATCATGAACCGGCACGGCTTCGACTACCTGAGCGAGCTGGTCTTCTTCTGGCGCGACGCCCGCCACGTCATCGACCTGCGCTTCAACCGCGCCGATGCCGGCGAATGCCGCCGGGCGCAGCGCTGCTTCGAAGATCTGACCAAGACCTTCACCAAGCGCGGCTGGGGGATCAACCGGACCAACCCGGGCTTCATGGAGCAGGTGGCCGACTCCTACGGCCCCGCCATGCGCCGCTTCAACAGGACGGTAAAGAAAGCACTCGACCCCAACAACATCGTGGCCCCGGGCAAGTCGGGCATCACCCTGGCCTGACCCCAACAACCAACAAGGAACGAGGCTCCAATGACAAACGCACGCATCTCGATGTTCGCCCTGCTCCTGGCCGTACTTCTCCTGAGCAGCCCGGCCTACGCCTTCAACAGCAGCTCCTTCAACGGAACCGCCGATTTCTACGCCGGTGCCGCTCCGCCGCCGGGGCTGCACCTGATCGACTACAACGTGTTCATGGACATCAAGAAGATCGAGAACAAGGGACAGGGGCTGATCGACGGGGACGGCACGCTGACCGCCATCGCCTTCCGACCCATCTTCGTGTCGGAAAAGGGGCTCTTGGGCGGCAATCTCCTGATGCACTCCATCATCCCGCTACTGACCGTGGAGGCCAACGTCACCGCCCAGACGCCCAACGGCAACGTCACGGTGAGCGGGCACGACGGCGGCCTCGGCGACGTCTACTTCGGGGTCGGCATGGGGTGGCACAGCAAGACCTGGCACTGGCTGACCGTGCTGGACGTGATCACCCCCACCGGTTCCTTTGATTCCTCCAAACCCCTGAACGCCGGCAACAACGCCTTCATCATCGAGCCGGTATTCGCGGTGACCGGCCTCTTCGAAAACGGCATCGAGACCAGCGCCAAGCTGATGTACTCCTACCACACCGAGAACCGTGACTACATCGAGTCGGGGAGCGGCCTGCACGGCTACCAGACCGGCCAGGCGGTGCACATGGACTACATGGTGAACTACGCCGTCACCAAGGACTTCAGGCTGGGGGTCACCGGCTGGGTCTGGCAGGGGCTGGAAGACGACAGGATCGGCGGCAAAAAGCGCGCCGACACCAGGGACCGGGAATTCTCCATGGGACCGGCGGCACGCTACCAGAACGGCAAGTTCGCCCTGGTGGGGAAATACGTGATCCCGGTCACCGCCGAGAACCGGTGCGAGGCGAACCAGACCTGGATCGACCTGATCTATTCCTTCTGACAAGGGAGCCAACCATGAACAGCGCCAAGATACTGATCATCAACCCCGGCTCCACCTCGACCAAGATCGGGGTGCACCTGGACGGGAAACTGAAGGTGAACGAATCGGTGAAGCATGCGGACGAGGAGCTGAGAAGATTCCCCACCATCTGGCACCAGTACGACTACCGGAAGGAGGCCATCCTGGGGGTACTGGCGGACAAGGGGCTCTCGGTCCGGGAGATGAACGCCATCGCCTGCCGCGGCGGCAACGTGAAGCCGCTTCCCGGTGGGACCTACCGGGTCTGCAGCAGGATGATCGAGGACATGAAGAGCGGCCTCTACGGCGCGCACCCCATCAACGTGGGGGGGCTGGTTGCCTACGATCTCGGCAGGGAGCACGACATCCCGGTCTTCACCGCGGATCCTCCCATGACCGACGAGCTCTGCACCTCGGCCCGCTACTCGGGTATCCCGCAGATCGCCAGGCAGAGCAGCTTCCACGCCCTGAACCAGAAGGCCACCGCCCGCAAGGTGTCGGCGGAGCTGGGGAGAAGCTACCAGGAGCTGAACCTGATCGTGGTGCACCTTGGCGGCGGCATTTCGGTAGGGGCGCACAAAGAGGGGAAGATCATCGACGTGAACAACGCCCTGGACGGCGACGGTGCCTTCTCCCCGGAGCGGGCCGGCACCCTGCCGGCCGGCGACCTGGTGAAGCTCTGTTTCAGCGGTGAGTACACGAAAGACGAGGTGCTGAAGCTTCTCACCGGGCGGGGCGGGCTCTACGCCTACCTCGGCACCACCAACGCCATCGAGATCGAGAAGCGCATCGCGGCGGGGGACCGGAAGTCCGCCGAGGTGTACGAGGCGATGGTCTTCCAGGTGGCGAAGGAGGTAGGCGCCGCGGCGGCGGTGCTGGAAGGGAAGGTGGACGCCATCGCTCTCACCGGGAGCCTCGTCTACTCCAAGATCCTCCTGGAGAGCCTCCTTAAGAAGATCTCCTTCATCGCCCCGGTGCACCTGAACCCGGGCGAGAACGAGATGGAGGCGCTGGCCGACGCGGTGCTTCGTTACTTCAACCAGGAAGAGCAG
>DATFAB010000053.1:0-7020 GCA_035255025.1 Geomonas sp.
AGGAATATGCCCTCGTGATGACCATGAACCGGAACGCACTGCCGCTCTTGGCGCTCCGCAATTTCCGCGAGACGGCAACTCTTTTGAAGAAGGAGATATATTGATGACCGAGGAAAACAAGGGATTTTTCAAAGGTCTTCTTAAAAAGCTGGGCATGGGGCCGCTGGAGGAGCCCGAGGATCTTCTCAAAGCGATGGGCGTGCCAGAAGAGGAGTCCCGGGAAGAGGTCGAAGAGGCATGGGACGAGTTGTCCCCGCCCGAGGAGAAACCTGCCGAAGCACCCGCTCAGCGGTGGACGACGCAGTCCTATACCCCGACCCCTGCCGGCTCCTCTGCGGTGCCGCCGTCCCAGGACCAGTACCAGTCGCCGGTAGTGGCGGAGCCAGCGCCGGTGACGGCTCCCCAGCCTGAGGCCACCCTGCCCGCTCCGGTACCCCCCGAGCCTGTGGTGCCTGCGCCGGTTGCTCCTGTTTCGGTTGCCGAGCCGGCAGCCAAGCCAAGCTTCTTCGAGCGGCTCAAGCGCAGCCTCAGCAAGACCCACGAGAGCATCGTTGGCCGCGTCGACGCCCTGTTGCTGGGCAAGAAGCAGATCGATACCGACACGCTGGAAGAACTGGAGGAGATCCTCATCACCGCCGACCTCGGCGTGAAGACCACGGTAGACCTGGTGAGAACCCTCGAACAACGCCTGAAGAGAAACGAGCTCCAGGACGGGGCAGCGCTGAAAAAGGCCCTGAAGGAGGAGATCCAGGCCAGGCTTTTGGCTCATGCCGCGCCGCTCGTGGTGTCCGCCAAGACTCCCTTCGTGATCCTGGTGATCGGTGTGAACGGGGTCGGCAAGACCACCACCATCGGAAAGCTTGCCGCCAGGTACGCCGGTGAGGGGAAAAAGGTCCTGCTGGCAGCCGCCGACACCTTCCGCGCCGCAGCTGCCGAGCAGCTCGAGCTCTGGGCGAACCGGGTAGGCGCCGATATCGTGCGCCACAAGGAGGGGGCTGATCCTTCCGCCGTGGTTTTTGATGCCTGCAAGGCGGCGCTGGCTCGCCGTACCGAGGTGCTCATCATCGATACCGCCGGGCGCATGCACACCAAGGTCAACCTGATGGAGGAGATGAAAAAGATCCGCCGCGTGCTGACCCGGGAGATCCCGGATGCCCCGCACGAGACCCTGCTGGTGCTGGATGCCGCCACCGGCCAGAATGCCCTTTCCCAGGCCAAGCTCTTCAAGGAGGCCGCCGACGTATCCGGCGTGGTCTTGACCAAGCTGGACGGCTCCGCCAAGGGGGGCATCGTGGTGGCGGTAAGCCATGAATACTCACTCCCCGTGCGTTTCATCGGTGTCGGGGAGTCGGTGGAGGACCTGCGGGAGTTTGATCCGGTCCAGTTTGTCGAGGCGCTTTTCGAGTAATTCCTTGACTTTTACGCACTTATTGCATATTATGCGCCGCAAAAGGTGAAAAGATGAGCGCTGAATTGTTTAATGAATTGGAGGGGCGGGTCGTTTCTTTGGTGGCTGCCATCCAGGAGCTTAAGCTCGAAAACGACAGGCTCAAACAGGAAAACGATCGCTTAAACGAGGAGCGGGGCCACTTCAGGAGCCGTCTCGACTCGATTTTGCAGAGATTGGAAGGGGTCTGAGGGGTTGCTGGCGACACACAGCATCACGGTGATGGGGAGAAATCTCCAGGTGAAGAGTGCATCTTCTCCGGAGCTGGTGGCGCAGGTGCAGGCTGTGGTCAATGAGAAGGTGGCCGAGGCTGCCGCCGCGGTGAGCGGCGCTGATACCCAGATTGTGGCCATCCTGGCCATGATGAACCTTGCCGAGGCGTTTTTGTCGGCACAAAAAGAACTCGAACATGAGCGCCATACCTGCAGGACCCGGATTAGCGGGCTGCTCGGCAGGCTCGACGGTGCAGATTGAAGTTTCAGGTCTCTTGCGGGAGATTTCAACATATAGCAGATGGAAAGCATACGGTTGTCAAGCATTGCCAGAATACGCGTGGGAGTCTCCATCGCCACGTTTGCTGATAGTAGCCTGAAGACGCGAGAGTCATGTCCTGAGGTTAATGGCTGCATTACATAAAGTTCAATGGCGCTTCTCTTGAACGCGGCCCTTCTATCGATACTGTCAACGCCTCACTCCGTAACTCCATCCGCATTCCCCCCACAGAGTACCTGTCTCATTGGACGGTCTACGTCCACCTCCTTTTGTTCGCTTCATGGATGTAAACAAGTTATGCCCAAAGGCACCCTTAGAACCGTGACGCTCGCCAAGCGCCGGGCGCTGGCGCCTGAGCAGGTCGCCCAAAAAAGCCTCGCCCTGCAAAAGCGTTTCCTGGAGTTGCCCGAATTCCAGCAGGCCAGGACCGTCGCGCTCTACGCACCGGTCCACGGCGAGGTCGACACCGCTTTTTTGGCAGCGGAAGCCCTCGGGGCAGGGAAAACGGTTCTTTATCCAGCGGTAACCGGTGATGACCTCGAGTTTCGCAGGGCACGGTCCCTAGCTGAACTGGTGCCGGGGCGTTTCAGGATACCGGAACCGGCAGGCGAGCCGTGCCGGATCGCTGAAGCCGATATTATCGTGGTTCCTGGCGTGGCTTTCGACTGCTGCGGCAGGCGCATCGGTTACGGCAAGGGGTACTATGACAGGTCACTGCACCTTTTGGAAGGAAGCGGCAAGCTGGTAGGCTTTTGCTACGATTTTCAGCTTGTCGAGGAGATAGCCGGCGAACCGCACGACGTGACGATGGATCTGATCGTCACTGAGTTGAGGGTGGTTCGCGTTAATAAAAATATATGTGAGGGGGAACCAAGTGAGAATTGACATTACGATCACGATCATCCTGGTGCTCGTGGCAGCGGGCATTGGCTATGTTATCGGCAATCTGCTGCGTAAGAAACTTTCCGATTCCCTGGTGGCCAACGCCGAGACGCTGGCAGCCAAAATGATTGAAGACGCCAAGCGCCAGACCGAAGTCATGGCGATGGAAGCCGCTGTCCAGGCCAAGGATGCCGTTTATCAGGCCAAGGAAGAGATGGAGCGGCAGTTCGAGGAGGATACGCGGGAGAAGCGCCGCGATCTGCAGAACCTGGAGAAGAGGCTGCAGCAGAAAGAAGAAAACCTCGATAAAAAGACCAACCTGTTTGACCAAAGAGATGCGGAGTTCCTGAAGCGCGAGCAGTCGCTGGCTAGCCGCGAGCAGTCGCTAGGGACCAAGGAACAGGCTCTGGTGCAGAAGGAAGAGAAGCTGGACGCCATGGTCGGCGAGCAGAAGGCCAAGCTGGAGCAGATAGCCGGCATGACTTCCGCGGAAGCCAAGAAGGTCCTGATGGACGCCATGGAGGACGAGGCTAAGCTGGACGTCGCCAAGCTGATCAAGGTGATGGAGGAGGAAGCCAAGGCGACCGCGGACAAGAAGGCCAAGGAGGTGCTCGCCCTTGCCATGCAGCGCTACGCCGGCGAGTACGTCACCGAGCGCAGCGTCTCGGTGGTGGCGCTTCCTTCCGACGAGATGAAAGGGCGCATCATCGGCCGCGAAGGGCGCAACATCC
The DNA here is from genome assembly GCA_035255025.1 of Geomonas sp. Classification (GTDB taxonomy): domain Bacteria; phylum Desulfobacterota; class Desulfuromonadia; order Geobacterales; family Geobacteraceae; genus Geomonas. The sequence goes on from DATFAB010000053.1 coordinate 3,553, forward strand.
GTGCACTGGAAGCTGCCACCGGTATCGACCTCATCATCGACGATACCCCGGAGGCGGTCATCCTCTCCGGCTTCAACCCGGTCCGGCGCGAAGTCGCTAAACTCGCCCTGCAGAAGCTGATCGCCGACGGCAGGATTCACCCGGGCCGCATCGAAGAAGTGGTTGCCAAAAGCCAGGAGGAGATCGAGCAGGCCATGAAGGAGGCCGGCGATCAGGCGGCGTTCGACCTGGGCGTGCACGGCATCCATCCGGAAATCCTCAAACTGATCGGCCGCCTGAAGTTCCGTACCTCCTACAGCCAGAACGTCTACCAGCACTCGCTGGAAGTCGCCTTCCTGTGCGGCATCATGGCTGCGGAACTGGGGATCAACGTGAAGCAGGCCAAGCGCGCTGGCCTCCTGCACGACCTGGGCAAGGCGGTCGACCATGAGGTGGAAGGTTCCCACGCGGTGATCGGCGCCGAGATCGCCAAGAAGTACGGCGAGTCTCCCAAGATCGTGCATGCCATCATGGCCCACCACGAGGACGAGAAGCCGGCCACCGTGCTGGCGGTCCTTGTGCAGGCGGCGGATGCGCTGTCCGGCGCACGTCCGGGCGCGCGCCGCGAGATGATGGAGACCTACGTAAAGCGTCTGGACGATCTGGAAAGGATCGCCACCTCCTTTGACGGGGTCACCAACTCCTTCGCCATCCAGGCTGGCCGCGAGATCCGGGTCATGGTAGCCAGCGAGATGGTGAGCGACGACCGCGCCCTTCTTCTGGCCAAGGACATCGCCAAGAAGATCGAGACCGAGATGACCTATCCGGGGCAGATCAAGGTGAACGTGATCAGGGAAACCAGGGCAACCGAATATGCCCGTTAAGCTGCTCTTCATAGGTGACATCATCGGCAAGCCGGGACGGGATGCCCTGTCCCGGGAGTTGCACCGGATCGTGGACCGGCATTACGTCGACCTGGTGATCGCCAACGGTGAGAACGCCGCGGGTGGCTTCGGACTGACCGCTGAGACCGCGCAGGAACTGTTCAAGTGCGGCGTGCATATGATTACCTCCGGGAACCACATCTGGGACAAGAAGGATTCTCTGGAGTACATCAAGCGCGAAGAGCGCATCCTCCGTCCTGCCAACTATCCGGAAGGTACGCCGGGGCGAGGCTCCGCCATTGCCAGCACGCCGGGCGGGGTGAAGGTCGGCATCCTCAACATCGAGGGGCGTGTCTTCATGAACAACCTGGATTGCCCCTTCCGCTGTGCCGATCGCGAGATCGCCAGGCTGAAGGAAGAGACCCCCGTCGTCTTCGTTGACTTCCATGCCGAGGCAACCTCCGAGAAGGCGTCGCTTGGCTGGTACCTGGATGGCCGCGTCAGTGCGGTGGTCGGGACCCACACCCATGTACAGACCGCCGACGAGAGGGTGCTGAACGCCGGCACCGCCTATATCACGGACGCCGGCATGACCGGGGCCTTCGATTCCGTCATCGGGGTGAAGAAGGAAGAGGCGATCTACAAGTTCGTTACCCAGCGTCCCGCCAAGTTCGAGATTGCGAAGAAGGATATCCGTATCAACGGAGTGGTCATCGAAGTGGATGAAAAAACAGGGCTTGCCCTGGGGATAGAGCGAATCAACATGCCCTGCGGCTGAGGTAGCCAGTTGTGGGGACTCTCTTTGAGAGGGTAGGGGTGAGGGTGTCAGGTACGCCTTCACCTTCATGTTTTTTGGAGCAGTGCACGTAGTGCTGCATAAGACATTGTGGAGGGTAGTGACGTGATGACTGTTGCTGAGCAGATGGAGATCATCAGGAGAGGTGCTGTCGAGATCCTGGTTGAGAAGGAGCTGCTTGAAAAGCTCGAGAAGTCGATCAAAACCGGAGTCCCCCTCAAGATAAAGGCCGGCTTCGACCCGACCGCGCCCGATTTGCATCTGGGGCACACCGTGCTGCTGCACAAGTTGCGGCAGTTCCAGAAACTGGGCCATGAGATCTATTTCCTGATCGGTGATTTCACCGGCATGATCGGTGACCCGACCGGCAAGTCCGAAACCCGGAAGGTGCTCAGCCGCGAAGATGTGCTGAGAAACGCCGAGACCTACAAGGAGCAGGTCTTCAAGATCCTCGACCCCCAGCTCACCAAGGTCGTCTTCAACTCAGAGTGGCTCGGCAAGCTCTCTGCCGGGGATATGATCGCGCTGGCTTCCAAGTACACGGTCGCCCGCATGCTGGAGCGTGAGGATTTCAGCAAACGCTTCGCAAATCAGATGCCGATCAGTATCCACGAATTCATGTATCCGCTCGTGCAGGGGTACGACTCGGTGGCGCTCCATGCTGACGTCGAGCTGGGGGGTACCGACCAGAAGTTCAACCTGCTGGTTGGGCGCGAACTGCAGAGGGAATGGGGACAGACGCCGCAGACCGTTATCACTATGCCGCTTTTGGAAGGTCTGGACGGCGTGAACAAAATGAGCAAGTCGCTCGGCAACTACATCGGGATCAACGAACCGGCCGATGAGATTTACGGCAAGGTGATGTCCATCTCAGATGAGTTGATGCTGCGCTACTACGAGCTGTTGAGTGACCTCACCATGGTCGAGCTGGAAAAGCTGAAGGCGGGCCTCGGTGACGGTTCCGTGCATCCCATGGACGCCAAGAAGCAGCTCGCGCGTGAAATGGTGGCGCGCTACCATGGCGCCGATGCTGCCACGCTTGCCGACGAGAATTTCGTCAAGCGATTCAGGAATAATGAAATGCCTGAAGACATGCCTGAGATCTCCATCGCACTGGAAGGTGCCAAGATGCCTCTGTTCAAGGTGCTTGCAACTGCGGAACTGGTTAAGTCCGGTAGCGAAGGTCGCCGCTCCATCCAGGGGGGCGGTGTGAAGGTTGACGGGGAGAAGGTTGCCGATGAAAGCCTGGAGTTAGGCGCTGGCCAATACGTGATCCAGGTCGGCAAGCGTCGCTTTGCGAAGGTTAACCTGGCCTAGCCCTTTTGGCGTTGGGCACCCTCTTCCTCTCAGAGAGGGTGCCCAACGCCGGGTGAGGGAAGTCCCGCAGTTTCTCCGCCGTTTCATCTCCTCCCGCAGAGCCGATTCCCCTTAAACCGAAATTAACAATAAAGGCGTTGACCCAGAGGAACCCATTTGCTATAAACACACCTCGCTGCTGACCGGGCACTTCATGGCAAATTCTAGGTGTGAGGTTGGCAGAAAAAAGGTTGACAGGGTCAGGTTGCTCTGTTATAAAGTTTGACTTCGCAGCACGGCTCACTGACAACCGCATACGAACTGGACGAAATGGAAGGTCGGCAGGCACAGGTTTAAAACCTTTAACTGCGAAAGAAATTTCGAGGCTGAAAACTTTTTGGTTGACAGTCAACTCCGGTTGGTATAGGGTGCAAAGTCTGCCGCGACGAACGGCTTGGTCTTTGAAAACTAAATAGTAGACGAATCACTATGTGGGTCTTTTTTAAAAGTCAG
>DATFAB010000054.1:0-59170 GCA_035255025.1 Geomonas sp.
TTTCTAACATCATGGATTCTTTGCTTATTTAATCATGCAAAATATATAATCTGTTAGTTTCTTTAATTATCAAGAAAAAAGCGTTGTTAAAAAACTAATTAGCCAGATGTGCAGGCGAAAATATTGGTTCAGGCAGTGCCATTTAGCTATACTTCTTATGGCAATCACTGTAGTTTAAATAATTGAAATGGCTTGTCCAAATAAAAGATGAACGTAATAGCTGGTAACTAGTTTGCAACGTGTGGGACGAGCTGGTTTGTTCCATAAGAAGCAAGCCGCTCTCGGACGGCAGCGGGTGCCGCCGTGAGGGTGGCCAGGGGAGCACCACACGAGGTGGGCGCTCCAAAAGGTCGTACATCCTTGGCGACTCGAAAAATGGGGATCGAACCTCGCAGGGCAGAGAGGAGGTACAGCTATGAAAAGAGTCAGGACATTACTGTTCACAACAGTGGCAATAGCCGGGTTGATGTGCCTCAATACAGGAGTCGGCTTCGCGGCCAGTTCCAGCATGGGAACCGGGGGCGGAGGGTCCAGTATGTCTTCCAGTTCCAGCCTTCCTGCTGGTACGGGCGCTTCGACCAGGACCATCACCGGGTTTACCGTTGAGCCTTCCGGCGGCGGCAGCGCGGGTACCGGAGCAGGCGGCACGGTCGGCTCCGGCAGTAGCGGAACGGTTGGCACCGGAACTGGTGGCACCTTCGGTACGGGCACCGGCGGAACAACCGGCACCACCATGGGTACTGAGGGCGGATCGGTAGACACCGGCGGCACCATGGGTACCGGTACCGGCGGCACCATGGGTACCGGTACTGGCGGCACCATGGGCACCGGCACAGGTGGCAGCACGGATACCGGCACCAACAACATGGGCACCGGAACCAACAATATGGGAACTGGCACGAACATGGGAACCGGCACCACGGGTACCGGCGGTAGCATGGGCACCGGCACCGGCGGCAGTATGGGGACCGGCACGACAGGCACCGGCGGTTCCATGGGGACCGGTACTGGTGGCTCGATGGGCAGCGGTGGAACAGGAGGCGGAACCGGCGGAGCCGGTGGTGGCGGAGCTGGCGGCGGCCGCTAACAGACCTCGTTAGATGCAGTTCGGGCTTTACGGGCAGCGCCCCGTCCAGCCCGGAATCAACAGCTGATGAAATTCACGACTTCGGGGCTTGCCCTGACTCCTTGGCAGGGGCCACGCAAGCCTTTTTTGTACCCGCTTCAGCAACAGTTGCCTTCGGCACTTCCCGGCTGAGATCGAGTGCCGGGGGAAGGAGGAAAGATGAAAGCTCTGGTATTTGCCGATATTCGAAGGATGGAAGTAAGGGAACTCCCCGATCCTGTCATAGAGAAGCAGAACGACGCCATCATCAGGGTGACCTCGGCTGCCATCTGCGGCAGCGACCTCCACATGTATGAAGGAAGAACCTCGGCGCAGCCCGGCATGGTTTTCGGTCACGAGATAATGGGTGTGGTCGAAAAGGTCGGCAGCGACGTGCAGCTGGTCAAGGCGGGGGACCGTGTTTCACTCCCCTTCAACGTCTCCTGCGGCTGCTGCTTCAACTGCACGCGTGGATTCGTCAACGCCTGCCTGACCACCAACCCCAAAAGCCCCGGCGGCGGTTACGGCTATGCGGATCTGGGTCCCTACCGTGGCGGCCAGGCCCAGCTGGTGCGGGTTCCCTTCGCCGACTTCAACTGCCTGAAGCTCCCCGGAACCGCAGGAGACAGGTGGGAAGACGACTTCATCATGCTCTCCGATGTCTTCCCCACCGGCTATCACGCCTGCATGATGGCAGGTGTCTCTCCAGGAACCACGGTCGCCATCTTCGGTGCCGGTCCGGTCGGCTACATGGCCACCCTTTCCGCTTTTCTGCGGGGGGCGGCCGAGGTCTACGTGGTGGACCGCTCGCAGGTGCGCCTGAACAGGGTGCAGGAACTGGGTGCCGTGCCGGTTAATTTCAGCCAGACCGACCCGGTGGCATTCATCCTCAACGCCAGAAGGGAGAACCGCGCCATTCAGGAATCGCTGCGGCCGGGTGAAGAGAAGATGGCGGGGGTGCTGTGCGGCATCGATGCGGTGGGCTACCAGGCCCTCAACGAGAAGGACCCGTCCCAGGAAAGCCCGACCCAGGTGATAGAAGATCTGGCCAAACTGGTGAACGCCACCGGCTCCATCGGCCTGATCGGCGTCTACTTCTCCGGAGATCCCCGCGGCGTGGACAGCAAGGCCCGCCAGGGATTGTTCACCCTTCCGCTGGGCATGCTCTGGGAGAAAGGGATCACCGTCAAGACGGGACAGGCACCGGTCAAGGATTACAACGCCTACCTGCGCGATCTCATCGTGCAGGGGCAGTGCATGCCGGGCAAGCTGGTGAGCCATCGGTTGAGGCTGGAGAATGGCCCGGAGGCCTACGAGAGGTTCGTGCAGCGCGGGGAAGGGGAGGGTGCTGAATACACCAAGATCGTCTTGAAACCGAACGGCTAGGCCCTGCTCCTACCCTCTTCCTCTGGTGGACACCCCCCATCCACACCCCGACCCTTCCCTTGAAGGGGAGGGAGTTTCCGCACGTACGTTGGAGACAAAAAAAGACGCCGCACCAGGAGGGGTGCGGCGTTAAATCTAGGAGTTAAGCTGTTTTTTTCTGTGCCGGTTGCTGCCTGATTGCTGCTTTGGTGCTGCTCGACTATTTGATGTGGCAGGAGAGGCAGATGGCGGAGCCCTCCTCCTTGGCGTACAGGAAATAGTTGTAGTCATGGCCGGCGTCGGGTACGGCGTTTACGGTGTTATGGACGTCGTGGCAGGTGGCGCAGGTCATGTAACCGTTGGATTCTGTGCCCGTTGTATTGGTGTTGCCGTACAGGGTGTCCTGGATCTTCTTGGTGCTCAGGGTGAATGTGGTGCCCGGGGCAGTACCGGTCGAGTCAAAACGGCTATGGGTGTCGAAGGTGGCCGCAGCCGTTCCGTAGGGTGCCGAGACGATATAACCGAACGAACTGGGGACGAGCTCGCCGGGTCGGGCGGCATAGGCGTCGCTGTACTTGAAGCCGATCGGGTGGGTTACCTGCAGGTCGTTGATGTATCTCAGCGTCGGGTGTCCCAGTGCGTCGGTGTAACTGGAAGTCATCACATGCGTCGTCCCTAACGTCCAGGTGCCGCCGTTGTCGATGTTGCCGTTGGCGCTGCCGTGTGCATCGACTGCGGTAACCCCATCGTGACAGGCCATGCAGAGGCGGGTGGGGCCGATGAGGGGATCGGTATTCATGGGGATCGTCTTGTTGGCTGGCGATACCCAGGCGTAGGGCTGTAACTGCACAGTGGTATCTGCATGGTTCCACAGGGGCGTTTCACCATCGCCACCGCCTTTGATGGCATTATGAGGGGTGTGGCAGAAAACACAGGTGCGGCCCAGGGTGTCGCCCGTATAGGTGGGGACGAGTGAGTTGAGGTCATGCTTGGAGCCGTTGATACCGGTGGCGGCCCCCAAACCTGCGAAAGCTACCGTGGCGGATGCCGAAATGCCTGCGACTGCGATTGCCATTGCGATTTGCTTTTTCATGTGCGCCTCTCCTTGTGTGTCGTCATTAGAGGGTGACGTGCCACCGATTACAGTGACGATCTACTCATGAACGCTGCGAATCACGGGTCTTAGGAATCAGACTGCAGGTGTAGGGGATGACGGGAAGAGGGGCTTTCCGCCACGGCTTGTTTTCCTTGTTTTATTTGATGAAAGAATAATATTGGCAATAGCTTAGACAATCCCACTTTAGTGGGATTTTGGGCCTGCTTTGTAATTATTCTGAGCTCCGCTATACTTCATAACCATGGAGAATAGCGCGCCTATTTCTAATAAAGCTTCCGCGCCCGGTGTCTTAATCATCGACGGCAACAACACCCTGCTGCATACCAACAGCGAGGCGCTGTCGATCATTCCGACCATGAAAAAGTGCGGCGAGCCGGACGGAGAGCTGTATCTCCCCGAGGAGATCGTCAGCCTCTGCGACCAGCTGAAAGGAAGCGGGAAACCGGGGGGGACCGTGCATGGGAGGCTCTCCGTCTGCCGGGACCCCTACGGGATGAAGGCCTTCTTCATACACAACCCTTCCGGCGGAGACGAGCCGCGCTCGATCATGGTGCTCATGGAGCCGCTCGTCGAGAAGCGCACGCTGAAACTGGAAACGGCAAAGGATGAGTTCGGGCTTTCCAGGAGGGAGTTCGAGGTCTTGCAGTGCATATGCGCGGGATTGTCGAACAGGGAAATCGCCAAGAAGATGTTCATCTGCGAGTACACCGTGAAGGACCACATCAAGAAGATCATGAACCAGCTGAAACTGAGGTCCCGTAACGAGATCATGGCCGCATTTCTGTCGCCGTGACCTTGCCGTGATGGTTGCGGCTTTGACCTCGGGCGCTTCGGCCAGCTGAACTGTCCGGGCCCTCAACGAAGAAAGGAGACCTGCCGTAGGGCGGGCCTCCTTTCTTCGTTTTGGAGAGGCGACAGTGCCGCTGTCTGATTTTGCTTTGCCGCTAGCGGGCGAGGGAGCGTGGAACGAAGGTGCAGCGGGAAGGAATCCTCCCTGTCCCCCCTTTAGCAAGGGGGGGACGTGATGGTGGATCTGGTGGGACGAGATGCTACAGCGATTCCAGCCGGGCCAGCGACTCCTCGATGGCGGCCCGGGCGCCCTTCGCCCTGGAGAGCAGCCCGTCCAGGTAGTCCCGGTAGCTTCCCATGCTTTCTTCCTCCTGGGCCCTGTCGCTGTAGGCGCTGGAGAGGGCAGCCGCGGCGTTGACCAGCCCGGCCCCCTGCATCTCGGCGGCGAAGCCCAGGTCGCTCGCGGTGCCGGTGATGATCTGGCGCAGGTACCCGGGCTGGTAGGCATCTCCCGTCCTGATTTCGGGATAGGCCTCCAGCACCAGGGCGGCCAGGCCGGCTGTGTGGGCGCAGGCCATGGAGGTCCCGTCCCAGGAGGCCTGCCCGGTCGGCACGGTGGAGGGGATGGCCACCCCCGGGGCGCAGACGTCGATCTCCGGGCCCCGGTTGGAGAAATTGGCGAAGAAGATCTCCCCGTCGTAGCCGAAACACTCGCTGAGCTGGAGGGCGTGGGCGCTGTCCTCGGGGAAGCTTGCCAGGTTGCCGACGGCGGAGACGCCGATCGCCTCGTCGTAGGCGGCCGGGTAGCAGACCGCGCCGCCGCCGTTGCCAGCCGCGGCGATGCAGGTGATCCCCCTCTGGGTGGCGTCCAGCAGCGCCTGCTGGACCTGCTGTGATGGCTGAACGGTACCCAGTGCTATGCTGACTACGTCCATGTAGTTGTCGATGCACCAGTTGATGGCGTCGACCAGGTCGCTGACCCTTCCTCCCGGGTAGACTTTCACCGCGTAAAGCTCAGCCTCGGGCGCCATTCCAGCGATGATGCCAGCCAAATGAGTCCCGTGCCCTTTCCGGTCGTAGTTCCAGTGGTCGGGGTCCTGGTCTTCGAGGGAGTTGTACCCCCCGCTGACCTCCAGTTTCTGGTGGGGCGCGATGCCGCTATCTATCACGGCAACCTTCACACCCTGGCCGGTGAACCCCTCTCCCAACTGCTCCATCCCGATCTGGCGGTATCCCCAGTTGCTCTCCTCCCGGGCGGGGAGTTCGTCCAGCGCGAACACGAGGTGGGTGTTGTCCTCGATGACCGGCGCCTCGATCAGCTTGGACCAGTACCCTTCCGACGGCGAGGCGATCACCCGCTGCACGGCGCGCTCCGGGATCTCCAGCCTGGCTACGCCGTTTCGCCCGGTCATCCCCTGGTAGAGGAGCCGCTCGCCGACGCAGTAGATGGTCACGTTCCCCACCGGCTGCTGGCTGGCAGCATCCACCACCTTGACCGTCAGATGGGCCGGGGGGTCGTCCGGCAGGCGCGGCGGAAGTCCCGGCATCGGCGAGTACAGTTCGAGTTCGAGATCCTCCTCGACTGCCAGGCCCGTCTGCAGGCGGGCAAGCTGGGCCGCCTCCGCCTCGGTCATCCTCACCACCCGCTGTCCCCCCCGGAGCCTGCGCACCTCTTCTGCCTGCTCGTGCCCGGACAGGAACTCCCCGGTCAACTGCTCGATCTCCTTCGGGAGCACCGCCCCCACACCGTAACCTACCAGGTAACGCCTTTTGTCAGCCATGGTTGCGCTCCTTTGTTGTTGAGACGTCTGTCGCCAACCTCACCCGGAAAATGTGACTCCTGCCGCCGGCCCACCCGTTTGCTGCTTGCCGCGCCCAAGGCGGGCCGTCCGTCGCACCGGCACCTGGTGCAGTCAAGGAGTAGCCGGTACCGCCAGGCTAAGATAGCGCTCCCCCTCGCGGATCATCACCTGTGCCGCCACCAGGTCCTCCAGGAAATCGCGCAGGTCGCGCGCCCGCACCGGGGAAGCCGGGTAGCGCTCCTGCAGGAAGGCGAGGATCTCGCTGAAGCCGCGGATCCTGCCGCAGAAGCCGTAGATATCCCCCTGCCCCGCGTCGAGCTCGAGCCGGGGAGTGCTGGCGGCGGGTCGTGTGTCGGTGAGGGTGAGGCTTCCTGCCGGGCCGGGATGGGAGGTGAGCGTGGCGTGGCCGTGGTAGCAGTCGGCCCAGTAGGTGGTGGTGGCGGCAAGCTCCTGCTCGAGATCGGGCGGCAGCAGTTCCTGCCGGTAGTCGAACTCGAAGTAGTAGGCGAGGGAATCGATTACCTCCTCCCGGAAGGGGTAGATGAACCGGTAGACTCCATCCGGGCGGATGTTGCACAGCCCCAGCCGTTCCGGATCGGCGAAGAAGGGGCTGAAGCGCTGCAGCGAGAAGCGGGCGTTACCGTTGGGCGGGTGGAGATGGACCAGCTTGGGGATCAGCTCCATCATCTGCCGGTAGTCCTCGGCCGTTTCCCCCGGGAAGCCGGTGATGATGCTCCAGCCGGGATAGACCCCGAACTCGGCGCAGTGCTTGAGGAGCTGGATGTTGTCCAGGGCGCTCACCCCTTTTCTCATCAGCTTGAGCACGTGGCTGTTCAGGCTTTCGATGCCGGGCTGGATGCAGTTGATCCCGGCCGCGGCCAGCTGGGCGACCTGCTCGCGGTTCAGGTTCGACTTGGTCTCGTAGAAGAGCTGCAGCCGGAGTGGGCCCTGGGCAAGCCGCGGGATGAGTTCCTTGAAGTACTGCAGGTCCAGGATGTTGTCGACCATGAAAAGCTGGCTGGTCCGGTAGCGGCGGGAGAGCGCCTCCATCTCGGCCAACACCCTCGGCTGGCTCTTGCTGCGGTAGCGGATGGTGCCGCGGTTGAGGCTGCAGAAGGAGCACTGGGACCTCTCTCCCCACCAGCAGCCGCGCGAGCTTTCCATCGGGATGCCGAGCGGGCTGCCGCTGTTGGTCACCGGCCGCCGGAAGCGAGGCGGGGTGGCCGCCAGTTCCGCAAAGTAGTCGTCGTAGTCGGGACAGGGGAGCCGGTCGAGATCCTCCACGGTGGCGATGCCTGAGGCGGCGCGGGAGCTGCCTTTTTCGCGGTAGACGATGCCGGGGAGGTCGCTCACCTTGCGCCCTGCCCGGATCCGTTTCACCAGCTCGGGGAAGCTGTAGTCGGCTTCGCCGGCGCAGATGTAATCGATCTCCCGGAACTGGCGGTGCAGGGCGAGCCCCAGCTCCCCTTCGCAGTTGGCGCCTCCCACTACCACGGTCTTCTCCGGCGCCATCTCCTTGATCTGGCGGGCCAGGGCCAGCACGGCCAGGTTCTGTTCGAACATGCTGGTGAATCCTATGATGTCGTAATCGTCCCAGGCCACGCCCTGCAGGCATCGTTGCAGGAAAGGGGGAACCAGGTATTCCAGGTCGAGCAGGTCGCCGAGCCGTCCCGCGGGCAACTGGTCGCCGCCGAAGATCCCCGCCAGGTACCGGGCGTACTGCTCCCTGTCGGGTAGGCGGTCGCCGAAGTAGTGGCGGGCGAACAGCCACTCGCGCAGCATGGTGTTGTCGCCCTGGCAGCTGGAGAAGGTCTCGTACCCCTCCCGCCCCATGACCTGCGCGAAATCGACGTTGAAGTAGCGGATGTCGCAGCCGATCCCTTCTTCCTTGAGGCGGGCCTTGAGGAGGCTGAGCCCGATGGCGGGGTGGATGGTGGTGGCAAACGGCATGCAGATCAGGAGGACCTTCTTCATAGCACTTCTCCTAGCCAAACGGGTGTTTCGACAAGGACGGTGTGAACGCCTCAGGCAGTGCCTCTTCGCCCCCTCAGTCCAAGCCAGCCTTGCGGGGGCAGACGGCGCAGACGGCGGGAGGGGCGGCGCTGTTGATGGTGCTCCTCATGAGCCGGTACCCTTCGCCGTTCCAGATCTCCTGGAAGCCCTGTTGAAAGACGTTCCCCATGGTGAATTCCGGGAAGCCCTGGCTGCAAGGCAGCGGGCGGCGCCACCTGCGGCTCCCCGGCTGCCTGATCCGACATTTCGGCAGTGCTGGGGAAGTACTCCTCGCCGTGGGTCTCGAAGGAGATGAAGGCGAGCTGGATGCCGCGCTCCCGTGCCCGGTCCCTGGCTAGGGCGAACATGCTGCGGGCGAGTTCGGGGGCGTTGGCCAGGGAGAGCGCCGCGGTCCGTTCGTTCAGGGTCATGATGTCCTGCACGATCACGCTGTCCACCTGGAGGCCGGCGGCCAGTTCCACGAAAGCTGGGAGCTCGCGGACGTTCTCGGTGGTGGCCACGAAGGAGAGGGTGATGGCGGGATTGACGCTCCCCCAGTCGCGCCTGAGCTTGATGAGGGCGCGCACGTTGTCGACTACCCGGCGGAACTGGTCGCTGCCAGTCAGCCGCAGGAAGGTTGCCGGCGTCGCGGCATTGAGCGAGACGTTGATGTCCCCGGTGTCGTGGCTGACGAATTTCTCGGCCCATCCCTCGTCGAACAGCACCCCGTTGGTGGAGATGCTGATCCTGATGCCGGGGAAGGAGCACAGCAGGCTGTCGGCGATCGCCTCGTATTCCTTGTTGAAGAGCGGTTCTCCCCAGCCGTAAAGGGCGATGGTCCCTACGCTCACCAGGGCCTTTTGCCACTGGGGATCGGCGATGATGCGGCTGAAGTCGTCGAAGCTCAGGTCATGGTACTGGTAATGGACGGCACCGGGGCCGCCGCGCTCGGTGCAGAAGCTGCAACGGAGGTTGCAGCGGGTCCCGGTGGGAAACTGGATATGGGTGGGGCAGGAGGCGAGCCGGTCGCGTCCGTAGTACTGCTCCCACTGGTTGAGGGTCCGATTCTTTCGCCTGACTTCCTCAGCGAGTTCGTTCAGCATCTGGTTCTCCTGGTTCGTCCGGTCCCTTTAGATGTCGGCAGCATCCGGAGGTCATCCGGATGCTGCCGTTACCTCGATCATTCAAACAATGCCGGTCTTACTCCGGCTGCGGCGGCTCAATGGGCGGGAGCACCGGCGGCCTGATGGGAGGTGCGATGGGCGGCTTGACTGGCGGTACCACGGGCGGCCTGACCGGCGGTCTCACCGGAGGCCTGACCGGGGGACGGACCGGAGGTCGCACCGGCGGCCGTACCGGCGGTTGTACCGGCGGCTGTACCGGCGGCTGTACCGGCGGTCTCACCGGCGGCCTAACTGGAGGCCTCACCGGGGGACGCACCGGAGGCCTGACCGGTGGACGGATCGGCGGCTCCACCGGTGGCCTTATGGGCGGTTCCACCGGCGGTCTGATGGGGGGCTCAACCGGCGGCCTGATCGGTGGCGGCGGCAGGGGCGCTTCCAGCGGTCCCGGCCCTATGGGAGGCCCGATGGGAGGTGCTATAGGAGGCCGTACCGGTGGCGCTGTCGGCGGCGAGACGGGCGGACGCACCGGCGGGAATATCGGCGGCCTGAGGGGCGGTCTCACCGGCGGACGTACCGGCGGCCGCACGGGAGGCTGCACCGGCGGGCGAACGGGTGGCCGTACCGGCGGCCGCACGGGCGGGTGTACCGGCGGGTAAACGGGCGGACGGACCGGGGGCACCGGTGGCTGCACCGGCGGCCTGACGGGCGGGACGATGGGGGGAAGCGGCGCCCCCAACTGGCCCTGGTACTCTGCCATTCCCTGGTAATAGGCCTCGGCGTAGGGATCGTATGCTTCCTGATAGCCGCCGTATCCCTGTTGCGTGCTCATCGTGGCGGCCTGTCCGTCTGCATATCCCTGCTGGTATCCCTCGTTGTACGCCTCGGTTACCGGGTCGTACCCCTGTTGTGGGTAGCCGCCGTATTCATATCCGCCGTAACCTCCGTACATCGCCGACTGGTCATAATAGGCGCCGCTTGGGTCGTACCCCATGTCGTAGCCGGCACCTTCTCCCTGTCCGCTGAGACTTGCTTCGTAATCGCTCAATCCCTGGTAGTACGCCTCGGTCACCGGGTCGTAACTCTCCTGCCCGTAAGCGGTGCCGCCGTATTGCCCCTGTCCGTAGCCGGCGCCGCTGTATTGGCCCTGCCCATAGCCTGAGTACTCGCCGAGGGCGGCCTCGTAGTCCGCCATCCCCTGGTAGTAGGCCTGGGTTACCGGATCCTGCATGGACTGGGCGTAGGCTTCGGCGCTCCCCATCTGGCAGCACTGTTCCTGCGCCATCCCGCTCCCTCCTCCTTGTTTCGCTGTGGGGCTCATCTGTCTCTCCTCCCTAGGGTTAAGGGGATTCTTTTGCTGGTACGATGCCGGTGCCGGCGGGCTACGAACTGTCGAAAGCGGACATGGCTTTCACCTCCTCGGTCTGTGCCGGTAGTCGCTCATTGCTGTGTGTCAGTTCCGGAAAGTACCGCCAGCTCTTTTTGCAGTGCATCGGTCAGTTCCGCAGCAAGGCTGGCCACTTCGGTCAGGTACTCTCTCCAGCTCGCCAGGTACTGCTTCTTTTCGTTTCCCTTCAGGCTGCGGATGTAGGGGAGGGCAGCGTGAAAGTAGCCGGCTACCTCTTCCAGCTGCTGAAGGCGCTCTTCAAGGCTCAGCGCATCCCCCTGCGTCGTCCACTCTGCGCCGTATGCCCCGTACTCCTGGCCATCGGGGTAGCCAGCATAGCCCGCATAGCCGGCACGGTAGCCGCCAGGAGAGTAGGCTGGGGAGAGCCCCTGCTGTCCCAGGTAGTGGTCGGCGTAGCCTTGGATGGCGTGGTCGTACTGGTCGGCCACCTGCTGCAGGTTGTCGCGGTGGGACGCTTGAGGTTTTGAGGTGGTGGGAGCCGCGCGCTTGCGGGCGGGGGCGGTATGCCCCTGGACGGTGTTCCATTCGGCGGCAGAGCGGTGACTGCCGGCGGCGGCCCGTTTGCCGCGGGGAGCAGTTTGTGCCGAAGGTTGGCCAACGCTACCGGCAGAAACTGCAGCCTCCATCTGGCCGGCAGGAGGTTTGGTGGGACGCTTCTCGCCTTTAGCCTGGCGGGTGCGCGGTAGACCAGGCTGTCTCTCGTGGCTTCGGCCGGCGGTCACGCCAGCCTGGGACGTGTGGCTTCGACCGCCCGCCGGACGAGACGGGGTGCCGTGGCTTCGGCCGCCGCCGGTGGCGTCTTTGTTCGCGCTGCCGGCGGCCCCCCTTCCGGTGTCCGCTGCGGCCGTCGCCGCCGGATAAGAGTGATCCGCCGGCCTTTCCCCTGCTGGTGATTTCGCAGTGACTCGTACCCCTGCTTTGGCTTTGGCTGTCATAATCGCTCCTTTGCTGGCCTGGTCCTTCCTGCGGCAAAACCGGTGGAGGCCGCTAGTCAGGCAGGATGGAAGGACGTGCCGGGGGTTACCCCTTTGGGCGTCATGCATCTGGTCGCGAAGCGGATTGAATTGGGTAAACGGGCAGGGATTTCTCAACGAGGAGAAAAGATGCTGCTTTTCATGATGCCCTCCCGTCGCCCGGCACTGCGGCACGTCATTTCATGGGTTCACGTCAGCCTGCTGGGCTGCCGAGAACGATGGTTAGCGGTATAACATGAAAAAATTTTAGTGCAAGCTGTAATGAGGGGAAATTGTAGGGGGGCGAGCCAGCGCGACAAAAGCGGCTAGTGCCGGAGGATGACGTGCCATTCTTCCTCAAGCAGGTCCGCCTGGGAGGTGATGTTTTTTAGCAGTGCGTACAGGCGCTGTTCCGCCCCCGCCGTGAACCCGACGAACTTGATCCCCAGCATGGAAAAGAAGGTGTGCACCGCCTGGGCGGTGATCAGCACCGGCGGCTCCCCCGGCAGGGAAAGGGCGAGGGTGCAGCTGTCGCCGACCGGGACCAGCAGGCACTCGTCGGAAGCGAGCAGGGCGCCGCGCAGCGAGATGTTCTGCAGGCGAACCTGGTAGGTGAGGCCGTGGTGGCTCAGTTCGCCGGGCGCGCTGAAGGTGATTCGGTGAAAACGCCGCTGTTGCATGGTTCCTGCTCCTTGACCGGTGTGCCGTGTACTCCTTGACGGTAACGTATCGTCACGAGGGCGGAAAACTGAAGGTGCCTGCTTTGGCGGTCCTTTTCGGTTGACTTCGTCCCCTATGTATTGTATTAAGTAGCGTTTCCGGGATTTTGGTGGCAAACGGCCGCAGGCGCCGGCCGAATTAAATCAAAGGCAAGAGGGCTGGCTGTAGATGGAAAACAAGATCAGGGTGTTCAGCGGTAACTCGAATCCGATTCTGGCTGAGAAGATTTGTGAATGTCTCAAGGTGCCGCTGGGCAAGGCTAAGGTGAAGACCTTCTCCGACGGCGAGATCATGGTGGAGATCGGCGAGAACGTGCGCGGCCGCGATATCTACGTGGTCCAGTCGACCTGCAACCCTACCAACAACAACCTGATGGAGCTGCTCATCATGATCGATGCCCTGAAGAGGGCTTCCGCAGCCACCATCACCGCCGTCATGCCTTACTACGGTTATGCCCGCCAGGACAGGAAAGCCGCTCCCAGGACGCCGATCACCTCCAAGCTGGTGGCGGACCTGGTCACCACCGCCGGCGCCGACCGGGTGGTCACCATCGACCTGCATGCCGGCCAGATCCAGGGCTTCTTCAACATCCCGGTCGACAACCTGTACGCCGCCCCGGTGCTGCTGGCCCACCTGAAGAACCGCTTCGCGAGCGAACTCGACAACCTGGTCATGGTTTCCCCGGACGCAGGCGGCACCGAACGCGCCAGGGCCTTCGCCAAGCGGCTTGGCTGCACGCTGGCAGTTATCGACAAGCGCCGCACCGGCCCCAACGTGGCCGAGATCATGCACCTGATCGGCGACGTGAAAGGGAAATCGGCCATCATCCTGGACGACATGATCGACACCGCCGGTACCCTGACCCAGGCAGCCCAGGCCCTCAAGGACCACGGCGCCTCCAGCGTCTACGCGGCTGCCACCCATGCCGTTTTGTCCGGCCCGGCCATCGACCGCATCAACGCCTCGGTAATCGAGAAGGTGGTCATCACCGACACCGTGCCGCTGGGCGAGAAAGCCGACAAGACTGACAAGCTGCGCGTGCTCTCGGTCGCCGACCTCTTGGCCGAGGCGATCCGCCGCATCCATGAAGACGAATCCGTCAGCTCCCTTTTCGTGTAGCAGGCGGAGTTTGCATTAATAGCTACAATTAGAATCATCAATTATCTGAGAAATATCGGAGGATGTATGAGTAAGCAGAATCTGAACGTGGAACTGAGGGAGCTAACCGGCAAAGGTATCTGCCGTCGTCTGAGAAGCGCAGGCCGCATCCCGGGCGTCGTCTATGGCAAAGGGATGGCACCGGTTGCCATTTCCCTGGAGACCAGGCAGTTTTCGGAAGCCATCGCAGGCGAGGGCGGCCGTAACCACATCCTGACCCTGGTGGGCGGGGGCTCCCTGGACGGCGAGACCGTCATCGTGGCCGACCTGCTCCAGGATGCCATCAAGCGCACCCCGCGTCACGTCGACCTGCACAAGATCAACCTCTCCGACAAAGTGAAGGTGCACGTCCCGGTTCGTCTGGTCGGTACCGCTGCCGGCGCCAA
This sequence comes from Geomonas sp., assembly GCA_035255025.1. Lineage (GTDB taxonomy): Bacteria > Desulfobacterota > Desulfuromonadia > Geobacterales > Geobacteraceae > Geomonas. Next base: position 13,917 of record DATFAB010000054.1, read on the forward strand.
GGCGGGCGGCATGGTCGACTTCGCTATGCACGAGCTGGAAGTCGAGTGCCTGCCGGTCCACATCCCCGAGTACATCAGCGTGGACGTCACCGAGCTGACCATCGGCCACTCCATCCACCTGGGGGAAGTCCCGGCACCGGTCGGCATCGTCATCCTGGGCGATCCCAAGGCAGCCGTGATCAGCATCCTCGGCCGCAAAGCAGCAGAGGCAGAAGAAGCCCCTGCCGCCTAAGCCGGATAGAACATGGCAAAACTCGTTGTAGGGCTCGGCAACCCCGGGCCACAGTACTCATGGACCCGCCACAACGCGGGTTTCATGGTTTTGGACCGCTTATCAAGTCTCGCCGGAATTTCCGTCACCAGGAAGGCCTTCTCGGGTCTTGCTGGTGACGGGAACTGGGCGGGCGAGCGCATCTTCCTCCTCAAGCCCCAGACGTTCATGAACCTGTCCGGGCGCTCCGTCGCCGAGGCGCTCCGCTTCTACAAACTTTCCCTCTCAGATCTCATCGTCATTCACGACGACCTCGACATCCCCTTCGGCAAGATCAGGCTCAAGGAGGGGGGCGGTCATGGCGGCCACAACGGCCTGCGCTCCCTGGGGCAGGAACTCTCCTCCAACGCCTACGCGAGGATCCGGGTCGGCATCGGCCGTCCGGTGCACGGCGACGTGGTCAACTACGTGCTCACCAACTTCGCCAAGGACGAGATGACCTCGCTTTTGGAGGTGCTGGACGTTGGTGTGGACGCGCTGGAGATGATGATCAGGGAAGGGATGCCCAAGGCGATGAGCATCTTCAACGGCAAGTAATTTTTTAGAGGATTCAGCATATGGGTTTCAACTGCGGCATCGTCGGACTCCCCAACGTGGGCAAGTCCACCATCTTTAACGCGCTCACCTCGGCAGGGGCCGAGTCTGCCAACTACCCCTTCTGCACCATCGATCCCAACGTCGGTATCGTCTCGGTACCCGATCCCAGGATGCAGAAGCTTGCCGAGATCGTGCACCCCGAGCGCATCCTCCCCACCACCATCGAGTTTCTGGACATCGCCGGCCTGGTGAAAGGCGCCAGCCAGGGCGAGGGTCTGGGCAACAAGTTCCTTGGTCACATCCGTTCGGTGGACGCCATCCTGCACGTGGTGCGCTGCTTCGAGAACGAGAACGTGGTGCACGTAAGCGGCAGCGTGTCGCCGGTGCGCGACATCGAGGTGATCCAGACCGAACTGGCCCTGGCCGACCTCGACACCGTGGAGAAGCGCCTGCAGCGCGTGGAGAAGCAGGCAAGAAGCGGCGACAAGAAGGCCAAGGAGGACGTGGAATTCTGCAACAAGGTGAAGGCGGCCCTGGAGAAGGGGCTCTCGCCGCGCGACCTGGCGGAGAACGAGGATGAGCGGCTGATCCTGCGCGACATGCACCTGATGACCGCCAAACCGGTCCTCTACGTGGCCAACGTGGCAGAGGACGACCTGGACGGCAAGCACCCGTACGTCGAGGAGGTCAGGAAGCTGGCCGCCCGGGAAGGAAACGGGGTGGTGTTCATCTGCGGCTCCATCGAGGCGGAGATCTCCGAGCTGGACGGCGAGGAGAAAGAGGCCTTCCTGAACGAGATGGGGCTAGCCGAGTCCGGTCTGGACCGGCTGATCCGTGCCGGTTACGAGCTGCTCGGGCTGATCACCTACTTCACCGCCGGGGTCAAGGAAGTGCGCGCCTGGACCATCACCAAGGGGACCAAGGCCCCCGGCGCCGCGGGGGTGATCCACACCGACTTCGAGAAGGGTTTCATCCGCGCCGAGGTGATCGCCTACCAGGACTTCATTGCCGCTGGCGGCGAGGCGGGCGCCAAGGAAAAGGGGCTCATGCGCCTGGAAGGGAAGGAGTACGTGGTGCAGGACGGCGACGTCATGCACTTCAGGTTCAACGTGTAGGCGAGGACCCCATCCTCACCCTGTCCCTCCCCTTGAAGGGGAGGGGCCGCCAGGGCCGCCTTTCCCGCTTAACTTGATTTACTCCGTCCAACACCCCCTCCCCTTCAAGGGGAGGGCTGGGGTGAGGATGGGGTTCATCCTTTTTTAATCTTTTTACTTGTCAAACATGAATTTCTGTAGTAAAGGTTTTCGTTCCACAGAACGGCCGCTACCGGCCGTATCTCCTTGTTCCGGGCCGGTCCCGGGGCTAAATAACCGTGAGGAGGCAACACAATGAGGATGTACGAGACGATTTACATCGTCCAGCCCGATCTTGGCGACGAAGAGATCAAAGCTCTCTCCACCAAGGTTCAGGATGTCATCGCCAGCATGAAAGGCGATTTCAAAAGGCTGGAAGACTGGGGCGCCAGGAAGCTGGCCTACCCGATCAACAAGAGTGCCCGTGGCCGTTACTTTTACCTCCGTTTCGACGGCGACGCAGGCCTGATCGCCGAACTGGAGCGCCGTTTGCGCCTTGACGACAAGGTGCTCAGGTACCAGAGCGTCAAGCTCGAGCAGGAAGTGGTTGCCGCTGCAGCCGCTCCGGCCAAGGCTGCTGAGGAAGGTGCCGAGGTGGCTGTCGAAGCTGCCGCGCCCGAGGCTCAGGCTGAAACGACTACTACGGAGGAATAAGAGATGGCTGACGAAAGAACCCCCCAGAGAAGCACCAGCGGCGGCCCCAGGAAAAAGCGGCCGTTCCAGCGCCGTAAGGTCTGCCGTTTCTGCGCAGACAAGCAGGTAACCATCGACTACAAAGATCCCCGCACCCTGCGCTACTTCGTTTCCGAGCGCGGCAAGATCATTCCCCGCCGTATCTCCGGCAACTGCTCGAAGCACCAGAGGGAGATCACCGAGGCGGTCAAAAGGGCAAGAAACATCGCGCTGCTCCCCATCGCGGGCAGCCACGTTACGCCCTAGTCTGTGTCGGCTGATGTGAACCCTCTCCAGGGGCGCATTCTGGACGTTATCAAGGGGAGCGTCGCTACGGCGGCGCTCTTCCTTGCGTTTATGACGGTCCCCCTGTTCGGCCTGGTTCCCGGGCTGTTCACTCCCGCTCCCGGCGTCTTCTACGGCCTGAAAAACGGCAGGAAGACGGGTCTCGCCGTGGTGCTGGTCACCTGCGCAATGGTGGCCGTGCTGGCGGGTCCCGCGTCGGTGGCCATCTACCTCCTGCAGGCGGGGATACTTTCCCTGGCGCTGCCGGAGTTCCTGGTCAGGCTGAAAGGCGGAGCCCGCTCCATCGTCTACTCGGTCGCCATCAACCTTTTGGTGATGGTGGCAGCCGCCGCCCTCTACGGCTACTTCACCGGCGCGAACCTCCACACCAAGATCACCAACGGTGTGCAGGCAAGCATCGCCCAGACCGCCCAGCTTTACGAAAAGGCGGGGGTGAAGGGTGACGAGCTTAAGGCGATGCAGGATTCGATGCGGCTGGCAGGGGAGCAGATCGTGGTGATCTACCCTGCGCTGATCACGGTGGCGCTCGGCTTTCTGGGCTGCCTCAACCTGTACCTGCTGGGACGGATGGCGGCACGGGTGGGGATGCCGATCTACCTGGGCAATTTCCGGCAGTACCGGAATCCGGAAGCTCTGGTCTGGTTATTGATCATCTCCGGCTTCGCCATGCTGATCCCGAACGACATCGTCCACACGGTGTCGCTCAACCTGCTGATCGTGGTCTGCGCGCTTTACGCGATGCAGGGCTTCGCGGTCATCACTCACTACTTCCGCAAATTTGCGGTACCCGCATTCATCAAGGTAATGGGCTGCCTGTTCCTCATCTTCCAGCCGTTCATGCTGCTGGCGGTGGCGGCGCTAGGCGTCTTCGATCTCTGGGGCGATTTCCGATCCCCTAAACAACAGCAAAACCTGTAAAAAATTCAGGCTAGGAGGCTAACATGAAGGTCATTCTGAAGGAAAACGTTGAAAATCTCGGCCACATCGGCGACATCGTGAAGGTTGCGCCGGGCTACGCCAGGAACTACCTGCTCCCCAAAGGTTTCGCCATCGAGGCGACCGAGAAGAACGCCAAGGCCCTCGAGCACGCCAAGCGTCAGCTCGAGTATAAGAAAAACCGCGTGCTGGAAGCTGCCAAGCAACTGGCTGCCAAGATCGAAGGTCTCTCCCTGGCCCTCGCCCACCAGGCTGGTGCCGACGACAAACTGTTCGGCGCAGTCACCAACATGGAACTGGCTGAGCAGCTGAAGGCTCAGGGCCTGGAAATCGACCGCAAGAAGATCGTGCTCGACGAGCCGATCAAGCACCTGGGCGATTTCACCGCACTGGTCAAGGTTCACCCCGAAGTGACCGCCACCCTGAAGATCTCCGTCAGCAAGGCGTAGTCTTCGGCGGCAGTGCCACAGGGCTGGATGAAGTAAAAAAGGGCCGCACTCTCATGGAGTGCGGCCCTTTTGTTTTGGGTAACGGTGCTGCCCGGTTTCATCTCCTCATCAGCCAACTTTCCACGAAGAGGCGAGGCTTCCCTCACCCCTACCCTCCCCCGAAGGGGGAGGGCGTTGTTTGGGGCGGTCGGAAGAGTTTATCGCTCGGCCTACTTGCAGCTTGCTTCCTGGATCAGCACGTCGTAGCGGTAGCCGGAACCGAAATCCTTGTTGTTGTAAAGGGTGCCGCGCACGGTGACGATCTCCCCTTCCTTGGGCAGATCCTTGGTGGTCACCACCAGCTCGCTGGTCTTCTTACCCTTGTTGCCGGTCCCGTCTTCGATGTGGACCCAGTTGTGTTTCATGATGCGCTCGGCGACCTTGGTCACCCGGCCTCTGACCGTTACCACCTTCTTCTCGAGCTTCTGGCGTTTGGCATACACCTGGGCGATGGTGTAGGCGTTGGGTCCCTTCGCTTTGGCCACCGGTCCGCTGGAAGTCTTGGCGGGCTTGGCGGCCGGTGCTCCCTTGCTGTCGTCAACCGCCTTGGCATGCGCCATCTTCACGGCGGCTTCCGGCAGCTTTACCTCGGAATTGAGAACGCCAGCCGAGAAAACGATGCGGTCGAACTTCCGGTTGAGCCCCTTGCTGTTGAAGTTCTTCATCTCGTAACCGGGAACCAGCTTCAACTCCTGGCCGACCGTCACCTTCATCTGGGGAGCGGCAACCCACATCTTGTCGTTGCCCGTCTTCAACAGCACGTAGCTGTACCCGCCGCTGTCCATGGTCTCCAGTACCTTGCCTGAGATGGGGACCTGCTTCGGCTTGGCCTCGGCTCCGGCATAGCTCAACTGGCTGATGGCCAGCAGGGCAAGTGTGAGAAACAGGTGAAGGTGCCTTCCACAAATCTTCATTCTTTACTCCTTGAAGGATAGTCGGGCCTTGTTCCGGAAACAGAAGGGCTTTGGGCAGACTACCTTTTTTCCCTCCCCATTGACAAGTCTTTTTCTGTTTCTCTCATTGCCCGGCCCTCGGCAGTTTACTCCGCTTTGCCGGCCAGTACTGCGGCCGCCGGGCCAGTACCAGTCAGCTTTGTTCTGGCATAGGATCGGCATTGCCTTGGCAGAGTCAGGCATGGTTGCCGAAGGAGGACTGAAAAAGTCGGCAACTGCGCTTGCACTATGCCAGTGGGAGGATATGCTCTGTCTTGCGTAAAATGATAAAATGCTAATGCAATGCTATTATCATACAGGCAGGAGGGAGCGATGAACAAGAAACTCGGTGTTCTGCTAGTGCACGGGATGGGCGCCATCGCCGATGACTTCGCCCACGACGCCATCGCAGAACTGAAGGAGAAGATCGCGGGACGCGGCCTCGATCATGACGAGGTAGCCTGGCAGACGGTGTACTGGGCGCCGACCCTCGCCGCGCAGGAGAGCCGGTTGTGGGGGGCGCTCAGCGCGGACCATGACTTGAACTGGGCGAAACTGCGCAAGTTCTTTATCAATGCCTTCGGCACCATTTCCTCCTACCATGCAGCCCATGAACGCCCGGGTAGCATCTACCACCAGGTGCACGGCACGGTTCACGAGGCGCTGCGGGAGTTGATTGGGAAACTTGACGGAGAGGACAGGCCGCTGGTGGTGATGGCACATTCGCTGGGATCGATGATCATGTCCAATTACATCTGGGACCGCCAGCAGGGGCGCGACCGGGAGAGATACGGGGCTACCCCCTTCGAGCGGATGGAAACCCTGGCCGGACTGGTGACGCTGGGAAGCACCATACCGCTCCTGAGCGTGGCGGCCAACCCGGTCACCGCCATCGAGTTTCCGGCCTCCGGACTCCCCGAAAAGGTGAGGAAAAAGGCGAAGTGGCTGAACCTCTACGATGCCGATGACGTGCTGGGCTGGCCACTCAAGCCGCTCAGCCCAAGCTATGCCGCTGCCGTCAGCGAGGACCTGGAGGTCAGCGTCGGCAACATCCTCACCTCCTGGAACCCCGCCAACCATGCTGCCTACTGGACCGACGACAGCGTTATGAAGCCGGTAGGCTACCTGCTCTCTTCGATTCTGGAGGCCTGTCAGGAATGATTGCAGTGAGGACACAGCGATACAACAAAAAAGGCGCCCGAGGGCGCCTTTTCTGTATCCGGTGGATAACTGCCGGGCCCTACACGATCCGTTTCATCCCCTTCATGGCGGCGCGCAGCTCGGCGCCCACTTCCTCGACCAGGTGGCTGCGGATGGCGGCGTTCACCGACACCAGCAGGGTGTTGTCGACGCTGTTGTCTTTCAGCTCCAGTCCTTTACCGATCACGTCGGTGTCGATCTTGGACATGAAATCTTTCAGCAGCGGCACGCAGGCGTGCGAGAAGAGGTAGCAGCCGTACTCGGCGGTGTCGGAGATGATGCGGTTCATCTCGTACAGCTTCTTCCTGGCGATGGTGTTGGCGATCAGCGGGGTCTCGTGCAGAGACTCGTAGTAGGCGGACTCCGGCTCGATGCCGGTTTCCACCATGGTCTCGAAGGCAAGCTCGACGCCGGCCTTCACCATGGCGACCATCAGGATACCCTTGTCGAAGAACTCCTGCTCGGTGATCTCGCCGGCTGCCTCGGTCTGCTCGAAGGTGGTCTTGCCGGTCTCTTCACGCCAGGTGAGGAGTTTCACGTCGTCGTTGGCCCAGTCCTTCATCATGGTGCTGGAAAATTCGCCGCTCATGATGTCGTCCATGTGCTTCTGGAACAGCGGGCGCATGACCTCTTTCAGCTCTTCGGCCAGCTTGAAGGCCACCAGCTTGGCGGGGTTGGAGAGACGGTCCATCATGTTGGTGACGCCGCCGTGCTTGAGCGCCTCGGTGACGGTCTCCCAGCCAAACTGGAGCAGCTTGACTGCGTAGGGTGCACCGATCCCTTGTTCGACCATCTTGTCGAAGCAGAGGAGGCTGCCGGCCTGCAGCATGCCGCACAGGATGGTCTGCTCGCCCATCAGGTCGGATTTGACCTCCGCCACGAAGGAAGATTCCAAAACACCGGCGCGGTCGCCGCCTTGGGCGGAGGCGATGGCTTTGGCGATCTCGAGGCCGTCGCCGTTGGGATCGTTCTCGCGGTGCACGGCGATCAGGGTCGGCACGCCGAAGCCGCGCTTGTACTCGTTACGCACCTCGGAGCCCGGGCACTTGGGGGCCACCATGATGACGGTGAGGTCCTTGCGGATCTGGGTCCCTTCCTCGACGATGTTGAAGCCGTGCGCGTAGCTGAAGACGGCGCCCTGCTTCATGAAGGGAATGACGGTCTCGACCACCTTGCTGTGCTGCTTGTCCGGGGCGAGGTTCATGACGATGTCGGCGCTGGGAAGGAGCTCCTCGTAGGTGCCGACCTTGAAGCCGTTGTCGGTGGCGTTTTTCCAGGACTGGCGCTTCTCGGCGATGGCTTCCTTGCGCAGGGTGTAGGAGACGTCCAGGCCGCTATCGCGCATGTTGAGGCCCTGGTTGAGCCCCTGTGCGCCGCAGCCGACGATGACGATCTTCTTGCCCTTGACGTACTCGCAGCCGTTGGCGAATTCTGAAGCATCCATGAAGCGGCAGGTGCCCAGTTCCTGCAGCTGGATACGCAGCGGCAGGGTGTTGAAATAATTCTGTCCCATCGTAATTCTCCTTCCTTCCGGTGTGGTTATAGATCTGATAGCGTGCAGACATTACTCTAAAATGCACATTGCGTAAATTGAATTATTGTGCATATTGTATTGCTTGTTGCGCAATGTAACCCCTCCCCCCGAACGGGGGGAGGTAGGGAGGGGGAGCGCAGCCAGGAATTGCCGGAAGTGTTGCAAAATGAGGGACTGAAACTTGCGGGTTTGCGGGATACCGGGATCGAATTGCCAAAGGATTGGGAGGCGAGGAGTTGAAAGTGCCGGGCATCCCGGGCAGCCTTGCCTGTTCCACCGGCGGTTCCCCCTCCCTGACCATCCCCCGTCCGGGGGAGGGGATGTTGACAAGGTAAACAAGTAGGAAGTAATGACAACGTAGCAGCAGAGGACACCCATGGACATCCGTGACCTGGAAATTTTTCTGACCGTGGCTGAGCACCTTCACTTCGGGCGAGCGAGCCAGGCCTGCAACCTGAGCCCTTCGGCGCTTACCCGCACCATCCAGAGGATGGAGGAAAAGCTGGAACAGCCGCTGTTTCTGCGCGACAACCGCAAGGTGATGCTGTCGCCCGCCGGGGAGCGCCTGAAGAGTTACGCACGCCTTTGCCTGGAGGAGTGGAACAGTTTCCGCTCCTCGATCAAGAACGACCAGGCCATCGCCGGCACCCTCTCCATCTACGCCTCGATCACGGCGGTGTACAGCCTGCTGCCGCAGCTTCTGGAAGCCTTCCGCGCAAGCTACCCCGACGTCCAGCTGGAACTGAGGACCGGCGCGGCCGAGCAGGCCATCGCGCAGGTGCAAAGCGGCGAGATCGACCTGGCGGTGGCGGCACTCCCGGACCGGCAGCGTTCCTCCATCGAGTTCCTTCCCATGGTCACCATCCCGCTCATCTTCATAGCACCCATACTCCAGGGGAATGTTTCGGCCCCGCTCAAGGGGGGGCGCCTCGACCTCTCCCGCGCCCCGCTCGTGCTGCCGCAGACCGGTCTCTCCCGCCGGCGGCTGGACCACTGGCTGAAGGAACACCGGATCACCCCCAACATCACCTCCGAGGTCTCCGGCAATGAGGCGATCATCGCCATGGTCCGGCTTGGCTGCGGGATAGGGGTGGTGCCGAGCCTGGTGTGGGAACGAAGCCCCTTCCGGGACGAGGTGGCCGTGGTAGAGAAGGCGCCGGAACTCGACCCTTACGTGGTAGGCCTCGCCTGCAGCAGGAGGAATCTGCAGCGGCCGGGGGTAAGGGCGTTCTGGGATCTGGCGGAGGCGCAACTGAAAAGAGCCGCTTGCTAGCGGGTAGAGGCAAATGTACCCTTGCCAATCTCCGATTGCTGTGATATATACGTTTGCTGCTTAAAATTCGCACGCCACCTTCTCTTTTGCCGGTGGTGCCTGCCTCGGCAGGTTCCGGCAATATGATGGCGGAGGCAAAACCAAAGGAGAAACACATGTCGAACATCACCATGAAGGAACTGCTGGAAGCCGGTGTCCATTTCGGTCACCAGACCAAGAGATGGAACCCGAAGATGAAACCGTACATCTTCGGCGCACGTAACGGCATCTACATCATCGACCTGCAGAAGACCGTCCGCCTCTTCAAAAACGCCTACAGCTTCGTGACCGAGGCTGCCCAGAACGGCGAAACCTTCCTCTTCGTCGGCACCAAGAAGCAGGCCCAGGACTCCGTGGCGGAAGAGGCACAGCGCTGCGGGATGTTCTACGTCAACGAGCGTTGGCTGGGCGGCATGCTCACCAACTTCGCCACCGTCAAGCAGAGCATCGACCGCCTCAAGCGCCTCGACGCCATGCAGGCCGACGGCACCATCGAGGCCTACACCAAGAAAGAGCAGCTGAAGCTCGGCAAAGAGCGCGAGAAGCTGGAGAAAACCCTGGGCGGCATCAAGGGTATGGGCAAGGTCCCGGGCGCGCTGTTCGTGGTCGACCCCAAAAACGAGGAGATCGCGGTCAGCGAAGCCAAGAAGCTGGGCATCCCGGTGGTCGCCATCGTCGACACCAACTGCGACCCGGACGACATCAACTACGTGATCCCGGGCAACGATGACGCCATCCGCGCCATCCGCCTGCTGACCAGCAAGATGGCCGACGCCGTCCTGGAAGGCGCACAGGCACGTAACGCCCGCCTGCAGACCGGCGCCGAGGAAGAAGTGATCGGCGAGACCGAAGAGGTCGTGGAAGAGGCACCCGCCGAGGCCTAAGCAATTCCCGCAACAACTTGAGCGCATCAATAAACTAGAGACGCCGGCGCCCGAAAGCGCCGGCGACTGTGGAGGATAACGTGAGCATTACAGCGGCACAGGTTAACGAACTGAGAAAAGCAACCGGCGCAGGCCTCATGGACTGCAAGAAAGCGCTGACCGAGACCGGCGGCGACCACGAGAAGGCTATCGACTACCTCCGCACCAAGGGCCTTGCTGCCGCCTCCAAGAAGGCAGGCCGCGCTGCTACCGAGGGTCTGGTCGGCTCCTACATCCATGCCGGCGGCAAGATCGGCGTGCTGGTGGAAGTTAACTGCGAGACCGACTTCGTGGCCAAGAACGAAGGCTTCCAGGCTTTCGTGAAGGACATCGCCATGCACATCGCGGCTGCCAGCCCGCTTTACGTGCGTCGCGAGGAAGTGCCCGAGGAGCTGCTCGAGCGCGAGAAGGCCATCTACCGCGAAAAAGCCAAAGAGAGCGGCAAGCCGGCCCAAATCATCGAGAAGATCATCGACGGCCAGATCAACAAGTTCTACGGCGACATCTGCCTCCTCGAGCAGGCTTACGTGAAGGACCCGGACAAGACCGTCCAGACCTACCTGAACGAGACCATCGCCACCATCGGCGAGAACATGAGCATCAGGCGTTTCGCCAAGTTCGTTCTTGGTGAAGGCCTCGCCAAGAAAGAATGCGATTTCGCGGCCGAGGTTGCCGCGGCCGCCGGCGTATAAAGCGTCCCCAGAAGAGCCGGCCATGGAAATGGGCGGCTCTTTTTTTACCAAAAACGGTGAAGACAACACACGGTGAAAGGTGAAAAGTGGCAGGTGAAAGGTTAGAGTACCATCGGTTCCTTTCAGCTTGCACCGTTCACCTTTCACGCATTTGAAACGCATTTACGCAAGGTGACAACATGGCTGAACCCTATTACAAAAGAGTGCTCCTGAAGCTTTCCGGCGAGGCCCTCGGCGGGGACCAGGGGTACGGCATCGATCCCAAAACGATTACCGCCATCGCCCACGAGGTCAAGGAAGTGGTCGCGCTCGGCGTGGAACTCTCGCTGGTGATCGGCGGCGGCAACATCTTCCGCGGTCTGGCCGCCTCCTCCAAGGGGATGGACCGGGCCAGCGCCGACTACATGGGGATGCTCGCCACCATGATCAATTCGCTCGCCATGCAGGACGCCCTGGAGAAGATCGGGGTGGACACCCGCGTGCAGTCGGCGATCAGCATGGCCGAGGTCGCCGAGCCCTACATCCGCAGGCGCGCCGTCCGTCACCTGGAGAAGGGGCGGGTGGTCATCTTCGGCGCCGGCACCGGCAACCCGTACTTCACCACCGACACCGCCGCGAGCCTCAGGGCGATGGAGATCGGCGCGGACGTGATCCTCAAGGGGACCAAGGTAGACGGCGTGTACTCCGCCGATCCCACCAAGGATGCCTCCGCAACCAAGTACGACCAGCTCAGCTACCTCGAGGTGCTGCGCAAAGGGCTCCAGGTCATGGACGCCACCGCCATCTCGCTCTGCATGGACAACAGCCTCCCGATCATCGTCTTCGACGTGACCACCGCCGGCAATGTCGTCCGCGTGGTCCGCGGGGAGGGGATCGGCACCCTGGTTAAGGAAGGAGAATAAGATGATCAAGGATGTCATCGCCAATATGAACGTCCGCATGGACAAGTCCGTCGAAGCGCTCAGGAAGGATTTCCAGAGGATCCGCACCGGCCGCGCCAGCACTTCGCTGCTGGACGAGATCAGGGTCGACTTCTACGGCAACCCCAGCCCGCTCAACAACGTGGCGACCCTCGCGGTTCCCGAGGCGAGGACCATCACCATCCAGCCCTGGGACAACAAGATGATCGCTCCCATCGAGAAGGCCATCCTCAACTCGAACCTGGGGCTCACCCCGGCCAACGACGGCAAGCTGATCCGCCTGACCCTGCCGCCGCTCACCGAGGAGCGCCGCAAGGATATCGTCAAGGGGCTCAAGAAGGATGCCGAGGAGTCCAAGGTCGCCGTCCGCAACATCCGGCGCGACGCCATCGACGAGCTGAAGAAGCTGGAGAAGGACAAGCAGATTTCCGAGGACGAGCTGAAGCGCGCCGAGAAGGAAGTCCAGGACTTCACCAACAGCCACGTCGCCAAGATCGACGAGGTGGTGGCTCACAAAGAAAAAGAGGTGATGGAGGTCTAGTGACCTCGCCTGCAGGGGGGCGCGTCCCCCCTGCCTCACCTTCGCGCGGACGGCCCTCGTTTTCGCGCCACCCCCCGAACTCCAAGGGGATTTTTTGTTTTTAGGGTGACTGATGGATACGTTAAAGCCGGAGAACCTCCCGGAGCACCTCGCCGTGATCATGGATGGCAACGGACGCTGGGCGGAAAAGCGGATGCTGCAAAGGATCGTCGGCCACCAGAAAGGCGTCGAGACGGTTCGCGTCATTGTCGAGGAGTGCTCGCGGCTGGGGATCCGTTATCTGACCCTTTTTGCCTTCTCGGCTGAAAACTGGCTGCGCCCCAAGACCGAGGTGAAGGCGCTGATGGCGCTGCTCAAGAAGTACATCCGGGCCGAGATCGCCAGGATGATGCAGAACGACATCCGTTTCAACGTGATCGGCAACCGCGCCGACCTTCCTCCCGACATCGACCGGGAGATCCAGGCGGCGATGGACCGCACTGCCAACAACCGCGGCATGCTCTTGACGCTGGCGCTCTCCTATGGCGGACGCCAGGAGATCGTGACCGCCGCCAAGCGGCTGGCCGGGGAGGTAGCGGCTGGACGCCTGGACCCGGAGGCCATCGACGAGCGGCTGTTCTCCGGTTCGCTGCACACAAACGGCATACCCGATCCCGACCTCCTGATCAGGACCAGCGGCGAGATGCGCATCTCCAACTTCCTGCTCTGGCAGCTCGCCTATGCCGAGCTGTATTTCACCGAGGTCAACTGGCCCGACTTTGACCGGAATGAACTGGCCCGTGCCTTCCGCGACTACCAGTCGAGGGAGCGCAGGTTCGGCATGACCAGCGACCAGCTCCGCAAGGAGTCGGCCTAGAGGTAAACGAGGAACCACGCCTGTCCCCATTTCTCCTATTCTGGAAGGGGAGGGTGTGTTACGTTACAGGCGATGCACGCGGCCTGTCAGGCAGGAATGTTTCACAGCTCATTCCCGCTTCTCACAGCGCCCCCTCTCCCTGCGGAAGTGGGCCCCGGTAAGGGGACGTCCCGCGAAGGCGGGTGGCTACCCCTCACCCCGATCTTTCCCCGGAGGGGAGGGCGCGTTTGCAATGTGCGGAACAGGAGGGAGGGGCTCTGCCTGCCGCCTGGTGTGATCTCTCTAGCATCATGAGAGACCTTCCCTGTCATCGCCCGAAGGAGTCTGCCATCAAAAGACTAGCCACTGCAGTCGTCCTGTTGCCGCTGCTGATCATCTTCACCCTGAAGTCCAGCGTGTTCCTGTTCTCCGTGCTGGTCTTCGTCCTGTCGCTTTTGGGCCTCGACGAATTCTACCGGATGGCCCTTCCCCTGCGCCGGCTGGAAGGACAGCTGGCTTCTCTGGCGGGTGCCTGCGCAATTTTCACCCTTTTCGCCGCCAACCACACCATTCCCTTCATGGTGCTGACCCTCTTGGTGCTCGCCTTCAGCCTGATCGAACTTTTCAGGCTGCAGGACATCCAGAAGGCGGCCGCCGACGCAGCCCTGCTCCTGATGGGCTTTCTCTACGTCCCCCTGCTTCTTTCGCACCTGGTGCTGATCCGCATGCTCCCGCACGGCATTTCCTGGCTGTTCCTGATCATGGTGATCGTGATGAGCGGGGACAGCGCAGCCTACTACGTCGGCTCGGCGATGGGAAAGACCAAGCTATACCCGCTGGTCAGCCCGAAGAAGAGCGTGGAGGGTTCGCTGGGGGGTTTGGCCGGCAGCCTGGTGGGGGCGCTGATCTCCAAGTTCACTTATTTCCCCGAGCTTTCCTTCCTGGATTGTCTCGCCACCTCTTTGCTGCTGGGCGTGCTCGGGCAGTTGGGCGACCTGTTCGAATCGCTCATCAAGAGAAGCTGCGGCGTGAAGGACTCGGGAACCATCTTCCCGGGGCACGGCGGGGTTCTCGACCGGCTCGACAGCATCCTGTTCGCAGCCCCGGTCGCCTATTACTACGCGTATTTCCTGCTTCGGTGATTTTGAACTCCTTTTGCTACAGGGGGAGTTTCGTGTGGCTGCAGGTGGTTGGAGGTGCCGGCACCTCTTGACGGCAAGTCCCCCCTGGCCCCCCTTTGCCAAAGGGGGGAAGAACGACCCTTCCTCCTGTTCAAGGGAAGAAGAACGACCCTTCCTCCTGTTTAGGGGAAATAAAGATCTTTCCTCTGTCAAAGAGGGAAGAAACATCCTCCCTCTTGAAAGAGAAGAAACATCTTCCCTCTCGGAGGGGCCTCCCTCTATGAAATAGGGGGGAGTCAATTTTTAGTGCTTTGCAGTGAGGGATTCATGAAAAAGCTGACTATTCTTGGTTCCACCGGTTCGATCGGCGTGAGCACGCTGGACGTGGTCGCGGCTCAACCTGACATGTTCAAGGTGGTCGCGCTGACCGCCGGAAACAACCTGGAACTCCTCAAAAAACAGATCGAGATCTTCCAGCCCGCGCTGGTTTCGGTTCTCTCCGCGACCAGCGCCAAGACTCTTAGCAAGATGCTGACCGGCTACAAGCCGCAGATCATGCATGGTGTGGAGGGGATGATCGCCGCCGCTACTGCTTCCGAGACCACCATGGTGGTGGCCGCCATCGTGGGGGCTGCCGGGCTGGTGCCCACCACCGCCGCCATCATGGCCGGCAAGGACGTGGCGCTCGCCAACAAGGAAACGTTGGTCACCGCCGGACACCTGGTGATGGAGATGGTCCGCAAGAAGGGGGTCAAACTCTATCCCGTGGACAGCGAGCACTGCGCCGTTTTCCAGTCGATGGTCGGCCACCGCAACGAGGATATCGCCCGTGTCATCCTGACCGCCTCCGGGGGGCCGTTTTTGAAATGGGGCAAGGACCAGTTGCAAAACGCGACCGTGAAGGATGCGCTCAACCACCCCAACTGGAGCATGGGAAAGAAGATCACCGTCGATTCGGCCACCATGATGAACAAGGGGCTGGAGGTCATCGAGGCCCGCTGGCTGTTCGATATCCCGGTGGAGCGGATCGGCGTCAACATTCATCCGCAGAGTATCATTCACTCCATGGTAGAATACATCGACGGCAGCGTAATGGCCCAGTTGGGGGTGCCCGACATGAAAGGGCCGATCGCCTACGCGCTGACCTACCCGGCCAGGGTACCGTCCGGGGTCAAACCGCTGGATCTTACCACCCTCTCCGGACTCACCTTTTTCAACCCGGATACTGACCGTTTCCCTGCCCTGAGGCTCGCTTACCAGGCCGCCAACGCCGGCGAGAGCATGCCCGCGGTCATGAACGCCGCCAACGAAGTCGCGGTGGACGCCTTCCTGAATGGCAGGATCAGTTTCATGGCGATCCCTGAGTCGATCGAGAAGGTGATGAACCTCCACCAGGCGCACTCCCTTTCCTCCATCGACGAGGTGCTGGAAGCCGACCTGTGGGGCCGGGCTAAAGCCAGGGAGGTCCTGGGCGTTCAACAGTAAGGAGCGCGCCGTTGAGGCCGTCTGGCAGATGCGGCCAATGCGTCCTGCCATCCTGAAAGGGATGTACCGTTGCAGAATGAGGTTGAAAAGGCGGCGAAGTGGGCGCACCATTAACCGGTGGCTCTGCAGTATTTCCGGGCCGGGCGAATCGTTTGCCTCAGGACGGGTTCCCGCTGCAGGTCATGCCACTACCCTGACTGCTTTTCAGACGCAGGACAAGAGGGAAGATCAATGAGCATAATCTTCGCCATCATCGCCCTGGGGGCGCTGATTTTCATCCACGAATTCGGTCACTTCATCTTTGCCAAGACCTTCGGTGTCGGTGTGGAGAAGTTTTCCCTCGGCTTCGGCCCCAAACTCTTCGGCAAAAAGGTAGGTGAGACCGAGTACCTGATCTCCGCGCTGCCGCTTGGCGGCTATGTCAAGATGGTCGGCGAAGGGGAAGACAGCGAGCTTGCCGAGGAAGACCGGCACCGTTCCTTCGCGGACAAGCCGGCCTGGCAGAGGATGATCATCGTCGCGGCCGGCCCGGTCTTCAACCTTCTTTCCGCCTTCGTCATTTTCATCGCCATCTTCATGCTGGGGGTGCCCTCGGTGACAACCAAGGTCGGCGAGGTGGTACCTGACAAGCCGGCTGCCAGGGCCGGCATCAAGGCCGGCGACGTGATTACCGCGGTGAACGGCACGCCGGTCAGCCGCTGGGACGATTTTGCCAAGGTCATCGCGGAGGGGAAACTTGCCCCCCTGGATATATCGGTCAAGCGGGGACCGGCGGTCCTGAAATTCACCATGACTCCCGAGAGCCGCACCACCAAGAACATCCTTGGCGATACAATCACCCAGCCGGTAGTGGGAGTTGTCTCGGCGGGCGACGCGGTGATCGAGCACTTTCCTCCCGGCGAGGCGGTGGTCAGGGGGAGCGCCCAGTGCTGGAACGTGCTGAAGATGACGGTCCTCTCCCTGGTCCGGCTGGTGCAGCGGGCTCTTCCTCTTGATACCATCGGCGGGCCCATCATGATCGTCAAGATGGCAGGGCAGCAGGCGGCTGCGGGGAGCGTGAGCTTCCTTGCCTTTGTCGCGCTCCTGTCGGTGAACCTGGGGGTCTTGAATCTGCTTCCGGTGCCGATCCTCGATGGCGGCCACCTCGCCTTCTTCGTGATCGAGATGGTGATCGGCAGGCCGGTCAGCAAACGCTCGCGCGAGATCGCCCAGCAGATCGGCCTGGTGCTCCTGATCAGCCTGATGATGCTCGCTTTCTACAACGACATCGCGCGCATGTTCGCCGGCAGCAAGATCTAGCCTTCGCCGAGGCACCGGCTGCCCTTTCTCCCGATGGAGCTTGAGTGGCGTTTCCGGCGACAGTTCCCCCTCCCTAACCCTCCCCCGTTCGGGGGAGGGGATGGACTGCAGGCTTTAGATTTCACTTCCCAACTGGTGACCCAAAGAGTTATCCCCGTGAAGATACTTACCATCGATACCTCCAGTAACTGCTCGTCCGTGGCTTTAAGCGACGGCACTTCTTTGCTTGGTGAATCCATCCTCGGCCAGGACCGCTGCAATTCCGGGCGGCTGATGGCTGCCGTCTCCGATCTTCTGGCAGCCGCCAAGCTGACTCCGCGGGACGTGGATGCCTTTGCCGTCTCCCTCGGCCCCGGCTCCTTCACCGGCGTCCGGGTCGGCATCGCTACCGTCAAGGGGCTGGCCATCGCCACCGGCAAGCCGGCGGTCGGCTTCTCCTCGCTCGCCATGCTGGCCATGAATCTCCCCTTCGGTTCCCTGCAGGTGGCGCCGCTTTTCGACGCCAGGAAGGGGGAGGTCTACGCCGGGCTCTACCGCTGCACTGAACTGCCGGAATCGCTGGTGCCGGACGCCGTGCTCCCGCCGGCCGACTTCCTTGCCTCCATCGTCCGCCCTACCGTCTTCCTGGGTGAAGGCGCGGTCCGCTACCACAGTTTGATCCGTTCCACGGTTGGCGAGTTGGCCTTCTTCGCCCCCTGGCACCTCGATCAGCCCCGCGCCGCTGCAGGGGCTGTCATCGCCCTGGATAGGGCACTGCAGGGAAACTTCACTCCGCTGGCCCTCCTCAATCCGACCTACCTGCGCGCCTCCGAGGCGGAAATCGCCAAGAGGAAAAAAGAAGCCCGGCAGGGCGCTTGATCCTCCTCGAAATAGCCGGCAGTACTTCCTATCCATAGCTGGAAAGGCGCACCGCCGAACCTGGCTTTGCAAGAGGACGAGATCGGGGAGAGCTGGAGATGCCGACAGTGTTCCCCCCTCCCAACCTCCCCCCGTTCGGGGGCGGGGCTTAGTCGACCCTTCCTCTCCCCGAGGGGCGTGCAGCCGGAATTCGCCAACGGTGTCGCACCTGCCGCACTTTCCGATCTTGCCGATGCCGAGTTCTTGAAATTCCCCGCCGCCATTAACGTCGTTCTACTTGCTGTTGACACTTCGGGTTTAATGTATTATCTTGGCTGTTCATTTCATTAGATCGTAAGATCTCCTACTTACACGACTTTCGCCGATCAACTGCCGGTTCCCGCCCTGAGTGGCTGACCGGTGTAGAGAGGAAAAATATGCGTAGCGACACTATTACCCAAGGTTTGGAGCGCACCCCGCACCGTGCGCTTTTGAAAGGTACCGGACTTCCGCAGAGCGAGATGGGCAAGCCCTTCATCGGCATTGCCACCAGCTTCACCGACCTGATCCCCGGCCACGTCGGCATGAGGGACCTGGAGCGTTTCATCGAGAAGGGTGTCCACACCGGTGGCGGCTACTCCTTCTTCTTCGGCATCCCCGGCGTGTGCGACGGCATCTCGATGGGGCACAAGGGGATGCACTACTCGCTGCCGACCCGCGAGCTGATCGCCGACATGGTGGAGTCGGTCGCCGAGGCGCACCGCCTGGACGGCCTGGTGCTCCTCACCAACTGCGACAAGATCACCCCGGGCATGCTGATGGCTGCCGCGCGTCTCGACATCCCCTGCATCGTGGTGACCGCGGGGCCCATGATGAGCGGCCGCGGCGACGCAGGCCGTAAGTACTCCTTCGTCACCGACACCTTCGAGGCCATGGCCCGCTACAAGGCGGGCGTCATCGACGACGCCGAGCTCGCCCGCTGCGAGGAGAACGCCTGCCCCGGCATGGGCTCCTGCCAGGGGCTCTTCACCGCCAACACCATGGCCATTCTGACCGAGACCCTCGGCATGAGCCTGCCGCGCTGCGGCACCGCGCTGGCCGTCTCCGCGCTCAAGCGCAGGATCGCCTTCGCCTCCGGTGAGCGCATCGTGGGCATGGTGCGCGAGAACATCACCCCGCGTTCCATCCTGACCCGCGAGGCCTTCGAGAACGCCATCCGCGTCGACCTGGCGCTGGGCGGCTCCTCCAACACCGTGCTGCACCTGCTGGCCATCGCCAACGAGGCGGGCGTCAGCCTCCCGCTGGAGACCTTCGACATCCTGGCCAAGGAGACCCCGCAGCTTGCCTCCATGAACCCGGCCGGCGAGCACTTCATGGAAGATCTCGATGTGGCAGGCGGCGTGGCCGGCGTGCTGAAGCAGCTGGGTGACAAGATCCACGACTGCCCGACCGTGTTCGGGCTCACCACCAAGGAGATCTCGCAAAGCCTCAGCGCGGTCGACGAAACCGTCATCCACCCGCTCTCCAACCCGGTCAAGAAGGAGGGGGGTATCGCGGTGCTCTTCGGCAACATCGCCCCCAAGGGCGCGGTGGTCAAGCAGTCCGGCGTGGGCGAGAAGATGATGAAGTTCACCGGCACCGCCCGCTGCTTCGATTCCGAGGATCTCGCCATGGCAGCCATGATGGGCGGCGTGGTGAAGAGCGGCGACTGCGTGGTGATCCGTTACGAAGGGCCCAAGGGTGGCCCGGGTATGAGGGAGATGCTGGCGCCGACCGCCGCCCTGATGGGGCTTGGCCTGGGCGACTCGGTCGCTCTCATCACTGACGGCCGCTTCTCGGGCGGCACACGTGGCCCCTGCATCGGCCACATCGCACCGGAGGCCGCCGCCGGCGGCCCGATCGCCCTCATCGAAGACGGCGACCAGATCGAACTGGATATCCCCAACCGCTCGCTGAAGGTGCTGGTGAGCAACGAAGTGCTTGCCGAGCGGAAGAGCCGCTGGAGTGCGCCAGAGCCGAAGATCAAGAAGGGCTGGCTCGCCCGTTACGCCAAGGTAGTGACCTCGGCCCATACCGGGGCCATTACCACCGCCGAGTAGTACCCCGAGTAGCACCCCGACCCCCTTTACCGAAGGGGCAGGTGCCGGACCTCCTTTGCCGAGGAGAGATTCCGGCCCCAGGGGACGTAGTCATCCACGTGATCACGCGTGATCCCGGCCTTACCAGGCCAGGGGTCGAACCTTAGCCGGCAGTACCACTGCCGCAAAATCGGAGGGTATAGAGCATGAAAATGAGTGGTGCACGCATCGTTTTGGAGTGCCTCAAACGAGAGGGCGTCGACACGATCTTCGGATATCCCGGAGGCACGGTCATAAACCTCTACGACGAGCTGTTCTCCTTCAAGGAGATCCGTCACATCCTTCCCCGCCATGAGCAGGCCGGGGTCCACGCAGCCGACGGCTACGCACGGGCAACCGGCAAGGTAGGGGTCGCCCTGGCCACCTCGGGCCCGGGTGCCACCAACACCATCACCGGTATCGCCACCGCCTACATGGATTCCATCCCGATGGTGATCCTGACCGGGCAGGTGCCCACCGCCCTGATCGGCAACGACGCCTTCCAGGAAGCCGACATCATCGGCATCACCCGCCCCTGCACCAAGCACAACTTCCTGGTCAAGGACGTCAAAGAGCTGGCGACCATCATGAAGAAGGCCTTCTACATCGCCCGCACCGGCCGTCCCGGCCCGGTCCTGGTCGACCTCCCCAAGGATATCCAGATCGCCCAGTGCGAGTTCCACTACCCGGAAACCGTCGACATCCGCGGCTACAAGCCGACTGTCGAGGGGCATCCCAAGCAGGTGGAAAAGGCGGTCGCCATGATCAAGGAGGCCAAGAAGCCGGTCATCTACGTGGGTGGCGGCGTCATTCTCGGCAATGCGGCCGAGGAACTGACCGCGCTCGCCAGGCGGCTGGCCATTCCAGTCACCACCACCCTGATGGGGCTTGGCTCCTTCCCCGAGGACGACCCGCAGTCGCTGGGGCTGCTCGGCATGCACGGCACCTACTACGCCAACATGGCCGTCTCCAACTGCGACGTGCTGATCGCCGTGGGCGCCCGGTTCGACGACCGCGTCACCGGCAAGATCGCCGCCTTCGCTCCGCACGCCAAGATCGTCCACATTGACGTCGACCCCACCTCCATCAAGAAGAACGTGCGGGTTGATCTCCCCATCGTGGGCGACGTCCGCGAGGTGCTTGCCCAGATGCTGAAGATGGTCAAGGCCCAGGATACCGCGGCCGCCAAGGAAAAGCTCTCCCCCTGGACCGCCGAGATCGCCAACTGGAAGGAGAAGCATCCCATCTCCTACCGCCAGACCGGCTCCACCATCAAGCCGCAGTACGTGATCCAGAGGCTGCGCGCACTCTCCGACCCGGATGCCATCGTGGCCACCGACGTCGGTCAGCACCAGATGTGGACCGCTCAGTTCTTCGGCTTCACCAGTCCCCGCACCCTGCTCTCCTCCGGGGGCTTGGGCACCATGGGCTACGGCCTGCCGGCCGCCATGGGGGCCCAGGCTGCCTTCCCGGACCGCCAGGTCATCGTGGTCTGCGGCGACGGTGGCTTCCAGATGAACATGCAGGAACTCGCCACCATGGTGCAGAACCGGCTGAACGTGAAGATCGTCATCCTCAACAACAACTTCCTCGGCATGGTTCGCCAGTGGCAGGAACTGTTTTTCGACAAGCGTTACTCCTCCACCTGTCTGGAACTCCCCATTGACTTCATCAAGCTCGCCGAAGCCTTCGGCGCTACCGGTCTTCGGGCGACCAAAGTCGACGAGGTCGACGAGGTCATCCGGAAGGGCTTCGAGACCAAGGGCCCGGTACTGATGGAGTTCAAGGTTGCTCGCGAAGAGAAGGTGCTGCCCATGGTTCCGGCCGGCGCGTCCCTGACCGAGATGGTTCTGGCATCCTGATCACATATGGAAACGGAGGGTAACATGAGACACACCATAGCAGTGCTGGTCGAGAACGAATTCGGCGTCCTCTCCCGCGTGGTCGGGCTTTTCTCCGGACGCGGCTTCAACATAGATTCCCTTACCGTGGCTCCCACCAACGACGAGTCACTCTCCAGGATCACCCTGGTCACCCGCGGCGACGAGCAGATCATCGAGCAGATCACCAAGCAGCTCAACAAGCTGATCGACGTGATCAAGGTGATCGACTTCGAGGCGGAAAACGCCATCGAGCGCGAGATGGTGCTGGTCAAGGTTTCCGCGGAGGACCAAAGCCGGGCCGAGGTGCTGAGGATCGCGGACATCTTCCGCGCCAAGGTCATCGACGTCACCCCCAAGTCCTACACCCTGGAAGCGACCGGGACCCCCGCCAAGGTCAGCGCCATGGTGGAACTGCTCCGCCCGCTGGGCTTGAAGGAACTGGTCAGCACCGGCCCGGTGGTCATCGGCCGCGGCTCCAAGGGGTGGAGAGGGTAGTAACTGCGGGTTAAGATTGACCTTAAGATTAAGAAGAAGATTAAGCTGCACCTTGTTTTGATTGCACGAGGGGCCGTTTTCGGGCTATAATCCCGCTTTGCTGCGAGACTCTCCGAACGGCCCCTCTTTTCTGTCTCGCACGCCGCACTGCCGCAGCCCGCTCCGTATCGCCCTGGTCCCCGGCCGGGCAGGGGCTGCCGCCACTGATTCCTTGCCAAACCGTTAAAGAGGTACTAGATGCGCAATACAAATACCCCGGTCGCTGTCGAGGGGTACCCGTTTATTCTCGGCTTCCTGGTGTTCACCGTTGTCATGGCGCTGCTTGGTTGCTACCTGCACGCAGCCTTCTTCGCTCCCGCCATCCTGGGCCTGCTGCTCTCCCTGTTTACCGTTTTCTTCTTCAGGAACCCGGAACGCAGCACCCCCAGCAACGAGAACTCTGTGATCGCCCCGGCCGACGGCGTGGTGATCTTTTCCGGCAAGGTGGTCGAGCCGCATACCAAGCAGGAGATGGAGAAGATCAGCATCTTCATGTCGGTCTTCAACGTCCACATCAACCGCGCACCGCTTACCGGCAAGGTGCTGGACTGCTTCTACACCAAGGGGAAATTCTACGACGTGCGGGACGAGCGTGCGAGCTTCGAGAACGAGCAGCAGGGTATGGTGCTGGAAGCTCTTTCCGGCCAGAAGCTGGTGGTGGTGCAGGTGGCCGGCCTCATCGCCAGGCGCATCGTCTGTTACGCCAAGGTGGGGGACCTGCTGACCCGCGGGCGCCGGTACGGCCTGATCCGCTTCGGTTCCCGGCTGGACGTCTTTCTCCCGGTCGGCACCAAGATCAACGTCTCCATGGGACAGAAGACCGTCGCCGGTGAGACCGTGCTGGGGATACTGCCGTGAGTGACGAGAGAAAGACCATAGAGCGGGAGGGGATGCGCAAGGGGATCTACATCCTCCCCAACCTGTTCACCGCCGGAAGCCTGTTCGCCGGCTTCTACAGCATGGTTTCCACGGTCAACGGCGACTACCGGACGGCGGCGCTCTGGATCCTCGCCTCCTCCATCTTCGACGGGCTGGACGGCAAGGTGGCCAGGCTGACCGGGACCTCCAGCAAGTTCGGGGTCGAGTTCGACTCGCTGGCCGACGTGGTCTCCTTCGGGGCCGCGCCCGGGCTATTGGTCTACTGCTGGGCGCTCAAGCCGTTCGGGCGGGTAGGGTGGCTGGCGGGCTTCCTGTTCCTGGCCTGCGCCGCGCTGAGACTCGCGCGCTTCAACGTGCAGGTGGACACGGTGGAGAGCCGCCGCTTCGTCGGGCTTCCCACCCCGGCCGCAGCCAGCGTGGTCTCGGCCACGGTGCTCTTCTTCTACCACCTGGGCTGGCCCAGCACCTTCTACAAGGCCGGTATCATCACCCTCATCTACCTGCTGGCCTTCCTGATGGTCTCCAACGTCCGCTACTATTCGTTCAAGGACCCGAGCCTCATCAAGCGCCAGCCGTTTGCCTTCCTGGTGCTGGCGGTGCTGCTGTTGATCGTGATCGCCGCCGAGCCGGCCATCATGCTCTTTACCCTGTTCATCTGCTACATCCTCTCCGGCCCGATCGGTTTCCTGATGACCTGGCCGCGCCGCCGCAGGCTGGAAAAGGCCCTGCACAAGGGGCACGAGGAGATGAGGAGCGCCGGGAAAAGGCAGCCGTAACAGCAGAAAAACGTTTTACCGAGCAATAAAACCCTTGACAGCCGTCAGGGGTTTTCCTATTATCGCGCAAATCAGCAAAAGGCAGTGACGAGGAGTAGTAGCCTTTCCCTTCCTCTCCAGAGAGCCGGTGGTTGGTGCAAACCGGTGTGGAAGCAGGTGAACTCGCCTCCGAGCCGGTGGGGTGAACGCCAGTCCTTTTCGCGGCTTAGGGTTTTTGAGTGTATACTTGACCCTTAACCGAGACCGGAACCTGGTATTAGCCTCTCCCGTCAGCCCGCGTAAAGGGTACAAGAGGTCCGCAGCAGTGCGGATGAATGAGGGTGGTACCGCGGAAGCTTTCTGAAGCCTTCGCCCCTTGCTTGGGGCGAAGGCTTTTTTTTATCTGTACAAAAAATCCACAGGAACCACAGCACAATCGACAGGGGGTGCCATGAGCAATACCGAACCGAAGGTAATCAAGATTTTCGACACCACACTCAGAGACGGGGAGCAGTCCCCCGGCGCCAGCATGAACATCGACGAGAAACTCCGTCTGGCCAGGCAGCTGCAGAAACTGAACGTGGACGTTATCGAGGCAGGTTTCCCCATCGCGTCCGAGGGGGATTTCGAGGCCGTCAAGAAGGTGGCCCAGTCCATCACCGGTCCCGAGATCGCCGGCCTTTGCCGCTCTGGTTTCAAGGATATCGACCGCGCCTGGGAGGCGCTCAAGTACGCCGGGGAGCGGGGCAGGATCCACACCTTCATCGCCACCTCCGACATCCACATGAAGTACAAGCTGCAGATGACCCCGGCCCAGGTGCTCGATTCCGCGGTGAAGGGTGTGAAGCGGGCCGCTTCCTATACCAAGAACGTGGAGTTCTCCTGCGAGGACGCCGTAAGGACCGACCGCAAGTTCCTGGCCGAGGTGGTGGCAGCGGTCATCGACGCCGGCGCCACGGTGGTCAACATCCCCGATACCGTGGGCTACACCATCCCGGTCGAGTACTTCGAGATCATCAAGTACCTGAAGGACAACGTCAAGAACATCGATGACGCCATCATCTCGGTGCACTGCCACAACGACCTGGGCCTCTCGGTGGCCAACTCCATCGCCGCCATCCAGGCCGGCGCAGGCCAGGTCGAATGCACCATCAACGGCATCGGCGAGCGCGCGGGCAACTGCTCCCTGGAAGAGTTCGTGATGACGGTCAAGACCCGCGGCGACATCCTCCCCTTCAAGACCAACGTGGTGACCGAGCAGCTGACCCCGGCCAGCCGCCTGCTCACCTCGGTGACCGGCATCGTGGTCCAGCAGAACAAGGCCATCGTCGGCGCCAACGCCTTCGCCCACGAGGCAGGCATCCACCAGCACGGCATGCTGATGGAGAAGTCGACCTACGAAATCATGACCCCCGAGTCGGTCGGCCTCAAGGCAAGCGCGCTGGTACTCGGCAAGCACTCCGGCCGCCACGCTTTCAAGAAGAGGCTGGAGGAGCTGGGGCACGACCTGGACGAGGACAACCTGAACAAGGCGTTCACCCGCTTCAAGGCGCTCGCCGACCTGAAGAAAGAGGTTTACGACGAGGACCTGGAGGCCATCGTGGTCGACGAGGTGATGAGGGTGAGCGAGAAGTACAAGCTCTCCCACATTACCGTGACCTGCGGCTCCTTCGCCGTGGCCACCGCCACCGTGCAGATGGAGATCGACGGCGTGCAGGTGAGGACCGCGGAACTGGGTGACGGCCCGGTCGACGCCACCCTGAAGGCGATCAAGAAGCTGGCCAAGGTCGATCCCAAGCTGGTCCAGTACAACGTCGGCTCCATCACCGGCGGCACCGACGCCCAGGGCGAGGTTACCGTGCGCGTGGCCCAGGGCGAGCGCACCGTGATCGGCCGCGGCGCCTCCACCGACATCATCGAGGCCTCTGCCAAGGCGTACATCGACGCCCTTAACCGGCTCCAGTTCGCCACCAACCGCGACATCGAGCCGCTGTAAGCCGGCTTCATCCTGATTGCGCAGCACATGAGAAACGGGAGGCTTTCGGCCTCCCGTTTTTTTTGGTCGGCTTCCAATTTTTGCCAGGCTCCGTTCGGGGAAGTGGGAGAGAGCTGGAGGGAACCCCCATCCTCACCCCCGGCCCTCCCCTTGAAGGGGAGGGAGCTCGGCAGGCGGAGCATGAACTTGCTCTTCAGCAAGGGGTGCGTGGCAGCTGCTGCCTCAGTGAACTTCCGCGGCAAGCTGCGCTGCCAGCGCCGCTATGTGACGGTCGTCCGTTCCGCAGCAGCCTCCCAGGATCTTCAGGCCGAGTTCCCGGCCCACTGCTGCCACCGTACTGCCGAATGCTGCCGGGTCTTCCTCGACCAGCGTGGAGCTGTCGTTCAGTTGCTCCGGGCTGAGCGCCGCCGTGTTGGCCAGGATACCGATCATCCTCTGACGGACCAGCGGGGAGGAGTTCTCCTCGTGCAGCAGGGCGGACCTGGCAAAGGAGACGTGCGTGCAGTTGATCATATAGGCGAAGGGCGGCGGGGAGGCGGCGGCGTCGATGGCTGCCACGGCCTCCTTCAAGGGGGTGCCGTCCAAAAGGGTCCCCTCGGGGCGCACCACGAAGCTCACCACGTACGGTTTTCCGGTGGCAGCGAAGGCGAGAGCCAGGCCGGTCGCCTCGCTCAAGGCGGGCAGGGTAGCCCCCAGCAGGAAATCGATTTCCGGGATGGCGAGCTTGACCGCCTGCCAGGCGTGGAACTCGCGGGCTTCGCCGACCGGGAGCGCCTCGGCCGGACGGTAGGCATCTCCCCGGCAGCTCATCAGGCCGCAGATGATCACCTTTTCGGCATATCTGCCGTACTCCCGGCGCAGCGAGGCGAGGAAGGCTGCGTTATCCCCGTTAAGGTCGGTCCCCTCATAGCCGGCTGCCGCAATCCGCTCCCGGCTGGCCCGCCAGGTCGGGGTGGAAAGGAGAAGCGGCAGCCCGAACCGCTCTCCGATATCCAGGTACTGCCGGCAGATCCTCTCCAGGGCTTCCCGCTTTGCCTTTTCATAGATGAAGGCCGAGTTGACCAGGAACGGGTCGAGTTCCAGGCCGGGATTGCGGCGCAGCCGCTCGATGACCGCACCCTCGCCCAATATGACGGGAACACGGTCCAGTATTTCGGGAAAGGCCATGACGTCCTCCTTGGCGACGGCCGGCTGAACTTTCTGCTGAATTAAACGGCACCTGCCGATTTTTGCATCCTGCCACGAAGCGGCAGCTTTTGCCAACCATTTCATTCCGGGCGCTTAGCCGCTGGCACACCGCATGCTAACACCAGTGCATGCGATCGCCCCAACAGAAAAGGCGAGCTGAGCCGAAGTGAAGGAGGCAGCCATGAAAACCTATCACTGCACGCAATCGATCCGAAAAGAAGGGACGGAGCCCAAGGGGAGGGGAGAAGGTTCGCCCAAGGTGTCGGTTAAAAAGGGGAGTTTCGACAGGGAGGCCTACGAGTGGAATAACGCACTTTCCCTTGCCGCGGAGAGGATGTGGCGGTGAGGAGAGCGGGCAAGATTAAAAAAAGGCCAAATTCGGCCGGCCGAATTTCGGACCTAATCCTCCGTTATCATTGCTTTAATGCTGGAAAATAACGGCGTTTTCTAATGTTTTTTCCCATGAGACTGCCGGCTCCCGGCCCTTAATGGGGGAGCGGCTGGTCGGCCCGGCGCCGGTATCCGACAGGGGCAGCTTCCCGGTCCCTGGAGATGAATTGGGTGCTGAAACGGAAAAAGCCCCGCCGGGGGGGCCCGGCGGGGCTTTTTCGCTAGCGGAGCCTGATCCTAGCCAAGCTTCTTGACGTTGGCGGCCTGCAGACCTTTCGGGCCGTTGGTAACGTCGAAGGAAACAGCTTCCCCTTCAGCCAGGGATTTGAAGCCGTCCCCGGTGATGGCGGAGAAGTGCACGAAGACGTCTTCCCCGTTTTCCTGCTCGATAAAACCAAACCCTTTAGCGTCGTTGAACCATTTAACCTTGCCCTGTGCCATTGTTCTGCCTCCTTTTGTTACCTCCGGAACTCAGCCGGATCTGCGATTGTGCTGCTTCCGGAGTGCTGCCTTCTATACGGCGCAAAGGGTTATCCTCTTTGGCTTTTCGGCGCGTTATTCTCGGAAACCAGCGGCTGGCGTAAAAATTAACATCGTATAATAAGCTTGTCAAGAAAATATTTTATTCATAACTTTTTTTTGGGCAGGGAAACTCCCCTGTAGAATCACGGGATTGCGAGGGCTGTCGAGCCGCTGGCAGCGCGCCTGGTGCGGCAGGATGCCTGCAGCGAGGTGAGCTTCCTGGCAACCTGGCCGGTGGGCTTTGCTGTCTGAAGGGGGCAGCCGGGAGCCAAAAGGGACGGGGAATGCGGGAGGATACCTCCCCTTTGAGGGGAGGTACTATTTGTAAAAATTTATTAAAGTGGGCGGCGCAGGCTGGCTGCAGCGAGATCAGAAGGTGTTCAGGCGGCGGATGAACGCCATCAGCAGGCCGTAATGCTGGTGGTGGAAGCGGAAGGCGATGCGGGGGAGTTCGAGCAGGTCCGGCTCGTCGGCCTCTTCCGGACGGGGGCCGATCGCCTCGATCCGGCTGCCGGACAGGCGCAGTTCGGGGAATTCGTTCTCCAGCATCTCGATCTGTTCCTGGCTGATCTTTTTGGTGAGCCTGATGATCAGTTCGCCGTTCACGAACCTGATGGAGTGGTAGTTGATGTAGAAGTCCTCGATGACCTGCAGCGCCTCATCCACGCTCTTGGTGATGGTGAAGATGGAGAAGTCTTCCGGCGAGATGAAGCCCATCACCAGCAGCTTCTCCTTGATGAACCTGAAGAAGTGCTCCCAGTAGCCGTCATCGGTATCCACCAGCACCATCGGCTTGGGCGAGGTCTTGCCGGTCTGGATGAGGGTGAAGACCTCCATCGCCTCGTCGAGGGTCCCGAAGCCGCCCGGAAAGACGGCGATGGCGTCGGCCTCCTTCACGAAGGCGACCTTCCTGTTGAAGAAGTACTTGTAGGTGATCAGGCGCGGGTTCTTCAGCATGACCACGTTGGCGCTCTGCTCGAAGGGGAGCCTGATGTTGGCGGCGAAGGAGGCTTCGGACCCCGCGCCTTCGTTACCCGCCTGCATGATGCCGCCACCGCCGCCGGTGATCACCATGTATCCCTGGTCAGCGAGCTTTCTGCCGAACTGGTGGCATTTCTGGTACATGGGGTCGGCAGGCTCCGTGCGGGCCGAGCCGAAGATGGTGACCTTCTTCTTGTGCCGGTAAGGGGCGAAGACCAGGGTGGTGTAGCGCATCTCCTTGATGGTGTTGTTGAGCAGTTTCAGGTCCGCCAGGTAATCGGTATCCTGGCCTGCCTTGAGGGCGGAGATGATCATCTCCCGCACCAGCGCGGGATGGTGGATGCCGCCGGCCTTGTCGAGGAGTTCGTCGATAAGTGTGTCTATTTCGGCGTTGGTTCGGGTGAAGCGCAGTTGCATTGGCGAGGACTCCCCTGTTAGAATAGGCCGCCAGTATAGCATGGCCAAAGCTCCAGGCAAATGTTTAATAACATTGAACAATTATTAGGATTGATTTGTGCTTTGTATTTAGTTTATTGTGTCGCCTAGAGTAAACCATTCCATCTACTAAAAGGAAAGCGCCAGATATGGGTATGACCACCGCTCAGAAGATTTTTGCTGCGCACCTCGTCGACGAGCCGTTCGCAGGAACCAAGGTGCTGAAGGTTGACGTGGTGATGTGCCACGAGATCACCACCCCGATCGCTATCGCCGACTTGATGGCGCGCGGCAAGGACCGCGTCTTCAATCCGGAGAGGATCAAGGCCGTGATCGATCACGTGACCCCCAGCAAGGACTCCAAGACCGCCACCCAGGCCAAGATGCTCAGGGACTGGGCGCGCCGCCATGACATCAAGGACTTCTTCGACGTGGGCGCCAACGGCGTCTGCCACGCCATCTTCCCGGAGAAGGGCTTCATCCGCCCGGGCAACACCGTCATCATGGGCGACTCCCACACCTGCACCCACGGGGCCTTCGGCGCCTTCGCGGCCGGCGTGGGGACCACCGACCTGGAAGTGGGCATCCTGAAAGGGGTCTGCGCCTTCCGTGAGCCGAAGACCATCAGGGTCAACCTGAACGGCACCCTCCCCAAAGGGGTGTTTGCCAAGGACGCCATCCTGCGCGTGATCGGCTACCTGGGTGTGAACGGCGCCACCGACCGCGTCATCGAGTTCGGCGGCCCGATCGTCGAAGAGATGTCCATGGAATCCAGGATGACCCTGTGCAACATGGCCATCGAGGCGGGCGGCACCTCCGGCATCTGCATGCCGGACCAGGTCACCGTCGACTACCTCTGGCCGTTCATTTCCGGCGAGTTCGCCTCCAAGGAAGAGGCTCTGAAAACCTACAGCGTCTGGTGCTCCGACGCCGACGCCGACTACGAGAAGGTCATCGACCTCGACCTCTCCGACCTGACCCCGCTTTGCACCTTCGACTACAAACCGGACCAGGTGAAGAGCGTGACCGAGATGGCCGGCACCCCCATCGACCAGGTTTACATCGGCTCCTGCACCAACGGCCGCATCGAAGACCTGAGGATCGCCGCAGCGGTGCTGAAAGGGAAGAAGATCGCCCCGCACGTGCGCGGCATCCTGTCGCCGGCCACCCCGCAGATCTTCAAGCAGGCCACCGCCGAGGGGCTGATCGACATCTTCATGGAGGCCGGTTTCTGCGTGACCAACCCGACCTGCGGCGCCTGCCTCGGCATGAGCAACGGCGTGCTGGCGGAAGGCGAAGTGTGCGCCTCCACCACCAACCGCAACTTCATGGGACGTATGGGGAAAGGTGGCATGGTTCACCTGCTCTCCCCGGCTACGGCCGCCGCGTCCGCCATCGAGGGTAAGCTTGCTGACCCGCGCAAATATCTCTAACTGACCACAAGGAGACCGAACATATGAAGAGTTTTGGCGGCCCGGCCCTCTTTCTGGACCGTAGCGACATAAACACCGACGAGATCATCCCGGCCAAGTACCTGACCGAGATCACCAAGGAAGACCTGAAGCCCTATCTGCTCGAGGACCTGAAGCTCCCCGGCTTCGACCCGAAATCCGAGAAGACCAAAAGCTGCGGCGTGGTCGTTTCCCGCGCCAACTTCGGCTGCGGTTCCTCCCGCGAGCACGCTCCCTGGGTGTTCGAGGTGAACGGCATGTACGCCGTCATCGCGGAGTCCTTCGCCCGCATCTTCCGGCAGAACATGTTCAACTGCGGCATGGCGGCCATCGAGCTTTCCGCCGAGAAGATCGACCGGCTGTTCAGCTATGCCAACGCCGAAGACGCGGCCATCCAGGTGGACGTGGAGAGCCAGCAGCTCACCATCTCCGGCGGCGGCCGGACCGAGACCATCGAGTTCGATATGTCGCCCTTCGACAAGGCGCTGGTTCTGGCTGGCGGCTGGGTCGACTACGCCGACAGCAAGTACTGACAGCTCGCCGAGATAGCTTGAAGCAAGGAGGCAGAGACTGCGGTTTCTGCCTCTTTGCTTTTGGTGCCCGCGGGCAGGCTCCTGTAGTATCTGCAGGCCCGCTCTCACCGCTTAACACATTATTTTTATTGACTGTGCCTAATAGCAACGGGTACTATCCCACCTTACGCCTGTACTGAAAGGTTCTTTCTGAGGTTCATGACAGTATTTCGACTTCTCATAGCGGCGCTCATGGCCCTGGTTGCCTTTGCCTCTGCCTGCGGTGCCGCGGAGACGGAACCGGGAACCATCTTCACCTTGTGGCCGCTCGTCGATTACCGGACCAGTCCGGCCGAAGGGTTCAAGAACCTCTCCCTGCTGGGGCCGCTCATCAAGATCGAATCCAAAGGTGACGAGCGGACCACGGCCTTGCGCCCCCTGTTCTACCGGGAGGACCATCTCGGCGACCAGGCGACCTCCACCTGGTTTCTCTACCCGGCTGCCTACTTCGACACCACGCCGGCGGCGGATACCTACGAGGTCCTCCAGCTCTTCCGGGTCAACAACTACCGCAAGGATGAGCCGGCCAAGGAGCGGACCACCACGCTGTTCCCGTTTTACATCGCCGGTCATTCGCCCGAGCATGGCGACTACCGGTCGGTGTTCCCCTTCTACGGGGACATCTACGGCCGCTTCTGGCGGGACGAGTACCACTACCTGATGTTCCCCCTGTACGGCAGCACGGTGAACAAGGGGACCACCACCAGGCACTACCTGTGGCCGATCTTCTCCACCACAAGCGGCGAGAAGGAGGGGGGCTTCGAGGCCTTCCCGCTTTACGGCCAGTCCCACAAGGAAGGGGTCTACAGCAAGCGCTACTTCCTGTGGCCGATCTTCACCTGGTGGAAAACCGGCCTCAACACGGACAACCCGAAAGAGGAGACTACCGCCTGGCCGCTCTACGGCAGCGTCGAGTCGCCCAAGATGAGCAAGCGGAGCTACCTGTGGCCTTTCTTCGGCTACACGGAGCAGCGGGAGAAGAAATACAGGGAGACCGACTGGTTCTGGCCGTTCATCGTCACCATCCGCGGCGAGAAGCGTGAAGAGAACCGCTTCCTCCCCATCTATTCCTCGGATAAGTTCGAGGACGGGGAGCGGCACTGGTACCTCTGGCCGCTGTACCGGCACGAGGTGATGTCCTCAAAGGACTTCGAGCGCGAGTCGGACCGGATACTTTTTTTCCTGTACCGCAGCAGCCGGGAGACCTGGCCCAAGGACGGCTCGGTGCGCATCAGCCGGGCCGCCTGGCCGCTCTTTGTGTACCAGCAGCGCCCAAGCGGCATCTCTTCCTTCTCCTTCCCGGCGCCGGTGGAATCGGTCCTTTTCGAGAAGGAGGGGATCGAGAAGGACTGGGCGCCGCTTTGGCGGATTTTCCAGTACCGCTGGGACGAGGACGGCAACTCCGCCGCCACCTTTTTGTGGAACCTTTACTGGCACGAGAAGCGGGGCGAGGATCTCGCTTACGAGCTTTTCCCGCTGGTTTCCTACCGCGGGCTCAAGAACTCCAGTGAGTTCAAGCTTTTGAAGGGGTTGATCAGCCTGAAGTCGAGTGACCAGGAGCGCCAGTTGTGTCTGTTCTGGCTCCCGTTCGGGCCGAAATGGGGGGGGAAGTGACCAAATTCATCGAACCGCTGGGGAAAAGGATCCTCTATTTCCACCAGATACTGGGGGAAATGGTCATCCTGCTCGGAAGGATCGTCTACTTCTTCCGCGAGGCGCCCCGCAATGTGCAGAGCATTCTGACCCAGATGGCCATCATCGGCTACGATACGCTGCCGGTTGCCTCGGTAATGGCCTTCTTCGTCGGCATGGTGCTCGCCCTGCAGACAGGGGTAGAGCTTCAGAAATACGGCGGTCAGAACATCATCGGCGCCATCGTGGGGCATTCCATGGTGCGCGAGCTGGGCCCGGTCATGACCAGCTTCCTGGTGGCCGGCAGGGTCGGCTCGGCCATGGCTGCCGAACTCGGGGTGATGACGGTGTACGAAGAAATCGACGCCCTCAGGACCCTCGACATCGACCCGGTTCGCTACCTCGCCATGCCGCGCTTCATCGCCTGCATCATCTGTGTCCCCGCGCTGGTCATCTATTCCGACTGCATCGGTATCGTGGGGGGGGCGCTGATCAGCAACCTGCACCCGCAGATCTTCGTTTCCTACGCCACCTATTACGACAGCCTGACCGCCGCCCTCAAGGTGAAGGAGATCGGCACCGGTCTCACCAAGGCGGTGGTATTCGGCTCCATCGTGGCGCTGGTTGCCTGCTACGTCGGTTTCGCGACCTCGGGGGGAGCCAGGGGGATCGGCCAGGCCACCACCCGGTCCGTGGTTTTGTCCTTCATGCTTATCCTGATCGCGGACTACTTCCTGACGAGGCTTTTGTTATAAGTGATTGTTCCTTGGAGGGCACATGGCTCTATCCGTTGAAAAAAAGGTCGGCATGTTCTTCGTGCTGGGCCTCATCATCCTAGGGATCCTGCTGGAGGTGGGGGAGAAGTGGAACCCCTTCCAGCAGAACGTCCATTATAAGACCTATCTCTCCAGCATCACCGGGCTGAAGGTGGGAGATCCGGTCCGCCTGGCCGGTGTCGACGTCGGCCGCATCACCGACATCTCCGTCCTCACCGACAAGATCGAGATCGACTTCGAGGTGAAACCGGGGACCCGGATCAAGACCGACACGGTGGCGAGCCTCAGGCTGACCAACCTTTTGGGGGGGCAGTTCCTCGGCCTTTCCTTCGGTTCGCCCACGGCGCCACTTCTGGAGGCGGGGGGGACGGTGAAAGGCAAGGACGTGGCCAATATCGACATCATCGTCGACAACCTGAGCGACGTGGTGAAGGATGCCAGGACCCTGGTCACCAACCTGAACAAGAACCAGGAGGAAGTGCTGCACAAGGTCTCCAACATCCTGGACGACAACCGCAGCAACTTGAGGGAGGCGCT
This sequence comes from Geomonas sp., assembly GCA_035255025.1. GTDB lineage: Bacteria > Desulfobacterota > Desulfuromonadia > Geobacterales > Geobacteraceae > Geomonas. The sequence goes on from DATFAB010000054.1 coordinate 48,539, forward strand.
CTCCAACATCAACAGCATCACCGCCAAGGTTGACCACGGCGAAGGCTCCCTCGCCATGCTGCTCAATAACGGCGACCTCTACCGCGATGCGCAAAGCACGGTGGCCAGCCTGAACAGGATGGCCGGCAAGATCGAGCGGGGCGAGGGGACGCTGGGCAAGCTGGTCAACGACGACAAGATGTACAACGACGCTTCCGCCGTGATGGCCGACCTCAGGGTCGGTGTCAAGGACCTGAACTCCGGTCTGCACGACGCCAAGGAGATCGCCGCCAAGATCAACCGCGGGGAAGGGACCCTGGGCAAGCTGGTGCAGGACGATGCCCTCTACAGCGAACTGCGCGACGCCTCCAAGAACATCAAGGAGATCAGCCAGAAGATCAACTCCGGCCAGGGGACCATTGGCCGGCTGGTGAACGAGGATCAGCTCTATCGTGACACCACCGCCACCCTCAAGAAGGCGGAGCGCGCCATGGAAGGGCTGGGCGACACCGGTCCCATCTCGGTCATCGGCTCCATCGTGGGGACGCTCTTCTAGGGGGCAGAGTGAGTGGCCGGCGGCGCCGTTTCTCTACCTGCCATAATCTCCCGCTTACTTTCCCTCTCCCTCCGGGAGAGGGCTGGGTGAGGGAAGTCCGCGCCTACGTGAGTGCCGGCGGGCCCCCTCCTTCCGGTCCCTGTTTTTTGATCTCGTCACAGTTTTATCTCTGCCTACCTCCCTCACCCTTTCCCTCGTACGGAGGGAGAGGGACTTTCGGGGCAGGTGCAGTAACAGCAAAGTAGGAATTTTAGATGAACAGCATAATCGATATCGCCGTAGGGACCGTCACCATGCGACCCTACGTGTTCGCCTTTTTCGCAAGCTACCTGGTGGCGGCGGTTCTCCACCTGGGATGGCGCAAGACCATCTGGTTCACCGTGCTCGGCTACCTGATCGCCTTTGCCTCGGAGCTTTCCTCCATCAACAACGGCTTTCCCTACGGGTGGTACTACTACATCGAGGCCACCCGCGGAAAAGAACTCTGGATAGCCGGCGTTCCCTTTTTCGACTCCCTTTCCTACGTGTTCCTCTGCTACTGCAGCTATGCCACCGCTCTGCTGGTGCTTTCGCCGGTCAAGTGGAACAGTGGGAACCTTGTGCTGCTCGAGACCGGGCGCCTGCGGCGTTCGGTGTCCGCGCTCCTTCTGGGCTCGCTGTTCCAGGTCTTCCTGGACATCGTGACCGACCCGGTCGCCTTGCAGGGACACCGCTGGTTCCTCGGCCAGATCTACGGCTACCGCGAGGTCGGCACCCACTTCGGCGTCCCCTTTTCCAACTATCTCGGCTGGTGGCTGGTGAGCGCCGTGATGATCGGCGCCTTGCAGCTGGTAGACCGCTTCGCAGGCAGGGGGAATGAGAGACCCGCCGGGGTGGCCGACCTTCCCTTCCGCTGCCTGTACGCCCCCTTCCTCTACCTGTGCGTGGTGGCCTTCAACCTCGCCGTCACCCTCTACATAGGCGAAAAGCTGATGGCCCAAACAGGCCTCTTCATCTTCACCCTGCCGGTAGTGATGGCGCTGGTGCTGCTTTTGAAGAAAGTGAACCGTTACCACAAGGAGGAACTCGCCGAGCATCTGCGGGACTACCCGTGGTCACCGGCAGCCTCCGCAGGGAGCGGCCGCTGACCGTTGCCCTTTCTCGCCAGCCGCCGATACATCTGGAGGCATGATGGACGCTGGGCTGGCGCGGTCTTCTACGAAAAGTGCCCTGGTACAAGCCGAGTGACACCGCCTTGAATCGCTGTATTTGAAAATACTAAAAATATTCCTGTCAATGCCACAGCTGCTGTGGTATTTTTTTTCGATGTGCCGCGCCGGACCGGTCGCGGGAATACAAGAGTGACAAGGAGGAACTATGATGAAAAAGCTGGCAGTTCTTTTTGCCTTTGGGGCTCTGGTCGGTGTTGCCGGGGCCGCTTCGGCCGCCGATAAAGCCTCTCTTCCCAAGGGGTACGAAAAATGGGAAAAGAGCAAGGCCCGCGTGGAGCCGGACAAGAAGTCGATGTTCTACGGGATTCACTACATCTTCGTCGACAAGAAGGCCCTGCCTGCCTACAAGTCCGGCGGGAGCTATCCGGAAGGGGCCACCTTCGTTGCCGTCAACTACTCCATCAAGCAGGAAGGCGGCAAACCGGTCCCCGGCAAGAAGACCATGATCGTCATGATGAAAAGGGACAAGAAGCAGCAGGCCACCGGCGGCTGGCAGTTTGCCGGCTTCACTCCTGACGGCAAGCCCTCCGGGCTCGATGCGGCCCGTGACTGCTTCGGCTGCCATGAAAAGGACGCGAAAGACCGCAACTACATCATCTCCAAGTACGCAGACTTCAAGTAGTTTGAAGAGGGCCGGGCATGGTCCCGGTTTCCAGCCAAGGAAGGAGCGCCTGCAACCTCGATCAGTTCCCGTCGTGGTTGCAGGCGCTCCTTGCCGTTCGCTCAACTCATTCATGGCAGGTTAGTGTCACCACCTGCACGGTCTAAACCTCTCACTGTCGATTCACCCGCCTCATTTCAATGCTTGTGGCCTGGTTCGCTAAAGTCACAGGCACCCCAGCGACTCTCATAACAGTTGAAGCGGTGGCATCATTCCCTAGCCGCCACAAGCAGAAGCCACAGTTATGACTGGAACAGATTTTTCCACACTGCACTTTCTCTTTTAGGAAACTTGCTATAATCATTTGCATCGCAGAACAACTACAATTGCCAGGAGAAGTGATGCCAATAACCGGAACCTTGCCAGATGTCCAAATGTCCACCATCTCCAACGGCATTCGCGTGGTCACCCAGAGAATACCGAGCATGCAGAGCGCGGCGATCGGGATCCGGATCGACAGCAGCACGCGCAACGAGGAGCCCGATTGCGGCGGTGCCTCCCATTTCATCGAGCACCTGCTCTTCAAAGGGACGCCTACCAGGACCGCCGACGGCATCATGGACGACTTCAACCGGATCGGCGCCCGGGCCAACGCCTACACGAGCCAGGAGGAGGTCTTCTACTACGCCATCTCGCTTGCCTCGGTGATCCCGCCCACCTTCGAGATCCTCGCCGACATGTACCTGAACGCCTGGTTGCCGGGGGAGGAGGTCGAGAAGGAGAGGGGAGTGGTGCTGCAGGAGATTTCCATGAACCTGGATACTCCCGGCCGCTTCATCTACAACCAGTTTCACCAGGGGTTCTGGCGCAACCATCCCCTCGGCTCACCCATCCTCGGCACCACCGAAAGCATAGCTGCCATCCCCCGCGAACGTCTGCTGGAGCACAAGTTCACCAACTACCTGGCCGATGCCACCATCGTGTCGGTGGCCGGCAATGTAGAGCACGACAGCATCGTCGAGCAGGCGGACAAGCTTTTGCGGACCCTGCCTTCCGGGAAGCCGGCGGTAAAAAAGGCGGAATCCAGCTGGCAGCCGGGCGTAGCCGAAAATGCCCATTACCAGCGCCCCATGGAGCAAGCGCTCTTCTACATGGGATACCCGCTCCCCCCCGCCGGCAACGAGCATCGCCACAAGCTTGCCGTCTTCAACCAGATCCTGGGTGGCGGCATGAACTCCCGGCTGTTCAGGGAGGTGAGGGAGCGCCGCAGCCTCGCCTACAGCGTCTACTCCATGCTGTCGTCCTACAGCGATTCGGCCGGCTTGCTCATCCATTGCGGCACCAGTTCGGAACGGGCGCAGGAAGCGGTGGATGTCTGCCACGCCGAGGTGATGCGGTTTTGCCATGAGAAGGTGACCGACGAGGTGCTGGAGGCGGCCAAGGAGCAGATCCGCAGCAGCCGCTTGATGGCGCTCGACGATTGCGAGACCCAGGTGCGCCGCATCTCCAACACCACCTCGCTCTTGGGGGCGCCGGAGCCGATCGCGGATTCGCTCAAGGCGGTCGCCCAGGTGAGCGCCGAGGACGTCATGTCGATGGCGCAACTGCTCTTTTCCAGCGTGGTGCCGCGGGTGGAGTCGGTCGGCCCGGGAGAGGGGCCAGGGGTGCCAAGGTAGGTAAGTTGAAGTTGAACGCTGTGGCAGTCCATAAGTCCCCTCGCCCTGCGGGAGAGGGCTAGGGTGAGGGGGCTTGCTACGAAGTGGGACCAGCTGATATGGCGCAGGACTTCCCTCACCCGGCCTTCGGCCACCCTCTCCCGCTGGGCGAGGGTAGGCGCGAGGGCAGGCGAGAATGGAGAGGACAGTGGTTGGAGTGGATAAAGGAGTGGAGCCGGCTTTGCGGAGGGTTGCAGGCCGGCTTTACTTGTTGTTGCGCTTTGTTTCCTTGAGTGCCTTCAGTTCCAGCATCTCCTTCTCGTAACAGTCGGGGCAAAGCCCGTGGCTGAAGAGAGCCTGGGAGTGCTCCGATATGTACTGCTCCAGTTGCTGCCAGCTCTCCTTGTCGTCCCGGATCTTCTTGCAGACCCCGCAGATGGGGATCACTCCTTCCAGTTTCTTCACCAGGGCAAGGGCGGACTCCAGCTCGTGAACCTTCTGTTCCAGCTGCCGGGTCCGTTCCGATACCTGCACTTCCAGGCTGGCCGCGTACACTTCCAGCCGGTCCCTCGCTGTCTGAACTTCGCTCAATAGACTGCGCGTATAGGTATCGAAGACCAGGGTGACGTCGAAGTTCAACAGTCTGTCCAGCGCCCGGCGGGTAGTCGCCAGCTGCTCCCGGTCGGTAATCCGCCGCTCCAAGCTCTTATACAGTATCTCCTTCAGAACATTCACGGCGCTCAGGTACAGTTTCGGCTCTACTCCAATCCTTTTGTGTACCAGCCCGATGCGAAGCCGGTTATTGACATAGTCGATGTCAGTCTGGCCGCTGAACAAGTCGAGCACGTACTGACGCTGGGTGGCGTGCAGTCTGCGCAGGGTGTCGGCGTCGCCTATCAACTGGGCGATCTCCTTGTCGGCGGTCTGCACTTGGTAGAATTCCTCGACGATGGCGTCTATCTCCTCCTCAATAAACGGCCTGCACCCCGATAGTAGCGCATCCTCCTCATCACCCAGACGAGCCAGTTCCCTGCGACGCCTGATTTCGTGCTTGCCGATCCGCATCTGCTCCATCATTGTCTGGTCTGTTACTTTCATGGAGGCACTTTTTTCCTATGTTGTTAAGACCGTTTTAGTGAGAGATGAATCTGTGCCTGTTTGAGTTATCTATTATAAATTAACAAAAAATATTTGCCGCTTTCGATTTACTGTTTCTGCAGAAAAAAATATAGACCTCGACGATCAAGTCCAGTTCTATTGTTTATTTTACAGCACGTTAGCTGGACTACTCAAGTCAAATCCCTATTTCTCTTCTTTTGTAACATGCAGTTTGATTGGTTGGAACCTGCCAATGAGTGTCCTTTCCCACCAGGTACTCTGTTCGCTTCGCTTCTGGTAGTCGGAGAATGTGTAGCGGTAGACGGAGACCCTGATGTAGGTCGGCGGGGCGCTGGGGAAGGGATTGTCGGCCAGAAGGGCCAGCACTTCGGGTTGCCCCTGCAGCAGGCGGACGAGGAAATTTTGCAGCCACGGTTCCAGCCGGTTGGGGGCGAGCGCGGCAAACCACATCTGCCAGTCCAGCCGCGGCATGTGGGGGGCCGCCTGGCGCGGCGGCCGTTTCGGGTCACCCGGTTTCCAACGGAATTCATACTCCTGCCAGCCGCTGCCGTCCATGCTCCCCTCGACGACCAGCTCCAAGCGGTCGGTGGTCATCACGGCGAAAAGCCCGTAGTGGTTGGAGATCATGAACGGGGAGAGGCGCATCAGCGGCCGCAGCAGCCAACGGGGGCGGTGGAACAGGAGGACCAGCTGGCAAAGGTTGAGGATCAGGAAAATGCCGAATATGGCACTTACCGCGACAGCAGCCGGCTGATTGGGAAAAGCCTGAGGGAGCTCCAGGAAACTTCCCAGCAGGCGGTCGTCCAGCAGCGGCAGGCACATCACCACGGTCAGCAGGTTGAAAAAGCCATAGTTGCCCGTGCCGGCGATCAAAAGCTGCAGGAGGATCATCAAGACCAGGCAGGCAAGGCGGGCCGGCTCGGGGCCCAGCGCCAGCACGGGCGCGCCCAGTTCCAGGAGCAGGGTGACGAGTGTGCTCAGCTTCTGTACGGAGAGCGGCAGCTGGTGGGCGTACCACGCCGGGCGGTTGGGGATCGGCTGGGTCTGGTAGTGGTAGGTCAAAGCGGTCAGGTCGCGCCAGGTGGGGTCCCTGCTGAGAAGCTTGACGGCACCGGCGGAGATCATGAACCGGAACAGGAAAAAGCGGTAGGTGAACACCACCAGGGGAGGCGCGGGTGAGGCAAGCGGCAGGAAGATGGTCATGAAGCCGACCTCCAGCAGGAGCGAATCCCACTGGTAGGCGAGAAAATCCTGGCCAACCGCCACGTAGGAAAGGTAGAGGAGCCAGAGCAGGATCAGTAGCGGCACCGGCGGAGCGCCGGCGATCAGCAGGATGGAGAGGATGAGGCCGGCGAGGCACCCCCCTACTAGGGCCTGGTCGCTGCTTTTCAGCCAGAAGAGGGTGGGGAAATCAAGGTAGTCCGGCTTCTCCAGTTCCGCCCGCAGCGCCGCCAGGAAACCGGTGATCGGCAGGATCCCGTTGGCGCCGAACAGCCCACGCACCTGTACCAGCAGAGAGAAAAAAGCGCTGAAGTAGACGACACCCAGCAAGCGTGGGAAGAGCCAGGGGAGAAATTGTTGGGAAAGGAGCCTCACAGCGGTAAACCTCCGTGAAACCGAATAGTCACTCCGTGAACGCCTGCGTTACCTGAATCAGGCCCCCTTGCGGCTCGTTGTATCTGCCAAAGGCAAATCCCCCCCGGCCCCCCTTTGACAAAGGGGGGAGCGATACCCACCTCCGGGAGAGGTACATACCCACCTCCGGAGGGGAGGTACATGCCCACCTCCGGGGGAGGTACATGCCCACCTCCGGGGGAGGGGCGTGCCCCCTCTGGACACGTTCATGCCCACCTCTGGACAGGTTCATGCCCACCTCTCGGAGCGTTTTATCACCACCTGACGTCTTCATTATGATCCCGCTGGATAGAAAGGTTCAAGCGGGGTGGCCATGTTGCCGGGTGTGCCTGTGGGGGGGCTGTCTCCCGGCACTCTCCCTGACCGATCAGGAGTTGGAAAGGTTGCTGAAGCAGCTGGGGTACGAATAAGAAAAGGCCCGCGAGCTTTTTTCCTGATACGCTGCCAGGAAGAAGCCGCGGGCCTTTTGGTGGCCTCACTCCCAAAGGGACTTCAGTGCATGAGGTCGGGGTCGCCGGAGAGGTGAGGGAAATGCTCGTGATGCATCTCATGGTCGAGGTCGGCGATTTTCCCGCAGGAACTGCACAGGTACTTGTCGCCCTGGGTGATGTACTCTCCTCTCTCGCAGGATGAGCACCACGATTTGATGTCACATGATCTGTCGCCGGGCTCCGTTATGGGATTTTTCATGTCTTCAGCCATTGTCGTGTCCTCCCCCTCTGTGAGTTTAGTCCATTATACCATGAGCCGAAATTCTCATTGGTGGCGTAACGGGGCGGTCGACCCCATGCTCACCCTGTCCCTGGATGGGGCGTTCCCCGCTGCTTCCGAGGCTCACACCCCGCCTAAGTCCCTCTCGGTCGAAGGGTGGATGCCTCGCTCTTTGCGACTCAGATGCCGATGATCATCTGGCTGAGCTTCAGGATGCCGCGGGCGAAGGCGCTGGTCTCATATTTGGAGAGGACCTCGAAAAAGAATTCGGCGTCGACCGGATGATCAGGGTCGACGATCTTCGCTACTGGTTCCAAGGTCTCGGGCCAATCGCTGTTCACCAGGGCGGGATCCGGCGTGTACCTGCAAAGGCGTGCGCGGTGATCGTCGGCCAGGCTGTCCAGGCGTGTGGTCAGGTCCTCGATCTGCTGGAAGCGATCTTCTTCGCCGGTACCGAGCAGTCCCGCATGCTCCGCCAGCAGCGAACAGCGCAGTTCCCGGATGGCGGCCGCCAGTTCCGGCTCACTGGCCGGATCGGCCTCCCAGCTCACGTTCAGCTCGGTGTCCAGCCCCATGCTGCGGTTGGTTGCATTTGCGGAGCCTATGGTGAGGAAGCGGTCGTCGACCAGCAGCAGCTTGGAGTGGATAAAGGTCATCTTGCGGGTGCCGTCGTCGATCAGGGCGGTGGAGGAATAGACGCTGAAGACGTGTCCGGTCTTCTCGGCCACCTCCTGCAACGAGCGGATCATCTTTACCTGGGGCAGCCCCAGAAAGACCTCCTCGGTGAGCGGGAGCCGGTCCGGCAGCATCATCACGATCTGCAGGCGTGGTCGGCCGGCCATTGCCATCCTGGCGATGAGTGACCAGTAGATGGCCTGCGAGCTGAAATACTGGTTCTCCAGGTAGATCACTTTTTCGGCCGACATGATGGCGTCGATGAACAGCCGCCTGATCTCGAAGATTTCCCCGCGCTCCGTTTGCGGGTTGCGTGCCCGGGTCCGGCTCACTGCCACCTGCGCGGCGGGCATGGGAAAGGCATGGGTGGTGTCCAGGGAGATCGGCAGGTCGGCGGTGGGGATGATCAGCCCCTTGCCCCCGGAATCGGCCCAGCGTTCCGCGAAAAGGTCCAGCAGTTCCTTCACTATGGGGCCGGTATGGTAGCTCTGGATGTCGTGGTAGGAGCCGTAGGGTGAGCCGTTCACGTCGACCCGGTCGGGGTTTGCTTCCTGGTGGAAGCGGTCGTCCCAGCGCGACGAGCAGATGTCCATCCCCCCCACGAAGGCGATCTTGCCGTCTATGATGACGAACTTCTGGTGATGGGTGGCTCCGGCGGCATGCGCGCTGTCAAAGCGGAAGTGGATCCGCTCGTGGGCGGCCCAGTTGAAAATCAGGTCCTGGAACCATTCCCTCTCCAGGGCGAAAACGCTGCTGAAGTCCCAGGCGAGGAGGTAGATTTCCAGCTCCGGAGTCTTCTCGCAGAGCGCTTCCAGGAACTTGATGAAGCGGACCTCGCCCGCCCCCTGCGGGTTGTCCACCCCGCGCAACAGGCGCACATCCGAATCGAACTGCCAGCCGGCGAGCAGGATGTACTGCCGGGCCTGTGACGCGGTCTGGTGGAAGGCGCGGTAGTAATCCGAGGCATCGACCAGCACCCCGGTTTCCTTCGCCTGGTAGATGCCCATGCAATTGGCTCCCGGCACCAGTATCCTCATGGCAGCTCCAGGGTGGCCATCAGAGGCAGGTGATCGGAGGCTAGCCTGGTCACGGCGTTTTTGGGGACGGTGACGCTTTTCACTTTCAGCTCTTCGGTCACGAAGAGGTGGTCGATGCGCATGAAGGGGAACTGCACCGGGAAGGTCCCTTTGGGTCGCTTTCCCTTCAGCCTCCGCTGGACATCATCGATACGGCGGCTGAGGACGCGGTAGGCGAAGGAGACCGGCAGGGCGTTGAAGTCGCCGCACAGGATGGCGGGAGGGCGGCACTCTGAATGCCCCAGCCATTCCGGCCCGCAGATCGCCTCCGCCTGGCAGATCCGCTCCCGCTTGTTGAGCCCGAAGTGGGTGGCGATGATCTGGACTTTGCGGCCGGCCAGTTCCACCTCGGCCCAGATGGCGCCACGCCGCTCGAAGTCTGGATGTACCGGCTCGGCGGGCAGGGCGCCCGCCTTGATCAGGCGGACCGGCGAGCGGCTGAGGATGGCATTGCCGTAGCCTCCCTCCTGGACCTGGATGGATGAATGGAAGTGGAAGGACATCTCCAGGGTCTGCGCGATCAGGTGGGCCTGGTCGACCCGCTGGGTTCGCTCAAGGCCCGCGTCCAGCTCCTGGAGCGCGACCACGTCCGGGTTGCAGCGGTCGATCACCTCGGCAATCCGCAGCGGAGAGAGCTGCCCGTCGAGGCCGATGCAGCTGTGAACGTTATAGGTCATGATGGTGAAGGTTTTTGACATGTCAGCCGCATGTATTATCGTTGGCACTGGTCCAGCTGGAGTGAACAACTCTGGTGGGCAATTGAGAAAGGGTACCTGCGGCGGTGGGGATGTCAATCGGGCGGGGGATGGTCGGGGTCAGGGCAGTGAAGATAGCAGGCCATGCAGAGGGACTATGCAATGAAGAGGCAGCTGATCAAGGTCATCACGGTTTTGCTCATCGTGTCAGCTGCAACGGGCGCGGCTTTCTTCATCCATGAAGACCTGTTCGACCTCCACCGCATCAGGGAGCATCGGGATCAACTCCTTTCCTTTACCGGTTCCCACTACTTCGAGTCGGTAGCCGCCTTCATCGGGCTGTTCTTCGCATCGGCGCTGTTTCTGCCCGGAGCCCTCAGCCTCTCCATCGCGGGAGGGATGCTGTTCGGCATCTGGCCCGCCGTTCTCTATGTCAACCTCGGGGCGACGGCGGGATCCCTGCTGGCCTTTGTGACCGCCCGCTTCCTGTTGGGGGAATGGGTTCAGGAGCGCTTCAGGGAGCCTCTGCGCCGTTTCAACCAGGAGCTTTCCCGCCACAGTTCCAGTTACCTCTTGGTCCTGCGCATCGTTCCCGTCGCTCCTTTCTGTGTCATAAACTACTGTGCCGGCATCACCAAAATCCCGCTCAGGACCTTTGCCTGGACCACCTCGCTCGGCATCCTTCCCGGTTCCATCATCCACGCCTATGTCGGTTACCA